>JAZUQH010000024.1:0-92376 GCA_045605605.1 Acutalibacteraceae bacterium | reverse complement strand
AATTATCTTCTTTAATAAAGTTAAACGAAATATTTTTTGTACTTAATGTATTACAATCTGCAAGCTTTGCGCCATATAATTTTACTAGTGCTTCTTTTTTAGTAAAAATCTCGAAAAAACGGTCGATTTGCCCACTTTTACAAGAATTAATATAGTTAATATCTTCATTCGTAAAAAGAGGAATATGGTCATTTATCGCGATATTACGAATATTCTGAATATCTAAACCAATAGGCTTATCCGAAAAAGCGCAAGCTACTAACCTCTCACTGTGAGAAATGCTAAAAAAGAAAGAATTGGTTGTGGGCTTACCGTTTTCATTGAAATTCACATCAAGATTTTCAATACCAAAAAGCTCCTTTGCGCCTTTCATTAAAAGATAATAGCCTGCCATACTTTGCTTACGGGATAAAGGATTTTTCTTAACTTCAATTCTCTTCTTTATATTTTTTGGAAAAGAATCAATAATAGAAAAATCCTCAATATCATCGACGCTAATTTTATACAGCTTTATCATATGCTTCTATATCTCGCCGTTAGATGAAGCCTTTAAATAAGCGTTAATAAAACCATCTAAATCTCCATCCATTACAGCATTGATGTTGCCCGATTCAAAGCCTGTTCTATGGTCTTTTGCAAGGGTATAAGGCATAAATACATACGACCTAATTTGTGAACCCCAAGCAATCTCCTTCTGAACGCCCTTAATATCCTCGATTTTCTCAAGATGCTCTCGTTCTTTTATCTCTAAAAGCTTAGATTTAAGCATCTTCATAGCCTGATCTCTGTTTTGGAACTGACTTCGTTCATTCTGACAAGCAACAACTATGCCCGTAGGGATATGAGTAAGTCTGACTGCTGATGAGGTTTTATTGATATGCTGACCGCCTGCACCTGAGGAGCGGAAAACATCCATTTTTATATCTTCTTCCCTTATTTCTATATCGATATCGTCACTGATTTCAGGCATTACTTCAATAGAAGCAAAAGATGTGTGTCTTCTGCCTGAAGCATCAAAGGGCGAAACTCGAACGAGTCGATGAACACCCGATTCGCTCTTAAGATATCCGTAGGCATTTTCGCCTTCAATAAGCATTGTAGCGTTTTTTAGACCTGCTTCATCACCGTCAAGAAAGTCAAGCACCTTAACGTTAAAGCCGTGACGCTCTCCCCAACGGGTAAACATACGCACAAGCATAGAAACCCAATCCATAGCCTCAGTACCGCCCGCACCCGCATGGAAGGTTAAAATGGCATTGTTTACATCGTATTCGCCTGTAAGAAGAGTACTAAGGGTTAAGGTTGCTAATTCTTTTTCAAGTTCCTCTACAGAAACGGTTATTTCGGAAATTAAGGATAAATCCTCTTCCTCATCGCCCATATCTATCAGCACAAGCAAATCTTCATAGGAAGAGGATAACTTATCATAGCTTTCCACCTTGTTTTTAAGCTTGCCCGTTTTTTGTAAAACAGCCTGAGAGCCCTCAAGGTCGTCCCAGAATCCTGGTGCAGCGGCTTTAAGCTCAAGCTCCTCAATTTCCCTTTTAAGTCTATCGTAGCCTATGGCATCACGAAGTCCTTTTATCTCATCTTCCTTTGCAGTAAGACGAAGTCTTAACTGTTCAAATTCAAGCATCGATTTTCCTCCGAAAAATTATTTAACAAGCACGTAAGCGTGCCATTCTTCACGGGTAAGATTTTCTAAAATCTTAAAGCCGTGATTAAACGCCGCCTTTTCAACCTCTGCGGCACGTATATCAATAATACCCGAAATTATGAGGATACCGTCCTCCTTCATAAAATCAGCAACATTATCAAAAAGTCTAATAATAACATCTGCAACGATATTTGCGCAAACGATATCATATTTACCGCTTATTTTATCTGCAAGGTCACCAACTATAAATTCAGTTCCATCGCTTACGCCATTACGCTTAGCGTTTTCATTTGCCGTCTTAACAGAGAGCGCATCAATATCTACACCTATAGCAGACTTCGCACCTAAAAGCATTGATGCAATAGCAAGAATTCCGCTTCCCGTTCCAACATCGAGAACCGTAGTCGTATCCTTGATTTTGTTTTCAAGTATTTCAAGACAAAGAGAGGTAGTAGCGTGGGTACCTGTACCGAATGCGGCTCCAGGGTCGAGATTTATAACAGTTCTATTGTCCTTATTATCATATTCTTCCCAACTTGGACAAACGGCTAATTTATCGCCAATTTCAAAGGCTTTAAAATACTTTTTCCAATTTTCGTTCCAATCTGTATCATCAACAATTTCGCTGCCTAGGTCAAAATCGATACCTGCTGCGGTCATACGTTCCTTTAAGAAGGAAAGCACCTCAACCGCATTATCGCTATCTGCAATATATAGATGAATAATTGATTTCGTTCTATCCTTATTTACAAGGTCCTCATCAATAAGGTCAATATGCGCAATCTCCAAAGCATCCTGCTCAAGATTTGAATAATCCTCAATGTAAATGCCGTATGGCACCGTCATATTAGCAATAGCTGCCGCCTCGTCAACCTGAGCCGAAGGCACAGTGGCTTTAATTTCTGTCCAATCCATAAAATCACCTAAAATATAAATAATTCTTTTAACTCGCTATAAGTGCAAAGGGCAGTCCCCTGCACCATTCCGTTTCTACCTCCGCCACGGATATTGATTTTTTGTTTTAATTCTCTAAAAAATGAATCAAGCTCTTTTTCCTCACCGCATATAGCAAAGGCAAAGCCATCTTCCTTTTCTGAAAAAGCGGCGCGGATACCTTTGTAGGTTTTATGTAAACCATCTACAAGCATTTGCAGCTCTTTTACTTCAAAATCCTCAGCGATTATTGCATTTTTATTGGAATCAAATCCGTTTATTAAAAAACCGATAAGTTTTTTGTTAAGTATATTTATCCTTTGTTTTTCAGTTTCTGCTTTTTCCAAAAGCTTTAAGACTGCATCCGCAATTTCCTCCTGCTTTGAAGCGAGAAGTGAAGAAATCTTAAGGGAATTCTCATATCTGTTCCTATAGTCATTAAGAGCAAATTCGCCGCACTTCATATAGATTCTAATTCCGCCACGAAGCTTTTCAAAGTCAAGAAGTTTAATTATACCGATTTCTGCCGCCTCCTTTACGTGAGGAGCGCAACAAGCGCAAATATCGGTATTTTCTATCTCAACTATTCTGATATCCCCATCTATATCCTTTTTACTGCGATAAGAAAGAACATCAAGCTCGGTTTTTGAGGGGTAATAGGCTTTAAATTTAACGTTCTCCCAAATCTTTTGATTAGCCAAATATTCTATTTCATCAAGCTGTTCGCGATTTAAGATACCGTTAAAATCAAGAGTGACAAAATCTTCTCCCAAATGGAATCCAACATTATCAAATCCATATTTTTTATTGATAATTCCCGATACTATATGCTCACCCGAGTGGTTTTGCATAAATGCAAATCGCCGTTTATAATCTATTTCACAGCTTACTTTACCCAAAGGAATCGGTTCTTTGGTGTGATGATAGATAACATCATCTTCTATAAAAACATAATCAACAAAGACTTCGCCGATATATCCAATGTCCGATGCCTGTCCCCCACCTTCAGGAAAGAAAGCGGTGCGGTCAAGAACAGAAAGAAATCCGTCCTTTTCCTTAACTGCCCAAATTACATTAGCATCAAATTTTTTTAAATGGGAATCAATTTCATAAAGTTTTTCTGTCATTAACCCAACTTCTCCTGAACGATATGAGCGGCCTTATAAATATCGCCGCCGCCCATTGTTATAACAAGATCTCCGGCTTCGGCAGTTTTTATAATAAAATCCGCAATATTTTCAAATCCATCAACAACAACTGCATCCTTAAGCTCTTTTGCAATGTCTTCGGAATAAATATTATAGGTATTAACTTCACGAGAGCCCATAATCGGAGTTAAAATTACCTTATCTGCAACCGATAAAGCCTTAATAAAATCATCCTTTAAAAGCGCTGTGCGAGAAAAAGTAAAGGGCTGAAAAACAGCGATAACATTTTTATAATTAAGCTCCTTAGCGGCTTTAAGGGTTGCGCTTATTTCTGTTGGATGATGGGCATAGTCATCAGCAAGAGTAAATCCGTTATATTCGCCCAAAAACTCAAATCTTCTACCTGCACCCGTAAAGCTCTTTATTGCTTCTGCTATACTCTCAGACTCGACACCCATTTCATAACAAACAGCAAAGGAAGCAAGTCCGTTTAAAATATTATGCCTACCGGGTATATGCATATCAAGATGACCGCACTTTTGACCTTTATGAACAACATCAAATGAAAAACCATATCTGCCGCTCACTATATTTTCCGCGTAAAAATCATTGTTATTGTTTAGACCAAAGGTAACTATTTCAGCTCCCGTTCCCTTTGCTGCCTTTAAAGCTAACTCATCATCACCGTTAACATAGCAAAGAGATGACATATCGATAAATTTTCGGAAAGACTCAACAAGATTATCCATAGTTTTAAAATAATCAAGATGGTCGTTATCAACATTTAAAAGGACCGATACATCGGGGCTCATTTGTAAAAATGTATCAACAAACTCACAAGCCTCGCAAACAAGTATCTCAGAATCTCCCGTAATACCGTTTGAATTGATAAGGGGAAGCTTACCGCCTATAACTGCATTAGGATTTTTCTTGTTTAAAATGAGAATTTGTGTTATCATAGAGGTAACAGTGGTTTTTCCGTGGGTTCCGCAAACCCCAATAACATCATCATAATGCCTTGTAAGAGCGCCCAAAAGATGAGAACGCTCCATAGTGGGAATACCCTGCTTCCTTGCGGCAACAAGCTCAGGATTATCCTCTGAAATAGCGGCAGAATAAACAATCAGTTCTGCACCTTTAATATTTTCGGCATTATGCCCCATATAAACTGTAGCGCCCATATTTCTTACTCTTTTTAGCGGATCACTTTCATTATTATCAGAGCCCGATAATAAATATCCCTTTGCATTAAGTATTTCGGCTAAGGGGCACATTCCGCTTCCGCCGATGCCTATCATATGAATATGTTTGATACCTTCAAGCAATTTATCTTCTTCACGCAATTCCTTCATAATAACACTCCATTAGTCAATAAGTAACTATATATAATATATTATATAACAAAATTTAGAAAAAATAAACCCTTTTATTGAGAAGTGATTAAAATGACCTTTAAAATTCCTTTTTTTGTGACTGAAACTATCAATACCCTCCAAATAAACGGATATGAAGCCTATATGGTTGGCGGCTGTGTGAGAGATATACTCATGGGTATTCCTCCCCACGATTATGATGTGACTACAAACGCTTTACCCAATCAGGTAAAGGAGCTCTTTGATAGAACCGCTGATACCGGTATAAAACACGGTACCGTAACTGTTATATGGGATAAAAATACTGTTGAAGTTACCACATATAGAACAGAATCTGAATACACCGATAACAGACATCCTGATTGCGTTAGCTTTGTAACTAACCTTAAAGAAGACCTATCACGAAGAGATTTTACAGTTAATGCGATTTGCTACAATGAAAAAAGCGGTTTCACCGATCTTTTCGGCGGTATTTCAGATATAAACAACAAAATTTTAAAAGCAGTAGGCGATGCAAACAAAAGATTCACGGAAGATGCCTTAAGAATATTGCGACTTTTCCGTTTTGCCTGTACACTTAATTTTAAAATTGATAAAAACACCTATGAAGCGGCGCTTGGCTGTTTACCTCTTATTAAAAACGTAAGCATAGAACGAATTGCTGACGAGCTTAAAAAAGCTTGTCTTGGCGATAACTTTAAAGCTTTAGAGCAGTTTATAAACTCGGGTGGTTTAGAATGTTTAGGTATTACCTCTTCCGAAAAACTCGATAAAATTTCAGACCTTTCAAAAAATATTGATTTAAGGCTTTTTGCTCTTCTTTCGCTTTGTGATTGTGATGCTTGTGATGTTGCAAAAAAACTCAAATTAAGCAATTCAAGTAAGAATACTATTGCTTCCTTGAAATATTTAACAACAAACCCGCCGCCAAAATCAAAATCGGATATCAAGAGAATTTTAGCCCGTTTTGATTATAATGTTTTTATTTCATATCTCGAATATCTATCTGTAATAAAAAACATTCCCACCGAAGAAGTTCGCCTTATAACCCAAGAAATTTTAAATAATAAAGAGCCATATAAGATTTCACAGCTTGCTATAGGCGGAAATGAGGTTACAAAGCTTGGATTTACTGAAAGAAAGGTTGGCGAAGCCTTAAATTTTCTACTTGAATCAGTAATTGATAACCCAAATTATAATAAGAAAGAAACGCTTATTGAATTTTTGAAAAATTATCGTAACTAAATAGAATCAGATGCCATAAAATGTAATGAATTACATCAGGCATCTGATTTGTTTTTTGAAAGGTAATAGTTATGAAAATTCTAATCGTAGGCGGAGATAAGCGTATGCTTTACGCAAAAAAAGATTTAGAAAAAAACGGCTTTAAAACAGATACTCTCGGGCTTATTGAAAATGATAACGGCGATATTTCTGATGCGGATATATTGTTATTGCCCGTTCCTGCAACGAGAGATAACATAAATATCAACTGTCCGTTAACACAAAGAAAAATACCAATTTCTTTGCTTCAAACAGTTAGTGAGGATACGTTAATTTTAAGCGGTGGATTAAATCTTAAAAAAAAAATTTCATCAATTATTTAGAGCTTGAAGATTATGCAATATTAGGCGCTGTTCCTACTGCTGAAGGTGCAATTCACTGTGCTATTGAAAACACAGATTTCACACTTTGGAACTCTAATATTCTTATAATCGGTTTTGGTAAGGTATCCCGTATTTTAGCATCTCGTTTATTATCTTTTGGTTGTAATCTCACTGTAAGCGCAAGAAATAACCGTGATTTTTCCTATCTTGATGCGCTAAAAATAAACAAAATATCCACCTATGAGGTTAATGAAAAAATCAACAATTTTGATATTGTTTTCAATACTATTGATGTTCCCATAATTGATGGTTCAGCGCTTTCAAAGGAAACCTTAATGATCGACCTTTCTACAAAGGGATGCTTTATTGATAATTATCCGAAAGTAAATTTAATAAAATTACCAGGTCTTCCTGGAAAAATTGCTCCTGCTACAGCAGGTAAAATCATCTCAGAAACAGCAATAAAACTAATAAATGGGCAAAGGAGATAAATATGGAAAATATAACAGTCGGATATGCTTTTTGCGGTTCCTTTTGCACCATAAAAAGCTCACTTGAACAATTAGAAAAACTATCAAAACATAATATAAAAATTATACCTATAATGTCAGAAATCGTTTATACTACCGATACTCGATTTGGTACGTCGCGAGAATTAATTTCAAAAGTAGAAGAATTGTGTAATCATAAAATTATACACGATATCCCCTCAGCAGAGCCAATAGGCCCTAAAAATCTTCTTGATATAATCGCAGTAGCTCCCTGCACAGGTAATACTGTAACAAAAATCGCATTAGGTATTACCGATACCTCAGTAACAATGGCAGTAAAAGCGCATTTAAGAAACAACAAACCCGTTGTTTTAGGTATTGCTTCAAATGATGCATTGGGAGCATCAGGTAAAAATATAGGTCTTTTGCATAATACCAAAAACATCTATTTTGTTCCATACCGTCAAGATGACCCGTTTGGCAAAAACAATTCTTTAGTTTGCGATTTTTCAATGCTGATACCAACTATTGAGCACGCTTTAGAAGGAAAACAAATCGAACCTACAATAACTTGTTAAAAAAACACCCGTTGGAAACCAACGGGTGTTTGATTTTAAATCTTAATTAGATTTCAGCAAAGTACTTAATAGTACGAACCATCTGGCTGGTGTAGCTGTTCTCGTTATCATACCAAGAAACAACCTGTACCTGATAGGTATCATCATCAATCTTGGTTACCATTGTCTGAGTAGCGTCAAACAAAGAACCATAGGTGATGCCGATAATATCAGAAGATACGAGCTGCTCTTCAGTATAACCGAAGGAAGCGCTGGAAGCGGCCTTCATTGCAGCGTTAATACCTTCAACAGTGATGTCCTTGCCCTTAACTACTGCTACAAGGATAGTAGTAGAACCGGTGGGAACGGGAACACGCTGTGCAGAACCGATAAGCTTGCCGTTAAGCTCAGGAATTACAAGACCGATAGCCTTTGCAGCACCTGTAGAGTTAGGAACGATGTTGCAAGCAGCAGCACGTGCACGACGAAGGTCACCCTTTCTGTGAGGACCGTCAAGTACCATCTGATCGCCTGTCCAAGCGTGAACAGTAGTCATAATACCGCTCTGGATGGGAGCATACTTGTTAAGAGTATCAGCCATAGGAGCGAGGCAGTTGGTGGTGCAGGAAGCAGCAGAAATGATGGTATCGTCAGCAGTAAGAGTACCCTCATTTACGCTGTAAACGATAGTCTTAAGGTCCTTACCTGCGGGAGCAGAAATAACAACCTTCTTAGCACCTGCATCAATGTGAGCCTGTGACTTTTCTTTTGAGCAATAGAAACCTGTGCACTCAAGAACAACGTCAACACCGATTTCTCCCCAAGGAAGATCAGCAGCGTTCTTTTCAGCATAGATTTTGATGGTCTTACCGTCAACAGTGATGTTATCTTCACCTGCAACTACGGTATCAGCAAGAGCATATCTGCCCTGTGCAGAATCGTACTTAAGCAAGTGAGCGAGCATTGCGGGGCTGGTAAGATCGTTAATAGCAACAATCTCATAACCCTCAGCGCCGAACATCTGACGGAAAGCCAGACGGCCTATACGGCCAAAACCATTAATAGCAACTTTAACCATTGGAAAAACCTCCTAATTTTTTACTTTCCTTATTGTACCCTATTTCGATTTAATTTTCAAGTGATTTTGTTTAATTTTTAACAATTTTTTTATTTTTTATATATATTGGCATAATATTCGGGGAGGTTTTGATTTTATATATGCAATTTTCACCTAATATTTATATAAGATACGCTTCTTCTTTGCGAATATATCTTCAAAAAAGAATTTATAAAAAAGGTATTGACTATAAAACGCTCAAGCTTTTAAGAAATATAATTTTATTTGAAACAGTATTTTGTCAGAAGGGTTTTTACGAAACCGACCTTTTTTATTTTTTTGACAGACTTTCATGCGCCATATCGGCTGAATGCTTAAAAAGGTCACACTGGGTTAGTATATCGGTAAACGGGATTGGCAACGGAAAGATAAACAGAAACGCTATGGTTTATATTTTATGCCAATGCTTTAACGCTAACAATATAAGCATAAAAATAGCGGAAAATTTCATTTTTATTAAAACAAATTTCATTCAAATAAATAAAGTTGTAAATGAAATTTTGAAGGTGATTGGCGGTGTTTTGTTAAGAGATATAAAAAATAATAAATACGGGATTTTCTTGCCTTTTAAAAGGTGTAAAAATCCCGTATTAAAATCTCCTGACGAGTACGATTATTTATTTAATCAACTATCAACCCTTAAGGTATTTTTGCCACCTCATAAGAAGCCATAAGGCTTTCAGCCATTTTTATACCGTCAACTGCGGCAGACATAATTCCTCCCGCATAACCTGCTCCCTCTCCGCAAGGAAATAAGCCTTCAAGATTTAATGCTTGACCGTTTTCTCCTCTTAAAATTCTTATAGGAGAAGAGCTTCTCGTTTCAGGGGCGGTAAGTATTGCATCATTTTCTGCAAAACCATTTATCTTTTTATCGAAAAGAACTATTCCTTCTTTTAGGCTTTCAGTTATAAATGCAGGAAAAATATCTTCGAATTTGCAGAAAACCACACCTGGCTTTACTGTGGGTTTTACCTTACCCTGCTTTTGCTCCCCACCGAAAACAAAGCTTCCCACCGTTTCGATGGGGACTGCGCCGTTTCCTTTTTTGAAGGCAGCTTTTTCTACTTGCCTTTGAAGCTCACATCCTGCAAGTATATCATCACCCTCAAGGTCATCAGGCTCAACATTCACAAGTATTGCGCTGTTTGCATTTACGCCATCTCGCTTACTGTTGCTCATACCGTTTACTGCAATAAAACCGTTTTCGCTTGAAGCATTAACAACCTCACCGCCAGGACACATACAAAAGGTATAAACTCCTCTTCCGTTATCAAGATGTACCGCTAATTTATAATCAGCGGCACCGAGTGATTTATGATTTGCAAAATCACCATAAAGGGAGCGATTTATATCCTCTTGAAGATGCTCTATTCTTACCCCCATAGAAAAGGGTTTTCTTATCATATCTATGTTTTTATTTTTTAGCATTTTAAAGGTATCTCTCGCTGAATGACCTATTGCCAAAATAAGCCTATCGCACGGCACAAGCTCACCGTTCACAATAATATTTTTTAGTCTTCCCTCTTCAATTATAAAATCGTTAAGCAACGAATTAAAGTTGACCTCGCCGCCGAGAGATATAATTTCTTCGCGAATATTTTTTACAATTTTTTTGAGTATATCGGTGCCAATATGAGGTTTTGCATCGACAAGGATTTTTTCATCGGCTCCAAACTGAGTGAAAGCTTCAAGCACAGTTCTGCACCTTCCATCCTTAATACCGGTATTTAGCTTTCCATCGGAAAAAGTACCGGCTCCCCCTTCACCAAACTGAACATTGGAGTTTTCATTTAAAGCTCCGCCTGAAAAGAATTGTTCAACATCCTTGGTTCTGGTATCAACATCGGCGCCCCGTTCAAATACAATAGGTTTTAATCCTGCACGAGCAAGCAGTAGTGCCGCAAACATTCCCGCAGGGCCAAAGCCTATAACTATTGGCCTTTGTTTTGGTATAACCGTAGCCTTTTTCCACACATATTCTTCTTTTTTATAAAAACTTGCATTTTTATTTTTGTTTATAAGTTTATCTTCGAAATTTTTTACAGATATTAACAAAGAGCAACAAAAATGAACATTATCCTTTTTTCTCGCATCAACAGATTTTCTGTAAAGGGTTGCTTTGGAAATATTATCCCAATCTGTTTTCAATTCTCTTGCCGCTATCAGCCTTAAATCAGAAAAATCCGTATCAAGTGACAATCTAACATTATTAAGTAGTATCATTAAGCACCGCCAAGATATTTAATTATGCCATCAGCGGCACAAAACGCACTGGACCACGCCCATTGCAGATTGAAGCCACCGCAATCACCGTCAACATCAAGAATTTCCCCTGCGGCAAATAAGCCTTTTTCACGCTTTGACATAAGCGTATCCGAACTAAATTCATCCAAAGAAATTCCGCCTGCGGTAACTTGAGAATTTTCAAATCCCGTTGTGGAAATCACTTTAAATGGCAACCCTTTTATGAGTGAAACCATCTTTTTAATATTTGCATCGTTTAAGCTGTTTACATTATCCGCAAGCTTTAAACCTGCAGACTTAACAATCACCTGACCTACTCGTTTGTTAAGGAGACCTGTAAAGAATTCTTCTAATTTTCTTTCTTTAAGAGTTTTGGCTCTACTGGTTATCAACTCATATAAACTGCTAAAATCATATTGAGGCATAAGGTCAAGATAAACTGTTTTTTCTGCTTTATCTCTATCGACAGCCCTTGATACCTGCATTATTGGCGGACCTGATAGTCCGTAATCACAGAAAAGCACTTCACCGAATTCTTCTCTAATTAATTTATTATCAGATTTTAATATAACGTTAGCCTCTACCTTTATTCCCTTTAATTGCTTTACTATATCGGTATCGGTTTTTAGCTGAACAATAGCAGGGGTTGTTTTTACTGTTTTATAACCACCATGCTTCATATAATTAAAGACACTTCCGTCACTGCCAAGCTTTTTACCGCCCGAAAACAAGCCCGAAGTAATAAGCAATGCTTTCCCTCTAAAGTCACCTTTATCGGTTGTAACCTTAAAGGTTTCATTATCTCTTTTGTATGAAAGCATTTTTGTTTCGGTAAACACATAGATACCAAGCTCATCCAAAGTAAAACGCAGCGCATCAACTACAGAAGATGCCTGTAAAGAATAAGGATATATTCTTCCCCTATCATCACAGGTAAAAACAACGCCTAAGCTTTCAAAAAAATCCTTGGTCATATCCTTATTATAATTTTCAAGAACACAACTCAAAAAGCCTTCATTTTCAGAGTGAAAGCTACTTAACAAAATATCTTCATTGGTAATATTACATCTGCCGTTTCCTGTAACTATAAGCTTTTTGCCCACGCGGGATAACTGCTCAATAACAGCAATATTAAGAGAAGGTTTCTTTCTTTTAAGAGATATGGCGCTGCAAAGTCCTGCGGCGCCACCGCCGATAACCAAAACATCATAAACCGAAAGCATTTAATGCCTCTCTTCCATATTAGAATAGGTCTCGCAAAAACGCGCTGAAAATGAAGGTGGCTCTTTTCCTGCATAGAGGTGCGATAAATCACCAAATCCGTTACAACGGAAATATGCTATACCCTGCTCTCTTTCTTCGGTTATTAGGGTTGTAACCGAGCTTGGTAATGCCACAAATCCCTGCCAAAGAGCAGGTGGAGAAATTCCTAAAATGTGACTAATCAATACACATTCCACACCAAAATGGCAAAAGAAAGCGATAGTATCGTTATTTTCTTTTTCTACGCGAAAAATATTTCCATCGTGAACATAACCGTGACGGGCAAGCAGCTCATCCAAGCCTTTACAAACATCATTATATTTTTCTGCCACGTTTCCAGTTTTCATTATATCGGTATCTAACCAATTAGTACGGTGATAAAATTTTTCATCCTTCGTCCAGTACGAAGGCATTAAATCCCAAGGAACTCTCTTGTTACCTGTCTTATTATCAATAACAAAGGCAGGAAATTCTCTTAACCAATCATAAATTTCCGCCTTTTTTCCAAGCTTTTGGAGGGTTGGCTCCATAGTTGCCATAGCACGTCCTAAAGGAGAACAATAAATAGACTTAATATCCATATTTTTAAGCTTTTCAGATAATAATTCTGCCTCTTTAAATCCCTTTTCGGTGAGTGAATCATTAACATAATCAGGATCACCGTGACGTATAATCAAAATTTTCAAATTAATCACCCAGTAAATTTTAACATATCAAAATTAATATTACAATACCAAAAAACGAAAAAGAGCCGCAGAAACAATTAAAAAATATCTAATCAATATTGCTTGTCAGTAATTGTTTTTAAAAATCTCATAAATTTCCTTTAATATTGACAGATAATTTTCACAGAATAATATTGCAAACGCAATATTTCCTAAACAAAGGGGTGAATTTGACAATGGCTAAGAACGTAGTACCTGAAGCAAAGGACGCACTCAACCGTTTTAAGATGGAGGCTGCTAACGAGGTTGGCGTAAATCTTAAGCAGGGTTATAACGGCGACCTCACTTCTAAGCAGGCTGGTTCTATCGGTGGACAGATGGTTAAAAAGATGATCGAGTCTTACGAAAACAGCATGAAATAATTGAGTTAAGCTTTTATTTAGAGGGCATCGGTCAGAAAATATGACCGATGCCCTCCCCTTTTTTGAATAATTGAAATTAAAATCGGGAAAACTTTTAATAAAGAAAGGGGTGATACTATGTTAGATAAAATTTGCCTTGCTTTAATTATTGTTGGTGCTCTTAACTGGGGACTTGTTGGTCTTTTCAGCTTTGATCTCGTTGCTTGGATTTTCGGAAGCTCAGCTGCGCTTATGAGCAGAATTATTTATACCGTTATCGCTCTTGCAGGTGTTTGGTGTATTTCCTTGCTTTTCAGAAGCCCCGAAACAAACGTAACACATTCACATCACGCATAAAATTAAACAGCAGGTCGCTTGACCTGCTGTTTTTTTAACTGAAAATAAACTCGCCATCCTGATAATCACAAAGAATTTTGCTGCCGTTTTTAATACTGCCGTCAAGGATTTTTTCGCTAAGACTATCTTCAATATTTCTTTGAATTTCTCTCCGTAGGGGCCTTGCGCCGTAAATATCATCGAAACCATTTTCGGCAAGTTTTTCAACCACATTTTCAGTAAACTCGATATCAATTTGGATGTTTTTTACTTTTTCCTTAAGATTTTGGAGCATTTTTTCCGCAATCTGCTTAATCTCATCTTTACTTAGTTTTGTGAAGACAATGATATCATCAATACGGTTTAAAAACTCGGGCTTAAAGGCCGATTTCAACTCATTAAGCACGGTATCTTTAATATCCTCGTTTACTTTATCTTGGGATGAAACAAAACCAAAATTAACCTTCTTTTCGGTAATTAGACGAGCGCCGATATTTGAGGTCATAATTATTACCGTGTTTTTAAAATCAACCTTTCTTCCCTGAGAATCGGTTAAAACACCATCTTCAAGTATCTGAAGAAGAATATTGAAAACGTCAGGATGTGCTTTCTCAATTTCATCAAAAAGAATAACGGAATATGGTCTCTGCCTTACCTTTTCGGTAAGCTGACCTCCCTCATCAAAGCCAACGTAACCTGGGGGCGAGCCGATTAGACGAGATACCGTATGCTTTTCCATATATTCTGACATATCAAGGCGAATCATCATATTTTCGCTACCGAACATTGACTCTGCCAAGGCTTTACAAAGCTCGGTTTTACCAACTCCTGTAGGTCCTAAGAAAACAAATGAACCTATTGGTCTTTTCGGGTCCTTAAGTCCCACTCTACCGCGTCTGATAGCCTTTGATACTGCCGTAACAGCCTCTTTTTGACCTACAATTCTATTGTGTAGCTCATCTTCAAGGCGTAGAAGTCTTTTTCCCTCTTCTTCGGTTAACTGTAATACGGGAACACCCGTCCACTGAGAAACAATCTGCGCAATATGCTCCTCGGTTACTAAGCCTAAAAAATCTGCATTTCCACCATTTTTCTTATTTTTAATCTCTTTTATTTTCTCTTCCAAAACCTTTATCTTATCACGGAAGGATGCGGCCTTTTCAAAATTTTGCGAAGCTATTGCCTCTTCCTTTTCTGCCTGTGCATCAGAAATTTCCTGTTCTAATTCTTTTATTTCATTGGGAACAGCACTTTCTGAAAGTCTTACCTTAGAAGCCGCCTCATCAATAAGGTCAATAGCCTTATCGGGTAAAAATCTATCGTTAATATACCTTGAGGACAGTTTAACCGCTGAAACGATAGCATCATCTGAAATTTTTACGTTGTGATGTGCTTCATATTTATCCTTAAGTCCCTTTAAGATAAGTATTGCATCATCTTCATTTGGTTCATCAATACTTATAGGCTGGAAACGACGTTCGAGGGCAGAATCCTTTTCAATGTTTTTTCTATATTCGCTGATAGTGGTAGCGCCGATTAACTGAAAATCGCCACGAGCTAAGGATGGTTTTAAAATATTGGCGGCATCAGTAGAGCCTTCGGCAGAGCCAGCTCCTATTATTGTGTGGATTTCATCAATGAATACAATAATATCATCAGACTTCTGAACTTCCTCAACTATAGCTTTGATTCGTTCTTCAAAATCGCCTCTGTATTTAGTACCCGCCACCATTCCTGTAAGGTCCAGAGTGATTACTTTTTTATTAAGTAAAATTTCGGGAACATCGCCTGAAACAATTTTTTGCGCCAGACCTTCTACAACCGCAGTTTTTCCAACCCCTGGCTCACCGATTAAGCAAGGATTGTTTTTTGTTCTTCTGCAAAGAATTTGAATCATACGCTCAATCTGTTCTCCTCGACCGATTACGGGATCAAGCTTGCCTGATTTCGCCTCATTTGTTAAATCTCTGCCGTATTTTTCGAGTGTTGGTGTTTTTGAATTTTCGCTGTCTTTTCTATCGGGATTATATTGCTGACCTGATATATCTGATCCATTTATACCAGTAACCTTTAAAGTATCATTGGCAACAACAGTAGAATCTACGCCCAACTTATCCATAAAACGAATTGCATAGTTATCCTTTTCACTTAAAATGCCAAGCAGAATATGTTCGGTACCAACATATTTTTTACCCATATTATTGCAACCTGCAACCGCAGTTTCAAGAACTCTTTTAGCCCTCGGGGTAAAATGGTCAGGTGTAAGCTTTGTGGGTGTACCGTAGCCAATCGTTTCTTTAAGTAACTCTTCTATATTCTCCGCTGTAATGCCGTTACCGATAAGCACAGATGCGGCAACACCGCTTCCAACACGAAGTAGCCCTAAAAGAAGATGTTCGCTTCCAACATAGGTATGACCTAACTGCTCAGCTGAATTTATAGCCTGATTTAAGGCAATATTTGCCTTTTCGGTAAATCCGCTGAAATTATATTTCATAAAATTTTCTCCTTTAATTTATAAATGTTTCTCTCATTATTGAAGCCCTTTTTATATCCCTTTCATCAGGATTCATATTGCCATATCTACTCATAAGCATATATGGTTGACCTTCAATAAAAAGCTTGACGGGATTTATATTATCATCTATAAAGCCCATACCGATTCCAAGCTTTACGTGACTTAAAAGCTTCATCATTTCTTCACTGTCCAAAACCCTTGCACTTTTTAGTGTTCCAAGAGCTCTGAAGCATAAATCCTCTGTTTTAATCTTATTAAGAGTTTCTCTGAGCTTTCGTTCTCTGTCAATAAACTGCATTGTTATAGTTTTAAGATTTTGGATAGCATTTTTCTCGCTGATTCCAAGGGTTATTTGATTTGAAAGCTGATAAAATGATGCAGATGCTGATGAACCCTCGCCGTACATACCTCTTATGGTAAAGCCTATTTTTTCAATTGCTTGTGCAAGGCTTTTGATCTCGCCCGTGCTTTCAAGTATTGGCAAATGGAGCATAAGAGAAGCTCTGAGTCCCGTACCTAAATTTGTTGGACATTCGGTTAAAAACCCTAAGTTTTCATCGAAAGCAATATCAAGGGCTCCGCATAAAAGCGCATCAAGCTGTTCAGCTATATCATAAGCCTTTTCAAGCTGGAGGCCTGCCAAGATAACCTGAATCCTTATATGGTCCTCCTCACCTATCATTATGCTTATGCTTTCATCCTCCGAAATTATTATAGCCTTGTTTTCACAGTTTGAAACAAATTCAGGACTTACTATATGCCTTTCAACCATTGAAAATCGTTCGTTTTCAGGTATATCCTTCATAGCAATAAAGCGAAGCGTTTTTGCAAAGGGAGTGTTGCTTCCGGTAATAGCATTTTTTACCTTTTCGTTTACCGATTTTCGCAAATCATCTGTCATTCTTGAGGGAAAAGGAACTCCTGCTAAATTACGGGCAAGACGGATTCTTGTGCTCACTGCCATATCCATTTCGTTTCCGTTCTCACAAAACCAATAACTCATTTCTCTTCCTCCTCAAGCTTTTTAATTTTATCCCTTATTACTGCCGCTTCCTCATATTTTTCGTTTCTTACGAGGTCGTTAAGCTTCATTCGGAGAGTATCTACGGTTTCTTCCTCTTTCATTACGGCAAGAGGTGCCTTATTAGGTATTTTACCTGAATGCTTTGTTGCGCCGTGCACCCTCTTTAGATACGGCAAAAGCTCATTATAAAAGGTTTTATAGCACTCAGGACATCCAACCTTACCCTTAGCCGCAATATCTGAAAAGGTGGAATTACAGCAGGAGCAACGAACTGAATTATCTGCTTTTAAAGATGCCGTTTCATCAAACATAGATGCCAACATCTGCGCAAGACCTTTATGGGAAAGTCCGTTATACCCTTCTTCTGCGGCACAAAAACCGCATAGATTTTTTTCGGTAACTACTCCGTTAACAACGGTACGTATATGAGTAGTCGCATTATTCTTACCACATTTTTCACACAGCATAAAAATACCTCCTACTGACCTATAAGCACAAGCAGCATTTCCTTTAGTATAGCCGCCCTTACATAATCCTTACGCTCAACCTCTATATATCTCATAACGTTATTAGAAATTGCCGCGCACATAATCTTAGCTTTAACTTCATCAATGAACCCTGATTGTAAGCAGTTTTCTATAACAACCCGAGCGCTTAAGGGGTCGATTTTTTCACCTATAGAATTGATTAAGTGCATTATAGCAGAGGATTTGCGCATCACTACTTTTTTTATGCGTATATATCCTCCGCCGCCTCTTCTGCTTTCTATAATATACCCGTGTTCAGGGGTAAATCGGGAAGCTAAAACATAGTTAATCTGACTTGGCGCACAGCCCAAAAGACCTGCAAACTCATTTCGCTGAATTTCCGCAGTATTTGCCTCAGATTCATTTAACATTCTGATTATTTCTTCTGTTATCAAGTCGCTTATTCTCATAATTCATCACCTTTTTTGACTTTCCTTGACTTTTATTATACACGAAAGTCAGTAAAAGTCAATACCCACTTTTTAAAATTAAATAATTGTTCATAAATGTAACACAAAAAAGCGACCTTGCATAGTATGTGATGAAAGACAAAGGAGGTCTTTTTAATGTGTAATAATGGTTTTGGCGGAAATTGCTCTTGGATTCTCATCCTCATCCTCATCCTTGTTTGCTGCTGCGGCGGTAACAACGGCGGATGCGGCAATGGTTGCGACAACGGTTGCGGCTGCTGCTAATAGTTAGCAATTCCATAAAACAAACACGGGTGGCATCAGCCACCCGTGTTTGTTTGTTAAGAGTTAAAAGTTTAAATGTGACTTTAGACTTACAGACAATGGAATTTATAAAATATTTACATTATACTTGCCTCATTTTATCCTTTTATCATTTGATTAAATTCTTCTTCTGTTATTACTTTAACACCCAAGGCATTGGCTTTATCAAGCTTACTACCTGCTTCCTCGCCTGCTAAGACATAGCTTGTCTTCTTAGAAACGGAGGAAGAAACCTTGCCGCCTAAGGATTCGATTATATCCCCTGCCTCACTTCTTGTATAAGTGGGGAGAGTGCCTGTTAAAACAAAGGTTAGACCTGCAAAAATATCGCCCTTAATTTCTTTATTAGACTGCATATTAAGTCCTAAATTTTTAAGGCTTTCTATCATATCTACTGTGCTTTCAAGGGAGAAAAACTCCACTGCCGACTCAGCCATAATTTCGCCAAAGCCCTCGATTGCGAGGTAATCCTCTTTTTTAGCATTTAAAACCGCATCCATGCTTAGAAAATGCTCAGAAATGAGCTTTGCAGCCTTACTGCCTATATGACGTATACCAAATGCAAAAATAAGCCGAGATAGGTCATTTTCCTTAGATTTTTCAATGGCGTTTATAAGGTTATTAACGGATTTCTCACCCGTTCTTTCAAGCTCTAAAACCTTGTTTCCGTCAAGGGTATAAATATCAACAATATTAGAAATAAGCTCTGCATCCAAAAGCTGTTCTAAAACAGCAGGTCCTAAGCCCTCAATATCCATAGCATCACGGGATGTAAAGTGGATAAGGTGACGAAGCAGCTGCGCAGGACAAGCAGCATTATGGCAACGGATAACCGCTTCCCCTTCCTCACGGCTAACGGGTGAATTACAGGAAGGACAAACCTCAGGCATTTTATAAGGGGGATTTTCGCCTTTATGCTGACTAACCGATAAAACCTCAGGAATAATTTCTCCCGCTTTTCTAACTCGAATAACATCTCCAATGCAAATACCCTTACTCGATATAAAATCCTCATTATGAAGAACAGCGCGGCTAACGGTGGTACCTGCAAGCTCTATTGGGTCAAACACTGCAGTAGGAGTAAGAGCGCCCGTTCTGCCAACGTTAATTTCGATGCTTCTTAGCACTGTATCCTTTTCCTCAGGGGGATACTTATAAGCAACAGCCCATTTGGGATATTTTGCAGTACTGCCAAGCTCATCCCTATATGATAGATTATCAGCCTTTATAACGGCGCCATCTATATCATAAGGCAGATTCCCTCGGCTCTCACCTATACGCTCAACCTCTTCTATTGCCTCAGCGATGGTAGAGCATCTTTTATATGAGGGCAAAACGTGGAAGCCTAAGCTTTTTAGGAAATCAAGGGTTTCTATATGGGAAGAAAACTCCTTACCCTTAATCTGCTGAATATTGAAAATAAACATATCAAGGCCACGTTTTGCTGTAACCTCGGAATTTTTTTGTCTGAGTGAGCCTGCAGCGGCATTTCGGGGATTTTTAGCAGGAGCCTCGCCCATTAGCTCTTGGCTTTTAACAAGACGCTCAAAGCTTTCTCTTGGCATATAAACCTCGCCTCGAACCTCTAAAAATCCGTCAAAATCGATAGTTTTCGGAATAGGTTCAATACGCAAAAGGTTTGCAGTTACATCCTCGCCCGTAACCCCATCACCACGGGTGGAGCCACGAACAAATTTACCATCCTCATATTCAAGGGAAACTGATAATCCGTCAATTTTAGGCTCTACCGAAAAGGAAGTTTTTGCAGTATCGATTTTTTGCCCGAATTCTCGCAATTCTTCAATGCTGAAAACATCCTGAAGGCTTTCCATCTTTACCTTATGAGCAACGGGAGAAAAAAGCTTAAGGGCGGCTCCTCCCACCTTTTGAGTGGGAGAATCAGGTGTGATAAGTGAGGGGAACTCCTTTTCGAGCGCCTTTAATTCACGCATAAGCGCATCATACTCAAAATCCTCGATTTCAGGAGCATCCTGATTATAATAAAGCTCGTTATGATAACGAATAATCTTAACAAGCTCTGCTATTCTAATTTTTGCATCCTTAAACTCCATAACTTCCTCCGAATATTTTAATTTGCAAAGTTGAAAATTTCATCTGCTAAATCCTCACCGTCATCCTCTTCAACGTTCGTGAAGTTTTCAGGTACGGCGCCAACAATAACTGTTTGAGCGGCAATAGCCGAGGTGGAAACAGAAAAACTATCGGTATATCCCGCAAGCAAAACAGAAGCCGACATTTTTATTTCAATAATTATTCTGTGCAGAGTCTGGTTGATACCTGCCGACTGAAAGTGACTTTTAAAGTTTAC
Organism: Acutalibacteraceae bacterium; assembly: GCA_045605605.1. Taxonomy (GTDB): domain Bacteria; phylum Bacillota; class Clostridia; order Oscillospirales; family Acutalibacteraceae; genus UBA737. The sequence continues at coordinate 71,449 of JAZUQH010000024.1, read as the reverse complement.
AACCGAGGTAGGCGCAATCTGAAATTTAAAATTAATTTTTGGTCCTAACCCTGAGGTGTATTCACTTCCCATAAGAGTTCCGATATGAATATCAATATTATAAAAGCTTTCCCGAGAAACAATTTCACTGATTTCCTTGGACATACTGCTTTTAAGTAAATTTACCGCCGTTGTATCTATCTCAATTCCATTGATATTGCCATCCTCACTGCGAGTAACATTGGCGATATCATCATACTTTATACTCTCTTCTTTCATTACCGAAAGAATGGCTTCATCTGCAGCGCTTGTTAAAATCAGTTTAGCCTTGTTAATAGCCGCCGCAGAAACGATAGGCTTTACTTTAAAAAGTGCTGCGCAAAGTAAAATTGATAAACAAAGTATAAGTATAAGCCAACTTCTTAAAATATAAAAAAGCTTCTTTTTCACACCAAAACACACCCTTCCGCATTATATTTTACGGAAAAAGCCATATTTTGTGAATTTATATACTTTAGTATAACATATACCAAAGTTTTATTCAATTAAAACTGCAAAAAATAAATAAAACTCTTGACAAAAACGTTTAAATAATATATCATATTTGATATGCCGCTGTGGCGGAATAGGCAGACGCAAGGGACTTAAAATCCCTCGGTGGCAACACCGTACCGGTTCAAGTCCGGTCAGCGGCACCAAAGCATTCAAACCCGAACCTACAACCTATCGGTGAAACGTTCGGGTTTGTTGTTTTCTTAAAAGATATTAAATAGCCTTTGTTTGTGGCAGTACAGAATGTTTTTCTGTACTGCCACTTCTTCGTTTCAATGGATTTCGTACATAAAGGAGATTTGAAATGAAGACCACAAAATAAGAATTATTTTCTTTGCTATAGCACTTACATTTAATTTAATAGGTGATTTTGGAACTTCGGGAAAAGGAAGATCTTCCGCTTAAACTGATAGCAGCAAGTCCGCATACGGGTTTTGAAAACAGATGGTCTATTGAATGGCAAAAACGGTATGCCATTATTATGTCAAAGGCAGATTTTATAAAAGAAGTCTGCTCCCAGTGGAACTAAGAACACCATTATGTATGCAAAGAGAAAAGGTGTTCCGGTAATCAATATTTTAGATAAGTAAATCTCAATACGCTCTGAAAAATTTAATATGCCCAAACTCCGTTTTGCATCTGATGTTTAACTTTATAGTTAAAGTGCAAAATAATAGTAAAATAAAGATATGAAATGGAGGTTTTGGTATGAAAAAAAGAATTATTACCAATCAAACAATAAACTCGTTTAAGGATTATTTAATCGAGAACGAAAAAGCAACCGCTACAATCGAAAAGTATATGCGAGATATACACCTGTTTGTCGAATATGCTACAGATAAGCCCTTGGATAAGCCTCTTGTATTGGAATACAAGACATCCTTGGAGCAAATTTACGCTATCAGAAGTGCAAACTCTATGTTGGCGGCTCTCAATTCCTTTTTTCGATTCCTCGGTTGGCACGATCTTTGTGTAAAACAGTTTAAGGTACAAAAAGAAGCGTACTGCTCCGAGGAAAAGGAACTCACCAAAGCGGAATATACAGCTCTTGTGAGAACGGCTGAACAAAAGAAAAACGAACGGCTTTCCCTTGTGGTGCAGACGATCTGCGGAACGGGCATTCGTGTTAGTGAATTGCAAAGTATTACGGTGGAGGCTGTACGTAAAGGAGAAGCCATTGTATCCTGCAAGGGAAAAACAAGAAAGATATTTATTGTCAGTGCCCTGCGAAAAAAACTGCTTCGATATGCTACAGAACAGAAAATAAACTCCGGAATAATTTTCGTGACCAAAAGCGGTAAACCGCTTGACCGTAGTAATATTTGGAGAGAAATGAAGAGTTTGTGTGAGCAGGCCGGAGTTTCTCCTGGGAAGGTATTTCCACACAATCTGAGGCACCTGTTTGCAAGGACCTTTTATGGTATTGAAAAAGATATTGCAAAATTAGCAGACATTCTTGGCCACTCAAACATTAATACCACTCGCATTTATATCATCACAACTGGTGCCGAGCATCAGCGCCGTATGGAAAATATGCGACTCATTATATAAAAAGAAAAACCGCCACTCAGAGCAGCGGTTGAATATCACATAATGGTTATTATGTTACGTCGTGTGGGCTAAAAAACCGATGTTAAAAAAACATCGGCAACACATAATGGTTATTATGTTGTTCATAAAGCCGAACAAGCATGTCTCGTTACTTTTTAAGTAATGGCTATTATAACATAATACATATGAAAAAACAAGTGGTTTTTCAAAAAAATTGAGATTTGCATAAAATTAACGGATTTTGGGCGTGAAAATCAAGACCTTTTGGTTATTGTTTTCAAAAGGTCTGATTTGTTGTACCTATTTTTAGCTGCCTTTAAACATTTAATGAAGGTATACTGTCTATTCTTATTGTTTAATACAACATAATAACCATTATGTGTTGCCGATGTTTTTTTAACATCGGTTTTTTAGCCCACACGACGTAACATAATAACCATTATGTTGCCCCATATCGTTATAATTTAAGCAAACGCATAATCTTAATAAAGTGAGTTTAGTACCCCTGTATAATATGCAGAACCAACCCCAGCGCCTGAGCCTAAGAGCCTGTGCCATTTAATCGTTGTATACGATTATGGTACAGGCTTTTCTTTTTTTAAGGTTATTTGACGCAACCGAGCACAAAACGAGGTGATCCCATTTGCAAAACACATTAAAAAACAAACCAATTGACAACGATGTTGAAACGACACGTCGACGATTTCTGTGTCCCTTGTGTGGCAAGAGCACGGTACTATGGTTGCTTCCCGACACAGAGATTAAGAATCTGCCGATTAAATGCAAACGATGCGGTAAAGAAAGCGTCGTAAACGTAGAACCACTCACCAAACCTTAAAAATTATGTATCAGACGACAATCTTAACGCAATTTTATAGATACTCACTCCCCTCGTAAAAGACTATGTGTAACTAAAACACAAACGCTGGGCGTTTGTAATTTTTTGCTGAAATTTGTAGTAAACACTTACAAAGGGGAAAAAGGAAATGAAACAGGATGACTTACGCCAAGCATTAATAGATGGAACTATCCATGTCATTGCTCAGAACGGACTTGACAAAGCCACAACAAAAGCAATAAGCAACGCAACAGGCATTAACGAGGTATATATATACCGTTTATTTGAAAACAAAGAGAAATTGTTTGAAAAAGCCTTCGAACATCTTGATAAACAACTGCTAGACAAATGCTTGCTCCATATTGATGTTATGTATATGGGCGAGATGGATTACGAAACAAGATGCAGAATTTATTTTTTAGCAATATGGCGTTTTCTTGTTGGAAATAAAGATGAAATTCTAATGTATGTTCGCTACTATTATTCGCCGTATTTTAAGAAGTACTCCGCCGAGATTCACAAGCAAAGATTTATGACGCTTGTAAATAAATTCAAGGATGCTTTTAAGGATGAGGCAGACGTCTGGATGATACTTAACCACATATTAAATGTAATGCTTGATTTCGCTGTAATGGTACATAATGATGAGATGTCCAAAAAGGATAATTACACCGAGCATGTGTTCCGTGTAATCTATCAATCTGTCAAGCAGTATTTTAAACACGAGTAAGGAGATAATCCAAAGTAATGAACACGAAAACAAGAAAGTTATTAAAAGTTATCTCCAATGCGTTGGTGATAGTAGTTGTGGTATTAGCCATTCTGCTTCACGGTTTGCAGTTTGTAGGACTAAAGCCTTACTCTGTTTTGTCCGGCTCGATGCAATTGGTGTATCCCACAGGTTCTCTCCTTTACATAAAGGATGTAAATCCCGAAACATTAAAGGTCGGCGATGTTATCACCTATAAGATGGAAGGCGGTACTCTTTGCACTCATCGTATCATCGAGATTGTTCATGATGAAGATAATCCCGATCTTTTTCGTTTCCGTACAAAAGGTGATGAAAACGATACGGCAGATCCACTCGTTGATCGCGATAGAGTAGTCGGAAAAGCTGTGTTCTGTATCCCGCTGCTCGGGTATCTGGCCACTTATATGGCAGTACCGCCCGGAAAATACATAGCCATCACTGTTGCCGTTGCACTTGTTCTTATTGAAATAATGATAAGCCTTGTTCTTGACGACAAGGATAAAAAGAAAGCCCAAACAGAGCAAAATTAAATTTTAAATAAAAAAGGAGACCTTGCTATGAAAAAATCAAAAGTTCTAATCACTGTTTTATGCGCGGTATTACTTGTTACTGTATCCGTTTTAGGAACACTAGCTTACCTTACCAGTCAAGATGAAGTGGTAAACACTTTTACCGTCGGTAATGTAAACATCTCTTTGGATGAAGCGGCAGTAAATGCTGACGGAACTGAAATAGCAGGTGCCGACCGTGTTAAAGAGAATAATTACCATCTTATTCCCGGTCAGACCTATGTTAAAGACCCCTCTTTAACCGTTAAAGCAAAGAGTGAAGATTCTTATGTTCGTATGCTCTTGACCCTTAACTGTGCTGATGAGTTTGATGCGATTTACGCACCCGATAAGGCAGACCTCACCACAATTTTTAATGGTTATGACGCTACAAATTGGGTTTATGAAACTGTGACCAGAGATACTGCGAAAAACACTATTACATATGAGTTCCGATACAAAGAGATTGTTGCAAAGTCCGCAACCGATACCAAGTTGGATGCACTCTTTGATTCCATCACCGTTCCCAGTGCTTTTGATAGCAAGGATATGAAATCTATCGCCAACCTTAAAATCACAGTTATCGGCCACGCTATTCAGGCAACCGGCTTTGTAGATGCAGATGATGCCTGGACTGCTTTTAATGAGCAGATTAACGGCTAATCTATAAATTCAATGCTTTCAAGCAGACGGTTAAATTCGTGTTTCTCCGCCTGTTGAAATAAAAACTTGAAGAAAGGAGGAACACGACAATGAGAGGAAAACATTATAAAAAATCCATAAAGCTCGGCGGTAAAAAGTTAGCTGTTATGCTCGCTTCACTTGCTCTTGTCCTTTGCACTGTTATAGGTGGTACTTTGGCTTGGCTCGTTACCGAAACCGACCCTGTTGTTAACACCTTTACCTACGGCGATATCAATATTACCCTTGAAGAAACCGACACTAATAAAGACGGTGATAATGATCCCAACACCAACACCTATCCAATGGTTCCCGGTCACACTATCACAAAAGACCCCAAGGTTACCTTTAAGGCTAACAGCGAAAACGCTTATCTTTTTGTGAAATTGGAGAAGACCGCAAACTTCGATAATTTTATGACCTATGAGATGGCAGACGGTTGGACTAAGCTTGACAATGTTGACGGTGTTTATTACAGAGAAGTATCAAAAGCAGCACAAGATGCTGAATTCACTGTAATTAAAGGCGATACTGTTAGCGTAAAAGGCGAAGTTACCAAGGAAATGCTTAATGCCTTAGATGCAAACGGCGCAAGCAATTATCCTAAGCTTATTGTTACCGCTTATGCGGTACAGCGTGACAGCAATATCGCTACCGCTGCTGACGCTTGGGCAAAAACTCAGCCCGTAAATCCCTAATGTAAACGGAAAATCCGTTGCATAATAAAAACTATTTAATTGAAAGGAAAAACACTATGAAACTTAAGAGTATTTTACTTACAGGTTTAAGCTTTGTTCTCGTGACAGCAGTTGCTATTGGCGGAACTTTGGCTTACCTCACAAGCACTGATGATGACGTAAACGTTATGACTCTCGGCAATGTAAAGATTGAGCAGATTGAGCTTCAGCGCGTTCAGAACGATGACGGTACCTATCCTATCAAAACCATCGGTGGTAGAGACAGCTATATGTTGGAGGCCTTCGAGCAGGGCAAGATGTTGGTTCCTACCACTGAAATCGATGATAAAGGCAAACCCATTAATTACGGTGCAGGCAACTATCAAAATACTGTCGTCATGTTCGAAGAGCTTGGTTCCTATAACGGCATGCAGGTGTTCAAAAGTGAGAACGCTGTGGACAAGTTTGTCTTTGTCAAGAACACCGGCAACACCCCCGCTTATGTTCGTACTCTGATTGCTTTTGAAATGGGCAGTTTGTCCTTAGATGAGTCGAAACTTATGACTCGCAAATCCTATCATGGTGCTTGGAATATCAAAGAGGCCATTGAAGTTACTATTGATGGCAAGAACTACGCTGTTTATGAATACGTGTACCAGGGCTTCAAGGGTACTCATACCGACGGTGTGCTCCCCGCAGGTGCTACGACTCCCTGCTCTCTGGCTCAGGTCTATCTGAACTCTGCTGCCACCAACGAAACAGTGGAGAAGCTGGACGGCAACAAGAACGGCACTTACGACATCCTTGTCGTTTCCCAGGCTGTTCAGGCTGACGGCTTTGCCGATGCTGAGACTGCTCTTGATACCGCATTTGGTGATATAACTACTACCAACCATCCTTGGGTAAATCCCGTTTCTTCTGTTGATGAACTGGAAAAAGCAATTGCTAATGGCGATACAACTGTTATTCTTGACAACAACATTGATCTGAGTGAGCAGCTTGAGGTAAATGGTGAGCTTACCGTTCTCGGCAATGGTCATACTATCACTGCACCCTCAAACGGCACCCGCGTTGTAAACGTTATGGATAATACTGAAGATGTAACGGTCACTCTCGTTGGTGTGAAGTTGGATGCTGCTGATAAGGAGCGCGGCATTTCCTTCTACAACAATAGCGGTGATTTGGATGTAACCATTATTGATTGCGAGATTACTGCAAAGTATTACGGAGTTAATGTCGCAGGTCAAAACGCGCAAGCAACTCTTAACATCAAAGATTCCACTTTGACCGGTTACTGTGCATTCCAGACCTACTCTCCCAATACGGTTGCAACCTTTGATAACTGTGTACTTGAGGGTGTGAATTTGGGATACAACAACACTCAGTACCCTTATTCAAATAATTTTGCAACAGTTGTTGTAAATAGTCTCGCTACTAACAGCACTCTCACTTTCAATAATTGTACTGTCATCGCAACTGAAAAAGATAGTGCAACTGCTCCTGCCGGTCAGTGGCCTGCAACACAAGCTCACATTATAGATAAAGCTACAGGAACTACAATTAATTGGAACAACTGCACTTTCATTAAAAATGGTGTCGAAGTGAGCGCACCCGAATCCATTAACTAATTAGCAAAACCGTCCTATCCCTCCCCGTGAGGGATAGGCGGCAATCAAAGCACATAAGCAACTGTTTGTGTGTTTTGATTGCCGAAAGGCATAAAGCTTTCTTCGATATAAGACCTGCAGGATCGAAGAAAAGTTAAGTCTTGAATGCAGGCAAATATCAAAAGGAGGCATACATATATGTCAAAACTCAAAAAGGTACTCTTGATGTGTACCGCTTATGTTTTAGTTGCTGCTCTTGCTATCGGCGGAACTTTAGCCTACTTAACATCAACAGATGAAGACGTTAACGTTATGACAATAGGTAACGTTAAAATTGAGCAAATTGAGCAGCAGTATGACGAGAATGGTAATCTTGTTGATTTCGTACAAGATAAACCACTTTATCCTTATGTTGGTGAACTCGGTTGGAAAAACGTTGACAAGGATAATGGAGCATATCGTCAGTTCACAATGAACAATGTAGTTGATAAGTATGTTTCGGTAAAAAACACCGGCACAAGCGATGCATACGTTCGAACACTCATTGCATTTGAAATGGGTGGTTTTACTTACGAAGAATTCAACAAGATAGGTATTTCTAATAACTCAGAAAATGGAAGTGAATTCAAATTCCCTGGTGCTTGGACTGTTGTAAACGATTTCGTGGAGGAAATTGGCGGTTATAAGTACAACGTAATGGAGTTCGTTCATTCTGCACCTGTAAAACCCGGCGAAACAACTATTCCTTCACTGCTTCAGGTTTATCTTAGCAAAGATGCAACCAATGAAGACGTTGCAAAGCTTGATGGTAACGGCAATGGCAAATATGATATTCTCGTTCTTTCTCAGGCTACTCAGACCGCAGGTTTTGAAAATGCAATCTCTGCTTTCAAAAGAGAAAATAAATCTTATGCCGCCGCTAAGAACGCTCTTGACACATCCTTCGGTGTGCCCGAGGCTACCAACACAGAATCAGGCGAAGTTTATTGTGTTGAATGGTTTACCGGTGCGATTGATAATTATGAAGCAAGCTTTATTGATACTTGGGACGGTACAGCTGATACTTCTTGGTACAACGACACCGATACCGAGTTTGTGATTAACACTGCAGAGCGGCTTGCAGGTCTTGCAGAGTTGGTTGATGACGGAAATACATTTGCAGGTAAAACTATTACCCTTACAAAGAACATCGACCTTTATGCTCTTGATGAAAACGGAAACAGAGTTCTCTTTGAGCCTATCGGTGATGCATCAAACGCAGATTTCAGCGGTATTTTCGACGGAAATAATAAAACCATTTTAAATTTGCGCCAAGACTGTAACTCTAAACATGTAGCTTTGTTTGGCGCAGTTTATGAAGGTACTGTTAAAAACCTTGTTTTAGACGGTGCATTAATTGAAAATGACGGTTCGGGTTATGCAGGCGGTATCGCAGCTTATGCAGGCGCTTCTAACTTTGAAAATATTACCCTTAAAAATACAACCGTTGTAAACTATAATCACAACACAGGTGGTATTGTTGCATGGTGCTCCAATAATGGCACAACCACAACCTTCGATGGAATCAACATTGAAGATACCACTACCATCGGCTCATGGTGGGGCTCTTACGACACTCGTGTAGGTGGTGTTGTAGGTGCAATGAACACAGGAAACTATGTTGTTATTAAAAACAGTAAAATTGCATGTAAATTAGACGTTTACAACGACGCAACTTCTAACTATCAATGGTATAACTATAGAACTTGCGGTATGGTTGTAGCAGACGTTCGCGACAATCATATAGTAAATGGTAGAACAGAAGCAAATCCCGCACGTGTTATTTGCGAAAACGTTGAGGTAATCTTCGGCGATTGGGCAAACTATCACTACTGTGAAGATGTAAGCTATGGCACGCCCAGCTATGCAGATGCAGGCGAATTCAAGTTTAGACGTGTTGAAGCAGGTCTTGGCTACGGCGGTATCGACCTTTCCACTTGCGACCACGATGCTGATGAAACACATAATCAACTGATTGCATTTGATTTTCTATTTGGTGCCCGTGACGGAAAAGGAATTTATGGTATTAGTTCCTTTAATGGTGTAACTGTTATCAAAGATTAATCTGTTTTTTTCATTTTAAGTCCGTCCTATCCCTCCCCGTGAGGGATAGGCGGCAATCAAAGGGCATAAAAAGTCTTTGTGCCTTTTGATTGCTGATGTACTGTATAAAGATAAATCAAGCAAAAGTATTTTTTAGTTGAAGCGAGTTGATTCCCAATGTTACAATTCATTGTAGGTCTTATTGTAGGCGGTATATTTGGATTTGGCATTTGCGCTATCTGCAGTATGGCCGGAACCGATGACCGCATAGAAACCCCTAAAGTCAAAGAAACAGGAGAAGAAAATGACCCCAGCAAATAATCCCGACACTGCACTTTATGTGCTCATTGGCATCGTTGCCGCATTTTTTCTGTTTTTATTGTTGTTCGGTTTGGTTTCTTTCTTCAACGGCTTTTCCCATGAGTTAAGGTATCTAAATAGCGAAATTCGGCGAAATAATGGATCTGAACGCCGTTATTGGATACGCAAAAGACGGAGATTATGGTTATCCTTAATTCCGTTTGTGAAGTATTAATCTACTTACAACAGAGGTCTTCTCTGTAGTGAGCGTGGTAATAAAATGTGTCTTGTCTTCAAACATTTTTACCTCGCACTGCCCATCCTTCTCAGATGGGCAGTAATCAAAGGGTACAACTTGAAGTAATAAGTAATAGTGAAGAGGTTGTACCTTTTGATTGCTGATGATTCTTTTCCCTTTTGCAAGGAGGCAAATACATTGTTAAAAAACAAAATATTCAGACGATTAGCATTGCTTGTTTCGCTGATAGTGCTTCTAACTTCTACGGTTAATACCACCTTTGGTTTTATTGTGACAAAAACAGATAGCTTGATAAACATTTTTGTTCCGTTTGATAACATCATAAGTAATCTTTTGATTAGTAAGAATGTTGAACATCCTTTTGGCGATGAATATGTGATACCGGATAATATTGCTTTTGATTTCAAGGTAGATTTTGGTTCGCTTTATGCCAATACCACAATTAAAACCACAACAGGAGATATTGTTGCTGATAAAAATGGCTCTATTCAAATATCCGTAAAGCCCGGAGAATCTTTTGCCGTTGAAGGCATTGACGCGGGTACGAAGGTAACTGTTACAGAAATACAGAAAGATGGAAACGGCTTTACTGTAAAAGACGGTACTGCCACTATGGAAGGAATCGTAGCCGAAGACGGCAGTTTAAAATTCGAGTACGTGAACGTCTATACACCGGCAAGCGTACAGCCTGTTAATGTATCCGTCGTAGGCACAAAGATTCTTGAAGGACGCGAGTGGCAAAGTGAAGATACTTTCTCATTTACATTAGAACAAAAGCAGGGCGATAGAACTTGGACGGTTATTGGTACAAAAGCCGTTACCTATGATGCGAATAACACCGCCTTTAATCAATTTAATTTTAGTGACTTGATACAGGCGCTTACATTTGACAAAGTTGGCACATACAATTTCCGTATGACTGAGGTTGTAGGTGATCTTGAAAATGTGGATTACGACAAAAGTGTAAACACATTTGACATTAAAGTTACCGATGTGGATATGGATGGCAAATTAGAAGTATCGACTGTAACCGCCGCACAGAACGCTAAAGTAACCGAGAAAGACGGAAAATATAAGGTTTCTGTCACATTCAACAACACCTTTATCCCTGTTGTTTCAGAACCGGATGATATTGAGGTTAATATTGGTGTGAATAAGACAGTTAAGAACACTGGTATTTCATCCATCAGCCCTGCCGGATTTGAATTTGTTTTGGAAAATACCATAAGCGGTGAAAAGCAGGCTCTTAAATCGGATGAAAACGGTAAAGCGGTCTTTGTTCTTCCGTTTACCGCGACTGATGTTGGTAAAACCTATACATACAAGTTATACGAAACTGATAATGGTATCACTGGTGTTACCTATGATACCAAAGTTTATGATATTTCTATCGCCATTACTTTAAGTGGCGATAATAAGCTTGTTTCAACAATCACAATGGATGGCAAAGCCGTGAATGATGTCATTGCAAGGTTTGAAAACACCTATTATACGGATCACGCCTCTGCACCGCCTACCGGAGACGATAGCAATATTACGTTCTGGTTTATTATGATGATTATCAGCGGTACAGCCTGTATAGTTCTCGTTCTTCTCGACAAGAGATATACACGTTCAAAAGCTAAACCCAATGAATAGCGAGGAACTGAAGTGAAAAATAAAATGTTTGATAAAATCTTAAGTTTCTTCAGAAAGCCTACTACTTATCAACAGTCTAAAAAAGAGATTGATAGCGTGGATAAAACTCCCGTTACAGAAGAATTTGAGCGTTGTGTAATATGTGGCGCATTGACTTGTATACCTGTTTCTATGCCGATTGATTGGCGTGAAAATTACGAGATTGGTTGTGGTCAAATCTGTGCCGAGTGTGCTAAAAAAGAGCGAGAAGAAAAACTATATGGAAGAAAGCAAAACCGTGACTCTTAAAGAGGTAAACGGTTCGATTATAGAATGCTCAGGTGCACCAGAAAAGAACCCACATTTGTCGTAGACAAATTTGGGTTCTTTTCAACTAAATCCTCCCTTTCGGGTTGATGAAATCCGCCTCGACGGCGGACAAATGGATTTAATTTCATCTGCGAAGCAGATTTCATCCGAGTGGAACGAGTATTCCATCTTGCCCATCCAACATTTTTATGATATAATATTTTCAATTTGAAGATTTGGAAGTTATAATTATGAACAATAAATTTACAACAAATTATCAGATACCCGTAAGTCTTTGCAACAATAAAGGGGTTTTAAGTATTCCCTCTGTTGTGGCTTTTTTTGGTGACCTTGCAACCTATCATGCCGCCGAGCTTAAGGTTGGTCTTGATGTTTTAGGTCCCAAGGGTTTATTCTGGCTTGCAGTTAAAACTAAGGTGAAATTTCACCGTCTTCCAGCTATGATGGAAAAAATCAGCGCTGCTACTTGGCCTGAAAAACCTAACCGAATCAGATGCAACAGATACTATACTCTTTCTAATAGTGAAGAATTATTAGTTGAGGGGAAAACTGAATGGGCCGTTATTGATACCAATTCAGGCAGACTTCAAAAGGTTGACGGAATTTATCCTGAGGCCCTTTTACATCTTGAAGATAGGGTTTGCGATGAGCCGTTTGATAGATTTATGATAGATTTTAGTAGCAGTAACGATTTTGGTAGCTACACTGTAAAATCTACTGATATTGACTTAGGCAATCATATGAACAATGCCGTTTATTTAAGAGCTTTTTTTGGTATGCTATCTTGTGAGGAAATTGAAAAACTTAACATCAAAGAAATTGAAATTGCATATAAAACCCCTTGCTTTGAGGGTGAAAAATTAAAAATTAAGCGTTTAGATTGCGACAATTATTTTTACCTTGCTATGCTCCATAAAGATGAAAGTATAGCTTCAATTTTAAAAATCTGCTACTAATATAAAACACGGATGGCAAAACCATCCGTGTTTTGTTGTTTAAAAAATATCTTTTAAGAAAATGTTATACATTATCTGTGCGATTTCGCAACGCTGTGCATTGCCCTGAGGTGCAATATATCCTGATTTTCCGTTTATTACGCCCTTATCTATTGCCCAGATTATAGGTGCTTCGGCAAAATCGGTTACGGTGTTATAATCGGGGAATGCTTTGGCTTTTGTATCGGTTACGTTCTCTACATCTATGTTTTTATATTTTGCATATCTGTAAAGGAAAGTAACGATTTGTTCCCTTGTTATCATATCGCCTACGCCGAATTTTCCGTTCATATAGCCTGTGGTTATTCCTTTTTCTACGCCCCAGTTTACTGCGGCTTCATAGTAGCTATCACGTGCTACATCAGGCATATTGCAATCATAACCGTACTGTGTTAAATCTACACCGTCAAAGCGGGCTAACATTACAAGGAAATCCTGACGCTGTATTCCGTCCGAAACGCCAAAGGTTCCATCAGAATATCCTTTCATCATTCCCTGACTATATACATATGCTACTGCATCGCTATACCAAGCATTGCTTTGAGTATCGGGGAAAATTTCAGATATATTTATGTCCCCGAAGCCGCAAAAATCACATATAGAATCATCACCGTAATAATGCTCTGATTTACAGGTGTTAAAATGCCATTCAGCATTATTTAAGACATCGTTATATACGCTAATACTGATACTTTCTTTATCTTGAGCGCTACCTGTATACCAAACATCCTTTAAATTGTCACTATGGAAAAAAGCTCCGTCGCCAATACTAATTATAGTATCGGGCAAATTTATACTTTTAAGAATTATACAGTTTGCGAATGCGTCATCACCAATAATTTTAACACCTACGGGTACACTTACATTGTTAAGACTTACACAATTTGAAAACGCCCAATTACCTATAGTTTTAACGCCCTCGCCTATTTTTACCTCATTAAGTTTGGTACAGCTTGAAAACGCCCAATCGCTTATTACTTCAACGCCATTTCCGATTATTACTTTTTCAAGATTAGCAGCCCCAAGGAACGCATTATCGGAAATTCCAACAACACTATCAGGTATAATTATACTCTTAATACTGCGACAACTAAAGGCAAATCTTGGAATGAAAGCAACACTGTCTGGAATAACTATATCTTCAACTGCCTCTCCGTTCAGATACAAATTATTTGCATATGATAAAGGATAAGCGGCATGACCTTCAAAATTTATGTTGCACCAAGCAGCAATATCTGTTATAAACACATTCTTAAGGCTGTCACATTCTGAAAACGCTTCCTCTTTTATATTCTTAACACTTGCAGGTATAGTAATGCTTTCGATACTATTGCAGCTAAAAGCATATGAAGCGATGTCTGTTACATCTTCGGGAATAACGATTTCCTTAACAAGCTCACCGTTAAGATAAAAATTCTCGGCATATTCAAGGGGATTTGAATTTTCTCCGAAAGAAATTCTGCACCAAGCATCAGTATTGCTGATATGCACGTTTTTAAGTACTGTACAGCCGTAAAAAGCATTTTCAGCTATGCCGATAACGCTTTCAGGTATAGTTATATCGGTAAGAGCTTTACAATTAGAAAACGCCCAACCGTCAATACGTCTAACTCCATCAGGAATATTTACACTTTTTATCTTATCGCAGCCTTGAAATGCAAGGGGCCCAATTTGTGTAACAGCATAATCGCCAATAGTGGAAGGTATTGTAATATCTCCGAAAGCAGAAATGTCGCAACGGGTAATTGTTACCTCCTCATCGGTTACCGCATATGTAAAAACACCATATGAATCAAGTGACGCGGCAAAAGTAGCAAGAGGTACGATTGCAATCATTAAAATAGCCACCATTAAAATCGATATTATTTTTTTCATAACGTTGCCTCTTTCAAGTTTTTTCTTAAATTATTATATCGCAACTACTAAAAAATTTCAATAAAAAGCAAGGAAGAACTGTTCACTTGTAATTAAAATATATAAAAAAATTTAATTATTATCTGACAATTTATTAAATAGATATAAAAATATGCAATCATTCACAATTTTATGCATATTCTTGCATAAAATTTGATTTTTTTCGCATAAACATCGGTTTTTCCCTTGACATATTATATATTAAGATGTATAATTATGCTTAATTGATGCATTTTTATTTAAAGGAATTTAATTATGACCAAAGTTTTTATTGATGGAAGCGCAGGCACTACGGGACTTAGAATTTATGACCGATTATCTAAGCGTGAAGATATCACTCTTCTAACTCTCCCTGATGAGTTAAGAAAGAATAACGAAGCAAAAACCGAAATGTTTAATAAAGCTGATATTGCTTTTCTTTGTCTTCCTGATGCGGCGGCTATAGAATCTGTTGCCCTTGTAAGCAATAAGGATACTGTTATAATCGACACCTCTACTGCCCACAGAACCGCTGAAGGTTGGACCTATGGTTTTCCGGAGCTTATAGGTTACGAAAAGATAAAGGAATCTAAGCGCATTGCAAACCCCGGCTGTCACGCCAGTGGATTTGTAGCACTGATTAAACCGCTTGTTGATGCAAAGCTTTTGGACTCCTCTGCCCTTTTAAGCTGTTTTTCCCTTACAGGTTACTCAGGTGGCGGAAAGGGTATGATAGCAGAATACGAAAGCGAAGAAATAAATCCGCTTTATAAGGCTCCTCGCCAATACGGTCTTAATCAAGAGCATAAGCATCTTAAAGAAATGTCAATTGTCTCAGGGCTTAATAACAAACCTGCATTCTGCCCTGTTGTAGCCAATTTTTACAGTGGTATGGAAGTTACTGTTCCGCTTTTTAAAAGTGATTTAAAGGGCAGTATAGCAGATATTAAAACCCTTTATAAAGATACATATAAAAGCGGCTTGGTTAGATTCTGTGATACTGCAGATGAAAACGGATTTTTATCTGCAAATGCCTTTTCGGGCAGAGATGATATGCAAATATCTGTTTACGGAAATGAAGACAGAATAATCTTAGTTTCAAGATTTGATAATCTTGGCAAGGGCGCAAGTGGTGCCGCAATACAGAATATGAATATAGTTATGGGTGCCGACGAAAGCACGGGACTCAATATATAAGGAGAGCAATTATGAAAATTATTTCAGGCGGAGTTTGTGCCGCAAAGGGCTTTAAGGCAAGTGGAATTCACTGTGGAATAAGAAAAAACCGCACAAAGCGTGATTTAGCCCTTATAGTTAGTGATGTTAAGGCAAATGCCGCAGCAGTTTACACAACAAATCTTGTAAAGGGTGCCCCTCTTACAGTTACTAAAAAGCATATATCCGATGGTAAGGCTCAGGCTATTATCTGCAATAGCGGTAATGCAAACACCTGTAACGCTAACGGAATAGAAATTGCAGAACAAATGAGTAAATTTGTTGCAAAGTCAATAAGCATTGATGCTAATGATGTTGTAGTTGCATCCACAGGCGTTATCGGACAACCCCTTGATATTCTGCCTATTAAAAGCGGTATGGATGAACTCGCCAATAGTTTAAATTATGATGGCAGTACTTGTGCTGCCGAGGCAATTATGACTACCGACACCGTTGATAAACAGGTAGCAGTAGAATTCGAACTTGGCGGTAAAATCTGCCGCATAGGCGGTATAGCAAAGGGTAGCGGTATGATACATCCCAATATGGCAACTATGCTTGTTTTTATAACTACTGATGTTTGTATATCCTCCGAAATGCTTTCTTCTGCACTTAGCACTGATATTTCCAATACATTTAATATGGTAAGTGTTGACGGCGATACATCTACTAACGATATGGTTTGTGTTCTTGCAAACGGACTTGCAGAAAACACCGAAATCACCGCCTTTGATGATGATTACGCTGTCTTTGTTACTGCACTTAATACGGTTACCGTAAACCTATGCCGAATGATAGCCGGTGACGGCGAAGGTGCTACGAAGCTACTTGAATGCAAGGTTACGGGCGCCGAAAATTTAGGAATTGCGAAAACGGTTGCAAAAAGTGTTATCTGCTCTTCTCTTTTAAAAGCAGCTATGTTTGGCGCAGATGCCAACTGGGGCAGAGTTTTATGCGCTATCGGTTATAGCAAGGCGGATGTTGATGTTAATAAAATAGATGTCCGTTTTAAATCTATTAAGGGTGAAATCCTCGTTTGTAAAAACGGCGCAGGCGTGGAGTTTTCTGAAGAAAAGGCAAAAGAAATCCTACTTGAAAAAGAAATTGAAATTTTGGTTGACCTTAACAGCGGAGAATTCGATTCTTGCGCATGGGGTTGTGACCTTACATACGATTATGTAAAGATAAACGGTGATTACCGTACTTAAGAGGTATAATTATGGAACAGAATTTACAGTTTTCTAATGCGCAAAGGGCTGAGGTTTTAACTCAGGCTCTCCCCTATATCAGACTTTATAACGGTAAAATAATCGTTATAAAGTACGGCGGTAACGCGATGATAGATGAACAGTTAAAGCAACAGGTTATGGAAGATATTGCTCTTTTATGGCTGATTGGCGTTAAAGTTGTTCTCGTTCACGGCGGCGGCCCTGAAATAAGCGAACTGATGACAAAGCTTGGAAAAGAGCCTGAATTTGTTGACGGACTTCGTGTGACTGATAAAGAAACCGTAGATATTGTCCAGATGGTACTTGCAGGAAAGGTCAACAAAACCCTTGTTAACCTTCTCGAAATGAAGGGCGGCAAGGCAATGGGTATATCAGGTATGGACGGTTTCCTTATTGAAGCGAAGCCTAAGGATATAAGATTAGGTTATGTGGGTGAAATAACAAATGTTAATATCGAGCCTGTTACCGACCTGCTCGAAAAAGGCTATATTCCCGTTATTTCCACCATTGGTTGCGATAAACTGGGTAACGTCTATAACATCAACGGCGATACTGCAGCAGCATTCGTTGCGGGTGCTATGAACGCCGAAAAGTTATTTATGATGACCGATATTGACGGTATATTAAGAGATAAAGATGACCCCACCACCATTATTCCCCATCTTACTGTTTCAGAAGCTAAAAAGCTTTACGATGAAGGGGTTATTTCAGGCGGTATGATACCAAAGGTAGACTGTTGCATTGAGGCAATTAACAAGGGAGTTAAAAACGTTACAATTATGGACGGACGTGTTCCTCACTCAATACTTATGGAGCTTCTCACCGATGAGGGCGCAGGTACAATGGTTGTTGGAGACTAATATGAGTTTAATTAAAGAAAATGATAAGCAATATATTGCCGGTACATATAACCGATTTGATGTTGAGTTGGTTTCGGGCAAGGGCAGTATTCTTTTTGATGAAACCGGTAAAAGCTATATTGATATGGGCTCAGGCATAGGCGTTACAGCCTTCGGTATTGCCGATAGTGAGTGGATAAAAGCGGTTAATGAGCAAACCAACAAGCTTCAGCACGCTTCAAACCTTTACTATACCGAGCCTTGTGTTAACCTTGCTAAGACTCTTTGCGAAAGAACGGGAATGAGTAAGGTCTTCTTTGCAAATTCGGGAGCCGAAGCAAATGAGTGTGCTATCAAGGTAGCTAGAAAGTATGCCGCAGATAAAAAAGGCTCTGACTATTTTAATATAATTACCGTTGAAAATAGTTTTCACGGAAGAACTCTTACTACCCTTGCCGCAACGGGACAAGCGCATTATCATGAGCTCTTTAACCCTTTAACGCCTGGATTTATCCACACGCCATCTGAGGATATCGAAACTCTTAAGGTGATTTTAGCAGAAAACAAATGCGCTGCAATTATGCTCGAATGTATTCAGGGTGAAGGCGGTGTTGTACCCCTTAGTCAAAAATACATCGAAGCTGTATATGATTTATGTAAAAAGAAGGATATACTTCTGATAATTGATGAAGTGCAAACGGGCAACGGCAGAACGGGTAAGCTTTACGCTTATATGAATTATGACATCACGCCTGATATAATTTCAACAGCGAAGGGTCTCGGCGGTGGTCTTCCCATTGGCGCCGTTTTAATGAATGAAAAGGTTCAGAATGTTTTAGGCTTCGGTGACCACGGCTCCACCTATGGTGGAAATCCCGTTTGTTGCGCGGCGGCATTAAGCGTTATAAACCGAATTGATGAAGAGCTTTTAAACGAAGTTAACAAAAAAAGCGAATATGCCTTCGAGTATTTAAAAAACATTAAAGGCGTAGAATCAGTCACAGGCAAAGGTCTTATGATTGGTATTAAAACTTCTTATAATTCAAGTGAAATTGTAAAAGAATGTATGGAAAAAGGTGTTTTATGTCTTACAGCTAAAGATAAAATTCGCCTTTTACCCGCTCTTAATATTCCATTCGATGTGCTTAAAAAAGCACTATGTATCATTAAAGAAGTTATTGAAGAAAGGAACATATAGTATGGTATCCTTAAAAGGAAAAAGCTTTTTAAAGCTGCTTGATTTTACAAGCGAAGAAATTGAATATTTAATAGATTTATCTGCCAAATTAAAGGCTGAAAAAAAGGCGGGGAAATCTCAGGTTAAGTTTGATAATAAGAGCGTTGCCCTCATTTTTGAAAAGACAAGCACGAGAACCCGTTGCGCCTTTGAGGTAGCGGCGGCTGACCTTGGAATTCATCCCGTATATCTTGACCCTACCGGTTCTCAGATAGGCAAAAAGGAAAGCATTGCCGATACTGCAAGAGTTTTAGGCAGAATGTTTGACGGAATTGAGTATAGAGGCTTCGGTCAGGAAATAGTTGAAGAATTATCAAAATATGCAGGTGTTCCCGTTTGGAATGGACTTACGAATGAATTCCATCCAACCCAGATTCTTGCCGATTTTCTTACTATAAAAGAGCACTTCGGCTCACTTAATGGCATTAAGCTTGTTTATATGGGTGATGCGCGTTATAATATGGGGAATTCTCTTATGGTAGGATGCGCTAAGATGGGTATGCATTTTGTAGCCTGTGCGCCAAAAAAATACTTCCCCGATAAATCACTTATAAATCAGTGTGAAGAAATCGCAAAGAAAACGGGCGCCGTATTAGAATTTATAGAAAATCCCGAAGAGGCAGTTAAAGATGCCAATGTTATATATACAGATGTTTGGGTTTCTATGGGTGAGCCTGATAACGTTTGGAGTGAGAGAATTAAAGAGCTTTCACCCTATCAGGTAAATATAGATTTACTAAGTATGGCGGCTGATAACTGTAAATTTATGCACTGTCTCCCCGCTTTCCACGACCTGAAAACAAAAATCGGAAAAGAAATATATGATAAATTCGGCATTGACTGTATGGAGGTTACTGACGAGGTCTTCGAAAGCGAAAAATCAATTGTTTTTGATGAGGCTGAAAACCGTATGCACACAATAAAAGCGGTTATGCTTGCAACACTATAAAATTAACGGTCTTCTTAAAAAAGAGGACCGTTTTTTATTGATTTTAATTTTTTACGTGCTATAATAAAACTATCTGATATGGGGCGGTGATTTTATGTACAAGTACGAAATGCATTTGCATTCTAAGGGATGCAGTCTGTGTGCTATTGATACGGCTGAGGATTTAGTAGTTGCCGCAAAGGATAAGGGCTACAGTGGAGTTGTTTTTACTAATCATTTTATTCACGGGAATACATCAATTGATAGAAAACTTCCTTGGGAAGAATTTGTTATGCATTATGAAGAGGATTATCTTAAAGCTAAAGCAATCGGAGATAAGCTTGATATAGATGTTATTTTTGGTATTGAAGAGGGACTCGGTTACGGTAAAGAAATACTTATCTACGGTATTTCTCCAAGATTTATTGCCGATAATCCGCAGCTTAAAAATATGAAATTGCCTGAGCTTTATAAATTTATTCATAAAAACGGCGGATATGCCGTTTGCCCTCATCCATTTAGAGTTAGAGATTATATAAAATATCCCGATGCAGAACCGAACCTTAAATACTTTGATGCTATGGAAGTAAGTAATCACTGCAACACGCCTTATGAAAACCTTAAGGCTGCAGAATTTGCAAAAAGAACAGGCACCTCCGTCATAGCAGGCGGAGATGCCCATAGTGTAAATGGTATTGGAATGAGCGGTTTAGCTTTTAATAAAAGAATCCGCGATTCCAAGCAGCTTGTAAAGGCGCTTAAGTCTAAAAAATACAGACTTATAGTAAACGGTCAAATTATTTAATCCGTTTGGTGAGTAGTATTATCCTCACTTGAAGAATTTTCAGATTCAGTATCATCTTCCGTTTTATCATTACCGCTTCCGTTTTCGGAGGCGGTTTCGCTATTTACATACGAATTTTCACTGCTATTAACTTCTGATTCACCTTCAGAGGCGCTCGTATCACTACTTGATACTTCGCTTTCAGAAGGCTTACTACTAACGGACGGGGTTGACTGGGAAGACGATGGTGCAGAAGATACCTGTGGAGGATTCACCTGAACAGTAGGCGGAGCTATAACATCTGTGGAAGAAGTGACGCCATCCGTAACGGGAGTATCAAAAATATGAACTCCGTCACACCTGCCCGATGGGGTGATTCCGGGTAAATAATATCCTAATTTGGTTTCGCAGGTTTCTAAGGGGCGAAGTCCCGTATGCACGCAGTAAGAAATTTGCAAAACGTTTTCATTATCCACGAATTTAAGGGGTTCCAAGCCCTTATGAGCGGCAGACATTACCGCTCTCCAAACAGTAGCGGCTGCGCCTGAGTTCCATATAGTTTCAGGCTCATCAAAGCCATACCAAACAGAAGCCACATAATAAGGCGTTCCTGCCACCATCCACAAGTCATTGGATTCACTGGTAGTACCCGTTTTTCCATATGCCTTCATAGAATAGTTATATCCTGCAATTCTACCTCCCGTTCCTCGCTCACCATATATAACACGCTGTAAAAGCTTATTCATAATTGTAGCTGTTTCAGGTCTGATAACCTGAACTCCTACAGGGGTATTTTCAAGAACAACTTCCCCATTTTTACCTTCAACACGGTAATAGCTTGTGGTTTCATAGTGCTTTCCGCCGTTGCCGAAGATTGCGTATGCGGCGGCAGACTCGGTTGTAGTAATACCTAAATTACATCCGCCAAGCGCCAAGGATGATAAATTATACTTATCGTTATCGTTAATATACTTAAGTTTTAATCTGTTTTTAAGAAAATAGTAAGAATTTTCAACGCCTAAATAATCTCTTAAAATCCAACAAGGAATTGTATTTACTGAACGCTCAAGCGCCATCTGAACGGGCATCTTACCGTCATATGTTCCATACCACTCGGCAGGTCCAGAGCGTCCGTCACTGTAATAATGCGGCATAGGCTCATCGGTAAACAAGGATGAATAGTGAATTAAACCTCTATCAATAGCAGGGGCATAAACTCCAATTGGCTTCATAGTAGAGCCTGGCTGACGTGGTGAATCTATAGCTCGGTTAAGACCTCTGTTTACCGTCTTCTCCCCTGTTCCGCCGACTATTCCGACAATATGACCTTCATAATCGAGAACGGTTATAGCCGATTCTACGTGCTTACCCTCATACAATCTTGATTTTTGAGGAAAATACCGCTGAACATCAGTATAAACCCTTTCTGCGCTCTGCTGAACGGTGGGATTAACGGTAGCATAAATTTTATAACCGCCGTTATAAATCATTGAAGAAGCCATTTCTTTACTGCAATTATATTTTTGAGTAAAATCCTCTATAACTTCGTCAATAAGGGTATCAACAAAATAATCATTTATAGGCTCATCCAACTTAAGCTCCTGAGAATTATCAACAACTATATCTATATCGTATGCCGAGAAAAACTCCTTCTCATCAATTTTATCGGTCTGAAGCATCTTCATAATAACCGTATTGCGACGCTTTTTATTAGCCTTCGGATGCGCAATAGGGTTATATGCAGAAGGGTTTTTAGTAATAGCAGCGAGGGCAGCGCATTCATTTAAGGTTAAGTCCTTAACATGCTTATTAAAGTAATAGTTGGCGGCAACCTGAACACCGCAAATACCGTTTCCAAGGGAAATAGTATTAAGATACGCCTCCATAATCTGCTTTTTATCAAGCTGCTTTTCAACAAGTACGGCTCTGAATATTTCTCTTACCTTACGCATTGCGTTACGGCTCTTATCAGCTGTTATATTCTTTATTAACTGCTGAGTTATTGTTGAGCCGCCCTGCTCCGAAGCATAAAGCTTAACGAAGGGTAAATAGTTTACAAATGCGCCCGTGGTTCTCTTCCAGTCAACACCTCTATGCTCATAATAGCGTTCATCTTCAATTGCTACAAATGCATCTATTAAATATTGGGGAACTTCATCTATGGATACCCAGATTCGATTTTCTTCGCCGTGTATACGCTGATACTCCTGCCAAACGCCCTCGTTATCTTTAGCATAGATAATAGTTGTCATATCAAGCTCGAGATTACGGACATTATCAGATATCTCGTTTACAGAAAATAAATCCAATCCGTATTTTTTATCGCAAGAGGCAGCAACGGCAGTTCCGAAAGAACATATAACAATAACAACTGTCATAAAAAAACAGATGTATTTAAAAAGTTTATCCATTGTTTCGCCTCCCTCAAAATTATATTCGTATTATACCATATTTAACCATATTTTTCAATATTATAATAAAAGGCTCAAGGCGGCAGAAATCTGCCGCCCTAAATTATTTTCTATAATAGGTATAATAAGCTGTTACAGAATCGTATTTGCCTGTAACCGAGTTTTCACCCTCAACAGTAACCCCATCACCGCTCATCAAAAGGAAATACTTTGAATCGCTTACCTTGCAACGAAAGACATCCTTTTCACCGCAGATGATTTTAATTTCATCGCCAACCACGGCAATTCTTCCGCTTTTACCCGCGATAACATGAGAAACTGTACCATCCGCATTTTGCTTTCGGGTGGTGACGTATTTAACCTCTCGTCCGTCAAAGGTGTTTAAAAGCTCTGTGTTTTTATTCTTTTTAGAAAAAAGTCCCATAATTACTCAACTATAAACTTAACGATAACCTTTTTGCCCTTTTTAACTATAACGCCATCGTTAAAGGCTTCTCTTGCAACGCAATAAGAGGCATCCGTTATCTTTTGGTCGTTAACAGAAACACCGCCTTGCTGAACAAGTCTTCTCGCCTCACCGTTAGAAGCAGAAAGCTCACCCTTAACCATCATCGAAAGAAGACCTATCTTTCCGTCAGCAATATCTTCTTCCTTAAGTGTAATTGTGGGCATATTTGAGTGGGAGCCACTACCTGAGAACACTGCTCTTGAAGCCTCTTGAGCCTTGTTAGCCTCCTCCTCGCCGTGAACTAACTTAGTAAGCTCAAAGGCGAGAATTTCCTTAGCTGTATTAAGCTGACTACCTTCCCAAGAATCCATAGCATCAATTTCTTCAAGGGGTAAGAAGGTAAGCATACGAATGCACTTAAGAACATCTGCATCTGCTACGTTTCGCCAATACTGATAAAATTCATAGGGTGAGGTTTTGTCAGGGTCAAGCCACACAGCTCCTCCAACAGTTTTACCCATCTTTTTACCTTCGGAATTAAGGAGCAAGGTGATGGTCATAGCATGGGCATCCTTGCCTAATTTCTTTCTGATAAGCTCGGTACCGCCAAGCATATTTGACCACTGGTCATCGCCGCCGAACTGCATATTACAGCCATAATTTTTATAAAGATGATAAAAATCATAGCTTTGCATAATCATATAATTGAATTCAAGAAAAGAAAGTCCCTTTTCCATACGCTGCTCATAGCAACGGGCGCGAAGCATATTATTAACCGAGAAGCAGGCGCCTACGTCACGAAGCATATCAATATAGTTAAGGTCTAACAGCCAATCAGCATTGTTTACCATCTGCGCTTTGCCTTCGCCAAACTCTATAAAGCGACTCATTTCCTTTTTGAAGCAATCCCAGTTATGCTGAATTGTTTCAGGTGTCATCATAGAACGCATATCGGTTCTTCCTGAGGGATCACCGATATAACCTGTACCTCCGCCTATAAGGGCGATGGGCTTGTTACCTGCCATCTGAAGCCTCTTCATAAGGCAAAGAGCCATAAAGTGACCTACGTGAAGGCTATCAGCAGTGGGGTCAAAACCAATATAAAATGTTGCCTTGCCGCTATTTATAAGCTCACGAATTTCCTTTTCATCAGTAACCTGAGCAATAAGGCCACGGGCTACGAGTTCTTCATAAATTTTCATAAATACTACTCCTATCAAGTAATTCCTTGGCGGAATTATATAAATTATCAGTTATATCGGTACCAGACATTATTCGGGCTATTTCCTCAATTCTCTTATCGCCTGAAAGCAGAGAAACATCGGTATAGGTTCTACCGTTACTCACTGTTTTTTCTATAAGGAAATGGCTATCTCCAAAGGCAGCAATCTGCGCCAAATGAGTTACACAAATAACCTGACGGTTTTCAGAAACCCGCTTAAGCTGAACGCCTACCTTATCTGCCGCTCTGCCACTGATACCGCTATCGATTTCATCAAAAATAAGGGTATCAACATCATCCTTCTTAGCAAGAACACTTTTAATGGCAAGCATTGTTCTCGAAAGCTCTCCGCCCGAAGCGATTTTGTGCAAGGGCTTTTCATTTTCGCCTGCATTGGTTCTTATCATAAATTCGATTACATCACAACCGAACTTAGTATATCTACCCTTTTCTCTTTTTACCGAGAACTCAACATCGGGCATATTAAGATACGAAAGAACCTTAGTAACTTCGTCCGAAAAGCTTTTAGCGGCATCAATCCTTGAATTTGTAAGCTTATCGCCAAGCTCAATAAGGCGTTCAGTGGATTTATCAAGCTCACACTCTAGCTGCTTTGCTTTTTCATCCGAAAGCTCAATATCCTTAATTTCTTTTTCTGCCTTTGCGAGAAATTCAAGCATAGCCTCTTCGCTATTACCGTATTTTAGCATTAACCTATGTAACAAGTCAAGTCTATTACTGATTTTTTCGCTATCTAAATCCTTAAGAGAGGAATTATCTGTAAATCTGCGAATATTTCCGCATACCTCTTCAAGAGAAAACAAAGCTTCATCAAGCTTTTGAACGGTATCATCAAGTTCTTTAATATCAAGAGAACCGACTTCGCTTTTAGCATTGTTTATCATAGAAACAGCGCCGTCAACATCGTCTGTACCTGTAAGCAGAGTATGAGCGCTACTAAGCGCAGACATCATTTTATTAAAATTATCTGCTATTTTAAGCTGTTCCTTAAGGCTTGCGCTTTCGCCTATTTTAATATCTGCATTTCGAAGCTCTTCTATCTGAAATTCCAAAAGGCTTTTTCTTCGCAGCTTTTCATCCTCATCGGTTTCAACCAAGCTTAATTCCTTTCGGATACTATTTAATTTCTTAAACTCTTCATAATATTCTTTTAAAATTTCTTCATTTTCTGCAATCTTATCAATATATGTAAAGTGCAAATCGGGATTCAAAAGGCTTTGATTATCGTGTTGACCGTGGATATTAACAAGATGCTTACTTATAGCCTTAAGCACCGATGCTGTGGCAGGGGCGCCGTTTATTTTAACGCTACCGTTACCGCTAAGGCTCAAGGTTCTAACAATCAGAAGATTGCCTTCCTCATCAACATCATATCCATTTTCTCTGATAAGATTGATACACACATCCGATAGACCGCAAAAAAGCGCAGAAACACTTGCTTTATCACAACCATTTCTGATAAGATCTTTCGATGTGCGCTCACCTAAAACCGCATTGATAGAATCTATAACTATTGATTTACCTGCGCCCGTTTCACCCGTAAGAGTATTGAATCCGAGGGATAAATCAATATCGGTTTTTTCAATAACGGCAATGTTTTCAATATGCAAAGATTTTAGCATTTTTATCCCGCCATTAAATCATTTTTTTAAGTTCTTCTGTTAAGAGAACAGCATCCTCAGTACTACGAGTAACAATAAAAATCGTATCATCACCTGCAATGGTGCCAAGCATTCTGTCACCGAATATAGCATCAACTGCAACACAAGCGCCC
Source organism: Acutalibacteraceae bacterium (assembly GCA_045605605.1). Classification (GTDB taxonomy): domain Bacteria; phylum Bacillota; class Clostridia; order Oscillospirales; family Acutalibacteraceae; genus UBA737. Next base: position 44,681 of record JAZUQH010000024.1, on the reverse strand, counting down.
GAAGCCATACCGTTATGACAACGGATAACAATATCGTTAAGGGCACAGTCAACGCTTACTGCAGAGGTTTTAAACATCTCACAGTAATGGGTAAGAGATTTGGAATTACCGTTTCCTCTTGCGGCGCTTATGTAACGATAATTACCTTCACTATCGTGTCCCTTAATAAGCTTTAATTCTTTAATATCACGGGAAACTGTTGACTGAGTAACCTTAAAACCCAATTCTATAAGGGCGTTCTGAATATCCTCTTGAGTTAAAACAATATTATTCTTTATAATCTCAAGAATCATTTCCTGTCTTTTATTCTTCATCAGTTACTACTCCTTAAATCTGAAAATTTAGCCGAGAGTGTTTTATAAAACGAACGATTATTAAGCTTGATAAGCTTAACTGCTTTTTCTGAACGTGAAATATAAATTTCTGTATAAGGCTTAACATTTGCTACCTTTCTACCGTCAACAGAAAGATAGATTTCTGCTCTTTTTTTCGAGAAGGCCTTAAGCTTTATATTTCTCCGAGCATTTAGGATAATCGGTTTAGCCGAAAGAGAATGGGAACAAATAGGTGTTAGAGCAATACACTCGGTTATAGGGTCAATAATAGGTCCGCCCGCAGACATAGAATATGCGGTAGAGCCTGTGGAGGTAGAAGCTATAAGTCCATCTGCGTGATAACCGATTTTATCGCCATCCACAAAAGCCGAAATATCGATTATTCGGGATATGAAGCCGCTTGTTATTACTGCATCGTTAAGAGCGGTATATTGCCCGATAACCTTGTCGTTTTCGCAGACCTTAACATCAAGCATCATTCTTTTTTCGGTTGTATATTCGCCTGTTTTAAGCTTGGAAAGAAGCTTATATTCGCTCTGCTCCAAATCTGCAAGATAGCCCATTCTGCCTGCATTTATACCGAGAATCGGCTTATCATGCTCTGCAGCGTGTTTGGCATATCGCATTATGGTACCGTCACCGCCGATGGTGATTATAAAATCTGCTGCCTTAAAAATTTCATCTGTGGGAAGATGTTCATATTCTGCACAGCAAATATTATCTGGGAGATAAGCAGTAATTCCCTCAGATTTGAAATATCCGCCAAGCTTTTCAACTGTTTCAGCCGCCCCGCGCTTATCAAGATTAGGTATTACACCTACAGTCATACAATCACTCCTTTAGCTCCTTATATGAAGCATCAACTATGCTCACAGAATCAAATTCTGCATTTTTATCATCGCTATATCCTTTTTCAATATAACAAAGGTATTCAATATTACCTTCAGGTCCCTTTACGGGCGAAAAATCAAGACCTAAAAGGGAAAAATCGTTTTCTCTTACCAAATTTATTATTTTATCAATTACTGCTATATGAACGTTCTTATCTCTTACTACGCCCTTTTTGCCTACATTTTCCCTACCTGCTTCAAACTGAGGCTTGATAAGGCAAACCGCCTTGCCACCCTCTTTTAGAAGTGTATACATAACGGGTAAAATAAGGGATAAGGAAATAAATGACACATCAACCGATGCAAAATCAAGACTATCGGGCACCTGCTCTTTTGTGACATACCTGAAATTTGTTCTTTCGAGATTTATAACCCTCTCATCTGTGCGAAGCTTCCAGGCAAGCTGACCGTAGCCTACATCAATAGCAAAGACTTTCTTTGCGCCGTTTTGAAGCATACAATCGGTAAAGCCACCCGTTGATGCGCCGATATCTGCGCAAACACAGTCCTTTAAATCAAGAGAAAACACATTAACTGCCTTTTCAAGCTTAAGTCCGCCACGGCTAACATATTTAAGGGTAGCGCCTCTTACCTCAATTTTATCGGTGGGCTTTACGGTATCTCCCGCTTTATCGTATTTTTGATTATTTACAAATACTATGCCTGACATAATAAGCGCTTTCGCCTTTTCTCTTGATTCGGCAAAGCCTAAATCAACCAAAGCGCAGTCAAGCCTTTGTTTTTCTGCCATATTAACCTAAAGCGTTTATCATTGACTGAGTATCAAGTCCATAGGTCTTAAGGGCAGATGAAATGTTATCTGCTCTGACAAATTCTCCGTCAATGGCGTGAACGGTATATTTACCTTTATACTGAGCCTCAGAAAGTCGATTTCCAAAATGCTCAGCTATACCGCCGCTTTTTATACCCTCCTCAAAGAAATGAATTTCATCATAAGAATTTACTAATTTAAAAATCTCCTCGTTTACGGGATAAATTTTATTAAGCTTAATAACATCTACGTTATCAATTTTTTGTGATGCTGCATAGGCGTTTGAAAAGATTCTTCCATAGGTGATTATAAGTTTTTTGCCACCATTTTGTATATGAGTATAATCCCCCATAATTTCGCCATCAAAATTATTATTTTCACAGCCTCTTGGATAACGGATAGCGCACAACTCATCATTATCTGCAGTTTCCTTTATCAAGGCTTCAAGCTCACTGTAATAGCACGGAGAATAAATTGTCAAATCAGGAACGGTTGTAAGATAAGCCACATCAAAAACGCCTTGGTGACTCTCTCCATCTTCTCCAACTATACCCGCTCTGTCCACAAGAAGCTTTACGGGAAGCTTTGCTATGGCGGCATCGTGAATTATCTGGTCGTAGCCTCTTTGCAGGAAGCTTGAATAAACCGCAAAGAAGGGTTTTGCGCCGCCCTTTGCAAGACCTGCAGTAAAGGTAACAGCGTGTTCCTCAGCAATGCCCACATCAAAAAATCTATCGCTATACTTTTTTGCAAAATCGGAAAGACCTGTGCCCGTTGTCATAGCGGCAGTAACGGCACAAATATTTTTGTTTTTCTCTGCAACTTCGCAAAGAGCTTTACCCGCAACTGCAGAAAAATCGACCTTTTCTCCGAAATCGGCGCCGTTAACAATATCAAAGGGTGAAACCCCGTGATAATTTTTAGGCTTATTTTCAGCATAGGCATAGCCTTTGCCCTTGGTGGTTACAACGTGGACAAGGCAAGGCTTATTATAATTTTTAGCAATTTTAAATAGCTCCTCCATATGCTTTATATCGTGGCCGTTAACGGGACCCAAATAGTTAAAGCCGAGACTTACAAAAATATTGTTTCGGTAAACGGCGCTTTTGATAACCTCTTTGATATGGAAAAGCAGGTTATAAATTGGTCTTCCGATAAGGGGAATCTTTACAAGCAATTTATTAAGGGCAAATTTAAAGCTATGATATTTAGGACGGCTTCTCAGCTTACTGAAAATACGTGACATAGCTCCTACATTACGGGAAATAGACATTTTGTTATCATTAAGAACTACAATAAAATTATTGTTTTCGGCGCCTGCGTTATTAAGCGCCTCATAAGCCATACCGCCCGTCATAGCGCCATCGCCGATAACGGCAACCGCAGTTCCCTTTGCACCCGTGATACGCTTTGCTTTATATATACCGTAAGCGGCAGAAATAGAATTACTGCTGTGTCCCGTAACAAAGGCATCGTGTTCACTTTCATCGGGGCGCATAAAGCCCGAAATTCCATCTTTAGTGCGGATGGTTGAAAATCTATCATATCTGCCGGTAAGCAATTTATGAGTATAACACTGATGACCCACATCGAAGATAACTGCATCCTCAGGTGTGGAAAAAACACGATGTAATGCAACGGTCAATTCAACAGCACCTAAATTAGATGCCAAATGACCGCCGTTTTTAGATACGGTATCGATTATAAGGTCTCTGATTTCTTCGCAAAGAATAGGCAAATCCTTTTCCTTAAGCGCTTTAACATCTTTAGGACCTTTAATTTTGCTTAGTAATTTATATTCCAAAGAATATCATCCTTTTTAATATTTCCTTAAAAGCAGAAACTCTGTTATAGCAACGAGATTTTCCTTATCGCCATCAAATTTATCGAGAGCCGAAAGAGCCTCTTTTGTAAAATCATCAGCAAGCTGACGGCATTTTTCAACGCCATATCTTGCAACAAGAGTTTTCTTATCATTTTTACTGTCGCTGCCAACGGGTTTACCAAGCACAGCTTCATCACCCTCGGCATCAAGAATATCATCAATTATCTGGAAAGCAAGTCCTAACTTTTCGGCATATTCGGCAGCCGCCGCTTTCTTTTCATCATCGGCGCCTGCAAGAATTGCGCCACAAACAGTAGCAGAGTTAATAAGGGCTCCCGTTTTAAGCTTATACATTTCCAGCGTATCATCGGCAGAAATTGAATCTGTATTTGAAAGGTCTATAACCTGACCGCCTATCATACCGCTAATTCCTGCATTAGCAGATAAAACCGTCATAGCTTCAACTATCCGCTCACTTGGAATTCCGATTGTTCTTGAAGCGGCGTTAAAAGCCTCAGTAAGCAAGGCATCCCCTGCTAACAGAGCCATCGTTTCACCAAACTGCTTATGGCAGGATGGTTTACCCCGTCTAAAATCATCGTTATCCATACAAGGTAAATCATCGTGAATAAGCGAATAGGTATGAATCATTTCGAGTGCGCAAGCAAAGTTATAAGCGCAATCATCATTTCCGCCGCAAAGCTTATAAAACTCAAGCATTAGTATTGGTCTTATTCTTTTGCCTGATGAAAGTATGCTGTATCTTGCCGCCTTTACAACCTCGTTATATTTTTTATCGCTTTCGTTTAGCAGTATATCAAGGCGTGCATCAATTTTGGCCTGATATTCACTAAAAATTCTATCAATCATTTTCTGATTCCTCTTTTTCGGCATCGGTAAGAGTAATAATTTTCTGATGGGCGTTATTAAGAATTTCAGAACATTCTTTAGAAAGCTTCATTCCCTCTTCATAAAGAGAGATAGATTCCTGCAAAGTGGTATCACCGTTTTCAAGCTTCTGAGCTATTCCTTCAAGCTTAGAAATACACTCTTCAAAGGTAAGTTTGTTTTCCAATTCAGTCATTTCCTTTCTGTAATTCTTCAACTCTGCATAAAGCTGAGCCATCATTAAATCTTACGCTTAAATTTTCGCCCTTGGTTAAATCTTTTATGCTCTTTACTATTTTACCCTTAGCCTCTGCAACGCTAAAGCCTCGTGACATTACCTTTAAGGGACTGAGGGCGTCAAGCTGAGTTACTGCAAGAGTAAATTTATTATCAGCCTTTTTGAGTTTATCTGCCATTATATTTTTTTGTTTTTCTAAAATTGCGTCAAGTAACTGAAATTTGCTTTCAACTAAGCTAAGAGGGTTAGAAAAGGCTCTTACCGACATAACCGAAGAAAGCTTAAGGGCGGATATTTTATACTTAGATAAAAACGAATTTTTAAGTGAAGCAGAAATTCTGTTAAGGTCGAATAAAAGCTTTTGCACATCGGGAACTGCAAGCTCTGCCGCTTCCGAGGGAGTAGCCGCTCTTTTATCTGCAACAAAATCGCAAATAGTAAAATCTGTTTCGTGACCTACTGCAGAAATTACGGGTATGGGGGATTCATAAATCTTTCTGGCAAGGTCTTCACTGTTAAAGGCGTTTAAATCCTCAGCAGAGCCGCCGCCACGGCCAATAATTATCGCATCTATACCTGAAAGCGCATAAACCCTTTCAAGTGTTTTTATCATATCCCAAGGGGCGCTTTCACCCTGCACCAACACAGGACACATCACAATCTCACAAACGGGATATCTCCTTGCTAAAATATTCAGCATATCCTGAACTGCGGCGCCTGTATCCGAGGTTATAATAGCAATCCTTTTGGGAAATTTTGGTATTGCTCTTTTACTCTCTGCATCAAAAAGCCCTTCGGCTTCAAGCTTTTCTTTAATAAGCTTAAACTTAAGGGCTAAATCGCCTTCCCCTGCATCATACATTTCCTCGGCATAAAACTGATACTGCCCATCCTTTTCGTAAAGAGAAACTCTTCCTCTAACGGTTACGAGCATACCATCACAAACTTCAAAATTAACTTTAGAAGCAGAGCCTCTGAACATAACCGCTTTGATGGATGCATCCTTATCCTTTAAGGTGAAATACCAATGACCGCTTGAAAAATGATTTTTGAAATTTGATATCTCACCCGTTACAACAGTATCGTTAAGCCTTACATCCCCTTCGAGAAGGGATTTTACATAAAGGTTTAACTGCCTAACAGTAAGAATATTATTAGCCATTTTCTTTTGAAACTGTGGCAAGGATTCCGTTAACAAATGCAGAATCATCCTTGGTTGCATATTTTTTGCATAGCTCTACCGCTTCGTTTATTGAAACCGAAACGGGTATGCTATCAACAAATTTCATTTCGTAAATAGCAAGACGTAATACTGCTAAGGCAACCTTGGATATTCGTTTAATGCTCCAACCCTTTGAGTTAGCGGAAATAATACCATCAACCGTATCAAGATTATTAAACACACCGAAAAATACTTCTTTTATATACTCATCAGGCACAATTTCTCGCACCGCCTCATTAAGCTCAAGTATATTTTCTACCGATTCATCATTGAATTCTTTTTCGAATATGAGGATGAATGCTTCTTCTCTTGCTTGTTTTCTTGTCATAGGGCACCAACTTTCGCAATTATACCATTGTATTATACTATAAAATTGCATATATTGCAAGAATTTGCATAAAAATATTCAGAAAAATATTAAAATATGCAGACAAATTAATATTGACTTTAACGGGTTAAAGTGTTATATTAGATAGTAACATATCACAAGGAGAAGAATTATGAATTTTTTTGAAGAATTAAGCAGTTTTGACAGTGAGGTTGCGGCGGCTTGTGATAAGGAGCTTGCCCGTCAACGCCATAACATTGAGCTTATTGCCTCTGAAAATATTGTTTCTAAGGCAGTTTTACTCGCTGCAGGCGGAGTGCTTACAAATAAATATGCAGAAGGATACCCCTCTAAAAGATATTACGGCGGATGTCAATGTGTTGATATAGTTGAAGAAATTGCCCGTGAGCGTGCAAAAAAGCTTTTCGGCGCAGAACACGCTAACGTTCAGCCACACTGTGGCGCAAGCGCCAACCTTGCGGTTTTCTTTGCACTACTTGAACCCGGTGATACCGTTATGGGTATGAATCTTCAGCAAGGCGGTCACCTATCTCACGGCTCACCCGTTAATATTTCGGGTAAGTATTTTAACATTGTACCTTACGGTCTTAATGACCAGACCGAAATGATAGACTATGATGAGGTTAGAAAAATCGCCCTTGAGTGCAAGCCTAAGATGATTATTGCAGGCGCAAGTGCTTATTCAAGGATAATTGATTTTAAAAAGTTCAGAGAAATAGCCGATGAAGTGGGCGCTTATTTAATGGTGGATATGGCGCATATTGCAGGTCTTGTTGCCGCAGGCGTTCATCCCTCCCCCGTTCCTTACGCTCACGTAGTTACCACCACAACTCATAAGACCTTAAGGGGACCTCGAGGCGGTATGATTCTTTGCACCGCTGATTTGGCTCAGAAGATAGATAAGGCTATTTTCCCAGGAACTCAGGGCGGTCCGTTGATGCATATTATCGCTGCCAAAGCTGTAGCCTTAGGCGAAGCTCTAACTGATGACTTTGTTGCTTATCAGAAGCAGGTAGCAGTAAATGCCGCCGCTCTTAGCAAAAACCTTTTGGATAAGGGTGTTAAGCTTGTATCAGGCGGTACTGACAACCATCTTATGCTCCTTAAGCTTAACGACTTTAATATAACGGGTAAAGAGCTTGAGCACAGACTTGATGAGGTTCATATTACTGCCAACAAGAATACCATTCCAAATGACCCCAACAGTCCCTTTGTTACAAGCGGACTTCGTGTTGGTACTCCCGCCGTTACAACAAGAGGCTTTAAAGAGCCTGAAATGGCAAAGATTGCTGACTTTATTTATGATACTATGACCGACTTTGATAATTCGAAGGAACGTATCACCAAAGAGGTTATTGAGCTTTGCGAAAGCTTTCCCATATACTAATTTCAAATTTCAAGTGCCGTGCCGATTTGGCCCGGCACTTTTTTGTATTGAAATTTTTGGTATGTTGTAGTATTATATATATAATTATTGACTATATCAATGGAGTGATTTGATGATTTGGCACAGTTCCGATAAGGAGCAGGTACTGAGTGAATTATCCGTAGATGAAAATAAAGGTCTTGCAAACGGCGTTGCCGAAATGCGACTTGAAGAATACGGAAAAAACCTTGTATCAAGCTCAAAGAAGGAAAGCTTTGGTAAAATATTAGTAAATCAACTTAAAAATAAGCTTACTATTTCTCTTTTTGTAATTTGTATAGTTTCTTTCATAGTTTCGCTTGTTTATAAGCTGGATAATATTTATTCTCCCTTTTTGGTTATCTGCATAGTTCTTTTGAACTCGGTTTTCGTTGCCTTTAATTTATTTAGAGGAAGCAAGGCTCTTGACGAACTAAAAAACGCCACCAATCCAACCGCTACGGTTATACGAGAAGGAATAACGAGAAGGATTCCATCCTATGAATTAGTTCCCGGTGATATTATACTTCTTGAAGAGGGAGATTATATTACCGCCGATGCAAGACTGCTTGAGGTTAATAATTTCAGATGCAACGAATCAGCCGTTACGGGTGATACGATTCCCGTAGATAAAAGAGCCGAAGATATATTTGAAGATATTACCCCCATTGAACAACGGCTTAATATGGTATATTCTGGCTGCAGTGTTGTTCACGGAAGCGCAAAGGCTGTTGTTGTTGAAACGGGTATCAACACAGAAATCGGAAGAAATGTCACTATAATTAAGGATATAGGCGCCGATACTTTACCTATTGAAAATTCACTTAACTCCATTGCTAAAATTTTAAATATAATAATTCTTGTAGCCTGCATACTTTCATTTATAATTCAGTTTATCATAAACTTTAACTCTGCTCAGTTTGCTGTTGTTACAGTATCCTCCCTTCTAAATTCCTTAGCACTTGCCGTTGCGGTTATACCTGAAGGAATTACGGCTATTTCCGCTTTTGTTTTAGCCCTTGGGATACAGAGAATTATAAAAGATAATATAGTTATCAAAAAGGCAGATGCTATTGAAACGCTGGGCAAGGTAACGGTTATATGCTCAGATAAAACGGGAATTCTTACCCGTAATAAAATGACACTAAAAAGAATTTTTGACGGTGATGTAATTTTTGATTCCGAAACAGATGAAATTAGTGAAAAAACTGCTACTGTTTTAAAGCTCGCCTGTCTTTGCTCCACCCTTCAAAACGATTCCACCGAAAATGCTATCGAAAAAGCTTGTGTTAAATATAATTCTAAGGGTAAAGCAGAGTTCGAAGAATTTTATCCCCGCCTTTGCACCATTCCTTTTGATATTGAACGCAAAACCATGACCAGCATCAATATGATTGAGGGCAGACCTGTGGCTATCGTTAAAGCTGCCGTTGAGGTTATTGCGGATAAGTGCTTTAACTGTGATAAAGAAAAAATTCTTAAAATCAACGATGAATTCACAAGTGAATCTCTGCGAGTTATCGGAATTGCTATGAAGCCTCTTAGTGAAATTCCTGCCAACCCAAACCCTGAGGATATAGAAAATGACCTTATATTTGTTGGTGTATTAGGCTTTGATGATCCGCCGAGAGCCGATGCCATTGAGGGCATAGAGATATGCAACGATGCCGAAATCAGAACCGTTATGATAACGGGCGATAATCTGCTTACTGCAAAAGCAGTTGCCAGAAGAATCGGCATATTAAAGGATGGTACCTTGGCAATTTCGGGTAAAGAGCTTAAAGAACTAACCGACGAGGAGCTTTTACAAAACATCGAAAAGTACTCTGTATTTGCCCGTGTTGGCCCCGAAGATAAAATCAGGATTATATCTGCTTGGCAACAAATGGGCGAAAGCGTCGCAGTTACGGGCGACAGTATGGATGATATGGATGCTCTTGCCTTTGCCGATATAGGTTGCGTAATGGGTAAAAACGGCGCCGACGTAGCTAAGGGTAATGCAGATTTAGTGATTGAGAACAATAGCTTCTCAGCCATTGTTACCGCAATTAAAGAAAGCCGCGGTCTTTTCGCAAATATTCAAAACGCCGTTTCTTATATGATTACCTGTAACTTTGCTGAGTTATTGGTTTATCTGATAGCAATTATCGTGTTTGGTATAAGTCCACTCTCCCCCGCATTATTACTGTTAATTAACTTCCTTACTGACTGCTTACCTATTATGGCGCTCAGTACTGAAAAATCGGAAATGTCGGTTATGTCCAAAAAGCCTTCTGCGCTTTTAGGCAGAATTTTTAACAAGAGTACTCTGATATCCACATTACTTGAAACTGCATTTATGGTTATCTTAGGTATAATAGCTTTTGCAAACGGTATTAAGATTGGCGCCACTGTTGCCGCCACCATGACCTTCGCTGTTTTGTGCTTGACTCAGATACTGCACTGCTTTAATGCAAGAACTAAAGGCTCGGTATTTACCGCAAGCTATAGCCTTAAATCCTTCTTGACCATTTCTTCAATTATATTCATAGTTGTTATTATTCTGTTTGCAGTAACACCCATTGGAAGCATTTTCGGTATGGCTTTACTAAACGGAAAGCAGCTGATGTTCACCGTTATACTTTCACTTTTAATAATACCCTTCAGCGAAATACTAAAGCTTTTCATTAAGAAGATATAACAAAAATCACCGAGTAATTACTCGGTGATTTTTATATTAAAATATTCAAATATTTCGCCTTGCGGCATTTCTTTAAAATAAAGAAACTGATTAGTTATGGGATGATTAAAGCTCAAAGAATAAGACCACAGAGCAATATTTTTAAAATCATCCTTTGCCCCGTATCTTTTATCGCCGCTAAGCCACATACCTCTGCTTGCAAACTGAACTCTTATTTGATGAGTTCTGCCTGTAAATAATCTTATTTTTAAAAGAGAGTATTCCCTCTCTTTTATTTTTTTACTTTCTATCAGATTATATTTTAGTCTTGCCTCTTTAACACCCGCTCTTTTACGCTTTACAATATAGGATTTATTCTTAACTCGGTCAAAATAGAGAAGGTCGCAAAGCTCATCCTCATCCCTTTCCGCTTTGCCGCTTACTACGGCAAGATACTCTTTTTTAAATCTACCATCAGCTATCTGCGAGGAAAGCTTTGAAGCAGAAGCAGAGCTTAAAGCAAAAACCATAACACCGCCTGTTGTTTTATCCAGACGGTGAACGGGGTAAATATTTAATTTTGTCATTTCACTAAGGACATCCACTGCACTGATATTACCCTTATTATCGGATTGGCTAAGCATACCGTAAGGCTTTACGCAGACTATGATATCCTCATCTTTATATAATATCTTCATATATTCAGTAAGGATGCAGAAATACTGAAATAAATTATAAGAGAAACTGCATCAAGAATTGTAGTAACCAAAGGACTTGCCATAACGGCAGGGTCGGCTCCTAATTTTTTAGCAACAATAGGCAAAATCGCCCCAACAAGCTTTGCTACGATAACAACTAATACAAGCGTTATACAAACCGAAACAATCTCAAGCAGCTCTATACCCGCATCAAAGCTTTTAAGCCATAAATAATCCACAAGATAAAGCTTTACAAAATTTACTATTCCTAAAACTACGCCGCAAACCACAGATACTCTGAGTTCTTTCCAGATAACCTTGAATATATCAACAAAATCGATATCTCCAAGGGATAGGGCACGGATAACAGTAACCGAAGACTGACTACCCGAATTACCGCCCGTTCCCATTAGCATTGGAATAAAGGCGATAAGGGCAAGACAAGCGGTGAGCTTAGATTCAAAGCTTGAAATAATAGCGCCTGTAAAGGTAGCCGAAATCATAAGGAATAAAAGCCACGGTATTCTTGCCTTAAAGGTTTCGAACACACCTGTTTTAAGATAGGTTTTTTCACTTGGCAAAATAGCTGCCATCTTTTCGATATCTTCGGAAGCCTCTTCCTGCAAAACGTCAATAGCATCGTCAACCGTAACAATACCAACAAGACGGTTTTCCTTATCAACAACGGGAATTGCCAAAAGGTCATATTTTTCGAACTGAGTTGCCACATCTTCCTTATCATCAAGGGTATTGGCAAAGATGATATTTTCATCCATAATATCATCTATAAGGCAATCTTTGGGATTAAGAAGCAAATCCTTAACCGATACAACACCTAAAAGCTTACGCCGTCTATCCGTAACATAGCAGGTATAAATAGACTCACTTTCGAAGCCTATTTTCCTGATTCGGTCAAAGGCTTCATCCACCGTCATATGCTTTTCAAGGTCGATATACTCGGTGGTCATAACGCTACCTGCACTATCCTCAGGATAAGCAAGAAGCTGATTTATCATTTTGCGAGTAGTGGCATTGGTTTGCTTTAGGATACGCTTAGCAACATTGGCGGGCATTTCCTCAATGATATCAACGGTATCATCCATAAAAAGCTCATCCATAACCTCTTTAAGCTCTCTATCACTAAAGGCTTCTATGAGGAACTGCTGCATATCGCTATCCATCTCAACGAAAACCTCAGCGGCAAGTTCTTTAGGCAAAATTCTGAAGATAACAGCGATATCCTTTTCTTCTATTTCTTCAAATATGGGGGCTAAGTCGGCAGGATTCATTTGCGAAAGGGTTTCTTTAAGTAACCCGAATTTTTTGCCTTCTATCATTTCAATTATTTTTTCTTCCACAAAAAAATCCTCCTTCTTAAATAATTATTACCAAATACTTTAAAAACAAAACCCCGTCATTTTTTTGACAGGGTTTAGTTGTAAGTGACTTATCACTCTATAATTATAAGTTTTTTTGGCTTTTTTGTCAATATTTTTTTATTTTACAACGATATTAACCAAACGCTTTGGAATATAAAGCTCTTTGATAATATTTTTTCCTTCAACGTCAGCCTTAACAGCAGCCTCTTCCTTAGCAAGAGCGATAGCATCCTCAGCCGAAATATCAGCGGCAACATTTATTCTTGCTCTGATTTTACCGTTAACCTGAACTGCTATCTCAACAGTTGATTCAACACACTTTGCTTCATCAAACTGGGGCCACTTAGTCTCATTAAGCATACCCTCAAAGCCGTTTATTTCCCACATTTCCTCGGTTAAGTGAGGTGCAAAGGGATTAAGAAGAGTTATAAAGGTCTTAAGCTCAGCCTTATTAACCGAGCCTGTAGCGGTAATGGCATTAAATAGGGACATAAGTGCCGCAATAGCGGTATTCATCTTAAGGTTTTCGATATCGTCGCTTACCTTTTTGATGGTCTTATGGAACTCGGTTTCAAGCTCTTTTCTATATTCATCTCCATCAACTGCTATATCGGTAAGTGAGAATACTTTTTCAAGAAAACGCTTACTACCCTTAATAGATGCCTGACTCCAAGGAGCAGCCTTTTCAAAGTCGCCGATAAACATCTCGTAAACACGCATTGTATCAGCGCCGTAATCTCTTACAATATCATCGGGGTTAACAACGTTACCGCGTGATTTAGACATCTTCTCGCCATTCTCGCCCAAAATCATACCGTGACTTGTACGCTTAGCATAGGGCTCTTTATTCGGAACAACGCCGATATCATAGAGGAAATGATGCCAGAAGCGGCTATAAAGAAGGTGGAGAGTTGTATGCTCCATACCGCCGTTATACCAATCTACAGGTCCCCAATACTCGAGAGCTTCCTTAGAAGCCAAGGCTTTATCATTATGAGGGTCGCAATAACGAAGGAAATACCAAGAGGAACCTGCCCACTGAGGCATTGTATCGGTTTCTCTTGTTGCCTTGCCGCCGCAATGAGGACAGGTTGTATTAACCCAATCGGTAATTTTGGCAAGAGGAGATTCGCCGTTATCGGTAGGCTCATAGGAATCAACATCGGGAAGCATAAGAGGAAGCTCACTCTCAGGAAGAGGTACATAGCCGCACTTTTCACAGTAAACCATAGGTATAGGCTCACCCCAATATCTCTGACGGGAGAATACCCAGTCACGAAGCTTAAAGTTGGTTTTGCGTTCGCCTATTTCCTTTTCAACAAGCCACTCCTGAATTGCTTTCTTAGCATCTTCAACAGACATACCTGTAAGAAATCCTGAGTTAACCATAACACCCTTATCGCAGTCGGTATACGCCTCTTTTGTAACGTCACCGCCCGCCACAACCTCAATTATGGGAAGACCGAATTTCTTAGCAAACTCAAAGTCACGGGTATCATGACCCGGAACCGCCATAATGGCGCCGGTACCGTAAGAAATAAGAACATAATCGGAAATAAAGATAGGTATTTCTTTATTGTTAACGGGGTTAATTGCAACTACGCCATCAAGCTTAACACCTGTTTTATCCTTAGAAAGCTCAGTTCTTTCAAAGTCTGACTTCTTAGCGGCTGCCTCTTTATATGCCTTAACCTCATCAATATTAGTAATATTTTCGGACCACTTTTCAATCAGCGGATGCTCAGGTGACATTACCATATATGTAACGCCGAAAAGAGTATCTGCGCGGGTAGTAAAGATTTCAAATTGATCACCGATATTAGTACCAAATTTAACCTGAGTACCGTAAGAACGGCCGATCCAGTTTCTCTGCTGAGTCTTAACTCTATCGATAAAGTCAACCTCATCAAGACCGTCAAGAAGCTTATCTGCATACTCGGTTATTTTAAGCATCCATTGGCTCTTATCCTTATGAACAACCTCGCTGCCGCAACGCTCACAAACGCCGTTAACAACCTCCTCATTTGCAAGAACGCACTTACAAGAGGTACACCAGTTAACAGACATTTCCTTTTTATATGCAAGGCCTTTTTTATAAAGCTGTAAGAAAATCCACTGTGTCCACTTATAATAATCGGGGTCGGTAGTATTTATCTCTCTTGCCCAATCAAAAGAAAAGCCCAAAGATTTTAACTGACGCTTAAAGTTAGCAATATTATCCTCCGTAACCTTTGCAGGATGAATATGATTTTTTATTGCAAAGTTTTCGGTAGGAAGTCCAAAAGCGTCCCAACCCATAGGATAAAGAACGTTGTAGCCTTCAAGTCTTTTTTTACGGCTGACAATATCAAGGGCTGTATATGAACGGGGATGACCTACGTGAAGTCCTTGACCTGAAGGATAAGGGAACTCAACTAAACCAAAGAATTTAGGTAAGGTATAATCATCCTTAGCCGCAAAGCTCTGCTCATCATCCCATATTTTTTGCCATTTTTTCTCTATATCAGTATAATTGTATTTCATTTTTAATCTCCCTCTGCCTCATCAAGAATATTGGTTAAATCTATTTCTGTTCCGTCTTTCCACATATTATCAAGTCCGTAGAATTCTCTCTGGTCGGGAGTGAAAATATGAACAATAACAGAATTATAATCAAGAACTAACCAACCTGTTGCTCTGCCCTCAATATGATGAGGCTCAAGTCCTGCCTCTTTAAGCTTATCCTCAACCTCATCGCAAAAAGCTCTTACCTGAGTTGAAGAATTTGCAGTAGCAACGAGAAAATAATCGGTAAAAGAGGTTAGTTCATCCACCTTTATACATTTAAGCTGCTTTGCCTTTTTTGAATTAAGGGCATTAGCGGCAATTTTTAAAATTTCCTCTGCGGTCATTAGTTCTTACTTCCTTTCAGAATGGTTTCGTTATATGCATTAACAGTATCTATATGAAGGGCTCCGCCCTTATCAACTATCTCTTTAATCGTGTAACTAAGAGCATAGATATAAGCCTCAACAAGCGACTTATCAACAAGCTCTCTCATAACATCAACATCCTCATAATCTCTATCGGCAGATGTAAAATCCGCAAGGTAAAGAATAAGAGATAAAAGTGACATATCTGCCTTAGCCGTTGTGTGATACCTTATGGCATCAAATATTTCGGCATCTTCTATTTTTAAAATATTTTTCACATAACAAGAGCCTGATATGGCGTGCCACAGCTTTTCGGTGTTTTTTTCCACACTGTTTAGCATTATACCAAAGGTATCAAATATATTCAAGTGTTCTTCTTCACTTGCATTTTTTGTTATATCGTGTAAAAGTCCTGCAAGATAAGCCTTTTCACTGTCTGCGCCGTACTTATCTGCAAGTCTTTTCGCCTCATCTGCAACACACAGAGAATGATTATATCTCTTAGGGTTCAATCTTTTTTTTAGTAGCTCTTTATAGCTTTCTATCTCAGGTGAATTATGCATTATAAATTCCTTTTTCTTTAATATAATTATATATTTTTTCAGGCAATATTTCCTTAAGCTTTTCTTTTCTGAATTTGCTTGAGGAAACATCGGGGATTTCATCATAAATTGCAATTATATCGGCACCGAGCCCTCTGTATTTTTTGAGATTTTCTTCAAAGCCCCTTACAGATTGCCTTGAAAAAGCAATAAAACCTGTTTCTTTTATCAATTCCTCATAGTGATACCACTCATTAAGGGTTTTGAGCATATCCCCGCCAACGACAAAATAAAACTCATCCTCGGGATATTTTTCTTTTAAGGCTTTAATTGTATCAACAGTATAGCTCTTGCCCTCTCGCTCAAAGTCAATAAGACATAGTGATGCTTTAGGAAAATCCTCGCAAATAATACGGCACATTTCTATTCTGTGCTTATCATCTGCAAGATAATCACAAACCTTATGAGGCGGAATTTTATCGGGAAGAATAAAAATCTTATCCAAAAAATCTTGTCTACACAGGCTTTCCAACATCTTAAAATGCCCTATATGAAAGGGATTAAAGGTACCGCCGAAAACAGCAATTTTAGACATTTATTTCACCAATTTAATAGTTTTATTATCCTTGCTCTCTCTATAAAGAATAAACCTTGAGCCTATAACCTGAACAACATCAGCGCCAACCTGATTTGCTATTTCATCTGCCGCTGTTCTTGAAGTTTCGGGGGAGTTTTCGAGGGTACGAAGCTTAATGAGCTCCCTTGCCTCTAAAGCCTCATCAACCTGTTTAATGAGTTGTTCGTTTATACCGCCCTTACCAATCTGAAATATGGTATCATAAGAGTTCGCCATACCTCTTAGCTGTGCTCTTTGTCTGCTATTTAACATTTTATTTCCTCTTCTAATCTTTCTTTAAATAATCTAAGCGCCTTACCTCGATGGCTGATGCTATCCTTTTGTTCATCGGATAAAAGACCGAAGCAGCCAAGCTCACTTATAAATAACGGGTCATATCCAAAGCCCTGAGTACCCTGACGCTCGAAAGCAATTTTGCCCTCACACTCGCCTCGTACGGTAAACTCTCTGCCATCGGGGAATACACAGGCTATTGCCGCAACGTATCTTCCCGTTCTTTTTTCAAGGGGCACACCCTCAAGCTCACTTAAAAGCTTATCGTTATTAGATTCATCATCACCGTGTTCACCTGAATAACGCGCTGAATAAATTCCTGGGGCGCCACCTAAATAATCAACACAGATACCCGAATCATCGGCAACTGAAATAAGCCCTGTGTTTTTAAGTCCCGCTTTAGCCTTAGTAAGAGCGTTTTCCTCAAAGGTAGTTCCGTTTTCTTCTACATCGGGAAATTCCTCTGAAAAATCCTTTTGGCTTAACACCTCAAAACCCATAGGTATAAGTATACGCTCAAGCTCTCTTAACTTTTTTTGATTTTTGGTTGCTATAAAAATTTTCATATATTTTCCTCAGTATCAAAAATACCATCTGCAAATTCACGGGCATTAAAGGGCTGTAAATCATCAATGCCCTCTCCCACACCAACATACTTAACAGGGATAGAAAGCTCATTATGGATAGGCACCACAATACCGCCCTTAGCAGTACCGTCAAGCTTTGTGAGAATAATTCCCGTAATATCGGTAGCGTTTTTAAATTCTCTTGCTTGATTAACTGCATTCTGTCCCGTAGCGGCATCAAGCACCAATAGAGTTTCAACGCTTGAATCGGGCAACTCTCTTCTTATCACTCGGTTGATTTTTGCAAGCTCATCCATAAGATTTTTCTTGTTATGAAGTCTTCCCGCCGTATCGCAGATAATTATATCTGCGCCCTTAGCCTTTGCAGAGGTTATAGTATCAAAAACTACGGAAGCGGGGTCGGTGCCCTCAACGCTTTTAACCATAGATACCCCTGCCCTATCTGCCCATATACCAAGCTGGTCTATGGCGGCGGCTCTGAAGGTATCGGCGGCGCCTAAAACAACATTCTTATTTTGCATTTTGAAATTATGGGCAAGTTTACCGATAGAGGTGGTCTTACCAACCCCGTTAACACCGATAACAAGAATTACCGATGGCTTAGTATTAAGCTGTAAGCCTTCATCCTCACCTAACATATCAACAATTATTTCGTGCATAAGGTTCTTTATCTCGGCAGGATCGGTTATGCCCTTTTCTTTAATCTTATTTCTTAAAATATCGCAGATTTCTGCAGAGGTTTTAACGCCTATATCAGACATAACGAGCAACTCTTCGAGCTCCTCAAAAAGCTCTTCATCTATTTTTGTGAAGCTGTTTATAAGACTCGTTACGCTATTTGATATGGACTGCTTAGTCTTCTGAAGACCTGCTTTGATTTTACTGAAAAATCCCATTAAATCACCAAATTATAAATTATGCGCCTTGACTGTCAGCAAGTAATTTCTTTTCAAGCTCTGAAACATTAAGCTCTAATAGCTTTGTAACGCCCTTTTCCTGCATTGTAACACCGTAAAGCATATCGGCGGCTTCCATAGTACCACGTCTGTGAGTAACACAGATAAACTGGGTTTGGAATTCGCTACGCTTCATATAATCTGCGAATCTATCAACATTGATATCATCAAGGGCGGTATCAACCTCATCTAAGAAGCAGAAGGGCGGCGCATTTACCTGCATAATTGAGAAGTAAATCGAAAGGGCAACAAGCGCCTTTTCGCCACCTGAAAGTCCATCAAGGCTCGGAACGTTTTTACCAGGAAGTCTTGCTTCAATATCAATTCCGCTCTCAAGAATATTATCAGGGTCACTAAGCTTAAGTGACGCAGAGCCACCTCCAAACAAATCACGGAAGGTTTTAGTAAAGTTTTCGTTAATCTTATTAAAGCCTACAACGAACAATTCCTGCATCTGCGCAGTCAACTGATTTATAAGCTTATGAAGCTCTGTTCTTGATGCCTCTAAGTCATCAATCTGAGCCTTCATAAAGTCATAACGCTCCTTAACCTCTTTATATTCCTCAATAGCGGAAACATTGACATTGCCAAGGGAACGAATTTTAGACTTAACCTCGGCTAAGTTTTTCTTAGCCTCAGCGGGTTTATCGATGTAGACGGCTATCTCTTCAGCCTCACTCTTAGTAAGCTGATATTCATCATAAAGCTGACGGATAACATCGTCATACTCTTTTACCATAACCTCTTTGCGCTCGCTAAGACGGGCTATTTCTCCGCCTATACGCTCACGCTCGGTTGTTCTCTCTCTTTCGGAAACACGTAGAGCTACGCCGCTTTTTTCGGTTTCGTTACGCTTATCCATAAGTAGCGCAATGTTTTTATTACACTCTTCAATATTAAGACCTAAATTATCAATTTCATCCTGAGTAGTCTTAATATCACCGTTTAACTGTTCATTTTTAAACTGCAATGCGGCGATTTCTGATTCGATAGCGGTAACCCGTTCGGCTCTGCTACCGATAGCGGATTCAAGGTCATCTGCATTGGTGCGAAGAAGCTCGGCGTCCTTTTCGCCTTCTATTATTTGCATTTTTGCATCAGTTATTTCATCAGCTAATGCTTCTCTTCGCTCGGCAATAGAATCTCTGCCACCTGTCATACTGTCAATCTGAGACTGTATAGCAGTTTTCTTTTCTTCAATCTCTGCTATCTTAGCCTGAGCCTCATCCGACTGAACCTTAAGAGCGGCAATCTTTTCGTTGCCGTTTTCTTTTTCAGCTACAAGGTCGCTAACCATAGCCTCATTATTTGAAAGAAGCTCTTCAAGACGCTTAAGCTCGGCAATTGTTCTGATTCTATCCTCGTTTGCGGTAGTAAGGTCAGCCCTAACAGCAGTAATATCCGCCTCTACCTGAGAAAGCGCTGACACAGCCTCTTCAAGCTCCTTTTTAACCGACTTTTCGGTTTCTGTAAGCTTTACAATATCCGCATTGATTTTTTCAATATCTGCGCTTCTTGAAAGAAGACCTGCTTGTTTAACAAGTGAACCGCCCGTAAGTGAGCCACCTGGGTTAATAACCTGACCGTCAAGGGATACTACCTTGAAGTGATAGTTATACTTCTTGGCAATATTAACGGCAGAATCAATATCCTCGCTCACAACGGTACCGCCAAGGAGATAACGGATTATTTCGTTATATTTACCGTCAACTTTAACAAGGTCAGAGGCGATACCTACGAAGCCATAGACATCATCAAGTCCATCCTCCTTAAAATCCCTTGCCTTCATTGAGGAAACAGGCATAAAGGTTGCTCGGCCTGCATTATTGGATTTAAGGAAATTTATGGCAGCCTTAGCGTTAGCCTCATTTTCTACAACAATATTTTGGATAGCGTTTCCAAGAGCCGTTTCAATAGCCACGCTGTACTTTTTATCAACCGAAATAAGCTTTGATACGGGGCCGTAAACACCTCGAAGAGTACCCTTATCAGACTCTGCCATAACAGTCTTAGCGGCGTGGGAGAAGCCTTCCATATTCTTTTCAAGGTCAACAAGAATCTGAGCTCTACGCTTTTTAGCCTCTATATCAAGGTTAAGCTCGTTTGCCTTTTGCTGTAAAGACTCTACCGTTTCTTTACGGTTTGAAAATCTTAACTCATAGCCCTTGATAGAATTGTTATAAGAAGTTATATTTTCCTCAATCGAATTAAATAATTCGTTTGTTTCCTTGAGTTCTTTTTCTATTGCTTCTTTTTCTGCAGTGTTTTGCTCAATTAGTTGCTCAACAATACCGCCACGGGAGTTTATTTCATCCACAGCAGTCATAGAAGTCATCATTAAAACCTTACAGTCAGAGCCCTCTGCTGTTAGCTTATTAAGGCTTATAACAAGCTCCTCTATCTGACGGGAAATGCTTTCGCTATCACTTAAAAGATTTGATAGCTCTTCCTCTAATTTGCTAAGCTTTTCCTTAACTAAATTAACAGACTCGCTCTTTTCATCAGCAAGACGACGCTTAAGGGCAATTTCCTCCTTAGCGGCAGAATCTGTGCTGTCAAGCTGAGTTATCTCATTTTTAAGACGCTCAATAGATTCGTTATTATGGGAAATATCATTATTTATAACCGAAATATCACCATTAAGCTTAACAATTTCTTCATTTGAAGAAGCGATTTTCGTACGCTGGTTTTCAATATCTTCGGTTATTTTGGCAAACTCGCGTGAATTCTCCTCTGCCTTTACATCAAAATCACTTAGAGCCTCTTCTATCTCTCTATACTGAAGCTGAGCAGCGGCAATTTTGCTTTCCTGAGAACGCAAAGCATCCTTGGAGTTATTAAGAGTATACATCCAAAGGCTTATTTCAAGCTGCTTTTTATCAGCGGCAAGCTCTAAGAAACGCTCTGCCTTTTTACTCTGCTCGGCAAGAGGGCCAACTCGGGATTCAAGCTCATCCATAATATCCTTAAGGCGCAAAAGGTTATCCTCAGCCGCCGTGAGCTTCGATTCAGCCGCGCTTTTACGGTAGCGGTATTTTGAAATACCCGAAGCCTCTTCAAAAATATCTCTGCGCTCATTGGATTTTGAACTTATAATATTATCAATTTTACCCTGACCTATCATGGAATAACCGTCACGGCCAAGACCTGTATCCATAAATAACTCGTGAACATCCTTAAGTCTTACGGTTACATTATTGATTAGATATTCGCTTTCGTGAGAACGGTAATATCTTCTCGTAACAGATACAGAATCATTATCAAAATTAAGTGTATGGTCAGAGTTATCAATATTAAGGGTAACCTCACAAAATCCGTGGGGACGGCGCGTATCTGTACCGCCGAAGATTACATCCTCCATAGACTGACCGCGAAGGCTCTTTGTTGACTGTTCACCAAGCACCCATCTTACTGCATCGGCAATATTACTTTTACCGCTTCCGTTTGGACCTACAACAGCAGTAATACCCTTGCCGAATTTAAGGGTGGTTTTATCAGCAAAAGATTTAAAGCCCTGAACCTCAATAGAACTTAAAAGCACTATTCTTCAACCTCAATTCTAATATCATTTTTACCTAAATTATCATCGGTTTTAATCTTGCAAAAGAAGCCTTTTTCTTCCATTGCCTTTATGTTTTCTCTGTTCTGACCTATCATTTTAGAAACAGAGCTTTTATTTACAAAAATATTATATCTGCCCTTTTCACCCATAAGCTTTAGGGCATTTTTTAAAAACATTTTTGACTGACAAATTTCACTGAATGCAGGATGCCAAGGTCCTGCAACAAGCTTATCCTCTTCAATAGAATGAAGCCCTAAGCGGATAACCCTTATATTTGTTTTTTCAAACATCTCTAAAAGCTCACCGCAAAGTATAGCCGCCTTTTGAACAGTTTGAGGCTTATACTTGCCTTCGTTATAAAGAAGAGCTAAATCAGTATCCCTTAAAACGATTGTAGGGTATATTCTTACCGTTTCGGGAGCGAGTGAAATCAGCTCTTTAGCGGTATAAATATCAGTACTATCATCAGAGCCGTAAAGCCCCGTCATCATCTGAAGGCCTAAAGAAAAACCGTATTCTTTAATTAAAGCGGATGCGGTTTTTACGTCTTCGCTACTGTGTCCCCTATTATTTAGCTTTAGAACCTTATCGCTCATACTCTGTGCTCCAAGCTCAATGGCAGTTACGCCATAGCCTTTAAGCAAACCGAGTATTTCTCTATCTATCGCATCGGGTCGGGTTGAAATTCTGATTCCTGAAACCGAGCCGTTTTTTACATATTTATAAGCCGCTTTTAAAAGGCTTATCATATAATCCCTATCAATAGCAGTAAAGCTGCCTCCGAAAAAGGCGATTTCAGTATTCTTAGAGTCATAATTTTTAGAATCAGTTGCTATTTTTACCGCTTCATCAACCGAAGACTGCGTTGGAGCATTGGTAGCTCCTGAAATGTGGCACTGATTACAAAAACTGCATTTATTGGGGCAACCGATATGTGGCACAAAAACAGATATATTTGCATGCGCTCCCATTAAAGCTCACCCATAAGGCTGAGAGCTTGCTTTGCTGCCATCTGTTCAGCCTGCTTTTTACTTTTTCCCGTGCCTTCGCCTATAACGTTAGAGTTAAGATGAACTTCAACCGTAAAGCACTTATTGTGGTCAGGTCCCTCTTCACCCGTTAAAATATAGGTTACCGACTCCTCGGGATTACGCTGAATTATCTCCTGAAGAATTGTTTTATAATCCTTAGTGTTTTCATCAGAATGAATTTTAATTTCTCTAAGGACAAAGCTCATAACGAAATTTCTTGCATTTTCCATCCCGCCATCAAGATAAATAGCGGCAATAACTGCCTCAAAGGCATCGGCAAGAATAGAATCTCTGTTTCTTCCGCCACCTTTATCTTCACCTTTTCCGAGATAAAGAAAATGTCCCAAATCGAGCTCCCTTGCAAAGCTACAAAGAGCCTTTTCACAAACGAGTGAAGCTCTTAGTCTTGTAAGCTCACCCTCGGGCATTTCGGGAAATTTATTATAAATATGCTCAGAAACGATTAGGGAAAGTATAGAATCACCTAAAAATTCAAGTCGCTCATTAGAGGTAACGCCACCCCTTACCTCATTTGAATATGAGGTATGAATTAGAGCGTTTTTTAGCAATGCTATATTTTTAAAATTATATCCAAGTTTGCTTTCAAGAGACATCTTAAAACACCAATTCTTTTATTCTAAATTTCCTGCTATTTTACCGATAACATCGGCTTCGGCAAAGGTTTTTGCCTGACGGATAGCATTTTTAATTGCTCTTGCATCAGAGCTTCCGTGAGCCTTGATAACCGGCTTTGAAACGCCTAATAAAAGGGCGCCTCCAACCTCAGAGCTATCCATCATACGCTTAAGTGAGTAAAGGTCTTTCTTAATAACTAAAGCCGCAAGCTTATTGGGAAGTGATTTATAAAGCACCTTTTTAATGAGGGAGAAAAGAGTACTTGCTGTGCCCTCAATTATCTTAAGGGCAACATTTCCCGTAAAGCCATCGGTGATAACGGCATCGCAAACGCCCTTGGGCATATCACGGGCTTCAACATTTCCGATAAAGTTAATACTATCAGTTTCACTTAAAAGCTTATAGGCTTCAAGACGAAGTTCATCGCCCTTGGTATCCTCAACGCCGATATTAAGAAGTCCAACCTTTGGATTTTCTATACCGCAAACATTCTCAAGATAAACGCTTGACATAATGCCAAACTGTTTAAGCATTTCAGGTCTGCACTCGGCATTTGCGCCCATATCCATAAGCATATAATGACCGTTAGGTGAAGGCAAGGTGGAAGCGATTGCAGGTCTTTTAACACCCTTAATGCGCTTGATTATAAGTGTGCCTCCAACAACTATAGCGCCTGTTGAACCTGCAGATACAAAGGCATCCGCATTACCATCGGCAAGTTCTTTAAAGGCAAGTCCCATCGAAGAATTATTGTGTGCCTTTAAAATGGTGGTTGGGTCATCGTGCATTGAAATAACATCTTCCGTATGTACAATTCTAAGGTCACCGTAAAAGGACATATTATTATCCTTGATAACCTTTTCGATTATTTCTTTATTTCCTGTAAGGGTTATATCAACTTTATATTCGAAGGATGCGATAGCGGCTCCTATAACTATCTGTTCGGGAGCGTTATCTCCACCGAAAGCATCTACAACTATTCTCATAATTTACCTCACATTATTTAATATTTTCGCTAAACCAACTAAGTGAACGTTTAGAAAGGGCGGCGTAACGCTCACGCTTGTCCCTAATATGCTCACTAAGAGGTGGTAAAACTCCGAAATTTGCACCCATTGGCTGAAAATCCACCACTGTTTCATCGCAGATATAATTAAGCAATGCGCCAATCATTGAAAATTCGGGTAATATTAAAGGTTCTTCACCTTTTAATTTTTTAACCGCATTTATTCCTGCAACTATACCTGATGCCGCCGATTCCATATAACCTTCCACACCCGATAGCTGACCTGCAAAAAACAAATTCTCATTCACCTTAAGAGATAGGTTCTTATTTAAAAGTCTTGGCGAATCAATAAAGGTGTTACGGTGCATAACACCGTAGCGTACAAATTCTGCATTCTCAAGTCCTGGTATCATAGAGAAAACCCTTTTTTGTTCACCAAATTTAAGATTAGTCTGAAAACCAACCATATTGTACATAGTACCCTTAGAGTTTTCTTTTCTAAGCTGCACCACCGCCCAAGGTCTGTGACCTGTTCTGGGGTCTCTCAGTCCCACAGGCTTTAAGGGACCAAAACGGATGGAATCTTCTCCCCTTTTAGCCAAAACCTCAACCGGCATACAGCCTTCATAAACCTTTAAGGGCTTATCAAATCCGTGCACTAAGGCGCCCTCAGCCTTTATAAGCTCATTATAAAAGGCGGTATATTCTTCCTTATTCATAGGGCAGTTTATATAATCTCCGCCGTTATCATCATAACGGGAAGCAATAAACGCCTTAGAAAAATCTATACTGTCAGCCTCTACCACGGGCGCCGCTGCATCAAAGAAGCTTAGATGCTCACTTTGGCATACTTTTTTTATGCTTTCTGCCAAAGCCCCATCGGTCAAAGGCCCTGTTGCAACAACCACAATCTCATCAAGTGGCAATTCCGTAACTATTTTATTTACAATGTTAATATTTGGATTTTGCTTAATTTTTTCGGTTATATATTCAGAAAAAATATCTCTATCAACCGCTAAGGCTCCACCAGCCGCCACCGATGCTTTATCGGCGGCTTCAAGGCAAACTGAACCTAAACGCCGCATTTCTTCTTTTAAAAGACCTGCGGCAGAATCAATTCTTGAAGCCTTAAGGGAGTTTGAGCAAACTAATTCTGCAAAATTATCACTGCGGTGGGCAGGTGATTTTTTTAGTGGCTTCATTTCAATCAAATCCACTTTAATACCAAGACTTGCGATAGTATTAGCCGCTTCGCAACCTGCAAGACCTGCGCCGATTACAGTTATCTTATCCATCATTTTTTATCCTCAGAGGATTTCTTTTTTCTTGAAGGGCATTCGGAATTCATACAATACTTTCTGCCTCTGAGTCCGCTTATGATATAGCTTCCGCACTCCTTACACTGTTCGCCTGTGGGAACTCCGGGAGAAGCAAAATCACAAGCAGGATAATTGGTGCAACCGTAGAACTTGTTTCCCTTTTTAGATACTCTTTTTATAAGCTTACCTCCGCACTTGGGACAAGGCTGTTTAACCTCATTTTCAGGGGCGGGCTTAGTATTTTTACATTCAGGATAGCCGGGACAAGCCAAGAACTTACCGAATCTGCCGTTCTTAACTATCATTTTTCTACCGCATTTATCACAAATTACATCGGTTTCTTCATCCGGCACCTTAACTCTTTTACCCACAAGGGAATCCTCTGCCTTTTTATAAAGCACATCGAAGTCTCCGTAGAAATCGCCTAACATTTCTGTCCAAGAAAGCTCACCTGCGCCGATTTTATCAAGCTTTTTCTCAAGACCTGCCGTAAACTTAACGTCAACGATTTTCTTGAAATACTCTTCTATAAGGTCGGAAACAACGGTGCCAAGCTGAGTAGGCTTAAAGGATTTCTTTTCTCTTTCTATATATTCACGCTGTAAGATATTAGAGATAATGGGAGCATAGGTAGAAGGTCTGCCTATACCGTTTTCCTCAAGGGCTTTAATAAGGGTAGGCTCGGTATATCTTGCAGGGGGTTGAGTAAAGTGCTGATTTGGCGTAAGGCTCTTTAATTTAAGAGTATCACCCTTTTCCATATCGGGAAGAGCAACACCGTCACTCGAATCATCATCTCTGCCCTCTTCGTAAAGTACAGTAAATCCGTCAAAGCGAACAGAATAGCCGTTTGCCTTAAAGAGATAATCACCCGCGGTGATATCAACGCTTACGGTATCCTGAACACAGGGTGCCATAAGAGATGCAATAAAACGCTCCCAAATAAGCTTATAAAGCTTATACTGCTCGGCAGTAAGGGAATCCTTTACCTCCTCGGGAGTTAAGGATATAGCAGTAGGTCTGATAGCCTCGTGGGCATCCTGAGCGCCGCTCTTTGCCTTAAAGTATCGGGGCTTAGATGGAAGATAATTGCTTCCAAATCTATTCGCAATATAGCTATTTGCCGCCGTTCTTGCCTCTTCCGAAATACGAAGCGAATCGGTACGCATATAGGTAATAAGACCTGTAACACCGCTATGATGAACATCAACACCCTCGTAAAGCTGCTGTGCTATCTTCATAGTTCTTTGACCTGTAAAGCCAAGCTTACGGGAAGCCTCCTGCTGCAAGGTAGAAGTAATAAAGGGAGGTGCGGGTTGTTTATTGCGAACACCCTTTTTAATTTCGCTGACAATGTAATCACAATTATTAAGGTCATCAACTATCTTATTTGCAGTTGACTCATTTGCGATAGTATCAAGCTTTTCGCCGTTGGCGGTTCCGTAGAGATGAGCATCAAAGGTTTTTCTGCCACTTACGAGCTTCGCATCAACAGACCAATACTCCTCGCTTACAAATTTTTCAATTTCCCGTTCCTTTTCAACGATAAGCTTTAAGGCAACGGTCTGAACTCTGCCTGCAGAAAGACCGCTTTTAACCTTTTTCCAAAGGAACGGACTAAGCTTATAGCCCACAATTCTATCAAGAACACGACGTGCCTGCTGAGAATTAACAAGGTTAATATCTATCTGCTGAGGATTTTTAATGCCTTCTTTTACAGCTCTTTCGGTAATCTCATTAAAGGAAACTCTGTTTTTTTCATCTAAGTCAAGAGATAATATATCGGCAAGATGCCAGGATATAGCCTCACCCTCACGGTCAGGGTCGGTTGCGAGAAGTACGCCGTCACTATTAGCGGCGGCTTCCTTTAACTGCTTAATTAAATCCTTTTTATCTGCCATATTTATATAATCAAGCTTAAAATTATTATCAACATCAACGCCGAGTTTGGATTTGGGCAGGTCACGGATATGACCCTTAGACGCCATAACATCATACTCAGAGCCAAGATATTTCTTAATACTCTTAATCTTGCTTGGTGACTCAACTATAACCAGCTTTGCCATATTATTTCTCCTTTATCATCAATATATAAACACCGCCTGCCTGAGCCTTGATGATACCCTCCATCTCAAGCTCGGTAAGAGCTGACAGAAGTTCACCATCATCTAAACCTAAACTTAAAAGGTCATCAGCGGTAAATTTTTGCTTATCTAAATAATTATATACTATTTTTGCTTCATTTGAAAGAGTTTCTGCAAATTTTTTTTGATTTTTTTGCGTTTTTTCTTTACTTTTCACCTTTTCAAAGGCTTTTGCTATATTTATCTTATCGGCAAACTGATAAATATATTCGCTAAATACATCCGAAGCATCAAGCAAGGGCTTTGCCCCATCACGCAAAAGGTTGTTTGAGCCTTTATATTGCGGTAGGGTTGGATTGCCCGGAATAACGAACACATCTCTTCCTTGCTCAGCCGCATGCTTTGCAGTAATTAAAGCTCCGCTTCTTTCATCTGCCTCAACAACGGCAACGCCAAGGCTTAGCCCTGACATAAGTCGGTTACGAACGGGAAAGGTGAATTTACTCGCAGGTGTTTTTGGCGGATATTCGCTAATAACACAACAGCTTTTTTCTATCATCTTTCTTAATTTTTCGTTTTCGGGTAAATAATTATATCCAATACCGCAGCCTAGAACAGCAATAGTTTTACAGCCGTATTTAAGGGCGCCCTTATGGGCAAAGCTATCTGTACCCTTAGCTCCTCCGCTGACTATTATAAAACCCGCTCTTGAAAGTCTTGCAGAAAGAGAAAGGGCGGCTTTAGCGCCAAACTCCGAAACCTCTCTTGGACCTACTATGCAAAACAAAGGCTCATTATCAACATCGGGAAACTCGCCCTTATAATAAAGCACTAAGGGTGCAGCAGGGATATTCTTAAGTCTTTCGGGGAAATTCTTATTTTCAATAGTAATAATTTTAACCTTTTCTGCTTTACAATCAGATAACACCTCATCTGAAAATTTCACGTTTACTTTATTAAATCTTAGCTTTTCTTCATCTGTAAGACAGCTAAGCAATTTATCGCTATTTTCACTTAAAAGGTTATTGCTTTTAAGCTTTTCATAAATTCTTTGCGCCCTAACCGTTCCGTATCCAAAGGCCTTTTGCAGATGTATAAGGTTTTTAAGAGTAATAATATTTTCCATTTTTATCTGCCCTTTAATTCCCACATAGCAATTGATGCGGCAGCTGCGGCATTGAGAGATTCCGCTTTACCTGACATTTTTATAGTTATATTGCAAAATGCTTTTGCTTTGGTTTCTTCCTTAAGACCGTTTGCCTCATTGCCAATAAGTATAACGTCACCGTCACAAAACTTTACATCGCTTATACTTTTTGCGGATTTATCCACAACACACGCAAAAGAGCGCAGTTTGTTTTCTGTAATAAAATCGCTGATATCCTCCGTAACAAACAACGGCATACGCAAAAGCGTACCCATAGAGGCGCGTAAAACCTTGGGGCTATAGGCATCACAGCTATCCCCTGAAATTATAATACCTGAAATTCCAAGCGCTTCAGCAGTACGGGAGACTGCGCCGAGATTTGAGGGGTCCTGCAAATTTTCAAGGGCGATATATCTGCCCTTAATATCGATTTTGTTATTATTTTCGGGAATAACACCTACGGCAAGGATTCCCTGAGGGGTATTTGTATCACTTATTTTTTTAAAAAGTGATTCGGTAAAAATATAGCAGCTTTCACACTTTTCAGCAAGCTTTTCTATAGCATCTTTATTTTTGTTAAGGGCATTTTCGGTAACAATGAGCTTATTAAAAGCCACCCCGTTTTCCGAAGCATCCTCACAGATTCTGAGCCCCTCAATAACAAAAAGACCTGTTTCCTTTCTCACTTTAGCAGAGATCTGCAAGGATGAAACAAGCTTTAAAACAGCATTATCTTTACTGGTTATTTCTATAAAATTTGCCACTTTTTTACCACCAACTTACTACAAATAAAAAGCAAAATTCCCCGAGTTTTAACTCGGGGGATAATAAATTATTTTGCTAAAGCTTTCTTAGCAGAATCTACAAGCTTTGCAAAGCCTGCAGGATCGTTAACTGCAATTTCAGAGAGCATTTTACGGTTAATCTGAACACCTGCTTTGTTAAGACCGTTCATAAATGATGAATAATTCATACCATTCATCTTAGCGGCTGCAGATATACGAGTAATCCAAAGACGACGGAAATCACGCTTTTTAAGTCTACGACCGATATAAGCATAGTTTCCTGACTTCATAACTGCTTCTTTGGCAGTTTTAAAGAGCTTTGATTTAGCGCCAAAATAACCTTTGGCAAGTTTTAAAACCTTTTTTCTTCTCTTGCGTGTTGCTAACGCACCTTTTACACGAGCCATTTAAGTAACCTCCAATAGTAATTGATTCCGATTATTTATAAGGAATCATTTTCTTTACTGCTGCTACATTGGTTGCATCAGCACATACGACCTTGCGAAGATTTCTCTTGCGCTTTGTTGTTTTCTTGTTAAGAATGTGTGACTTATAAGCGTGTGCACGTTTAACCTTACCAGTTTTTGTGAGCTTGAAACGCTTCTTAGCGCCACTGTGAGTTTTAATCTTAGGCATTGTAATTCCTCCTGAATATTTTATTTACCGGATTTAGGTGCCAGGAACATAAGCATATTACGTCCCTCCATTTTAGCAGCCTTTTCAACATTTGAAGCTTCTGCGCAATACTCGGCAAAACGCTTCATAATATCAAGACCTATCTCGGGATGACCGAGCTCGCGGCCTCTAAAGCGGATAGAAACCTTAACCTTATTGCCGCTCTTAAGAAAACCTATGGCGTGGTTACCCTTAGTTTCGAAATCGTGAGTATCAATACTAAGTCCCAAGCGGATTTCCTTAACCTCAACAATCTTTTGATTCTTCTTGGCTTCCTTTTCCCTTTTAGCCTGTTCAAAACGATATTTGCCGTAATCCATAATCTTACATACGGGAGGCTGAGCATTAGGTGAAATATTCACCAAATCCAAATCCTTTGCGTATGCCGCTTCAATAGCCTTATCGATGGGCATAATACCGAGCTGACCGCCCTGCGAATCGATAACTCGCACTTCCTTGAACTTTATTTCTTCATTGATGGCCAATTCTTTGCTGCTGATTGTGAAGCACCTCCATAATTCAGTAAAAAACATAAGACGCGGAACAGAAAATGTCCGCGTCTAATAAACATAATATCCTCACTAAGAGAAACACATTTATTAACCCAAGGATAACACACGCAAGGGTGAGAACACGGATAGTTCTGCTTCATTGTCCTAAACATTATAACACAAATTTTACATTTGTCAAGTCTTTTTTTAGCCGATTTCCAGCTCTTTGATAGAGCGCATCTGATAATTAACGTTTTTGAGCATTTCAGGATGGCGAAGCGCCGCCGCCGCTCCCCTTACAACACTATGGGTAGGGTCCTCAAGGGTATGAACCGAAGCATCAACATAATCGGCTATAAGCTTATCAATACCGTTAATAAGACTGCCGCCGCCTGTAAGATAAAGTCCGTTCTCTTTAATATCGGCAACAAGGTCGGGATCGGTTTTAGAAAGCACCTCTCTTATGGCGTTGCAAATGGAGGCCGCTGTATCCTTAATTGCTTCATATACTTCGGCTGCCGTAATCTCAAAGCTTTCGGGAAGCCCTGTAAACACATTTCTACCCTTGGCAACCATAGCTACCTCAACGGGTATTTCAACTACCGTTCCTATCTGCTTTTTTATAGCCTCAGCAGTAAGAGGTCCTATTTCAATATTAAATTCTTTACGGACATATTTAGTTATCTGCGCATCAAAATCCAGTGATGCTACGTGAAATGAATCACAAGCCGCTATACCGCCCAAAGAAATAACGGCAATATCGGTTGTTCCTGCGCCGATATCAACAATCATAGTCCCCTTTGGCTGCATTATATCAATTTGCAGACCGAAGGCTATGGCTAAGGGGCTTTCGATAACAGAAATATTTCTTCCTCCTGCCGATTCCACAACATTAGCAAGAGAATGGTGCTGAAGCTCGGTAAGACCTGGAGGCAATGTTGCCATTATACGCGGACGGATGATTTTATTTGCGAAAGCCTTTCCCATATATCTTTTAAGCATCATTTCCGCAAAATCATAATCGGCAATAACTCCCCTTTTAATAGGAGAAATGCAAGAAAGACTATCGGGGGTTCTACCCATAGCCTGCTTCGCCTTTTCTCCGTAATATACTGGATTCCAGCTATCATTATCAACAGTAACCATACTCGGCAATTCAAGAACTATTTTAGAACTTGAAAAAATAACCGTTTTTGAGGTACCTATGTCAATTCCTACATCAGTGGTCTTATTCATATAAATCACCGCCAATATTATATATCAAAAATTATTTCTTTTCAACCTTATCTTTTTTATAAACCTGCGCAAGAACAGTAATACAATAAACCTTATCTGCACCCGCCTTTAAAAGCTGAAGAGAGCATTCATTAAGGGTAGCGCCGCTTGTCCTTATATCATCAAAAAGCAAAATATTTTTGCAATTTATATTTCTTGAAAAGCTATATTTTCCTTTTACATTTTTAAGTCTTTCTTCAAAATTACTTTTATGCTGAGGGCGAACAAATTCCTTGCAAATAAGCAGTTCATCCATAAAAGCAATACCTGTTAATCTGGACACCTGCTCGGCAAGTCTTTTCGAATGGTCAAATCCACGACTTAAAATGCTTCTTTTAGATGAAGGTACATAGCATATTCCATCAAACTCAACATCATAAAACTCGCTTTTAATAGCTATTGCCAAGGCTTTTGCAAAATAATCGGAATAATGCTTTCTGTGAAAAAGCTTGTACTTATAATATGCCCTTTGAGCAATGTCTGTGTTTTCAAAGAGGGATACAACAGATTGAAAGCTATATACTCTTACGGAGCATACACAATTTTTCTTTTCAAATCCGCATTTCATACATCTTTTTTCAGGGTTTATGCGTTCAATATTTTCTCTGCAATAATTGCATAGGCTCTCGCCTTCGTCAATAATATCTCCGCAGGAAATACAAACCTCAGGATAAAGCATAGCCCTTAAGAATGAAAGGATAGCAGATAAAATTTTAAATAAAGTTTTCACTTATAAATTCCTTTAACATTGTATATCTGAGAGTTTTTCTATCGTTTTCAACCATCTGGTAAAAAACCTCGCTATCACCTACTATTACCAAAAGCTTTTTTGCTCTTGTTACAGCGGTATACAAAAGATTTCTGTATTTAAGCTTAGATGGCACATCATACATTGGAATAATAACGCAGTCAAATTCGCTACCCTGACTTTTATGAACCGTTACGGCATACGCAAGTTCAAGCTCACTTAAATTTTCGGTAAAATAAGTAACAACTCTATCTTCAAATTTAACCTTTACTATACCGCCACGAATATCAATTTCGGTAATTTTTCCAACATCGCCGTTAAACACGCCCATTCCCGTTTCGCCGTTACTGCGTTCCCAAACGAGATCATAGTTATTCTTAATTTGCATAACCTTATCTCCCTTGCGCATATAAACGCCCTTATAGCTTAGCTGAGGCTCTTTATCCTTTCGGGGATTAAGCACCGATTGAAGAAGATTATTAAGATTCATACATCCGCATTCAAGCTTTCTCGAAGGGCAAAGCACCTGAATATCATCAAGGCTATCAAAGCCGTAAGCGCTGGGAAGTCTTTCTGTGCAAAGCTCTAAAACCGTATTCAATACATCATACGAGGAGCCTTTTCTCATAAAGAAAAAATCCTTACCCTTATTGGATAAATCTATCTCTGTATTATCAATAATAGCGTGAGCATTTGTAACAATAAGGCTCTCCCTTGCCTGACGGAAGACCTTTTTAAGACGAATTGATGGGAATTTATCAGAAAGCAGAATATCGTTAAGCACGTTACCTGCGGCTACGCTTGGAAGCTGATCAGCATCCCCGACTATTATTATTCGACAGGATAGCCGTAACGCTTTTAAAAGATTTTCAAAAAGCAAGGTATCAATCATAGATGCTTCATCTATAATCAGCACTTCGCAATCTAAGGGGTTACGCTCATTACGGCAGAATTGCTGTTTTCCTCCACTGCCCCATTCTGCTTCTAAAAGGCGATGTATAGTCTTTGCTTCCCTGCCCGTAAGCTCGGTCATACGCTTAGCAGCTCTTCCCGTGGGGGCGGCGAGCTGAATGGCCTTTTCTCGCATTTCAAAAAGCCTGATAATAGCGTTAAGGGTGGTGGTTTTCCCCGTACCCGGACCGCCTGTTAAAATAAGAATACCGTTTTGAAAGGCTTCCTTAACAGCCTTTCTCTGCAGTTCTTCAAACTTGATGCCAAGCTTATTTTCAACATAATCAATTTCAAGGTCATCAATAATATCAGCAGTACCTATATTACGGTTAACCGCAGAAAGCCTTGCCGCAATATATTCTTCGCCGTAAAAATAATCAGCCAGAGCCAAAAACTCTTCGCTGCCTATCTTTTTTGACATAACGATTAAATTTTCGGTCATTTTATCGCAGACCGAATCTATACGGTAATAATCGCTTTCAAGAAGCTCTACTGCTACAGCAATAAGCTTTTTACGCGGCAAGCAGGTATGACCGTTTAAAAGATTTTTTCTTAAAATATATTCTATACCCGCCGCAAGACGCATTTCATTATCTTGAGAAATACCGAAATCTGCCGCAATCATTTCCGCTTTCTCAAAAGAAATCTCCATTTCTCCTGAGCAAAGCACATAGGGATTATTTTTGATTTTTTCTACCGCCTGACTTCCAAGGCATCTATAAATGAGAGCTGACCTTTCAACGCCGATATCATAGGGTGAAAGCAACAGCATAACATCCCTTATACCGAACTGCTTATTATATTCCTCGCTGATAGAATAAGCCTTTTGAATAGAAATACCTTTGATAACAGCCAATTCTTCAGGATGATTTTGTATAATATCAAGAGAATCTGCGCCGAACTTTTCAACAATCTTTGTTGCTGTTGAGGGACCAACCCCTCTTATTACACCTGTAGACAAATAGCGGAGAATACTCGCAGTATTCTGGGGTGCAGTTCTCTCGAAACTAACCGCAGAAAACTGCCTACCATACGTTGGGTGAACAATAAAGCTACCCGTAAGCTTTACACTTTCACCCTCGCTCAAAAAAGGAAAGGTACCTGTGACGGTGAATCTTTCCTTTCCACTTCGCACCACTGCTACAGTATATCCGTTTATTTCGTTTGAGTATGTAATTTTTTCAACCAGACCGCAAAGCTCTTCCTTTGCATCTAAAATTTCATTCTCTGTCACTTTTCTTATCCTCGTTTAAATAAAGAGTATCTAAAACCCTGCTTAGCATTTCGGGAGTTGTGATAATTATATCCTTCTTAAGAGAAAATTCAAAGCAAGCCTTACGCTCATCCTCATCAAGCCCACGGTCTATGGCGATAATGGCATCGGCATAGGTGCCACCCTGCCACAACAACTGCTCATATAAATATCTCAACTGATTAAGCGCTCTTTTTTTTCTCAAAAACACCACAGAGTAATTAACATTTTTAATATTATCCGAAACAAAATAAAGCCGAATCAAATGTATAATCTCGCATATACCTGCTACAGCCAATAAAAACAATAAAGAAATTAAAATTCCCTTTACCATAAATACCACCTCGCTACATAGTATGCAGCGAGGCAGAGATTTGGTGAATATATTTATTTTTCCACAAGCGTAGCGGCGGCACTATATGCGCCAACCTGCCAGATATCATCATATTTATCCGACTTAATTGTTACTTCAATAGTATGCTGACCTGCCGATTTATCAGAAGCATCAATAAGGGCATAAAGATCCTCTGCCTTTATTTTGTTGATAACCGACGCTCTGCCGCATATTTTTACATTTTTAATACTTGCGCCCGTTTTAGCAGTTAAATCAGATGCAACGTTAACAACCTTAAAGGTAGAAACGGAGAAGGATTTTTCGGCATAAGCCGAAGTATCTATCTTAACTGTAAAGAACTCAATGTTATCAAAAAGCTTAACACCGTCAGGCAAAACAACCGAAACCTCAAAGCTATTCGAGGTGGTAGAGATGTTTTTAAAATCTATAGGAGAAAGGCTGATGGATTCTAATTTATCCACAACCTCAGGAGTTCCTATAACGGTTACTCTGTTATAATCAACCGAGTATTTGATATCATTATCCTTAATTCCCTGAGGTTTATTATTAAACGCCACCTTAACATCTAACACAGCCTTTTTAACTATAGGCTGAGAGACGGTGGTAGAGGTAAATGAAAGGGAAAGATTTGTATTTTCAACAAGCTCGTTCTTTTCGTTATAAATCTTACCGTCAGCTGTGAATCGGTAAATATTCTTACCTTCCTTATCAACTAAAACTATATCAGTGGTATAGCTCTTTGTTGTATCAAGAGTTTCATTTGCCTCGGCATAAGCCAAAACAGAATCAATACGCTCAATATCGGAACGTGGTCCTTTAATGGATATTGTGCTTTCTTCGGGTTTTGAAACAGTGGGGTTATCGGCTATAAGTCCCTCTGCTGCGCTTACGCCTATTATCTTTGGTGTAACAGTAAATTCTGCCGTTTCAATAAAATCGAAGGTTACATCAATACGGTTAGGAGTGATTGAAGAGAAAGTGTACCCCGATTTAGAGCTATTTTGCATACCTACAATTTCAAGGCTATAGGTACCCGCTCCGTTAACCTCGTTGACCGAAGCACTGAGAAGAATATCCTCAGGCTTTAAGGAGCTTACTACGTAATTTGGTCCGCTTACCGTAACAGCAAATTTCTGAGAGGATACATCTGAAACAATGCCGAGCCCCATCTCGCTGGCAACTGTATTTTCAATAGAAAATGATGCAGATATATCGGTAAAGGTCTGCTCACGGACGGGATTACGGTTAATCGTTGCGCTCACCCAGATTATGAAGGATAAAATCAGAGATATGGTTATTGTGAATCTTTTATTTCTTAAAATTTTATGAAAATCAATCTTCACTTTTTTCTACCTCCTCTTCCTTCTTTTCTTTTTTAGATAAGAAATCAAGCTTTAAACTCTTAAGGGCGGAGATAATAGCGTTATCCTTTTCTTCAAAGCGTTCGCTTAAAAGATACTTGCTAAGCTCGGCGTAGGCAGAAACAGAATTATAGTTTCTTTTCATCTCGCCGTTATGAACTATAGAAATGGTGCCTGTTTCCTCCGAAACAACAAGCACTACTGCATCCGAATTTTCAGAAATACCGATAGCCGCTCTGTGACGGGTACCAAGGTGAGAAGAAATATCGGGACGCTGTGTAAGCGGAAGAATACAGCCTGCGGCATAGATTCTTCCGTTTCTAATAATCATCGCGCCGTCATGCAAAGGAGAATTAGGGAAGAAAACATTGTTTACCATAGAAACAGAGCTTTCTGCATCTATAACTGTTCCCGTGTTTATAATATCGCCAAGCTGAGTTTCTCTTTCAAAAACAATAAGAGCGCCAATCTTTGACTGCTGCATAGCGCCTGCAGCCTTTGTAACATCATCTATACAGGACCTGATTGTCTCGCCCTCATCATCATATTTTTTGCTACCTATAAGCTTGGTATGACCAACCTTTTCAAGCATTCTACGAATTTCAGGCTGGAAAATGATTGCCATTACAATAAGGGCAGAATCGACAACCACAGAAAGAAGCCAGCTTACAACGGTAAGCTCAAACCATCTTGCAATAAGATAGGTGCCGAAAATCACCGTAAGACCTTTAACTAAAAGTCCTGCTCTGGTTTCAATAAGAAAACCGATTGCTTTATAAATAATCCATGCGATAGCCAAAATATCAATAATATCAAATATACGAACATTGGATATGGCATAAACCACCTGATTCCACAGGGTATAAATACCATCGAAAACAGTCCCCACGCATCTCATCCTTTCTCATGAATTTTACACACTTTTATTTTAACACACTTTTTCTCACCATTCAATACTTAATTTAATAAATATTTATTATATTTTTTATTTATAGCCGAGATCTGCTTATATAGATACTCTACTTCATCATCGGTATTAAAGACACTCGGTGATATTCTCACGGTGCCGTTATCAATTGTACCTATTTTTTTATGCGCCAAGGGAGCGCAATGAAGTCCTGCACGCACAGCGATTCCCTTTTCGTTAAGGAAATTTGCAGTTTCCCCCGATGTAAGACCGTTTATATCAAAGCTTAGCACAGGAGCATAGCTTTCTGCATCTATCGGCGGCGTATAAAGGATTATTCCCGATTGTCTGCTTAGTCTGTTATAGAGATTTTTTAGAAGGCTTATTTCTTTTTTGTGGATATTCTTTACGCCGATTTTTTTAACAAAATCTATACCTGCGCCAACACCTATAATTCCTGACACATTAACCGTTCCGCTTTCAAGTCTTTCGGGTAGAAATTCAGGCTGCTCAAGGTCGTTGGAATTTGTACCCGTACCGCCCTCGAAAAGCGTATAGTTTATAGGCTTTTCTGCAATCAGTATTCCCACTCCCATAGGTGCATAAAGTCCCTTATGAGCGGCTACACACAGGTAATCGATATTCATTTCTTTCATATTTATCGGAACTACTCCCGCTATCTGCGCGGCATCCACGGCAAAAAGGATATTACGCTCCTTACAAAGTCTGCCTATTTCTCCTATCGGCAAAAGCTTACCTACAACATTAGATGCGCCCGTACAGATTATCATTTTTGTATTATTCGTTATAAGCCTTTTAAAATTTTCAACCGTTTTGTTATCATCTGTCAAAGACACACTCGCCATATCATAATTTACTCCCCATTTATGAAGAGGACGAAGAACGGCATTATGCTCAAGGTCGGATATTATGCAGTGCTCTCCCCTTTTCAGCACCCCTTTTATAACATAGTTAAGACTTGCTGTGCAATTGGCAGTAAAAACTACATTTTCGGCACCTGAAGCGCCAAAAAAATGCGCCACTTTTTCTCGTACGGAATATATCTCTGCAGCTGCTCTTTCAGATAATTTATGTCCGCTTCTACCTGGGTTTGCAGATAATACATAAAGAGCCCTTTCTACCTGTTTTATCACATTTTTTGGCTTTCTACCTGTTGTAGCCGCATTATCAAAATATATCAAATTCACTCACCCCAAATCATTAAAACCGCCCTCAACAATTACTGTTTCAGGCGGTTGTTTTATATTTCGTTTATCTGTAAAATTTTTATACCGGCTTCCTTCAGTATCGACTCGGCGCCTTTTATATCGCCGTCTATCACGATATTATATCCGCAGCC
Organism: Acutalibacteraceae bacterium; assembly: GCA_045605605.1. GTDB lineage: Bacteria > Bacillota > Clostridia > Oscillospirales > Acutalibacteraceae > UBA737. The sequence goes on along the minus strand of JAZUQH010000024.1, from coordinate 5,169 downwards.
GTTACTGCCAATCCCCGCCGACCTACGCTCAATTTTTGCTTTATAACCAAGCTTCCTCAGTAAATCTCTTCCTTTAATAGCATAAGTTATACTTCCTGTTGTAAGCAGAAATCTGCCCATTTTTACGCACTCCGTTCCTGTGCTTTCGGGCACATTATATACTATGCATTATTTTCTGATTTGTCCAGTTCTTTTTCATTTATCATTTGTCTTTTATAAAAGTTGATTACTACTATCAGGGCTATAGGAAGAATAAGCATACCTGCAACACCTGCAAGGCGAAGGCCTACAAAAATCACTATTAACATAAAAAGAGGATTTAATCCGATTTTTTCACCTATAATTTTGGGTTCTATAAAGTTTCTGATTACAGTAATCAGAACATAAAGAAGAAGTAATAAAACACCTTTTGATATATTATCGGTAAAAATATTTAAAAGTGCCCAAGGGATTAAAACCGTTCCCGTACCTATTACAGGAAGAATGTCAACCAACGCTATAATTACAGCCAAAAACACCGACCTTTTTACACCTAGAAGCCAAAAACCTACTAAAAGCTCAGCAAAGGTAATAACCAACAAAATTAAATAGCCTTTTGTAAAGCCTAAAACATTTTGGAAGATTATATCTTTAATAATTTTTATATTTTCAATGGTTTTTTTACTTAGAAAACCGCTTGCAAACTTAAAAAGCTTATCATAATCCTTAGCTATATAAAAGCTCGCAACAATAGTTACAAGACATCCAAATAAAAAAGAAGGAACCGACCTTGCGGTATTAGTAGCAAAGACAGATACAAAACTCGCTAAACGAGATAGCGCATCCTCCTTAAGCTGCGTGAAAATATGAGATATATTCTGAGCAAAATCTTTAGGAAAATTCTGTAAAATATTATTTATCGAACGTTGCAGTTTTGTAAGCATAAATTCAATACTTCTTATATTTTCATCATCAACAATAAAATCGGAGAGCATATTAAAAGCCCAAATTCCTATAAAGACTATCGCCGTTATCATAAAAATATAAGTAACCGTAACCAACACCGAAGCGCAAACACTTTTGTTAGCAATTGTTTTTTCAGCAATTTTTAAGGCTGGTTTTTGGACAAGATGAGAAAGAATCAATCCTATTACAAAAGGTAGTAAAAAACTAAGCATAAATCTTAATACCAGATATGTTATAGCTAAAACCACGCTAACAAAGGAAATATTCACAAGAAAATCCTTCTTTTTTTCAATTTCCATAAAAACCGCCCTCTTTTCGCATAAAATATATATATTACAAGTATTACTATTTCCCAATTTTGTGAAATATTTATATTGATTTTCTCGTTTACTTTTAGTATAATTATTAAATAATTTCACATTTTATACTTTTCTCTGGTAAGGAGGATAAATATGATATATACTGCGATTATGGGCCACGGCACCGTAGGCTCTGGAGTTGCCGAGATTCTCATCGGTAAAAGCAGTCTTATGAAAGAAAAAATCAACGAGGACATTTGCGTAAAATATATTCTTGATTTAAGGGATTTTGAAGACCTTTCATATTCGGACAAGTTTATTAAGGATTTTAACATTATCCTAAATGACCCTGAGGTTAAGATTGTTGCCGAGGTTATGGGAGGAATTAACCCTGCCTACGATTTTGTTAAAAGCTGTCTTTTAGCAGGTAAAAGCGTTGTAACCTCAAATAAAGAATTGGTTGCCGCTAAGGGCGCCGAGCTTTTGAAAATCGCTAAGGATAATAACGTTAATTTTCTTTTTGAAGCAAGTGTTGGCGGCGGTATTCCTATACTTCGCCCTATGGCTCAGTGTCTTGCCGCTAACAATATCAATAAAATAACCGGTATTCTCAACGGAACCACTAACTATATTTTAAATAAAATGATAGTGGATAATATGGATTTTGATACGGCACTTGCACTCGCTCAGGATAAGGGCTTTGCCGAAAGAAACCCTGCCGCTGATATTGAAGGCCACGATGCTTGTCGCAAGATATGTATTCTTGCCTCTCTTGCTTTTGGTAAGCACGTTTATCCAGATGCTGTGGAGACTGACGGCATTACCGAAATTACCTTGGATGATGTTGAATATGCAGATAGTTTTGGTTTTGTTATAAAGCTTATTTGCACTGCGAAAAGGCTTAATGGCGGTAAGATTATGGCGAACGTCCGCCCGACTCTTGTAAGCCGTGAAAACATTCTGTCAAGTGTTAACGGAGTATTTAATGCTGTTACCGTTAACGGTGATGCAACAGGCGATGTAATGTTCTATGGTAAGGGCGCGGGAAAAATGCCTACCGCCAGCGCTGTTGTTGCCGATATGCTTGACTGCGCTAAGCATTTAACTGCCAGAAAATATCTTTTCTGGGATGAAGCTCAGGAAAATTATGTTGTTAAGCCTGACGAAAAGGTTAAGCTTTACGTTTATGCAAAATCCAAGGATTTTGATAAATTATGCAAGGATTTCGAAGCTCAGTTTGGCGGCAATGAATCCTATATTAAGAACGAATACAAGGGCGAAATTGCTTTCATTACCGAAGAAGAAAGCGAGAGCGTTCTTAAAGAAAAAATCAGCAGACTCTGTGCTGATTATACCAAGGTTATGCACACCCTATTTAATTAGGAGGTTTTAGGATGTCACTTATAGTAAAAAAATTCGGAGGCTCATCAGTTGCTAACGCCGAGCGTGTTTTCAACGTTGCAGGCATCATTACCGAAGAATATAAAAAAGGTAACGATGTTATAGTTGTTGTTTCGGCTCAGGGCGATACTACTGATGACCTTATCGCAAAAGCGAATGAAATTAACCCAGGTCGTGCTTCCAAAAGAGAGATGGATATGCTTCTTTCTGCAGGCGAGCAGATTTCTATAGCTTTACTTGCTATGGCTATTGAAAAGTTAGGCTGTCCTGTAAGATCACTTCTCGGATGGCAGGCAGGCTTCGTTACCGATTCAAACCACGGTATAGCAAGAATCAAGCGTATTGACGGGGAAAGACTCAGAGCCGAGCTTGCTAAGAAAAACATAATTATCGTTGCGGGCTTCCAAGGTCTTAACAAATATGATGATATCACCACCTTAGGCCGTGGCGGTTCTGATACAAGTGCAGTTGCTATAGCAGCAGCCCTAAAGGCTGACCGTTGTCAGATTTATACTGATGTTGACGGCGTATATACCACCGACCCGAGAAAAGTTAAATCTGCTAAAAAAATTGATGAAATCACTTATGATGAAATGCTTGAGCTTGCTAACTTAGGCGCTCAGGTTCTTAATAACCGTTCGGTAGAAATGGCAAAGAAGTATAATGTTGAGCTTGAAGTTCTTTCAAGCCTTGAAAACAAGCCAGGAACCGTTGTAAAGGAGAAGGTAAAAATGGAAAAAACTTTAATTAAAGGCGTTGCCTCTGACTGTAATGTAGCCAGCATCTCTGTTGTAGGTCTTAAGGATACCCCAGGTGTTGCATTTAAACTCTTCAATATTCTTGCTCAGAAGAAAATCAACGTTGATATTATTTTGCAATCTGTTGGTCGTGACGGCACTAAGGATATTACCTTCACCGTTTCCGATAATATGCATGAGGAAGCCATTGAGGCTATCGAGTCTAACAAAGATATCTTTGATTATAATAAGCTTTCTTATGATAATAACATTGCTAAGGTTTCTATAGTAGGCGCGGGTATGGAAAGCAACCCCGGCGTTGCATCTAAGATGTTTGAAGCCCTTTTCGATGCAGGAATCAATATCCAGATGATTTCCACAAGTGAAATCAAGGTTTCTGTTCTTATTGAAAAGAAATTTGCCGAAATGGCTCAGCAGGCTATCCACGATAAGTTTATAATCTAAAACCAAAGCGCCTCATCTTAGGATGAGGCGTTTATTTTCGACATAGTTTTCTTGACCTTTTTTAAAAGGTATGTTATACTTGTTTCCGCACAAATCATTAAGGAGGGATAACGGTGGAAAATACGAAAACAATAACAACAAACAAAAAAGCCTTTCACGAATATTTCGTTATTGAAAGCTTTGAAGCCGGTATTTCTCTTTGCGGTACTGAGGTTAAATCAATCCGTCAGGGTGGTGTTAATCTTAAAGAGGCTTGGTGCAATGTATCTGACGGCGAGTTATTTATAAAGCAGATGCATATAAGCCCCTATGAATACGGTAACATTTTTAACCGTGACCCCAAAAGAGACCGCAAGCTTCTCATGCATAAGCGTGAGATTATGCGTCTGCTCGGTCAGGTCAAGCAGGATGGACTTACTCTTATCCCCCTCTCCCTCTATTTTAAAGGCTCGAGGGTTAAGGTTCAGTTAGGTCTTTGCAAGGGTAAACAGCTTCACGATAAACGCGCCGTTGCGGCTAAGAGGGATGCAAATAGAACTATTGACAGGGCTCTAAAAGAGCAAAACAGATAAATCCACCTTTTCACTATTCACTCTTACCTCTTACTTCAATATATGGGGCCGTAAAGGTTTCGACAGGGATTGTGAACTTTTGGAAGCGAGCAGCGGTGCGGAACCGCTATAAAATCCGCACTTTAAAATTAACTGACAACAATTCAGTTGCACTTGCAGCCTAATTAGGCTGCCGTCCAAGTCAGAAGTACCGCGGTCTGATGAGGGCGTCATTTAGCGGTGAACGTGAATTTTGATGAGCCTTGCTCAAAATCACGGATTAAAGGCTACTGAGTATCAGAGTCCGACACTTGACGCTGATATAAGGGAAATTTAAATATGTGTCTGCGCTCGGAGATGCCGAAAGGAATCAATTTTTGGACGGGAGTTCGACTCTCCCCGGCTCCACCAAATAAAAAGAACTCACCTTATTGGTGGGTTCTTTTTGTTTCTTGACTCTGAGGGGAGAGTCGAACAAGGAGGGAGAAAGCCAAAGGCTTTCCGAAGAAAAGCGTTCGGTGAACGGTTTTCGCCGACGGAGGTAACGAGCGTTAGCGAGGCGATAGGTGCGTTGCACCGGAAAGCTCTCCCCGGCTCCACCAGAAAAACCGACAAGTTTCGACTTGTCGGTTTTTCAACTAAGTGCGCCTTTCGGCGCGTGAAGTTTGCTCCGCAAGTGAAGTTGTCCTGCGGACAGTGAAGTTTCTGCGGAAGTGAGCGGCGCACTTAACTTCATTTTATGCGCACGCATAATACTTCATTATGCCGTAA
>JAZUQH010000023.1:0-73648 GCA_045605605.1 Acutalibacteraceae bacterium | reverse complement strand
GCTAACCTTAGCGCGATTACCGTCTGCTTCGGTGCGGTAAACATCAACGGGAGTATGGCTGGTAAGGTTTACAAGAAGTCGGATCTAGCCATGTCGTTCTGTGAGCCAAGGAGTTGGCTGTGGGTTCTTCCTAAGCCCGCTTGGCCTCCGACTTAATACCGTCATACTCGGCTTCGCTAACCTTAGCGCGATTACCGTCTGCTTCGGTGCGGTAAACATCAACGGGAGTATGGCTGGTAAGGTTTACAAGAGCATAGGGTTTAACCCACTTTTCACCGTAAACACCGAACTCAGCAATACGAACACCGTAAAGCTTCTGATAACCCTCTCTGGTTTCGCAATAATCCCAGTCACTGATAGGATAGGTAATATGGAAGCTTACATAACGGGCAATAATCTCTTTTTTAAGGTCAAATACCTGCGCGTCGGTAGTACTGTTAGGTCCGTCAACCATATTATTGTAATCTACCAGTTTACTTCTTGATGTGAATAGCGAGTTTAAATCATTGGCGGCATATATCTCATATCTACCTGTTTGAAGACCTCTTTCTTGCCAGTGGTTGATAAAGAGTCTGTTTATGGTATGGGTGGTACCGAGGTCATAATAAAAATGAACGCTTATTTTATCATCTTTTTCATCTATTACATAAGCGCCGTATATGGGAACACCTGTACCTGTATCGGCATCGGTAAGAGCTTCGGGAACATAACTTGTATTCTTTATAACCTGTCTGAAGGTCTGCTTAGCGCCAGCAAGCCTAAATTTAGGTGTGAGTCCCTCTAAGAGATTATCGCCTAAATTCTTGATTTCTGCGCCGCTGAGCGTACCGGCCTTCAGCTCATAAATCACAATCTCGCCGTATGCCGCAAATTCTGCAAAGCTTACGGTATTGGTATTGGTGTATACACGGATACCTAAATAGTTACCCTTAACCTGAGGCTTACCGTCATAGTTAAATCTCTCTATAGCCTTGCCGCTCTCGTTATTATAAGCGGCTACTATATTGCTCTGAAGGAACAACTCCGACTGATTTTCAGCCATATAAATATAGTATTTACTAGCTGTGTTAGCCTGATCGTTAAAGATGAAGAAATCTTTTATATTTACATCGCCTTCAAAATCATAAACAAAATCGGTAAAGGAGGCTTCATTAGTATTATCAAGACCTGTAACTGCACCTACTGTAGTAAAGTCACCGTCGGTTAACTGTTCGGGAGAAACATCTTCTACAAGCTGTCTTGTCTCGCCATCTACCGAATGATATACAGTGGGAAGCTTTCCTAAAAGACAGTTTTCTGCCGTTATGGTGGAAAGAGCCGTTTCGGCGGCTGTCAGGTCGTCATACTCTGTTACCGTGAAGCTTCTGCCAATCATAAGATTATCTCTTACTGCTATAGCATTTTTGAGAGCCTCTTTGAAAGCCTCATAACCTAAATACTGACTATAATCATTTCTTAAGGCTTCGGTTATCCAGTCGGCGATATTCCAACCCTCGTTACCTTCAAGGGTTAATCCTGCTTTTGCTATAATAGTACCTGAGCCGACGGTAAGAGTTGCGCCTGCGGCATTGGATATACCAACGCCCAATCTATAAAGCTTACCCTCAAGACCTGTATTCCAGCTAGATCCCATCATATCCTTTAAGGATACTTTTACCCACTGTCCGCTTGCTGAGGCGGGGATTTTAACGGAAGCCGTCATATCCTTCTGACTGGCTTTCTCCTGAATATAAACTCTTACATTAATCGCAGCTTCCTTGGTTAAATTATCGAGCTTAACCCAGAAATAAACATCATCAATATCAGTGGTGAGATAGGTGGTTCTGTCTCTGCCGGCATAGATATACTTGTTTTCATCCTTAAACTCAAAAATTATTTGCTGTCTCTTTTCATAGGTGAAGGCATCGCCAAGACCTGAAATAACAGCATACTTAGAGCCAAGCTCTACGCCTTCGGGCAATGCGCCGCTATATGAAGCCGAAGCCTGCAAAGCGAGATTTTCTACCGTACAGGTATCGCTTGAGCCTTCTTTTAAGGTGTTAGATATCCAGCGGTTAGGAAGGATATTTACCGTATCCTTGCTCATTAAATTCTGAATTGCTGCTTTCAGATTACCTATAGCAACCGTTTCTTCACAGAGAAGCTTTAATTCCTCTAATTTTTCGAGGAATTTCTCGGTGTTTGAATAGGTGGAGAGGTCAAGGGCTAAGGCCTGTGTCAATACCTCTTCAGCAGGCATGTTATCAATGTTTGCAGGCGCGCCGCATTTTTTCTCAATTATACCTGAGCCTAATGTGGCGGTAACGCCGTTTACGTTTGATAACGCAACCTGGAATCGATATAAATTATCTACAAGGGAGCCGTACCAATTTTCACCGCGTACCTCCCTAAAGGACACCTTAACCCACTGACCGTTCTTTTCGGCAGGAATGGTGTATGACGGTAATGTTTGGCTGGGTGTGTTTGTTCCCTTTGCAGTTATTTTGAAATTCAAAGTAGCATCGGTGGTTAAATTATCAAGCTTTATCCAGAAATAAATATCGGTTATTTCGGTGATACTATAGCTGGTTTTATCGCCACCGTCAGCCGTGTATCTGGAGCCGTCAATAAACTCGTAGAGCACATCCTGTTTTGTATCAATAGCGCCATCGGCAGTAAGACCTGTAAGAGTGGTATAATGGCTTCCAAGGTTAACCTCTTCAGGAAGGGCGCTCGGATAATTAGCGACGCTCGACATACCTGTAGAAGCATAGGGTTTACCGTTTGTACCTGCCCAACGGTTAGGAAGAACATTAAATGTTTCGGTATTACCCATTTCGCCCCAAGCCGCAATAAGCTCCTTAGCTACAAGGTCCTTTTCGGTATAGCCGTAAACCGATTCGAGAGCGGCATAGGTAGCGGTGACAAAAGCCTCTGTATTTTCATACTTCGAAAGGTCAAGGGCTAATGCATTATCAACCCACTGCTCATTAGTCCAGTTTTCAGAGCCTTCAAGAGAGGTATCCTTAGGACAACTATATAATCCGCCAAAGGTAAAGTCAACATCGCCAAGTCCCGCTTCAATGCCCTTAAAGTCTATCTGGAATCTTGTGATTTTTCTTGTGCCGTAATTTGCTTTAATTGATTCAAGCGTCGCTGCGGCATCTGCCTTAAAGGACATTTTTCTCCAGGTGTTATCGCCCGTAAGGGTATGGTTATCCAGGCTACCTACCCATGCGTATTTATCCGTACCGTGAAGACCGTTAATGGTGATTTTTACAGTAACATCGCCTGTTGCTTTATACCAGAAATATAAATCATCAAGCTGTGAAACGGTATAACCTGAAGGATTATCCCCGTTATCCCTACGGAAGCTTGCAACAGCTCCTGTGGTAGCGGTTATATCGGTACCTGTAAACTGATAGTAGCCGTAAGCAGTATCTACGGAAGAATCGTAAACAAGCTTATTATTTGCATCGTTATCTTTATAAGTGCTTCCGTTATTTTTCCAATACCATACCTTAAAGCCTTCGTCAACAGGCTCAGAGATATATTCAAGCTTTGCCCATTCCTGCTTTAAAATTTCTACATTAGGATCCTCGGAGCTGTATACCTTTAAGCTTTGTAAAGCAGCGTTAAACTTAGTAGCATCAACGCAGTTTGAAAGATTAAGTGAACGAGCGGCGTTTATCCATGCTTGCGCATTATTTCCTAAATTTTCAGGCAGAGGATAAGCATTGGGTATTGCCAATCTACCTGCGCCTGCGGTTATGGTAGCGCCTTCGGCATTAAACATAGCCACATTTATTCTGTAAAGTTTTTCGGTAAGATTACCGTACCAATTGCTTCCGCCAAGCTCTTTTAAAGATACCTTAACCCACTGACCGCTCTTTGCGGCAGGGATAACATAATCGGGAAGTATGTGAGTCTTAACACCAGAATCATTAGTAAGGGGCTGAAATCTAAGGGTAATATCAGTGCTCATATTATCCGCTTTAAACCAGAAGCTAATATCAGATATCTGGGTTATGGGAATAGCGGTTTTCGCATACGGAATTATTCCTGTGCTGTTTCCATCCTTACAGAATTCATAAAGTATGCACTGCTTACTCTGTAAGCCCGCCTGATTGCCAAGGTTTGTAAAGGTTGCGTAATAAGCGCCTAAATCAACGCCCTCAGGAAGCGCATCGGGATATGTAGAAGCTGCAGCCATACCTGTGCCGCCGCTTCCGCTTGTAGCATACCACCAACGGTTAGGATTAATATCGGGGTCGTGGTAGTTAGCGAGAGCTTCCCACTCCCTCATTAAATCTCCTATGGCGTACTGCTCACCGAAGGAAGCCTTCGCAGTGTTCAAAGCCGCAGTCAAAGACTCGGTATTTTCATAAAGGGATAAATCCACCTGAGTGGCAGCCTTTATCCACTGCGCTAAGGTCCAGTCAGCAGTATCTGAATCGGAGGGCACCGCTACTTTTTTGCCTACGAATGCTGAACCGATGGTAGCGGTAGCGCCGTCAACGTTTATTAAGGCTACCTGTGTTCTGTAAAGTTTATTAGTTAAATTGCCGTACCAACTACTTCCGCCAAGCTCCTTTAGTGACACCTTAACCCACTGACCGCTCTTTGCGGCAGAGATAACAAAATCGGGAAGGGTTTTTGAACCTGCCTGCGTACCTATATCATTAATCTTGATTTTTAAGGTAGCATCGGTAGTAAGGTTATCAAGCTTCACCCAGAAGAAGATGTCCTCTACCTCGGTGATGTTATAACTGGTTCTATCTTGACCGCCAGTAGTAACATTGGAGCCATCCTTGAACTCGAAAAGAACCGCCTGCTTAGTATCAAGAACACCCTCCGCACCAAGACCTGTAAGGGTGGCATATCTATTGCCGAGATTTACGCCTTCGGGAAGGGTTTCTGAATAATTGGCTGCATTTGCCATACCTGTTGAAACGAATGAGCCGCCGTTTGGACCTGCCCAACGGTTAGGATAGAAGCCTACATTTTTATCAATGTTTAAAAGGCTGCTCCATCCGCTTTTTATCTGATCTACTACTATCTGCTCTTCCGCCGATAGAGCCGAAACACCTATAATTCCGCTGAGTACGGGAAGGATTGTTCCGAGAATTATTGCAAAGGAGAGGATTACGCTTAAGTGCTTTTTAATAAAATTTTTCATTTTTCTTTTTCTCCTTTACTGTTTTTTGGTCCATTTGCCGTAAATATACTGAGTAGAATTCCAAGCGGGGTTGGTTTCGGTTATAGCCTCACCGCTAAAGTCGGGCTCTAAATACCAACCCTCAAAGGTATAATCATCAGAATATCCACTACGCGAGGTTGATACCAGACTTGTAAATTTAACAGTATCTCCGATATTTACAACAGGTGAAGTATACACCACGGTTGGATCATACTGACCGTGATTGAAGTAAATTCTATACTGTCCTACATTTATAATGGCTATGACATAGCCTTCGGTCTCTGGAGACATTGTTGTTTTAGGTGTTACCTTAATAGCGATGGTATCGCCAACATTAAGGTTAGCATCAGCAGTAAATGTTGCTGATGTGCCTGAGGTTTCTGTTATGCTTCCAACATTAACTGTAGTAAAGGTTTCATTGAAGGCGCGCTCATAATCCTCTTTTTCATCATTTACATTGCTGTAATCATAAATTTCGAAACGAAAATCATTACAATCTACGCCGAAAACATCCTTTACGTTGATATCCACGCTACCACCAGGCATAACCGAAAGCTCTGCGTTTTCAAGCTGAACCTGAATCTGCTCTTCCAAAGTGGTCATAACCACTGTCATATTTCTGACATCTTCACCATAAGGGATATCCCAAGTGATATAGCCATCGGTATCAACCTTAAGCTCATCTATTCTTACGGGAAGAAGGTCGGCATCGGCATAAGGAATAAGGCAATCCTGATCCCCGTCACCGTCACTATCAATAGGAGCGTTATACACATGCAGACCGAAATCTCTGCCTACAAATTCATCGCCCACATATACCTTAAGCTTACGCGCGGAATCCGCCTTATCAACCGAAAGGAATACGGTGCAATCGTCACCCTTAGTATAAGCAGAGGCGATAATATCATCTGAATCGCACTCGGTCTTTACTGACTTGCTCATTTTAGGAATATATCTCATAGCAAGACCCATAAGGGCATATTTTTCACTTACCTGACCGTGACCTGATGAGGGAGCTTCCCACACACATATTTGAGTATCATTCTGTCCCGTGTTCGTGGGATAAGGGATATACTGACCGTAATAAAACCAATCACAGCCGCCGTTTAACCCTGCATTTGTCTGGGTTATAACAGCCGAAGCAAAATCATCTTTGAAATTATAGCTGACCTCGTTAACTCTTCCATTGGCTACATATTTAGAGGAGAATTCGTTAATAAGTATTTCTTCGTCGGGGAAAAGCTCTCCCAGCTTATTTGTAAGCTCAACTACGGTATCGTAATCCTTGCTATTTCTGTAGAGATGGGTTACAAGACCGTCCGCATAGCCTTTATCTATAAGGTGTTCCTTAGCATACTCCATAAAAGAGATTATCTGGGGCTCATCAGCCCAGCCTGAAAGCTCGGTGGCATCTATATAAATTCCATCTCTGGTACCCGCTTTATTAAGCTCTATACTTCTAAGGCCCTCGGCATCAAGGGCAAGACTCGTTTTTCTAACTACCTCACACCAATACATACGCTTATCGCCAAAAGCCTCAAAGTTACCGCCGTTTACCTCGTTATGAAAGGAAAGATAATCAACGGGAATGCCGTTTCTCTGAAGTTCTTTAATCGCGGCAACACAGGCATTTGCAAATGCATCTATATTTCTTGGCGCACTTCTCGTGCCTCCCTCAGTTAAGAATACATTTTTTATGCTGTACCAGCTTGCAATTTCAACGGGCACACGGCCTCCGAAATTCAGCTGAATTTTGCCGCCTGCTGCAACGATGGACTTACAATTTCTAACAAAGCCCTTATAATCCTCATTATCCCAGTAATATATACCGTTTTCCCAGTTATACTGCTGTTGCTCTTCGCTTTGACTCAAATCAACAAGCCAATGAGGCAGGAACATCATACGGACGTAGGCGGGTTTAATCGTATTGTTGCGCTGGTCATTTACAATCTGATAGGCATCATTCATACCGTAATAATAGGCGCCAGGCCATAGGTTATCTCCGTAGCCGTGAAAGGTTTCACTTAGCACGGTTTCGGTATCTACAGTAACAGTTCTAACCGAATCTGCAACAGCAGGAACGGCTAGGGCAGTGACTGCGATAACCACGCTGCCAAGAAGCGCAATGCAGCCCGACAATGTTCGTTTAAAAATTTGCTTTTCCATTTTTAACTCCTTTCAAAACTTGTATAAATTTCAATCCATAAACGGATAATCTTACAGTATAATCATATCATACTAAATCCACAATTACTATGCAAAAATCATCCTAAAATTTGCATAATTAGTCCAAATATAGTATTTTTACCCGATTCACAAATTTGATACTAAAGATGAATTGTCAAACTAAGTGCAACACTTAGATAAAGAAAATTCAAATAAATCAACTGGTTTTTTGAAACCTAAAACTTTTTTGGACCTAGCGTTAATTAACGCTAGGTTCTTTTTTAATGTAATAGGACTAACACGAGACAGGCACATAGGGGACGGTTCTCTGTGTTATGTTTTCCCCTTTCAAATTTATAAAAAATCAATTTGCTTGTTTTAAAAATTGGTTCCTTTACTTTAATTGTACCTTTATCAAGGTGCGTTGCAACAGCAAAAATATAAATATTGCACAGTTTTTTCGGTTGTTTCAGAAAATGCTGAAAATCTGATTTCGAATTAAGAATTTTTCCCGATGCCGCCGATAGGAAACGAGATCTCTTTTAATTTGTTCTGAGCATATATCATTGTTTTCACTCCTGTAAAAGTTGTTCGTGTACGCACACCGTGCCTTGATTTAGTATACTTCTATGAATTCATCGTGTCAACTTACACGCAAAAAAAGTTTTAATGGGTCCTACTTGACCACAAGCAGAGGACTTCATATTAGGGGTTGGTGCAAAGATGTTTATGGCACACAGGGGCCGGTTCTCTGTGTTATGTTTTCTCCTTTCAAATTTATAAAAATCAATTTGTTTGTTTTAAAAATTGGTTCCTTTACTTTAATTGTACCTTTATCAAGGTGTGTTGCAACAGCAAAAATATAAATATTGCACAGTTTTTTCGGTTGTTTCAGAAAATGCTGAAAATCTGATTTCGAATTAAGAATTTTTTTGCTACTCTACATCACCTATTATGCTTTTATTACATAACACAAAAAAACGCCGAATCATAAGATTCGACGTTTTTTCGAAGAAGTGAGCTGCATATTTTCAGGTAAAAGAAAAAAACAAAGTGTATAGTGCAGAATTTAAAATATCTGTTTTAATCTATATTTTCACATATACTCTTAACATAGTTAAGCATATATTCAGCTTCCTTATCCAACGCTTTCTCGCTTTTATCCGAAATCAAATCGCGCCACAGATAAATGGCTTTTCCAACCTCGCCGCCTGTCATAATAAACGGCTCAGCAACTATTCTACCCTTATAATCAACCTCGCTTAAGGCTGTAAAGATCTCTTTCCAATTAAGATGTCCTCTGCCTGGGCAGGTACGGTTATTTTCGCCTATATGAAATCCTACCAATAAATTACCTGCTGTTTTTATTGCATTTGGAATATCAGATTCTTCGATATTCATATGATAAGTATCAAGCAAAATTCCAACATTGGATTTATTAACTGCTTCAACATATCTTCTTGCCTCTGCCGCAGTATTAACCAAAATACCTTCAAACCTGTTTACCGCCTCAATGCCGTAGGTGATGCCGTATTTTGCTGCAACATCTGCCAATATCTTCATACTGCTTACGCTATTCTCGAAATGTTCTTCTTTGGTACCTTCTGTTGGAACTCCCCAACCTGCGTAGCTAACGCCCGAAAGTAACTTACCGCCCATTTTACCAATTTGGTTTATAATATTGGTAAGATACTCAATTCCACCATCTCTCACCTTTTTATCAGTGGAGGAAATATCATATTTAATATCAAGGCCTAAGCTATAGGTAAGTTCAATATTATTCTCTTCAGCAGCTGCTTTTAAAGCGCATAATTCATCATCGCTCATATCAAGCAAGGCTTGAGCCTGAAATTCCAACACATCGTACCCGATAGCCGCCGCTTTTTTAATATATTTTGGTAAATCTACTTTCCAGTTGTTCTCCCAAAAGTTAACAAAAATGCCAATTTTATTTTTCATAATATCATCTCTCCGTATACTCATTTACTAATAATCTATATGGAGCTTCATCCTCAGTCACCACACAAAAACGCTCTTGAGGATTAGCAAAAACATTATCCTTATTATCATCATTGACCTTAGATACTTCACCGACTACTAAGTCGCCACAACTCATTTTGGCATGAAAGCTGTGATATAAATATGGTGTAAGCGTAATACTGCTGCCGTTTTCAATCTCCACAATCGAACCGCCTGCAAACTCGCGCTTAACGCCGTCCATATAAACTTCTATAGGCGCGTTTGGATCAGGCTTACCGTCTTCACCCTTGGCAAACAACTGAACACAAAGCACACCACCCGCGCGATTGATTATATCCTCTGTTTTATTTATGTGGTAATGCAGAGGAATCTCTTGCTTCTTACCGTCTTTTAAAAAGATGTATTTTTCTGCATAAGGAGTTCCAACAGCGCTATCGTAAACATCACCGTTACGCACCGTGAATAAAACTGCGCCGCAGGTTTCAAAATCATTAGTGCCAAAGTCTGTAACATCCCATCCTAACATAGTTTTTACAATATTTTCTCTTTCTTTGGCTGCAAACTCGGCTTTATCTGCCTTAAAGGATGCAAACACAGGCAAAGTAATAAAATACTTTTTACATAAATCCTCAGCCCATTTAATAGCTTGGTTAATCTCAGAACGCTTCATTTTTTCACTCCTCTAAAAATTACCATTCAATCTCAATAACAATAGGTTCTTGCATTAAATCATCAATCGGAATACCCGTTATATGTAAATATTTATCCTCACACTTACCTGTAGCAAAGCTGCAAAACTCAGGCAAATACTCGCTTTTTGCTTCAAGAGTTTCACCCGTATTCATAAGTTTTACCTTTTTGGGAAGCGACGGATAGCTTTTTAAATTCACCGCAGAGGAAATAAGCCCCTCATAAAAGTGCAGATAGGTTTTACCATTTTTCTTAGTAGCATTGTAAGGTTTTCCACGCATTTTATAATCAAATGTATCCGGCTCGGCTTCCTCCAAACAGCCTTCCATTCGGTTATACCAATCTCCAATTCTTTTTATGCGATTTGCGTAATCCGGTGTAATTTCCCCTTCCGCAGATGGTCCAGCGTTCAAAAGATAGCTGCCTCCCATACTCATAATACGGTCGATCGAACAGGTTAAATGGTTAATAGAATAGAAATCCTCGTTTTCACGGTAACCCCAGCTTTGCTGACCAACAGAATTGCAAGCCTCGGTCATATGTGTAAACCAATTTCCCGACTGTGAACCGTATTCCCGTTCGGGTGTGGAAAAATCGCCCTTACTCCAGCCCCTGTCATTTATTAAAATATCGGGCTGAAGACTGCGAACAAGCTCGTTCATACTTTCATCGTTAACTCCTGGGGGGATATCCCAAAAAAATGTATATATCGGACCGTAGCCTGTAAGCAGCTCTGTAATCTGGTTTTTTACATACGTTTTATATAGCTCCAGATCAACCTTTTCGGTTTGAACGCATCGCCACTGGTGAGACGAATTTGGATTATAGCCATAGGGGTGATGCCAATCGGGATTGGAGTAATACAGGGATAAAAGCATTCCGTGCTTTTTACAAGCATCAGAGAGCTCTTTCAAAACATCCCTGCCATACGGGGTATTCATAACATTGTAATCAGTGAATTTTGTGTCCCACATACAAAATCCGTCATGATGCTTGGTTGTAAAGCAGATGTACTTCATACCCGCAGATTTTGCTAGCTTTACCCATTCTTCAGGATCATATTTGACAGGATTGAATTTATTTGCAAGATTCTCATATTCTGCTCTATCCAAATCAAGACGCGCAATTGCCTGATCCTGAACGCCTGTCAAAGCGTAGATCCCCCAATGGATAAACATACCAAATTTATTTGCATTAAGCATTTTTAAGCACCCTTTCATTTTAAAAATTTTACTGTATTTATTATAAGTCCTCTGCTTGACATTGTCTTTAAAATATGTTATTTTGATTACTGTAAAATTTACAATATCTTATGATTTGAGGTGTCGCATTTGTTCCATTTTCACTTTGGCCAATTTGGCACAAGGCATAAACCGTGGGAAATTTGGCGCAGTCACCTACCATCAGAATACTTACTGATGCATTTTAAAAATAATTTCTTCATTGAGGTTAACGGAAAAAGAATGGATGGTAAAGCAGGAGATTTTGTACTGCACGCCCCAAACGGAGACTATGCACACGGTTCCCGTTCCACGCGAGAAGGCTTTATTAACGATTGGATGTTCTTTTCTGCCGACGCATCAGAGCTGGAATTTTTGCAAAATATGCCGTTTGACAGACCTGTTTCTAATGGCAATACAAAGGCCTTTGCAAAAAGCCTTTCCGATATACTAACCGAAAACCTTCGTAATGATGAATTCAGTAAGGCGTTGATCTCAAATAATATTTACCAGATGTTAACAACCCTTAAACGCGCTGAAAAGGATGAAGATAAAAACGAAAACAAACTTTATTACGAATTTAATCAGCTGCGGTTACATATCCATAAGCATTGCCACGAGGATTGGACTTTGGAAAATATGGCAAAAAAATCGGGCTACTCTGTCAGTCATTTTTGCGCACTGTACAAGCAAATTTTTGATATCACGCCAATTGATGACCTGCTTAACGCACGGTTGCAGATGGCAAAAGAGCTAATTGTTTTGAAAAATCATAAGATTAGCGAAATTGCAAGCTTATGCGGTTTTTCCTCTATACATTATTTTTCGGGGTTCTTCAAAAAGAAAACAGGCAAATCACCAAGTGAGTATTACACAGAATTTAAGAATTGAATAAGCGCTCTAAGCATATTATTGTTTAGCCAAAAGACTACCGCGCGGAGACACTTCGTAAAGAAGCAGTCTCCGTTTTTTCTATATAAAAAATGACACTTTCAGTTAGTGAAAGTGTCATAGTGTATTACATAATTTGAGAACAATAAATATCCGACGCTTATTTACGCAACGGCTTAAGCTCTCTTTGAAAGAACTTCTTTTTCGTATTTTTCTACCTCTGCGAAAAGGGCTTCATCCTGTGGAACGCCTTCGGTTTCGCAGTAGTGCTCCCAGACATCTCCAAAGGGGAGAGTTTTAACAGCCTCGCTCATTACCATAAGCTCGGTCAGGCGGTTCTCATCCTGAAGCTTCTTTAAAAGCTCATTAGGTGTGAGAAGCGCATTAAGAAGAGCCTTCTGCCAACTACGGAAGCCCACAGACCAAGCAGAAATTCTATTGATGCTTGCATCGAAATAATCAAGAGCCATATAAACTCTGTCAGTAGCATTTGAGCGTACAATTTCCTTAGCCATTTCCTTAGTTTCATCATCGAATAAAACTACATGGTCAGAGTCCCAACGGATAGGTCTTGTAATATGTAAAGCAATTTCATCAAAGAAGCAAAGAAGAGCAGGAATCTTATCGGAAACCACTTCTGTAGGATGATAGTGACCGTTATCCATAAGGGGAAGACAACCATCGTGTGTTGCAGCAAAGGTAAGAGAAAACTCGGCAGAGCCTGCAGTAAATGCCTCAACGCCAATACCGAACACCTTAGATTCAACGCAGGGCTTAACCTTAGTCTTATCAAAGGGCTCAGCAAGAATTGCTTCTATGGATTCCTTATATCTCATTCTGGGGCCTAAGCGGTCAGAGGGGATATCCTTGTAACCGTCACCCGTCCAGATATTCATAACACAGGGGATAC
The DNA here is from genome assembly GCA_045605605.1 of Acutalibacteraceae bacterium. Lineage (GTDB taxonomy): Bacteria > Bacillota > Clostridia > Oscillospirales > Acutalibacteraceae > UBA737. The sequence continues at coordinate 60,612 of JAZUQH010000023.1, read as the reverse complement.
CTGTTTCATTGGCAAAATACTCAGAAATACGGATACAAGCCTTGCCGTGATTTATCCAGAATTTTCTGGTCTCTTCATCGGGACTTGAAAGGGTTAAGCCATCCTTACACTTAGGATGAGAGAAGAAGGTGGGATTAAAATCAATACCCATATTATACTTCTTAGCAAGGTCAACCCATTTCTTAAAGTGCTTAGGCTCTAAGGCATCTCTATCGGCGAAGCCATCCTCAAAGATAGCATAGCAAGCGTGAACGTTAAGCTTTTTCTTGCCTGGACAAAGGGACATAACCTTTTCCATATCCGCCATAAGCTCTTCGGGAGTTTTTGCCTTGCCTGGATAATTACCAGTAGTCTGAATTCCGCCTGTTAAGGGACCGTCGTGATCAAAGCCGATAACATCGTCACCCTGCCAACAGTGAAGACTAACGGGAAGATTTTTAAGGGTGCTGAGCGCTTTTTCAACATCAACGCCCAAGGCCTCATAGCGTTTTTTTGCTTCAATATATGACATATCTTTACCTCCAAGATATATTTTTACAAAACTATTATAAAACAAACTTCATCTTCTTGCAACAAATAATTGCTTTTTTAGTAAAATTAGTTTATTATATCTTTATTGAGGTGATATTTTTGCTTGAAATATTAAAAAGCGGAGCGGTTGTAAACTTTCTCCTTGTTATAATAGGCGGAATTTTAGGAACGCTCTTTAAAAAAGGTATTCCTGAGAGAGCCAGAAACATTCTTATGCAGGGTATGGCGCTTTGTGTTTTATACATAGGCGTTACGGGAATATTTGAAGATAAAATCAATGTTTTAATCGTCATTCTCTCCACTGCTTTAGGCGCTATCGCAGGAGAGCTTATTGACCTTGACGGACTTATAAATAAATTAGGCGGAAAAATAGAAGAGTGCTTTAATAAAAAAGGCGGCAACACAAAGGTAGCCGAAGGCTTTGTTACTGCAACACTTCTTTTCTGCGTTGGTGCTATGACGGTTGTAGGCTCTATCGATTCGGGTATTTCAGGCGATAATGCCACCCTTTATTCAAAATCACTTATTGACTGTGTTTCGGCGGCGGTATTTGCCTCAACTCTTGGCATTGGCGTTGCACTTTCCTCTGTTTCAGTGCTTGTTATTGAAGGCTCCCTTACGCTTCTTGCTAAAGTGGTTGAGCCAATGCTTACTGCCGAGATTATCACTCATATGTCGGTAATAGGCTCACTGCTTATTATTGCGCTCTCCCTTAATATGTTAGGGCTTACGAAAATAAAGGTTATGAATTTATTACCTGCTATATTTTTACCTATTCTATTTTGTATATTTATGTAAGGATGTATTATGAAAAAGGAATTAACAAAAAGACAAAAAGCTATAAGAAAAAGAAGAATATTTTTATCCCTTTGCGCACTTTTTTTGGCGGCTGTAACGGCGCTTACAGTTTTTCTCATTAGCACTGTTATAAAAGCAGTTAAAAGTGGTAGCGATGGCGGCGATAAAAACAACTCATCTTCTCAAATTACAAGCAGCGAGGAATCAAAGGAGCCTAAAATTATCTCCAGCGCAACTGTTATAAATACGGGGGATATTTTAATCCACAATCCCATTTTAGCAGGCGCCCAGAAAGGTGACGGAAGCTATGATTTCTCAGGTCTTTACACCGAAACCAAAAAATACTTTGATAAGGCTGATTTAGCCGTTGCAAATCTTGAGATAACCTTAGGCGGTACCGAGTCAGGCTCTTATAAGGGCTACCCCGCCTTTAATATTCCCGATAGCGTTATTGATGCGGTAAAGAGCGAGGGCATAGATATGCTTCTTACCGCTAATAATCATAGCTATGATACGGGGCTTTTCGGCTTTAAGAGAACGGTTCAGGTGCTGAAAGAGAAAAAGATAGCCTATACGGGAACAAGAGAAACTGCCACAGAGCCTCGATTCCTTGTTAAAAACGTAAACGGCATAAAAATAGGTATGATAAATTATACTTATGAAAATGCTAATGCTCCCGCAGGCAGAAAATCCCTTAACGGAAATATCATAGCACAAGAAGCCAACGACCTTATAAATTCCTTTAATTACGATAATATTGATGCCTTTTATACCGATGCTGAAAATATGATTTCGGATATGCGAAAGAAGGGCGCCGAGTGTATAGTATTTTATATGCACTGGGGCGAGGAATATAAACTTAAAGAAAATACTTGGCAGAAGGCTATAGCGCAAAGGCTTTGTAATTTAGGTGTTGACGTGATAGTTGGCGGTCATCCCCACGTTATAGAGCCTATAGACCTTTTATATGCTGAGGGCGGCGAACACACAACCGTTTGCCTTTATTCTATGGGCAACTCAATTTCTAATCAAAGGCTTTTAGAGCTTTCCAACCTCTCCCCAAACGGACATACAGAGGACGGCCTACTCTTTAGCTACACCTTTGATAAATATAGTGATGGCGAGGTTTGTTTATCCGCAGTTGATATTGTTCCCTGCTGGGTAAGTAAAACGGGCAGCCGCTATAATGCTAAATATAAGCTCCATCCCTTAGAGGATGAAAACGCCTATAAAAAGGCAGGGCTTACCGAAGCCACCGCCGCGGGTTCATATTTAAGAACAAAGGAAATCGTAGCCGAAGGCCTTACAGAATGTCAACAATATTTAGGCTGTGAAATAAGATTTAAGTAAACAAAACGGGTGGCTGATGCCACCCGTTTTGTTTTAGTGAATAGTGAAGAATGAAAAGTGAAGAGTTGCGGTGTGCCAAAGGCACGATATAAATTGATAAGATTAACACCTGCCTCCACTTGTCAGGGGAGGTGGATTTTGCGAAACAAAAGACGGAGGGGTAGTCGTTGCCTCCCTAAGTCATTTTATAAAAATGACATCTACCTCATCATTCCCATCGGGAGTTTTATTATTTTGCTTCTTTAATTGTTATACGTCTTATATCAACGTCTTCACCAAATCTACATCTGAAGCCGTGATCCATATGCTCAAGGGGTAGGAAGCGCTTGATTTCCACATATTCGCCATTGGTGCCGTTTATAACCAAATCAATAGCTGTGCCTTCAATTATAAGCTTAATGATATTCTGTGAAAGTTCACTGCCACTACAGGAAGCCTCAATAGTAAACAAAACCGGAGTAGTGCCGCCGTATCTTCCATAAAATCTATCTTCGCTTTTTACGTTTTCGTAAACGTAGGTTTCGGTCATATCCTTTTCGTCAACCTTAGGGAATTCACGGATTTTTCCGCCGTTTTTAACAACCTTTATTAAGGTGTTGGATTTAAGCACGAAGCCAAGAATATTCTTAGCGCATCTTTGCAGCTCACCAACGGTTATAAAGCCTTCCTTTAAGCCTTCCCTTATATTATGGGATTTAAGGGTGGCATCAAGGCATACCATATAGATATCGTTCTGGGCTTTTACCATTGTTTTGAGATTTTCTGTGGTGCTTTCCTCGGGACTTGAACCGCATCTTGCCCACCAATCCGTCATAACAAAGCCTTTATAATCCCACTCATTTCTTAAGATAGTTGTGGTAAGGTCGTAGTTTGAAGCTGACCAATATCCGTTAACGGGATTATAAGAGGTCATTATGGCTCCGCAATCGCTTTCCTTAACTGCTATTTCAAAGGGGCGGAGATATATTTCTCTTATGGCTCTTTCGGAAATAACCGAATCAACGAAATGGCGTCTATGCTCCTGATTGTTACCGCACATATGCTTAATGGTTGTGGTGCAGTTTGATTTTGCAAGACCTCTTGACATAGCTGCCGCCATTTTACCTGAAAGCAACGGGTCTTCGGAAAAATACTCAAAGTTTCTGCCATTTAAGAGGTTTCTGTGGATATTTATACCCGGACCTAAAAGAGCATCAATATTATACCTAAACAGCTCAACGCCCTCTAAATCGAATATATGCTCGGTAAGCTCATCATCAAAGGATGAGGCAAAGACCATACCGTTAGGAAGGCTTGTTGCATACCAATTATCCTGAATTCTAAGTCCCGACGGGCCATCGGTAACACAGCAAACGGGGATTCCAAGCTCTCTGAGAGAATCGGTAGTGCCTCCAATGGCACCTCCCGTACCTGCAGTTACCTTGGGACTATTCATACCCTCACCGCAGACAATGTGAATAAGGTCATCTTCGGTCATTTGAGCAACAAATTCATCTAAAGTATACTTGCCATCAGCAACATCTATAAGCTTAATTCCCTTATCCCCTGTAAGCTCTATGTTTTCAGGCCTTCTATCGTTTATGCGTTTTTCGGTATCGTTGGTCTTTAAAGGAGTAGGCTCATATGATTTTATTATCTTGCCGTTTTCTTCCTTTGCAACAAGTCGGTTAAATGCCTTTTTAGGAGCCATAGCCTCCTCAAGCTTTTGAATAACTAAGGTGCTATCAAGTTCTATATTAGCTATTTCCTCAGCACATCTTATGCAGGTGCCCGCATAGATTTTATGGCTGCCGTTTTCCAATACATAGCAAGATTTATTACCCGTAACGCCCCCATCATCATAGGAAGCAAGGGCTTTTATATCCGCCTCTATTTCGAGGACTTCCTCTTCACCTGAATTTAATGTTTTTGTTTTCTTATAGGCTATTAACTGCTTTGAGGGATTGCCCAATTTTCCGCAGGGCGCACCGTAATAAACCTCTATTACCTGACGGGCAGGGAACTCGCCCACATTTTTAACCCTTGCAGTAACGAAAACCTTAGTTCCCTCTACCTTTGCAGAATATTCTTCCTTAAAGCTTGTATATGTAAGACCGAAGCCAAAGGGATACATCACCTTATCCTTTGCAAAGGTTTCAAAATAACGGTAGCCTACATATATATCCTCTTCATAGATATTTTCATTATCATCACCGAAATTATTATACGAGGGGCAATCAGCAATATTCTTAGGCTGCGTATCGGTAAGCTTACCTGAGGGACTTATCTTACCGCAAAGCACATCGGCAAGACCATCTGTACCGTACATACCGCCCTGCCACCCATAAAGCAACGAGCTTATGGGATACCTATTCATAAAGGATAGGTCAATAATATTACCGACATTAAGAACGACTGCCACATTTTTGAAGTTAGCAGTTACCTTAGAAAGCATCTCTTCTTCTGCATCAGACAAATACCAGCTTCCCTTTTCCTCTGCATTATCGTGGTCCTCTCCTGCAGTTCTGCCAATTATAACCAACGCCACATCATTATTCTTTGCGGCGTTTTCTACTAATTTATCGTCGAGGGGCATTTCAACCTGACTCCAAGGCTCCTTAGCCCAACCGCTACCGTTATCAAATGGATTTTCTTCTATCCATTTTTTATAAACAGATAAAAGCTCTTCATCAATAACTATGCTTCCATCCTTTAAAAGAGATTCTATAATGCTTGGGTGCTTTTTAATCTTAACAGCTCCACCTGAGCCTGTTCCGCTCTTATAATAAGTGGTCTGCATTCTGCCAAAAACTGCAACCCTCTCCCCTTTTTTAAAGGGCAGTACATTATTCTCATTTTTAAGAAGAACAGAGCCTTCAGCCGCAATTTTTCGGCAAGGAGCCTCTAATTCCTTAACGGGAGTAAAGCTTTCTTCAAAAAGCCTTATACCTGCAACTGTTCTGTTTTCATCTATTAACATATAAATCCCTCCTTGTTTTTCATAATATAACAAAAGTAATCACTTTTCAAGTCATCTTGCAACCTATTTTAAGACAAATTGTGCAAAAAATTAAACCCCGATTTAAAATCGGGGTTTTGTAAAAATTTTATTTATCACGCTTTTTAAAGCCACGACGGTCTTTATTGTTTTTGCGGGGAGCTTCTTCATCTGCGCCCTCTTCAACAACTGCGCCGTTGATTTCAACAAGTGCATCTCTGCGGGAAAGATTTATTCTTCCCTGGTCATCAATTTCGGTTACCTTAACGATTACCTGATCGCCAACTGCAACAACGTCCTCAACCTTTTCAACTCTCTTAACATCAAGCTTAGAGATGTGAACGAGGCCTTCCTTACCGGGAGCGATTTCAACGAAAGCTCCGAAGGTCATAAGACGGGTTACCTTACCGCTGTATACAGCGCCGATTTCGGGATCGTTAGCAATAAGCTCAACGATAGAAATTGCCTGCTGAGCCTTATCTGCATCAAGGGCAGATACATATACGTGACCATCCTCCTCAATGGTGATGGTGCATTCGCACTGCTCCTGAATAGACTGGATAACCTTGCCCTGCTTACCGATAACATCACCGATTTTATCGGGGCTGATAGTGGTGGTGAACATTTTGGGAGCATATTTAGAAAGCTCTGCGCGGGGCTCGGGAATACACTTGAGCATTACTTCATCAAGAATATGAAGTCTTGCCTTATGAGTTTTAGCAAAAGCCTCTTTAATGATTTCAGGTGTAAGGCCGTGAACCTTTAGGTCCATCTGAATAGCGGTGATACCCTTATGAGTACCTGCTACCTTAAAGTCCATATCGCCATAGAAATCTTCAAGACCCTGAATATCAACCATAGTCATAAAGTCGCCGTAAACGCCCTCATCACCTGTGATAAGTCCGCAAGAAATACCTGCAACGGGAGCCTTAATGGGAACACCTGCTGCCATAAGAGCAAGGGTTGAGCCACAGATAGAGCCCTGAGATGTGGAGCCATTGGAAGAAAGAACCTCAGATACTACACGAATAGCATAGGGGAAATCCTCAACACTGGGGATAACGGGAACTAAAGCCTTTTCAGCCAAAGCGCCGTGACCTATCTCACGACGGCCAGGACCACGGGAGGGCTTAGTTTCGCCAACAGAATATGAAGGGAAGTTATAGTGGTGGATGTAACGCTTGGAGGTATCCTCATCAAGCCCGTCAAGCTTCTGAGCCTCGCTTATGGGAGCTAAGGTAGCAACTGAAAGAACCTGAGTCTGACCTCTTGTGAACATACCTGAACCGTGGGTTCTGGGAAGCAGGTCTATCTGAGCATCAAGAGGACGGATATCATCAATACCACGACCATCTACACGCTTATGCTCATCCTTAAGCCAAGCGCGAACAACGTGCTTCTGAACGAGATACATAATCTCATCAAGCTTGGCTTCATTGCCTTCAAATCTTTCATCGAACTTAGCGTGAACGGCATCATAAATAGGAAGTAATGCGGCATCACGAACATTTTTATCATCAGTATCAAGAGCCTTCTTTACATCCTCGATGCAGAATTCTTCAATTTCTGCCATAATCTCAGGGTCGGGATTGCTTGATTCAAAGGTGAACTTCTCTTTGCCGATTTCGGCAACAATACCGTTAATAAACTTAACGATTTCCTTATTAACCTCGTGACCTGCCATAATGCAGTCGAACATAAGCTGGTCTTCAATTTCGTTAGCGCCTGCTTCTATCATAGCTACTAAATCAGCAGTAGAAGAAACGGTTAAATTAAGGTCAGATACAGCGCGCTGCTCTAAGGTGGGGTTGATGATAATTTCACCGTCAACAAGACCTACGCTTGTGCTGGCAATAGGACCCTCCCAAGGAATATCGGATACTGCAATAGCGGCAGAAACGCCGATAGCGGCAGTAATCTCAGGTGAGCAATCGGGGTCAACCGACATAACGGTTGCAACAACAGAGCAATCGTTTCTCATATCCTTAGGGAAAAGAGGACGGATTGGTCTATCAATACAACGGGATGAAAGGATAGCCTTTTCACTTGCTCTTCCCTCTCTTCTCTGGAAGGAGCCGGGGAAACGGCCTACTGCATACATTTTTTCCTCATAATCAACTGAAAGAGGGAAAAAGTCAACACCCTCACGGGGCTTATCGGATGCGGTTACGGTACAAAGTACACTTGTTTCGCCATAGGAAGCCATAAAAGCTGCATTGGCAAGGCCTGCCATTTTGCCTGTTTCAAGCTTAAAGGGACGGCCTGCGATGGTTGTTTCATAAACCTTGTAGTTTTCGAACATCTTTTTAATCTCCTTTTATCTTTTATTTTCAAGAGACTTTTCGGTTAGCAATAAATCCAATACCCGTATATCCCTCCACCAACCTAACGGTTGGTCCCCCTCCCTTTAGGCAAGAGAGGCGATACAGGCACTCGATTTACCGCTAAACAACGAAAAAATCTCTTAATTCACTTCTTAAAATTTTCTTTTTAAAAACTGCAATAAGGCAGACCGTTTGGTCTGCCTTAGCTTTGCTTTGATTACTTACGAAGACCGAGCTTCTTAACGATAGCACGATATCTTTCAATATCGTTCTTCTGAAGGTATGCAAGAAGGTTTCTTCTGTGACCTACCATTTTAAGAAGACCGCGACGAGAGTGATGGTCCTTATGATGAATGCTTAAGTGTTCATTAAGCTCATTGATGCGGTGAGTTAACACTGCAATCTGAACCTCGGGAGAACCGGTATCGCCTTGATGAGTAGCATATTCAGCCATAATCTGCTGCTTTACTTCATTAGTCATTTTCATTTACTCCTTTTCCAAATTTTGTCCGCCATAGTCCGAGCAAAAGGCCTTAGTAACTCCCCATTTAGAGGCAGACGCCAAAAGCACAGAATACGGTAGCTTAAGTAGTATATCACAAAGTTTGCAAAAAGTAAAGCATTTTATTTTTTGATTTTTATTGTTAATAATAATTAACGGATAGTTCATATATTTGATTGACATTTGCAACAAACATCATATAAAATAATGTCATCGAAATACGATTCCTCAAGCAAGGAGAGATATAGATGAATGATTTTGATATAAACAATCAAAAAAATGCAGAAGTGCAAAAGGGTACAGTTTCAGGCTTTGATTCGGTAAACGGCGATTCTCAGGGCTATACCGTTACAAACGAGGGCGGATATTACACTAAGGCTAAAGAGGACATTATTCAGGATGAACCCTTTAAAGAATTTGAGCCTCAGGCTGAAAAAGCACCCAAAGCGCCACCCGTTTATAATAGCAATACCTTTTATAATCCACCCCCTAAGCCTAAAAAGAAAAGAAGCTACGGTTTGGGTGTTATCATAACTGCTTGTATTCTTTCGGCTATTATTGGAGCTACAAGTGGAGCTGTTACAGCATTTTTTACCGCAAAAAACAATGAGGGCTCCGCTCCCGCTAAGGATTATTCCTCAAATAATGTAAATATAGAAATTGAAGAAACAGCCGAATCGGTAGCGGTGGCAGTAGCTAAAAAGCTTGAAAACAGTGTTGTAGGAATAAGAACCACTACATCGGTTATCAGCTTTTTCGGCGGCAGTCAAGAGGCTACGGGCGAAGGCTCAGGCGTTATATATACCTCTGATGGATATATTATTACCAATTATCACGTAATACAAAATGCGGTTGAGAGTGCCACTCCCTCAAAAATAGAGGTATTTATAGGTAATACGGACGGTGACCACCACGAAGCAAGTGTTATAGGCTATAATATCGCCTCTGACCTTGCCGTTTTAAAGATAAATGCAACGGGGCTTACCCCTGTTGAAATCGGCGATTCCTCAGCTCTTAAGGTAGGTCAACAGGTTGTATCCATTGGTAACCCCGGCGGACTTGAGTTTATGGGAAGCGTTACCTTTGGTATTATAAGCGGTCTTGACCGTCAGATATCAAGCTCATCGGGAGTAAAGCTTATACAAACCGATGCCGCCATAAACCCAGGAAACTCAGGGGGAGCGCTGCTTGATACAACGGGTAAATTAGTTGGTATCAACAGTTCTAAAATTGTAGCCGAAGAATATGAGGGTATGGGCTTTGCCATTCCCGTTAATACGGTTGTTGAACGATGCGAAAAAATCATTTCAAGAAAAGATAGCCCTGAAGCTTACGTTGGCATAAATATAAGCGAAACCTATACTGCCGATGTGCTTAGATACTACGGCTTCCCCACAGGCGCGGTTGTACTAAGCGTAGATTCAGACAGTCCCGCGCAGAGCGCAGGCATTAAAAAAGGTGATATAATAACGGCTTTTAACGGAACCGAAATTACAGAATATACCCTCTTTACAGATATGCTCCGTGACTGTGAGCCTGACAGTAAAATATCTTTAGAAATTTACCGTTCAGGCAGATATTACACCACCACCTTGACAGTAGCCTCCAATAATTAATTCTTAAAGCTCAAATCCCCTTTTATCTTTTAAAGATTTAAGGGGATTTTTTCCAATTGCTTATTGAAAAAATCTATATTTTGAGTTATAATGAAAATAATATTTACAAAGAACCGAAAGGGTTGCTTTTAATGCTTAAATTAAATGACACCGTTAAAAAGGAAACGGTATATATCGCAACTTGGGTACTTATACTCAGCGCCATTATGGAATCGGTATTTTTATGTCTTGGCAAATGGGATTATACCGTACTTTTAGGTAATTTATTAGGCGGTCTTGCGGGAGTTTTGAATTTTCTTCTTTTAGGGATTACCGTACAAAAGGCTGTTACTAAGGATGAAAAGGATGCTAAGACCTTTATGAAGGGCTCACAGAGTCTTCGAACCTTTATGCTTTTCGTTATAGCCGCCATTGGCGCTTTACTTAATATTTTTAATACCTGGAGCACACTTATTCCGTTGCTCTTCCCACGAATAGCAATAGCAATAAGTCCGCTTATAAGAAAGGTGGATAAATAGCTTGAAAAAGAAAAATGCCGCGTTTATTGCGGTAGATATATTTTATTTAGCGCTTATGATACTTCCTCTTATTGCGGGAATGGTGCTTAAAATTCTCACAAAGCCTGCAAGTGAGGGTATAAGCGTATCGGGCGCTCAGATTTATTTTACTATCCCGATGCCCCTGCAGAATTTACCCGTTACAGAATCTCAGATAAACTGCCTTATAGTTACCCTGTTTATTTTGGGGCTTTGCCTCTTCCTTACCCACGGCATTAAAGAGGTACCCGATTTAAAAAGGCAGTTACTTGCAGAATGGATAGTAGAAAAGGCAGAGGCTATGACCATAGGCAATATGGGCGAGTTTTTCGCCTCCTTCCCCCCGTTTATTGCCGCTATTTTAGGCTTCTCCGCCTTTTCGAGCCTTTTGGCTCTCTTAGGACTTTACACCCCCACATCTGATATAAACATCGTGGGTGGTTGGGCAATACTCGTATTCGTTCTTATAACCTACTATAAATCGAAGTGTGGACCGATAAGTTATTTGAAAAGCTTTGGCGACCCCGTTCCCTTTTTGGCTCCCTTAAATATTATAAGCGAGGTTGCAACGCCAATATCAATGGCCTTCCGTCATTACGGAAACATTTTATCAGGCTCGGTTATTGCGGTGCTTTTAGCCGCAGGACTTGGCGGTCTTTCAAAAATAGTACTTGGATGGCTTCCCGGAATTTTAGGTGAGTTTCCCCTGCTTCAAATAGGTATTCCCGCCATTCTTTCCCTTTACTTTGATTTATTCAGCAGTATTCTTCAAGCATATATTTTTGCTATGCTTACAATGTTGTATATTTCAAGCGGCTTCCCCGCTGATGAATATAAATTAAAACAAGAGAAAAAACAACTAAAACGGAGGTAATTAAAATGTTAGAAATTGCAGTTGGTATTATTTTAGGTTGTTGCGCTTTAGGCGCAGGCGCCGCTATGATAGCAGGTATCGGCCCCGGTATCGGTGAAGGTAATGCAGTTGCTAAGGCTTGTGAGGCCATAGGCCGTCAACCCGAATGCAAGGGTGATGTTACAACAACAATGCTTATGGGATGCGCTATCGCTGAGACCACAGGTCTTTATGCCCTTGTTATTGCTATCCTTCTTATCTTTGTTGCACCTAATATTTTCATCAATATTCTTATGAGAACAGTAGGATAAAAAATGTTTACTTTAGAAGTACAATCGTTAGATATTATTTCGGTAAATCTTTGGCAGATACTCATTTCTCTTGCCAATTTACTGCTTATCTTCCTTATACTTAAAAAGTTTCTTTTTGGGCCCGTTAAAAAGCTCATTAAACAGCGTCAGGATAATATTGACAGTCAATATAATGAGGCTGAAAAGGCTTTGAAGGAAGCAAATGAAGCTAAGGCGCAGTATGAAAGCAGTATTGCAAACGCCAAAGAAAAGGCCGATTCTATTATTAAATCTGCCACTGATACCGCCAATGCCCGAAGCGAAGAAATCTTAAGTGACGCTAAGGAAAAGGCTGACGGTATGATAAGTCGCGCTAAGACAGAAATTGAGCTTGAAAGAAAGAAATCTGTTTCACAGGTAAAGAAAGAAATCGCAGATGTTTCTACCGTTATAGCAGAAAAAATTCTTGAAAGAGAAATTTCCGAAGCCGACCACAGAAGTATTATCGATAATGCTATAAAGAATTTAGGTGATACTGATGAATAGTGCTATCACCGAATATTCTGAAGCTCTATTCACTTTAGGCGCCGAAGAAGATATTTTGGATAATATTCTTTCAGACCTTGAGGGTATACAAAAGGTTATGAATGATAACCCTGACTATGCCGAGTATTTATCCTGCATATCAGTGCCTAAGGAAGAGCGTACAAAAAGCCTTGAAGATACATTTGGCGGTAAAATCGAAAAATATACCCTTTATTCTCTATGCATCCTTTGTGAGCGTGACAGAATAAAGGAATTATCCGAATTTACAGAAAAATTCAAGGAGCTTTACGAAGCCTCCAAAAAGGTTTCCACCGCTTTTGTTACAAGCGCTTCACCTCTCACTGAGGAAGAAAAATCAGCTATTAAAGAAAAGCTACAAAAGCTATGCGGTCACAGTGTGGTATTAAGCTGTGATTTGGATAGTTCTATTCTTGGCGGATTTATAGCAAAGCTTGACGGCAAAGTATTTGACGCAAGTCTTAAATCTCAACTTCACGGTATAAAGGAAGTGATTGACAGATGAACGTAAGACCTGAAGAAATAAGCAATATAATTAAGGAACAAATTAAAAATTATAAAGCTAAGACCGAAATGCGTGAAACGGGCACCGTTATCCTCGTTGGTGACGGTATTGCCAGAGTTTACGGACTTAAAGACTGTATGGCAAACGAGCTTCTCGAGTTTGAAGACGGAAGCTTCGGTATGGCTCAGAACTTGGAAGAGGAATCGGTTTCGGTTGCTGTTTTATCTGATAACAATAATATTAGAGAGGGTACCCTAGTTAAAAGAACGGGCAGAGTTCTTTCTGTTCCCGTGGGTGAAAATCTGCTTGGCAGAGTTGTTGATGCATTGGGTAATGCTATCGACGGCAAGGGCCCAATAGAATATGCAGGTGAAAAGCCTATTGAGGCTCAGGCTCCTGGCATCATTGAACGCGAGGGTGTATCGGTACCTTTGCAGACAGGTATTAAGGCTATTGACAGTATGATACCGATAGGTCGCGGTCAGCGTGAGCTTATCATCGGTGACCGTCAGACAGGTAAAACCGAAATTGCCATTGATACTATTATAAATCAGAAAAATACAAATGTTATATGTATATACGTAGCCATAGGACAAAAGGCAACCAGTGTAGTGCAGTTAGTTAACGAGCTGACAAAAGCTGGCGCTATGGACTATACTATCGTGGTTTCTGCCTCTGCCTCCGAGAGTGCGCCACTTCAGTATATAGCCCCCTATTCAGGCTGCGCTATGGCAGAATATTTCCGTGAGCAAGGCAAGGATGTTCTTATAATTTATGATGATTTAAGTAAGCACGCAGTTGCCTACCGCGCCCTCTCCCTTCTTATAAGAAGACCTCCCGGTCGAGAAGCGTATCCCGGTGATGTTTTCTATCTTCATTCCCGTCTTCTTGAGAGAGCGGCTTGTGTTTCCAAGGAATATGGCGGCGGCTCTATTACCGCTCTGCCCATAATCGAAACTCAGGCAGGCGATGTATCTGCATATATTCCTACAAATGTAATTTCCATTACTGATGGACAGATTTTCCTCGAAACTGAGCTTTTCCACTCCGGCGTTATGCCCGCTATCAACCCCGGTATTTCGGTAAGCCGTGTTGGTGGCTCGGCGCAGCTTAAGGGTATGAAGAAGGTTTCTGGTGAGCTTAAGCTTTTATATTCTCAGTATAGAGAGCTTCAGTCCTTTGCTCAGTTTGGCAGTGACCTTGATGCCGATACCAAGGCACGCCTTGCCCTTGGTGAGCGTATAGTTGAGGTCTTAAAGCAAGGCCGAAACTCTCCCGTTGAGGTAGGCTGTCAGGTAGCTATAATTTATGCCGTAACAAACGGATATCTTGATAACGTTCCCGTTAATAAGGTTAAGGAATATGAAGCTGAGCTTTTCGCTTTGCTTAAAAATAAGTATGGCGACTTCCTTACAAGAATCAAAGATGGCTTCTATGAGGAAACCGATATTGAGCGACTTAAGGAAGCCCTCGGTGAGATGCAGAGGTGATAACACTTGGGCACTGATATTAAAAGCTTGCGTGTTCGAATTAAAAGTGTTAATTCCACACTGCACCTTACAAAAGCTATGGGACTTGTTGCATCCTCTAAAATAAGACGTGCTACAGAAGGTATGCTAAAGGGCAGAGAATACTCCGATGCCGTGACTAAGACGGTTAATCTACTTACCGGCTGTAACGAATGTAAAAAAAGCCCCTATATGCAGACGCGTGACACCGAAAGAATAAGAATGATAGTTATCGCAGGTGACCGTGGACTTGCAGGAGGATACAATGCAAACATTTTCCGTCTTATGAGAGAATATACGGACGCAAAGGTATATCCTATAGGAAAAAGAGCATGTGACCGCTTTGGCGGCGAAACGATACTTGCCGAAGGTTACAGCTATCATAACGCTATGGCACTTGCAAAGATGCTCTGTGAGGATTTTTGCGAAGGAAAATACGATAAGCTTGCCATAGTAAGCACCAAATATGTTTCTATGCTTGTGGGTGAGCCTACGGTAGAGTGGATTTTGCCCCTTAAAAGCGATGATTCGGTTAAGGTAAGCGGCGCCATATTCGAGCCCGATGAATTAACCGTTTTAAATGCGGCTGTTCCCGAATATTTGGCAGGTAAAATCGTAGCAGCAGCAAGAGAAAGCTTTACCTGCGAGGTGGCTGCAAGGCGAACTGCTATGGATTCTGCGGGCAAGAACGCTCAGGAAATGATAGATGAACTGCAGCTTAAGTACAACCGAGCTCGACAAAGCTCTATAACTCAGGAAATCACAGAAATCGTCGCAGGCGGCGGTCAGTGATTTATTAGGAGGTATTATTTTGGCGCAAACAAATATAGGCTTAGTTTCACAGGTTATGGGACCTGTTGTTGACGTTAAATTTGAGCAGGGCGGCCTCCCTGCAATATATAACGCTCTTACCGTTATGATAGGTGACCGAAAGTTAACCGTTGAGGTAGCACAGCATATCGGAGATAATACGGCAAGATGTATAGCAATGTCATCTACCGATGGGCTCACCCGTGGCGCTAAGGTTACCGATACAGGTAAAACCATCAGTGTTCCCGTAGGCAGAGAGACCTTGGGAAGAATATTTAACGTGTTAGGTGACACTGTTGATAACGGCGAAGAGGTAAAAACCGAAGAGAGATGGAATATTCACCGTCAGGCTCCCTCTTACGAGGAGCTTTCCACATCTACCGAAATCCTTGAAACAGGTATTAAGGTAATTGACCTTATCTGCCCCTTCTCTAAGGGCGGTAAAATAGGTCTTTTCGGCGGAGCGGGTGTTGGTAAGACCGTTCTTATTATGGAGCTTATCAATAACGTTGCTAAGGAGCACGGCGGATTATCCGTATTTACGGGTGTTGGCGAGCGTACAAGAGAGGGTAACGACCTTTATAATGAAATGAAGCAATCAGGAGTTCTTGGTAACACCTCATTGGTTTACGGTCAGATGAATGAGCCCCCCGGTGCTCGTATGCGAGTTGCCCTTTCGGGACTTACTATGGCAGAATATTTCCGTGATACCGAAGGTCAGGATGTGCTTTTATTCATCGATAATATTTTCCGTTTCACTCAGGCAGGCAGTGAGGTTTCGGCGCTTCTCGGCCGTATGCCCTCTGCGGTTGGTTATCAGCCCACCCTTGCTAATGAAATGGGAACCCTGCAGGAGAGAATAACCTCTACCAAGTCAGGCTCTATAACCTCTATTCAGGCGGTTTATGTACCTGCCGATGACCTTACAGACCCTGCCCCTGCTACAACCTTTGCCCACCTTGATGCTACCACGGTTTTATCCCGTAACATTGCATCCCTTGGTATTTACCCTGCTGTTGACCCTCTTGAGTCAACAAGCCGTATTCTCTCCCCTGAGATTTTAGGTGAGGAGCATTATAACGTTGCCCGTGAGGTGCAAAGAATTCTTCAGCGTTATCAGGAGCTTATGGATATAATCGCAATTATGGGTATGGATGAGCTTTCCGATGAGGATAAGTTGCTCGTAGCAAGGGCAAGAAAAATTCAGCGTTTCTTATCTCAGCCCTTCCACGTATCTGAAAAGTTTATTGGTATCCCCGGTACCTATGTACCCTTAAGCGAAACCATCAGAGGCTTTAAGGAGATAATTGAAGGCAAACACGATGACCTTCCCGAATCCGCCTTCCTCTTCGTTGGCACTATTGATGAAGCGGTAGAAAAGGCAAAGAAGGTATAAATATGAACACCTTTAAACTGATTATTTCTTCTCCCGACGGCAATACCTTTGAAGGCGATGTAGTTTCACTAAGCATAAGGGGCACCGAGGGTGAGCTTGCTATTTTGGCAGGTCACATACCCTTTGTTACCTCAGTTGTTGAATGCGACTGTAAAATCGAGCTTCCCGACGGGACAGAGCGCACAGGCCACACCCAAGGTGGTGTGCTTACCGTTTCTAAGACTTCGGTAATACTTCTCTCAGGTAGCTTTAAATTTAATTAAAAACGACAAAAGGCGTGATGTTTAACAATAACATCACGCCTTACTGTTTTACATAGCCAAAGCATTTAAACCCGAACCAGCCTAAAAGCGCGGTTTTAAGGCGTCTTTTGGCTAACGTCAGATTATTCTATATCGGTCCAATCAAATTGTACACAAAGTGGGAAATTTTTATCAATAGCAAGTCTTGCAAGAACAGCATTTGCTTCTTTTGGAGAATGAACTTCATTTATAAGCTCCCTCATCTTTAATCTGCCGCCCGAAGCCAATCTTAAAACCGTTTTAATATCCTCATTTTCGGTCCAATAATTTGCAAAATTTTCCTTTAGAGGTCGCGCTCCTGAATGAGCCCCTATAAGTTCGATTCCCGGAAGATGTATTTTTTTATAAAAATCTACGGTGAAATCTGATTTTCGGGTGCAGCCCAACAAAGATACTCTTCCAAACTTTGCCATACAATCAAGGGTTTGATTTATTGCGCTGCCAAGTCCCGTAACCTCGACTGCCGCATTTATCATATTATTATCCGTAATGCAGCGGATTTGCTCAATATAATCGTCTGCAGTAGGATCTAGAGCGAAATCTGCGCCGCAACGGAGAGCCAGCTCACGTCGCTCGGGATTCGGGTCGGCAGCTATTAAAGGGTAAATACCGCTCATCCTCATAAACTGAACTGTAAAAATTCCCAAAATACCAAGTCCTACTACCAAGCCGCTCTCCCCAATTTGCGCTTTTACTTTTCTCACGCCCGCCAAGGGAAAACCTGCAATAACGCTCATAGAGGCTACATCAAGCGGAAGATTATCAGGCACCTTTATTACTGTTTCCTCATTCCTTATTAAATGCTTAGTATATGTACCAGAACGAGTTACTACCCTATCCCCGACCTTTACGGAGGTTACGTCTTTTCCTACCCACTCAACTATTCCTGAGCTGCTGTAACCCATTCTTATGGGAAAATAGTTTCCCGTCAAAAGAAACTTTTCCGTACCACTGCTTATTGTCGAATAACTCAAATTAACCAAAATATCGGTGTCCTTAAGCTCACCAACCTCTTTTTCCGTAAAAACAGCATTGTTTTTAGAAATAACCTCTATAGCTTTAGTTTTCATAAATTGCATCTCCTTATAATTTAATCCTCGTATTCGCAGGCCATAGAAATAAGCTTATGCAGTTCCTTTTCCGATTCGTATGTATACGGATTTTTCTTTTCGCCGCGCACCATTGCCGCGAACTCCGAAAGCATTCTATTATATCTGCCATAGGCTCCAAAGGTCTTTTCTACCCATCCGCCTACGCCAAGATAGGTTTCTTTGGTTTTGGTTGAATCGTATCCGTTACCTACGGGGAATTCTATGGGGTCAATTTTAATTGTACCCTTACTACCGCATATAATAATATATCTTCTAAAAGGCGCGCCGCCTACCTCGGCGGCATCAACCTTTGCAATGGAATTGCCGTTTTTATATTTAAGAACGGCAAGACCGAAATCCACTCCCTCTACACCTGCTTCGCCGTGTTTTGCATTAAGAGGAACAATGCTCTCAGGAGCGCCTAAAAACTGATAAATTACATCTACCATATGGCAGCCAAGATAACGCATAATTCCGCCCTTTAAGTGACCGTACCTGTTTCTGAAGGCTTGACCGTGGTAGGTATTCATTTGACCCTCTATGCAATAAATATCGCCTAAATCACCGTTTTTAACCTTTTCCATCGCATACATTACGGCAGGATTATAGCGATACATATAGTTAATATGAAAAACTAACTCTTTTTCCTTTACTATATCAATAAGCTTGCAAAAATCCTCGTGAGAGTCGCCGCCGGGTTTATCCATACCGATAGCAAGACCCTTTTTCGCGGCAAGAGTAGCGTAATGAATTTGCTTATTTTCATCACACTCTATCATAATGGCATCAAGCTCGGGATAATTAAGCGCCTCTTCTACAGAAAGCATTGGTACCTCGTTGAAAATAGGGTTGAGCGCTCCCCTACGGTCGTCCACATCAGCCACACCGACCACCTCAAAAACATCCTTTTGTTTTAGAAGCTCGGTCATAATATGCGCCGCATGGGTGGTTTCAGATGTGCCTATCTGAGCTATTTTAATTCTTTTCATTTCTATTCTCCTATCATCTTAAGATATTCATCAGAGGTGGCGCTAACCTTTAGGTTGTTTTCAATAAGCCCCTTATCAAAAGCATAAATATCCTCGGGTAAGTTTTCCACCTCTTGCTTTATGGCGCTACGCGTATCCATAAGATCATCTCTACTTAACCCCGTAACGCTTAGTACCTTTGAAATATCAATATCCCTATCAATTCCTCTATCATTGAATAGTCCGTATCTTTCGCCTTCGGAATTAATAACGCCGTATTTCAGGTAGCTTTCCGTATCTATCCAACAGAATTCACAGCCTAAAAACTCTTCGAGATACTCACCGATTTGACCCCAGGTTAAATTCTCATCCGTGCCTAAGGTGAAATCCTCGCCGTATGCCTTCTCATTAA
Source organism: Acutalibacteraceae bacterium (assembly GCA_045605605.1). Classification (GTDB taxonomy): domain Bacteria; phylum Bacillota; class Clostridia; order Oscillospirales; family Acutalibacteraceae; genus UBA737. Next base: position 41,279 of record JAZUQH010000023.1, on the reverse strand, counting down.
GTACAAGGTGCGCAAGAAGCTTACCCACATTGCCCGAAAAACTATATCCTGCTATAACATTCCTTGCAATTTCGGGCACAAGAATTTTTTTGCCCTCTCTAGCTCTGCCAACAAGGGTATGAAACTGGGTAGTTATAAACGAAAGGCGATTTCTGTAAAACGCTATAACAGGTCTTACAACGGTAATCTTATTACTGTATTTTGATGCTCTGATGATATTTTCACATTGGGATTTCAAAATGGGATAGGTATTAATTTCCATCATTTTTGCATCATCTTTATAAACATCTATGAGCTTTGGCGCCTTTTCGGTTATGGGATGCTCCTCATCCGCATAAACCCTGTAGGAAGAAAGATATATATACTGCTCTGTATTTTCACAAAATAGCTCAAGGTATTTTGGACAGTTTTCCCGCGAATAACCTAAAAAGTCAACAATAGCGCCATATCTTTTTTCGCTCAGTATTCTCCTATACGCCTGCTCTCCCGCTTTACACTTTATATATGTAATATCCTCCGTATTCTCTAAATCATCGAGAGTTATGATATCAACCTTAAAGCCTCTCTTGACAAGCTCTTCAGCCGCAAACATACCAATTGCGCCTGCGCCTCCGATAAGTAATACTGTTTTCTTCAATTATACCCCTCCCTTATAAGTTTATTTTAACACCCTTTGCCATTTTTTTATTTTACTTTTTTAATGTTTTTATTAACTTTTTTGCACTAAAATTAAAGATAACTTGTCTTTTTTGAAATTTTATTGTACTATACAAGTATAAGAATTTGAAAAGAGGTACGCTGTTGAAAAAATCGAATCTCGAAAAACACGGTTTGAAGGGCACCGCATCCAATCCTGATTTTAAAGACGATTTTTCATTATCTAAAAGGTCTACATCCAGAAGCGTTTTGCATGACCATTCCTTTTTCGAAATTGAAATTTACCTTTCAGATAACGGATATACAAATATTAACGGACAGAATTTCCCTATTAAAAAAGGAATGATTGTCTTCAATCGCCCTATGGATTTTCACTCAATAACTGCCTTTGACGGTGAAAAAGTAGTCTTAATAAATCTTTCACTTAACCAAAATTCCATAACTCAATACGATATATGGTCAGTTTTGTCAAGCAATGCTCCCAAAGTGGCTTTCCTTTCAGAAGATGAACTAAACGAGATTGATTTACTTTACGAGGTTTTCCATAACGAAAATTCCAAATTCGGATACAACAAGGTTACAAAATTGTGCTTTAAGACAATTATGGAAATTATTATGCGTAATTTCTCCGCGGAAGATTCCTCCGCTGACAACACCCTATTTGTATCGATTATCAATTATTTGCACACGCACTTCTCCGAGAATATTTCGCTTGAGAAGTTATCACAGCAGTTCAATTTTTCTCCACAATACTTGAGCAAGCTTTTTTATAAAAATATGAATATGAATTATAAAAAATATATCACTCTATTGAGAATTTCCAGCGCTGAAAAGCTAATCAAAACCACAGATTTAAGTTTTACAGATATTTGTTATAAAGTAGGTTATAACTCTTATACAAGCTTTTTAAAAGCTTTTAAAAGCGTTACAGGTACCACGCCTAATAGATATTAGAAAAATTAACCATAAATTTTGTTAAACAAATACCCCCGAACAATTTCTTGTTCGGGGGTATCTTTTATAACTTTATACTATCTGTTTTAATTACTTTACAGAAGCGTACATAAAGTACTTAAATCCAAGAGGAGTTGTGAAGAAGTTCTCAAGAGAGCTGCTGCACATAAAGATATCTGTGTAGTAGTAAACAGGGCAGATAGCGCCGGTAGACATAAGGATGTTTTCAGCCTCATGCATAAGCTCGAAACGCTTAGCAGGATCGGTCTCAGCCTTAACCTTAGCGATGCAAGCATCGTAAGACTCAGCCCAAGTAAGACCATCCTTACCATCGAAGCTGTAACCCTTGTAAGAACCGTGATCAGCACGACCTAACTGAGAGTCGTTGTTACCGCTTTCGGTAATCCACATATCAAGGAAGGAGATAGGATCGTTGTAGTCACCGAGCCAGCCGTTACGAGCAACAGAGTAGTTGCCTTCTTTACGGGTGTTAAGGAAGGTAGCCCATTCCTGAACTTCAACCTTAACTTCGATGCCATAACCGCCCCAAGCCTGCTGTAAGTAAGCAGCAACAGCCTCGTGGCCTGTGCCTTCGTTGGTGATGTAGTTAATGGTGGGGAAGCCGCTTACCTTGCCATCAGCAACAGTGAACTTGCCGGAGGACTTAGCAACGTCTTCAAGGAGAGCAACTGCTGCATCGCAGTTAGCCTTGTAATCATCCTTAGCTACGCTGAAGTAACCCTTACCGTCACCCTTAGGACCGTTCTTAGAGATGTACTCAGAACCATCGGGCTCAGTAAGACCCATTGCTACGAAACCAGCAGCAGGTACCTGACCAGCCTGACCAATTTCTTCAGCAACATAGTTTCTATCAATGATAAGGCTTAAAGCCTCTCTGATCTTAGCCTTTTCTTCCTCGGTGTAACCCTTGAAAGCAGCGTCGTTTACGTTGAAGGATACATAGTAAGTACCAAGCTGACCTTCAACATAGAACTCATCCTTATACTCTTCCTTAAGGTTAGCAATTTCGTCGTTAGGTACGGAATCGATGAAGAGGTAAGAACCGTTCTTGAAGTTTGCAAGTAAGGAAGCGTCGTCATCGTTGAAAGCGAATGTAAGCTTATCAGAAACAACGTTCTTTACATCATAGTAGTTTTCGTTCTTTTCAAGAACTAACTGAGAGTTAGAGAACTCTGTTACCTTGTAAGCACCGTTACCGATGTAGGTTTCAGCCTTAGTAGCCCAACCATCAGGATCAGCCTCAACAACGTCCTTCTTAACGGGGAGGTATGCAGGGAATGCACAGAGCTCATGGAAATAAGGAACATCAACGGTAAGAACTACGGTGAGTGACTTTCCGTCTTCAGAAGCGGTAACGTTAAGAGCCTTCTTGCCATCCTTATACTTAGGATTGCCGTCAGCATCCTTCTCGAATACTACGTTGCCCTCTGCATCTTCAGAAGTAACATACATATCAGCAACATCTGCATAACCGTCAATTACTTCGAACATATAAGCATAGTCTGCACCTGTCATGGGGTCAGCTGCTCTGTTCCAAGAATAAACGAAATCGTTGGCATCAAGCTTAGAGCCATCGCTCCACTTAAGGTCATCACGAAGCTCGAAGGTGTAAGAAGTCTTACCATCTTCAAGTGCAACGCCCTTGGGAAGCTCTTTTGCAAGCTGAGCAACGAGCTGGGGTTTACCTTCATCGTCAGGCTCATAGCCAACAAGGCCGGTGAAAGTATGAACGATGTAGGTTGCACCGTCAACCGCACTGTTAAGAGCAGGGTCGATAGTGTCAGGACGAGCGCCAACGTTAAGAGTTAATGCGCCGCCGGATTTTTGACCGCATGAAGTAAGGGACATCATGCAGCCGAGGATCATTACTGCTACCAGTAACAAACTCAATACTTTTTTCATGATTTTTCCTCCTAAAATTTTATAATTAACCTGCCCCTCAAAAAGCAGGGTTAATCCAATATAAATTGCGGGGAATTAAAGATTATGACAAGCAACGCTGTGACCTTTAGAAATTTCCTTAAGCTCAGGCATACTCTCAGCACACTTTGCTGTGGCTCTCGGGCATCTTGTTCTAAAGGGGCATCCGCTTGGCATATTAAGAGGACTTGGAACATCCCCCTCAAGGTGAATTCGCTCATTAGCTCTTGCAACCTTTGGATCAGGAACGGGTACTGCAGAAAGAAGCGAAATTGTATAAGGATGCAAGGGATGATGGTATAATTCATCCGAAGGTCCTATCTCAATAAGCTTACCTAAATACATTACTGCAATACGGGTTGAAATATGCTTAACAACCAAAAGGTCGTGAGCGATGAAAAGATAGGTAAGTCCAAGCTTTTGCTGTAAATCCTCAAACATATTTACAACCTGAGCCTGAATTGAAACGTCAAGAGCAGAAACCGGCTCATCGCAAACAATGAACTTAGGCTCAACTGCTAAAGAACGGGCGATGCCTATTCTCTGACGCTGACCGCCTGAAAACTCGTGGGCATAACGGGAAGCGTGTTCACTGGAAAGACCGACAAGGTCCATAAGATGTTGAATCTTCTCTTCCCTCTCCTTATGGTTAGCGTAAAGCTTATGAACATCCAAAGGCTCACCGATAATATCGCTTACGGTCATACGTGGGTCAAGGGATGAATAGGGATCTTGGAAAACCATCTGAGCATTTTTGCGAAACTCATTTAGGTTTTTGCCATATTCAATTTTCTGACCGTCAAACCAAACCTCACCTGCGGTGGGCTTATAAAGCTGAAGAATAGTTCTGCCTACAGTTGTTTTACCGCATCCTGACTCACCAACAAGACCTAAGGTTTCACCCTCTTTGATATCGAAGGAAACACCGTCAACAGCCTTCAAGGTAAGATTTTTCATAAATCCCGAAGGGATGCTAAAGTGCTGTTTTAAATCCTTTACTTCAAGGAGATTTTTCTTTTCACTCATCTTTATACATCTCCTCTACTTCTTCTTTTGTCATTTTACCTTCTTCAATGGCGCTCTTAATATTTTGCCAGCAAGCTGCGGCGTGGTCCTCATTTATGAGAATCTCCTTAGCCTTATGCTTAAGGCATACCTTAAGAGCATTATCGCAACGGGGTGCAAAGGGGCAGCCGTCAGGCATATTGAGAAGGTCAACGGGTGTTCCGCCGATGGGTTCAAGGCGCTTACCGTCTGTATTAACATTGGGGATTGAACGCATAAGGCCCTTAGTATATTCGTGCTTAGGATTGTAGAATATTTCGTCTGCGGTTCCTCTTTCACATACCTCACCTGCATACATAACGATAACCTCATCGCACATTTCTGCAACAACGCCTAAGTCGTGAGTAATCATTATAATTGACATACCAAGCTTCTTCTGCAAATCTTTCATAAGGTCAAGAATCTGCGCCTGAATGGTAACATCAAGAGCGGTGGTAGGCTCATCAGCGATGAGAATATCAGGCTCACAGGCAAGCGCCATAGCAATCATAACTCTCTGACGCATACCGCCTGAAAACTCGTGAGGATACTGCTTAACTCGCTTTTCAGGCTCATTAACGCCAACAAGCGTAAGCATCTCAATAGCTCTTTCAAGGGCTTGTTCTTTATTCCTATCGGTATGAAGCATAATCGCTTCAACCAACTGGTTTCCTACTGTGAAAACGGGGTTAAGGCTTGTCATCGGGTCCTGGAAGATAATGCTTATCTTGTTTCCTCTGACATTATTCATAACCTCTTTAGGAGCGCCTACAAGCTCTTCACCGTCTAGCTTAACGCTACCCGAAACTATCTTTCCGGGATTAGCAAGAATCTGAAGAATAGAATATGCGGTAACACTTTTACCTGACCCTGATTCTCCAACTATACCTAAAACCTTACCTTTATCAAGGGAAAAGGAAATTCCGTTAACGGCTTTCACTTCGCCTGCAGGGGTGAAAAAGGAGGTATGAAGATCTGTTACTTTTAAAAGTTCCATTTTATTTCCTCCTTATTTCTTTAACTTCGGATCGAACGCATCACGCAGACCGTCACCTAAAAGGTTAAGGGATAAAACTATAAGACAAATAGTTACTGCGGGGATAATTAGACGGTAGCCGTAGCTATAAATACCGTCAAGAGCATCCGAAGCGAGAGAGCCTAAGCTCGGCATAGGCATATCAACACCGAGACCTAAGAAGGACAGATAACTTTCGGTAAAGATAGCCGAAGGAATCTGAAGGGCGGTGGAGATAATAAGAACGCTTATGCAGTTAGGCAACATATGACGTTTAATAATGTGGCTTGACTTAGCACCGATGGAACGGGCAGCCAATACATAATCCTGCTGTTTAATTGTAAGTATCTGTCCTCTAACAAGACGCGCCATACTTACCCAATAAAGCAGTGCAAATACGATAAAGATACTTATCATACCCGTACCCAGCTTTGCAAGACCTGTTCCTTCAATTTTGGGAGCAAGGGTTACATTGAGTATGGATGAAAGTAAGATAATCATCAAAAGGTCGGGAAGAGAATAAATAATATCAACTATTCTCATCATAACAAGGTCAACCTTGCCGCCGTAGAAGCCTGATACCGAGCCGTAAACTGCGCCGATAACAAGAACTATAAGACTTGCAAAGAAGCCTACGAGCAGAGAAACTCTTGTACCGTAAATAACACGGATGGCATAATCTCTTCCTGCAGAGTCAGTACCGAAAATATGGGGGAACACCTTTTCGCCTGCGGCTATACGCTCAAGCTCGGTTTCGCCGTATTCAAAGGGCTTAAGGTTATTGAACGAGGAGTCAACACTTTGTCCCGGAACCACGCCCAATTGCTCAGAATAGCTATAGGGATAAAACATAGGAACAAAAGCAGCAATAAGAATTATAACGCTTATAATGATAAGACACACCATAGCGATTTTGTTTTTAGAGAGTCTGCGCATACCGTCCTTAAAGAAGGTGGTGCTTTCACGCATACGCTGCTGCATAAATTTTTCTTCTTCTGTTGCCTTTTCAAAGCTCTTAAGGTCAAGCTGAAGACTTAAAGGATTCTTCGAAGGCATTGTATCAATATCTTTATTCATAGCTCTGCCTCCTAACTAAAATCTACTCTTGGATCGAATATCTTATAACAAATATCGGAAAGAAGAGTCATTATTACCATTATTGTTGCAAGGAATATGGTGGTACCCATAATCATAGGATAGTCACGGTTGATGATACTTGAGAAGAAGTAGTTGCCAAGACCGGGAACTGCAAAAATCTTTTCAACAACAAGACTGCCTGTGAGAATATAAGCTATCATAGGACCAACATAGGTTATAACGGGTGTAACGGCATTTTTAAGTGAATGCTTGAATATAACCTTAACAGGTGATACGCCCTTTGCCCTTGCTGTTCTGATATAATCCTGACCTAAAACGTCAAGCATACTGGACCTTGTAAGACGGGTTATATAAGCCATAGGATAAAGGCTTAAGGATACTACGGGAAGTATAAGTCCCGCAGAGGTAGAACCGTTTGATGGGAACAAAGGTATCGTTATACACAAAAGCAATAACAATATGGTTGCTATAACGAAAGAAGGCATAGCAACCGATGCCGTAGACAGCACCATTATAACCTTATCTATAACCTTATTGTGAAATACGGCTGCTAAGGCGCCAAACACAAGTCCCATAACAATTGCAATACCTGCCGCCATAAGACCTAATTTTCCGCTGGTGGAGAAGCCCTCTAAAAGAAGGTCTGATACCTCGCGTCCTCTATTCTTAATGGAGGGACCGAAATCAAACTCTAAAACACCCTTTAAATATGTTACATACTGTTCCATAATAGGCTTATCAAGACCATATTTAGCCTCAAGCGCTGCAGTAACAGCAGGCGTTGCCGCTTTTTCGCTGAGGAAGGGTCCGCCAGGAATTGCCTTCATAGCAAAAAAGGTAATTGTGATTACAAGAAATACCGTAAAGATAGCCAGAAGCAGACGTTTTACGATATATAATGCCAACTTGGAATCCAAAACATTCATCCTCTCAAATATTCTTTTCAAATGAGTTTTTTTAAACATAAAACATATATATAAAACATTTTATAGCATAGTAACCCATTTAATAAATTATAAGAAGATTATACCACAGACAAGCTGCTTTGTCAATTTAAAACGTAACTTAAATTGACCGATTTTCAAAGTTAATTTATAAAACAATTAAAATTACCGCAACAGATATAAAAAAGCCTCACCAAAAAAGGTGAGGCTTTTGTTACAGAAAATTTAGCACACACATCATCTCGGACCCATTTGCGTTTCCGAAAGTAAATTTACTGTGGTGAAGATGTGAGTACTAAACTAAGAGAATTAAACTAACTCAATGATAGCCATCTCTGCTGCATCTCCACGACGCGGACCAGTCTTAATTATACGGCAGTAACCACCGTTAACGTCCTTATACTTAGGAGCAATTTCGCTATAAAGCTTTGCAACTACATCTTCCTTAGTAATGAACGCCAAAGCCTGACGCTTACTGTGAAGACTATCATTCTTAGCGAGTGTAATATACTTCTCTGTCATAGCGCTAACTTCTTTTGCGCGGGTAACGGTTGTTTCAATTCTTCCCTTTTCGAGTAAGAAGGTAACCATTGCGCGAAGCATAGCAGTTCTATGATCACTTGTTCTTCCAAGCTTACGAGTACCTGGCATTGATATTCACTCCTTTTAATTATTCTTCATCTTTCTTAAGAGTATAACCGAAAGAATCTAACTTTGCAATTACCTCTTCTAAAGACTTGCGGCCAAGATTACGAACCTTAAGCATATCCTCTTCGGATTTATTGATAAGGTCTTCAACTGTGTTGATTCCGGCGCGCTTTAAGCAGTTGAAACTACGAACGGAAAGATCAAGCTCATCAATGGTGAGGTCAAGAATCTTCTCCTTTTCATTATCGGACTTCTCAGCCATAATGCTCTCGGTATCCTTAACACCTTCGGTAAGGTCGAGGAATATCTCAAAATGCTCAATAAGAATCTTTGCAGAAATAGAAACTGCCTCTTTTGCGGATATTGAACCGTCTGTCCAAACCTCAAGGGTTAACTTATTCTTGCCGATATCACTGCCTACGCGAGCATTATCAACATTAAAGTTAGCCTTTACAACAGGAGTATAAATAGAGTCGGTTGCTATAACACCGATTTCATTTGTTACATTCTGTTCAGCAGGAACATAACCTCTTCCCTTTTTGAGCGTCATTTCCATATTTAGCTTCGCACCCTCATCGAGAGTTGCGATATGCATATCAGGATTGAGAATTTCAACCTCAGAATCAGCCTTAATGGAAGCTGCCGTAACTACGCAGGGGCCTTCTGCTTCGATATAAATCTTCTTCGCAGAATCAGCATGCAATTTTGCAATAAGACCCTTAAGGTTAAGAATTATTTCGGTAACATCCTCTTTCACACCTGGAATGGTGGAAAACTCATGAACAACACCGTCAATCTTAACTGAGGTTATTGCAGCACCGGGAAGTATGGAAAGAAGAACTCTTCTCATACTGTTACCAAGTGTTATGGCATAACCGCGCTCAAGCGGTTCCATTACGAACTTGCCGTATTTTCCGTCGGCTGTAAGTTCTTTAATGACAATATCGGGCTTTTCAATTTCTTTCATTTAAAAGCTCCTTTTCTCCGCGCTGACATATTTTTTCTCCCTTATCCAAGCGCGGCGGATAAAGGCATTTTTCGATTAGAAAATATGCTTTCTAAACTAATTATTATCTTGAATAGAACTCGACGATGAGCTGCTCTTCAACAGGAGCATCAATCTGATCACGCTCAGGAAGAGCGATTACCTTAGCCGAAAGCTTCTCACGGTCAATATCAATCCACTGGGGTACAGGTCTTGCAGAATTTGCTTCTACAACAGCCTTAATCTTTTCGCTGCCACGGCTCTTCTCGCAGATAGATACTACGTCACCGGCTTTAAGCAGGTAAGAAGCGATATCTACGCGGCTTCCGTTAACTTCGAAATGGCCATGACCTACGAGCTGTCTTGCTTCTGCACGAGATGAAGCAAAGCCTACTCTGTAAACCACATTGTCAAGACGGCTTTCAAGAATTCTTAACAGGTTATCACCGGTAACGCCCTGCTTTCTCTCAGCAATCTCGAAATAATGATAAAACTGTTTCTCCTGAACACCATAAAAGCGTCTTGCGGTCTGCTTAGCACGAAGCTGCAAACCATATTCGGATGACTTCTTTCTACCCTGTCCATGCTGTCCGGGTGCATAACCACGGATGCCGATTGAACATTTTTCAGAATAGCAACGTTCGCCCTTTAAGAACAACTTTCGTCCTTCACGGCGGCACTGTCTGCAAACTGCTCCGGTATATCTTGCCATCTGTTACACCTCCAAAATTTTTGCTGTAAACTAAATTTACAAATTATTATACACGTCTTCTCTTGGGAGGACGGCAGCCGTTATGAGGAATGGGGGTTACGTCTTTAATCATATTAACCTCAAGACCTGCGGACTGCAATGCGCGAATTGCTGCTTCACGTCCAGCTCCGGGACCCTTAACATAAACCTCAACAGTTTTAAGACCATGCTCCATAGCAGCCTTTGCTGCAGTTTCAGCAGCGCTCTGAGCTGCGAAAGGAGTGGATTTCTTTGAACCTCTGAAGCCGAGCTCACCGGCAGATGCCCAAGAAAGAGCATTACCCTGAGTATCGGTGATGGTAACTATTGTGTTGTTGAAGGTTGACTGAATATGAGCGGCACCACGTTCAATATTTTTCTTTTCGCGACGACGGCGTGATGCGGTCGCCTTCTTAGCAGTAGCCATTAGTTCTTCCTCCTACTTATTTCTTCTTGTTAGCAACGGTCTTCTTTACGCCCTTACGAGTACGAGCGTTAGTCTTAGAACGCTGACCTCTTACGGGAAGTCCCTTACGATGACGTAAACCGCGATAACTGCCGATTTCAATAAGTCTCTTGATATCAAGCGCTACGGTACGACGACGGTCACCCTCTACCTGAAGGTTATGGTCGATATACTCACGCAACTTTGAAATATCTTCTTCTGACAAATCCTTAACACGAACATCAGGATTTACACCTGTTTCGGCAAGAATCTTTTTGGATGTTGTAAGACCGATACCATAAATGTAAGTAAGTCCTATTTCAACTCGCTTATCATTAGGAAGGTCAACACCTGCAATACGTGCCATTTATCAAAGCACCTCCATTATTTTTTTAAGCCTTGAAAGGCTTCGCGTAATTAACCCTGACGCTGTTTGTGCTTAGGGTTCTCACAGATAACCATGATTTTTCCCTTACGCTTGATGATTTTGCATTTTTCGCAAATCTTTTTAACAGAAGGTCTGACTTTCATTTGGATTATACCTCCTTAAATTTTTGCCCTGATTATTTAGAACGCCAAGTAATGCGTCCCTTAGACAGGTCATATGGGGACATCTCAACAGTGACCTTATCTCCCGGAAGAATACGTATATAATTCATACGAAGCTTTCCTGAGATATGGGCAAGAATCTGATGCCCTCCCTGAACTTCAACTTTGAACATTGCGTTCGGCATTGCTTCAACAACGGTGCCTTCAAGCTCTATCATATCTGATTTTGACATTTATATTTCCTCCTTAATGCATAACACTTTGCCACTGTATTCATTAAGCGCGCGGCGAAGCGAACGGTTTGTAGCTAACTGTTCCTTTGTAAGATTCACGTTCGTAAACTTAAGATGCTTTATGTTTTTTGCCTTAGGTTTTTCAAGGGGTCTTGCCTTTCCGTCACAGACGAAGGCTTTTTCCCTATCCATCTCTAAGACCGCCATAAAACAGCCCTTGTCACGTCCCGCTACTGAACAAACTATACGACCTATCATAAGCCACCTCAGGAAACCGTTAAAATCTTAGGTCCATCGGGTGTTATGACTATTGTATGCTCAAAATGAGCAGACAATGAGCCGTCTTTCGTGAGAACAGTCCAGCCATCAGGCAAGACCTTGACATCGCTCTTACCTATGTTTACCATAGGCTCGATTGCAAGAGTCATACCTGGTAAGAGGCGAATTCCCCTTCCGGGAGTGCCAAAATTAGGTACTTCAGGGGCTTCGTGAAGCTTAGTGCCTATTCCGTGGCCAACAAACTGTCTTACCACAGAGAAGCCCTCAGATTCAACATACCTTTGTACCGCACTACCTATATCGCCGATTCTGCCGCCGACACAAGCCGCTTTGATGCCTTCGTAAAGGCTCTTCTCGGTTGCATCCATCAGCCGCTTTGCCTCAGGAGAAATATCCCCGCAGGCAAAAGTTGCGGCGTTATCGCCGTTATAGCCCTCAAACATAGCGCCAAGGTCAACACTTACAATGTCTCCCTCAAGCACTTTTCGTTTGGTGCTTGGTATGCCGTGAATTACCTCGTTGTTGATTGATATACAGGCGGTTGCAGGATAGCCCTGATAACCCTTGAAGTTAGGAACTGCGCCCTGACTTCTTATATAGTTTTCCGCTAACCTGTCGAGCTCTTCGGTGGTTACACCCGGCTCTACCGCTCTGCCAACTAATTTTAATGCTTCGGCCGATATTCTGCAAGCTTCTCGCATTATCTTAAGCTCGCGGCCGGTTTTAAGGACTACCATACCCTATATCTCCGAAAGGGCATTAAGAACAAGGGCAGTTGTATCCTTTACATCTTCCTGACCTTCTACTATGAGAAGCTTGTTCTGTTTATTGTAATAATCCTTAAGTGGTTCGGTCTGCTCGTGATAAATGTTAAGACGGTTAAGAACAGTTTCAGGTTCATCGTCCTTACGGATTACGAGCTTACCGTCGCATACATTACATACGCCCTCTACTTTAGGCTTCTTATACTCTGTATGATAGCTTGCGCCGCACTTTTCACAAACACGTCTGCCTGACATACGCTTAACAATTTCACTGTCAGCAACCTCAATAGAAAGCGCTGCATCAATTGTTATACCCATATCGTCAAGAGCTTTAGCCTGAGGAATTGTGCGTGGGAAACCATCGAGAATAAATCCACCTTCGCAGTCGGACTCGGCAAGGCGTTCACGGATAATGCCGATTACAACATCATCTGGAACGAGCTTACCCTGTTCGGTATATGCCTTAGCTTTAAGGCCCATCTCCGTGCCGTTTTTAAGAGCAGCACGGATGATGTTGCCGGTAGAAATTGTAGGAATATTGTATTTCTCTGAAATCACTTCAGCCTGAGTGCCTTTACCTGCACCCGGAGCTCCTAAAAGTATAAGCTTCATTACTTTACTCCTTAATCCAGGAATCCCTTATAATGACGCATCATCATCTGAGATTCAAGGTTCTGAACGGTGTCAAGCGCTACACCAACCATAATGAGTACCGAGGTACCGCCGAGAGAGATGTTAATCTGACCAACGGAGCCGATAACTATAGGAAGGATTGCGATAACACTTAAGAATAAAGCTCCCATAAGTGTTATTCTTGACAAGATTTTGGATATGAAATCAGAAGTGGGCTTACCTGGACGAATGCCGGGAACTGCGCCACCGTTCTTACGCAGGTTATTTGCCATTTCAACAGGGTTGAACTGGATGGTTGTATAGAAATATGCAAATGCAATTATGAGTACAAAGTAAATAACTGCATAGAAAATTCCCTGAGTACTGAAGAGGGCAAGAACCTTTGCGAAGGTACCCTGTCTCTGAGTATTGTTCATAAAGCTCAGTATCATAGTGGGAAGCATAAGAATTGAGGATGAGAAGATGATGGGCATAACGCCTGACATATTAACCTTAATCGGAATATGGGTGTTCTGACCGCCATACATCTTGTTACCAACAACACGCTTCGCATACTGAACGGGAATTCTGCGTTCTGCATGAGTCATCCATACAACGAAGCCGACAACAGCTAAGAACATTACAATGATGCCTATAACGGCAACCTGCTGACCTGCCTTGAAGCTACCCCAAAGTGATGCGGCAGCCTGAGGAGCGCGGGAAATGATACCTGCAAACAAAAGCATTGAAATACCGTTGCCGATACCCTTTTCGTCGATTCTCTCGCCGAGCCACATAACAAGGGCAGAACCTGCAGTGAAAGCAAGAACAATTACGAAAGCAGCGAAAACAACTGCGCCGCCATCTACGCTAAGGAAATTACTTGCCTTGAGGTAGATAAAGTATGCAATACCCTGAATAAGAGCAAGTATAACCGTTGCGAAACGGGTATAGGATGCAAGCTTCTTCTGACCTTCCTCGCCTTCCTTCTGAAGACGCTCAAGGGCGGGAATTGCAACGCAGAGTAACTGCATTATAATTGAAGAGTTGATGTACGGGGTTACCGACATCGCAAATATTGCACCGTATTCAAGTCCGCCACCTGTCAAAATTGAAAGGTAGTTAAAGAACTCATTAGACGAACCTGCAGAATTTTTGAGAGCCTCAACATCTACATACGGTACGGGAATAACGGAACCTATGCGGAAAATGATGATGATGAAGATGGTAAAGAAAATCTTATTGCGAATTTCCTTAATCTTCCAAGCATTTCTTAAAATTTCCAGCATACTTAGATCACCTCAGCCTTTCCGCCTACAGCATTGATTTTTTCAGCGGCCGCAGCAGAAAATGCATTAAGATTAACGGTTAACTTCTTGGTGAGCTTTCCGTTGCCTAAAACTTTGATGGCTTTATCAGCCTTTTTAATAATTCCTTTTTCCACAAGAGCAGCAGCATCAACTGTAGCGCCATCCTCGAAAACCTCGAGAGCTGCAACATTGATAGCTATTACTTCTTCTGCAAAAATGTTGTTGAAACCACGCTTCGGAACACGTCTCTGAAGAGGCATCTGACCACCTTCGAAACCAGGTCTCATACCGTGACCGGCACGAGCCTTCTGACCCTTGTGACCTTTACCGGCAGTTTTGCCGTTGCCTGAGCCGTGACCTCTGCCTATACGCTTTGCTTCCTTTGTGGAACCAACAGCGGGGGCCAATTCGTGCAATTTCATTGTTCGCACCTCCTTGCTTGATTGGCGGTTTTTAAACCGCATTGTCGATTAACGACTTTTTAAGACCTACTGTCTTGCTTAGCCTTCAATTACCTTAACAAGATGTGAAACCTTCTTAATCTTACCCTTGGTCTGATCGTTATCGGGCTGAACCGTAACGTCACCAATCTTATGAAGGCCTAATGCTTCAACAGTTGCAATCTGATCCTTCTTGGAACCGATAGTGCTCTTTACGAGCTTAATTGTAAGGCCGGCAGCCTTTTTCTTTGTTGCCATAGTGCTGCTCCTCCTTAACCTATAATTTCCTTGGCAGTTTTGCCGCGGACAGCTGCAACCTGTTCAGCGTCACGAAGAGCAGCAAGGCCCTGTACAGTAGCGCGAACTACATTGCACGGATTGTTTGAACGAAGAGCCTTGGTACGGATATCCTTAATACCTACAGTTTCAACAACTGCACGAACCGCACCGCCGGCGATAACGCCGGTACCGGGAGCTGCGGGCTTTAAAAGCACGCGGCCTGCGCCGAACTCTCCAATGATTTCGTGGGGAATAGTAGTACCTTTAAGGGAAACCTTAATAAGATTTTTCTTAGCATCCTCGATACCCTTACGGATGGCATCCGGAACTTCGCCGGCTTTACCAAGACCGTAGCCTACTATACCGTTTCCGTCACCTACAACCACTAATGCTGCGAACTTCATAATACGTCCGCCCTTAACGGTTTTGGATACACGGTTTATAGAAACTACACGTTCCTGTAAATCTAATGTTGATGCATCAATATTTGTAGCCAAAAGTATTCCTCCTCCTTATTAGAACTTGAGGCCGCCCTCGCGGGCACCTTCGGCAAGCTCCTTAACGCGACCGTGATATACATATCCGCCGCGGTCGAAAACAACCTCGGAGATGCCTTTTTCAGCGGCACGTTCAGCGATTAACTGTCCAACCTTGCGAGCACCCTCTTTGTTAGCACCGCTAAGACCGAAGTCTTTTTCATTAGAAGCGGCAGCTGCGAGAGTTACGCCGTTTACATCATCGATAAGCTGGGCGTAGATATTGCTGTTGGAGCGGAATACATCAAGGCGGGGACAAGCTGCTGTACCATTGATCTTAGAACGAACACGGGCATGGCGCTTGATTCTTGCCTTATTGCTGTTCGGTTTATTAACCATTTTACATACACTCCTTTATTACTTCTTAGCACCCTTGGCTGCCTTACCTTCTTTGCGGCGGATGTGCTCATCAGAGTACTTAATACCCTTGCCCTTATATGGCTCGGGGGGTCTCTTCTTACGAACATCTGCTGCAAACTGGCCAACCTGCTGCTTATCTGCACCGCTGATAATAATCTTATCAGGAGCCGGTACATCAATTTTAATACCTTCAACTTCAGGAACTATAACCTGATGTGAGTAACCAAGATTCATCACAAGGTTATTGCCCTGCTTCTGAGCACGGTAACCAACGCCGTTTATTTCAAGCTCCTTGGAATAACCGTCGGTAACACCAACTACCATATTAGCAATGAGTGTTCTGGTAAGACCGTGTAAAGAGCGGTGCTCCTTGTTGTCGGTAGGGCGGGTAACAACGATATTACCCTCTTCAACTGCAACATTGATGTCTGCGTTGAAGGTGTAGGTGAGTTCACCCTTAGGTCCCTTTACAGTGATAACGTTGCCGTTAAGCTTAACCTCAACACCTGCAGGAACTGCAATGGGCATCTTTCCTATTCTAGACATAACCTTGCACCTCCTTACCAAACAAATGCGAGAACTTCGCCGCCAATATTGGCTTTGCGAGCCTGCTTGTCTGTCATAATACCTTTAGAGGTGGAAAGGATTGCTATGCCAAGGCCCTTCATAACCTTAGGCATATCCTCTACGTTTGTGTAGATACGCAAACCTGGCTTTGAAACTCTGCGAATTCCGCTGATGGTCTGCGATTTATTGGCGCCATACTTCAAAACAATGTGAATAACGCCCTGCTTACCGTCTTCTTCTACGGTAAAGCTGCTGATGTAACCTTCATCAAGAAGAATCTGGGCAATAGCCTTCTTAACCTTTGATGCAGGAACATCTACCGAATCATGTTTAGCTGCGGATGCGTTACGAATTCTCGTAAGCATATCAGCGATAGTATCGGTGATTTGCATGCCGTAAACCTCCTTTAGATTAGCGCCTTACCAACTTGCCTTCTTAACTCCAGGAATCTCGCCCTTGTAAGCGAGCTCTCTGAAGCAGATACGGCAGATGCCGTACTTGCGGAGATAAGCGTGGGGGCGGCCACAGATTTTGCATCTGTTATACTCTCTGGTTGAAAACTTAGCGGGACGAGCCTGCTTAACCTTCATAGATGTTTTAGCCATAATTCCTTCTCCTTATCTCGCAAACGGAGCGCCCATAAGAGTGAGTAACTCACGAGCCTCTTCATCTGTCTTTGCAGTAGTAACGAAAATTATATCCATACCACGTACCTTATCGATCTTATCATACTCGATTTCGGGGAATATCAACTGCTCCTTAACGCCCATAGCATAGTTGCCACGTCCGTCGAAAGCATCGGGGTTGATACCTCTGAAGTCTCTAACTCTGGGAAGAGCTGTATTGAAAAGTCTTTCGATAAACTCGTACATTCTTTCACCGCGAAGTGTTACCTTTACGCCAACGGGTGAGCCCTCACGGAGCTTAAAGTTAGCAACGGATTTCTTAGCGCGGCAGGGTACGGCCTTCTGACCTGTAATTTTGCCGAGGTCGGTGATTACAGCATCGATAATCTTAGCATTATCCTTTGCCTCACCGCAACCTACATTGATAACGACCTTTTCGAGTTTCGGAATCTGCATGACGCTCTTATATCCAAATTTGGTCATCAATGCAGGAGCTATTGAATTTTTATATTCATTTCCAAGCGTTGACATTTGTCATGTTCCTCCTACTCTTAAAGTGTTGCGCCGCATTTCTTACAAACGCGGGTCTTCTTACCATCTTTGCCTACTTCGTTTCCGATTCTGGTAGGCTTATTGCACTTGGGGCAAACTACCTGAACCTTACAAGCATAGATAGCGCCTTCGGTTTCAATGATTCCGGAGGGATCTCCGGCTTTTCTGGGCTTAACATGCTTTTTAACCTTGTTTAAGCCTTCTACGATTACTTTACCCTCTTTGGGGCTAACCTCAAGAACCTTGCCGGTCTTCTTGCGGTCCTTAGCGTCTCCTGTAAGGAGCATTACGGTATCACCGGTTTTAATGTGAAGCTTACTCATATTCTCTTTACCTCCCATTAAAGTACTTCCGGAGCAAGAGAAAGGATCTTAGTGTAATCCTTCTCACGAAGCTCACGGGCTACCGGTCCAAAAATACGGGTTCCTCTGGGGTTCTTATCTTCACGGATAATAACTGCCGCATTTTCGTCGAATCTGATGTATGTGCCGTCATTGCGACGAAGACCTTTTGCGGAACGAACCACAACTGCCTTTACTACATCGCCCTTCTTTACTGTACCGCCGGGAGCGGCCTTTTTAACAGAAGCAACGATAACATCGCCAATGTTGGCATACCTCCTTCTGGAGCCTCCAAGAACGCGGATGCACATAATTTCTTTTGCACCGGTGTTGTCGGCAACCTTGAGGTAACTCTGTTGTTGTATCACAGTGGTTTCCTCCTTAGACTACTTAGCCTTTTCGATTATTTCGGCAACGCGCCATCTCTTATCCTTAGAGAGAGGTCTCGTTTCCATAATGAGTACTCTGTCGCCAATGCCACAGGTATTGTTCTCATCATGAGCCTTAAGTCTTATAGTGTTTTTGATGATCTTCTTATAGAGGGGGTGCTTTACGTTGTCTTCGATAGCAACTACAACGGTCTTTTCCATTTTGTTGCTTACAACCTTGCCCACTCTTGTTTTACGAAGGTTTCTTTCGCTCATTTAGACGTACCTCCCTACTTTAAGCGTTAGTGCTGTCTGCGATTTCTTTCTCGCGGATTATTGTCTGAACGCGAGCGATATCTTTCTTGACAGCAACTATACGCATGGGGTTGTCGAGCTGGTTAATGGCATGTTGGAAACGAAGATGGAATAACTCATCCTTAAGCTTTGCCAACTGCTCATTGAGCTCGGGTAAAGTGTTTTCTCTGATTTCCTTTGCATTCATTACTGCTCACCACCCATCTCTTTGGTTACAAACTTGCACTTGATAGGCAGTTTGTTAGCTGCGAGACGCATAGCCTCACGAGCTAATTCCTCGGATACGCCGCCGATTTCGAACATAACGCGTCCGGGTTTTACCACTGCAACCCAATACTCAGGTGCGCCCTTACCTTTACCCATTCGAGTTTCAGCAGGCTTCTTAGTGATTGGCTTGTCAGGGAATATTTTGATCCATACTTTACCGCCACGCTTGATATAACGAGTCATAGCAATACGGGCAGCCTCTATCTGATTAGAGGTAATCCATGCGGGTTCAAGCGCCTGCAAACCGAATTCGCCGTGAGAAACAGTATTGCCTCTCATTGCAGCACCGGTCATTCTGCCGCGGTGTACCCTACGGAACTTAACACGCTTAGGCATTAACATTAGCGGGCGCCCCCTCTCTTGTTAGTTCTGCGGTTCTCGTTGAGAACTTCACCCTTATAGATCCAAACCTTAACACCGATTCTGCCGTAGGTTGTATCAGCCTCTGCAAAACCGTAGTCAATGTCAGCTCTAAGAGTCTGAAGCGGAATAGTACCTTCATGATACTGCTCGCTTCTTGCAATTTCAGCGCCGCCAAGACGACCTGAAACCTGAGTCTTGATACCCTTAACGCCGAGACGCATTGCTCTGCCGATGGCAAGCTTCATTGCACGACGGAAGGATACACGTTTTTCAAGCTGTGCTGCGATATTCTCTGCAACTAACTGCGCATCTGCATCGGGGTTCTTAATCTCAACGATGTTGATAACAACAGTCTTTCCAAGCATATTCTGGCAGGTCTCACGTAACTTTTCAATTTCAGAACCGTTACGTCCGATTACCATACCAGGCTTAGCGCAGTGAATGTGAATTCTAACACGCTTAGCATCACGTTCGATTTCGATTTTAGCAATACCTGCAGTAGCTAAAGCTTTCTTGAGGTATTTACGGAGGTTATAGTCCTCAACTAATGTATCACCAAAGGTGCTGTCATTAGCAAACCAACGTGAATCCCAGTTTTTAATAACACCAACACGCAAACCGTGGGGATTTACTTTCTGGCCCATAATTTAACCTCCTTACTTAAATCTCACGTTCTTTGAGAACGAGTGTCATATGGCTTGTTCTCTTTAAGATGCGATGTGCACGGCCGTGGTCCTTTGGACGAATTCTCTTTAAAATAGGTCCGGGACATACGAGGCACTCTGCAACGTAAAGTCTTGCCATATCCATATTTTTGTTTTCTGCATTTGCCATTGCTGACTTAAGCAGCTTCTCTAAATACTCACAAGCGGACTTAGGAGTAAATTTGAGTATAGCCATAGCTTTGTCAGCGTCCTGATTTCTGATTAAATCAAGAACAATCTTCACCTTACGGGGTGAGATACGGGCATATTTAAGTGTTGCCCTTGCTTCCATAGTTAACTCTCCTTTCGGCCGCTTACTTACCGGTAGTCTTAGCTCCGGCGTGACCCTTGAATGTTCTGGTCGGTGCAAATTCACCGAGCTTATGGCCAACCATATCCTCTGTTACATATACAGGCACGTGCTTACGGCCGTCATGTACAGCAAATGTGTGTCCGACGAAATCGGGGAATATGGTGGACGAACGGCTCCAAGTTTTAAGCACACGCTTTTCACCGGCTTCATTCATTTCTTTGACTCTTTTGAACAACACGGGTTGTACATAAGGGCCTTTTTTAACGCTTCTTCCCATTATGAATTTCTCCTTTCGTGGACTTACTTACGACGCTTCACGATATACTTATCGCTATGCTTGTTCTTCTGGCGAGTCTTGTAACCCATAGTAGGTTTACCCCAAGGGGTAACAGGACTGGGTCTACCGATGGGTGATTTACCTTCACCACCACCGTGGGGGTGATCACAGGGGTTCATTACAGAACCGCGAACGGTAGGTCTCCAACCCATATGGCGTTTACGACCTGCTTTACCGTAGTTAACGTTTGCGTGTTCAGGATTGGACACGGTGCCCACGGTTGCCATACATTTCTCAGGCACGTTGCGAAGTTCGCCTGAAGGCAAACGAAGAAGTGCCATACCGTTTTCTCTTGCCATTAACTGAGCCATATTACCGGCTGAACGGGCAAGCTGTGCGCCCTTACCGGGATAAAGCTCAATGTTATGGATGAAGGTACCAACGGGAATGTTAACGAGGGGAAGTGCGTTACCGGGCTTGATATCAGCATCGGGACCGCTTACAACCTTATCGCCAACCTTTAATCCCTGAGGAGCGATTATATAACGCTTCTCGCCGTCCTCGTACTGAACGAGGGCGATAAATGCAGAACGGTTAGGATCGTATTCAAGAGTAAGAACGGTAGCGGGTACGCCAAAACGCTCTCTCTTGAAATCTATTACTCTGTACTTTCTGCGGTTTCCGCCGCCTCTGTGGCGAACGGTGATGCGGCCATAGCTGTTACGACCTGCATTTTTCTTGATAGGCTCAAGCAGACTTCTTTCGGGCGCTACTTTAGATAACTCGGAATAATCCATAGTTGTCATATTACGGCGACCGTTGGTAGTCGGCTTATAATGCTTTATTGCCATTTGTTTCACTCTCCTATTTAGGCTTAGCGAAGCCGTCTTGCGACTTCATACATCACCGGAAATCTTAAATTTCCTTAAAACGCTTACATAAGACCGTCGAAGAACTCGATGGACTTAGAATCAGCCTTAAGGGTTACAACTGCCTTCTTCCAAGAAGCAGTATAGCCCTCGTAGCGTCCCATTCTTCTTGCCTTACCGCGTACGTTAATTGTGTTTACCTTGGCAACGTCAACCTTGAACAATTCCTCAACTGCATCTGCAATCTCATACTTGGAAGCGTCCTTAGCGACCTTGAAGGTGTATTTCTTGTCAGCAATACCTGACATGCTCTTTTCGGTAATTACCGGAGCGATAATGATATCCTGTGCGGTTTTCATTATGCGTACACCTCCTCAATTTTTGCGACAGCACCCTTAACCACTACAAGTGTATCGGCATTGATGATGTCATAGGTGTTAATTGTGTTAACCTGAGCAGATTTAGCGCCTGCAATGTTTGCAATACTCTTTACTGCGTAAGCATCATTGTTCTCAAGAACAACAAGAGTCTTCTTTGCAGCTCCGATTGCCTTTAAGCACTCTGCAACGGTCTTGGTCTTAAATCCGTCTAACTTAAGCTCATCAAGAACTATCATATTGCCTGTTGCAACCTTATCGGAAAGAGCAGACAATAGGGCAAGACGGCGAACCTTCTTGTTAAGAGAATAAGAATAATCTCTTGGCTTGGGTGCGTGGACAATACCACCGTGTCTCCACTGAGGAGCTCTGGTTGAACCCTGACGGGCGTGTCCTGTACCCTTCTGTCTCCAAGGCTTCTTACCGCCACCGGAAACTTCTGTACGGGTCAGAGTGGATTGTGTGCCCTGACGCTGATTGGCAAGATAGTTAACTACTGCCATGTGCATAACAACTGCGTTTGGCTCGATGCCGAAAACTGCATCGCTTAAAGTGATTTTGCCAACGCTTTTACCTGTCATATCAACAACTGCTATATTAGGCATAATTCAAAACACTCCTTCCTTAAGCCTTAACGCTATCGAAGAGAACTACGATGCCGCCCTTGGGGCCGGGGATGGCGCCCTTAACAGCAATTATGTTCTTTTCTGCGTCCACTTTAACTACGCTGAGGTTCTGAACGGTTACACGCTCGTGACCTAAGTGACCAGCCATTTTCTTGCCCTTGAAGATTCTTGCAGGGTCAATAGTACCCAAAGAACCACCGTGACGGTGAACAGGGCCGGTACCGTGGGTTTCTTTAAGACGGCCGAAGTTCCAACGCTTAATTACGCCGGCATAGCCCTTACCCTTAGAAGTACCTCTTACGTCAACAGCATCGCCTTCAGCGAAGATGTCAGCCTTGATTATGTCGCCTACGTTCATAGCGCTTGTATCTTCAAGTCTGAATTCACGAAGCACCTTTTTGGGAGCTACATCGCCTTTTGCGAAGTGGCCCTTCATAGGCTTTGTTACCTTAGAAGCCTTCATGTCGCCGTAGCCTACCTGAACAGCCTCATAACCGTCATTCTCGGTTGTTTTCTTCTGTGCGATTACGCAGGGACCTGCTTCAACAACAGTTACCGGAACAACGTTACCATTTGCATCGAAAAGCTGGGTCATACCAAGCTTCTTGCCAATGATTGCTTTTTTCATTGTTTTTTCCTCCTTTGGTTATTGGTCAGCTTTCGCTGACATGACCTTGTGCGGTGTACGAAACGCTTTATTTATATAAGGTGTTATAAATTAAAGCTTAATTTCGATTTCTACACCGGCGGGGAGCTCAAGGTTTGTTAACGCCTCAACAGTTTTGTTGGAAGGTCTGATAACATCGATGAGTCTCTTGTGTGTCCTCATTTCGAACTGCTCACGGCTGTCCTTATACTTATGAACAGCGCGGAGAATGGTTACTACTTCCTTTTCGGTGGGAAGCGGTACGGGTCCTGACACTCTGGAGCCTGTACGTTTAGCGGTTTCCACTATCTTTTCAGCGGACTGGTCTACAAGCGCGTGGTCATAACCCTTTACTCGAATTCGGATTTTTTCTTTTACTGCCATGTGATTTTCGCCTCCTGTTTTAGTTGGCGGGCAAAACTTACACCGTGCCGCGTGTTTCTTCGCAACACAATATAAAACCGGCAATTGCTGGGGTCACAGACAATTCCGGAACAGCGGACTATTCCGCCGTTGCACAAAGGATTCGCAAGTATCTTTTGTGCTTCCAAAGTTCTTTCGCCCGGTTTAAAATCGGACATACTCCGCGGAAATTTCCCGACTCGGTGGTCGGCCACCTCCCGCATCAACGCATGTAATTTACGCCACATTTGCGCAGCGTACTCAGGTATAATAACATAATCAAGCCTTATTGTCAAGAACTTTTTTGAAAAAATTTTTATGTTTTTTACGAAATTTAGAATATTTTTTCGTACAAAAAAACGAAGAGAAAAAATCTCTTCGTTTTTAAAATATTATGACTGTATACTTTTAAAGCCCTCGCCAATGATTTCTCCTGCCTCGCCTACCACTATAAAAGCATTTTTATCAAGCTCATTAACAACCGAATAAACGGCAGACACCTCGTTAAGTCTTACAGTGCACATAAGCATCTGTCTTTCTTTACCCGTATAGGCTCCCTTAGCGCTCAGCATTGTGACTCCCCTGCCCACCTGCTCAATAATCTGTTTACTGATTTCCTCAGGGCAAGAGGTTACAATATAAATTATTTTACCCTTATCGGAGCCGTAAAGCAGGGTATCCATAACC
Organism: Acutalibacteraceae bacterium; assembly: GCA_045605605.1. Taxonomy (GTDB): domain Bacteria; phylum Bacillota; class Clostridia; order Oscillospirales; family Acutalibacteraceae; genus UBA737. The sequence continues at coordinate 17,156 of JAZUQH010000023.1, read as the reverse complement.
TTTGAAGAAACAAATATGGCAATAACTGAATAAAGGGCAGTTTCGATATTTCTATAGGCAAAGGCCGTGAGAAGTATTACTATGCCATCCATTGTAAGTAAGACTCTACCAACGGTCAGATGGCGAAATCTTCTGTTTATAACCTTAGCGATTATATCTACGCCACCCGTGGTACCGCCTCGCATAAACACAAGGCTGAGTCCAAGTCCCATAATTATACCGCCGAACAAAGCGGCAAGTATATCATCCGTTTTATATGTGGGCATAAACCTTTCGGTGATTTCGAGGGATATAGAAACAAAGATTGTGGCGATAGCAGTCTTGACAATAAATCTACCGCCTAATTTTACTATTCCTAATATTATGATAGGTATATTTATTACAAACACCAAAAGTCCTGACGGGATTCCCGAAAAATGATGAATAAGAGTGGATATACCGGTAACGCCGCCTGCGCTGAGCATATTTGCATCAATAATTGCCGAAACAGCAATGGCGTAAAGAAAGCTGCCTATGGCGATTATAAGAATATCAATAACCGACTTAAAAATTCTTTTCATTTTCCTTCTCCTACACATTATATAAATATATTATACACCTTTTTCTTATAAAAATAAATAGGCTTATCATTTAGAAAGCCTATTTTTTATTCGTGGGATTTAATTATTATTTCAAAAAGCTCTTTGGCTCTCTCTGTTTTATCCGAAAGATGCAGGAAACCGAAAAGGCATTCAAGTCCCGTAGCGGTATGGTATTCGCCTCCGCTTGCGCTTTTAGGAGTATTCCCCGTATGAAAATTTCTGCCCCTTTTAAAAACGGCGATTTCTCCCTCGGTAAGATAGGGCTCTATAACCTTATAGGCTTTAGCCTGAGAGGAGGCGTTAACCCATTCTACAGAAAGCTTATGAAGCTCCCCTGATGGTCTGTTTATGGCAGCCAAATATGTACGGACATAAAGCCCGTAAACCGCATCGCCCACAAAGGCTAAAACCGATGGGCTTAAAAGATTGATTTTATCCATTTGCATCCCTCCACCGCTAACGCTAGTGAAAAGTGAAAAGTGAAGAGTGAAGAGTTTAGGTGTGCCTTTGGCACAATATACATCGTCGGCTTTTCCGACACCTTAATTATTCATTATTCATCTTTCATTTTTCATTTAATGAAAATCTCTTATATTATTCCATATACTCAAACTCAATATCGTAAACGCTTACGGTATCGCCTTCGGCAATACCCGCTTTAATAAGAGCATCTATGATACCGCTTGAACGAAGCACCCTCTCAAAATATTGTAAGGATTCATAATCCTCAGGGTCAATAGTATCCATAACCGAAAGAATCCAGGGCGCATCCTCAACAAAGAACACACCGTCACAAGCACGGATATTAAAGCTTCTCTTTTTCTCAAAGGTAAAGTCCTCTTGGGGCTTTGGCTGCGCTTCATATTTTTTAATAGCGGGAAGCTTTGCAAGCTCCTCGGCAATGCACTTAACCAAATCGTTAGTACCCTCAGCAATTGCCGCCATAACAGGAAAGAACTTATAACCCATTTCTTCAAAATAGTTTTTAATTTCTTCAATCTGCTCCTCATCGCAAAGGTCACACTTGTTACCAACAACTATCTGAGGTCTGTCTTTAAGCTCATCACTAAAAACCGCAAGCTCTTTATTTATCTTATCAAAATCTTCCTTAGGATCTCTGCCCTCACTGCCTGAAATATCAAGCACGTGGACTAACATTCTGCATCGGTCAACGTGGCGCAAAAACTCGTGGCCAAGGCCAACGCCCTCGCCTGCCCCCTCGATAAGACCCGGAATGTCAGCCATAACAAAGGAGGTTCCCTCATCAATTCTGACAACGCCTAAAACAGGGGTAAGGGTTGTGAAGTGATAATTTGCAATTTTAGGCTTAGCCTCACTAACCACTGAAATAAGAGTGGATTTGCCAACATTGGGGAATCCTATAAGTCCCACATCGGCAAGAAGCTTAAGCTCTAAAACAATCTCATATTCCTCACCCGGATTTCCGTTTTTGGCAAAACGGGGTACCTGACGGGTTGCAGTAGCAAAATGCTGATTACCCCAACCGCCGTTACCGCCCTTAGCGATAACAACAGGCTCATCATCCGAAATATCGGCTATTATTCTGCCTGTATTGGCTTCCTTAACCACGGTGCCTCTCGGCACATCTATTATAAGGGGAGCTCCCTTTTTACCTGAGCAACGGGAAGCTCCTCCGTTCTGACCATTTTCAGCAAGATATTTTCTCTTGTATCTGAAATCGGCAAGGGTGGAAAGGCTATCATCTACTCGGAAAATCACATCTCCGCCTTTTCCTCCGTCACCGCCATCAGGACCGCCTGCCGCAACATATTTTTCTCTGTGGAAGGAAACAGCGCCATTGCCGCCGTTACCTGCTTTTACGAAAATTTTCGCTATATCTACAAACATTTTTACTCTCCGTTAAAAAGTTTAAATTTCTTCTTCAAAATCTTCAAAGTCCTCAAACTGAGGCTCACTTTCAAGCACCTCTTCATAAAGCTCTTTAGCTTTTTCAAGGTCACCCTCATCAACATAAATCTTCTCGGTAATAAATTCTCCGCCGAAGCCTATTTTTATACCCTTGTTATCGTTTGCTTCACCTAAAGAATAGATAATTCCGCTTTGCTCTAGCACATCTTTAAATATCTCGGCAGTAACAACATCCTCAACTGCCGCTACCATAACAGGCTTTTCTATTATTTTTACTTCGCTTTTCTGATTTTCTTCAAGAGTAAGCTCTGCTCCGCAAACGAGACAAAGCTCTGCATTTTCCTCGCACTCGCACCCACATACTCTGCACTTTATCATATAATCACCTGCTATTCAAAAAATAAAAAATCCGAGCAGACATATTTTTATGCCGCTCGGATTATTTTCAGTAAATTTCGTTTCTACTAAATTACTGCTCTACGGCGTAGATACTAACCTGCTTACGATTCTTATCTACACGCTCAAACTTAACCTTACCGTCAATAAGAGCAAATAAGGTGTCATCAGAGCCGCGGCCTACATTATTGCCTGCGTGGATATGTGTTCCTCTCTGGCGAACGAGAATGTTACCTGCGAGAACGAACTGACCGTCTGCTCTCTTAACACCAAGACGCTTTGACTCACTGTCACGACCGTTCTTGGTAGAGCCCATTCCCTTCTTGTGAGCGAACAGCTGAATGTTTATCTTCAACATGATGATTTACACCTCCGTGATGATTCGTATTTGTTTTCTATATTCTTTGGAAAGCTCGGTTAAATGAAGCCTTAAGCCTTCAAGCACCGCCTCGGTTTTATCAGTTGGATTTTCACAGAAAATCTTCATAAAACCATCGTTTACCTGCGTTTCGCATTCTTCACCGATAATTTCAATTACCGTATTAGCCGCCATATAAGCCGCTGAAGAAACCGCCGAGCAAACTATCTTTCCCTGCTCATCGCCACAGTCCATAGTACTGTGACCACTGATTTCAAAACCACACAAACGGTTTTGCTTTTCTAAAAATTTAATGCTGGTCATAATTAACCAATCTCGGTAATAAGTACCTTTGTATAAGGCTGTCTGTGGCCCATCTTACGAGCGCAGCCCTTCTTAGGCTTATAGGTAAATACAGTAATCTTCTTACCCTTACCGTTCTTAACAACGGTGCCCTTTACGAAAGCATCCTTAACATAAGGCTTACCTACCTTAAGAGTTCTGTTGTTTACGGCTACAACCTTATCAAAGGTTATCTCCTCATCAACCTCAGCGTTTAGCTTCTCAACATAGATAACATCGCCGTTTTCAACACGGTACTGCTTTCCGCCTGTTTCGATAATTGCGTACATTTTTCCACCTGCTTCTTTTTCAGTCTCGCTACAATAGGCGTGGCCTAAATTTAGGCGCAACTTAAAAAGCCCACAATATGCGGCTTGAACATTCTATCACACTTAAGTCAAGTTGTCAAGAAAAATATAATTTTTTCTTTTTTATATTTGATTTTACATTTTTATATGCTATACTTAATAAAAACTATGTTTTAGGGGTGTTGTTATGCCTAATATTGAAGAGCTTGACCCTAATTTTAAAGTAAAGCAGGAATATGACCAAAAAGGCATCACTTTCAGAAATGTTGAGGAAGAACCCTTTAAAATTTACGGAATCAAAAAACAATCCACAAAAGAACGTCCTTCAGGTCAGTATTGCCGTATGGATGATGAGGTTGCAAGGACGGTAAGTGATGGAACTTATTGGCTTAACAGAAATACTGCAGGCGGCAGAGTGCGCTTTAAAACCAATAGCCCTTCGGTTACTATTCTTTGCGCTCAAAGCGGAGTTCATGATAATCCTCATATGTGCAGAACGGGTTCATCGGGCTTTGACCTTTATCTCGAAAGTGATAACGGCGCGTCGATTTACAAAGGTTCATTTATTCCGCCCCTTGACAGCATAAGCGGTTACATAAGCTCCATAAATATAGGTAACGGGGAAATGAAAAACGTTTGCATTAACTTCCCTCTTTACAGTAATGTCATAGATTTGCAGATAGGCATTAAAAATGACGCCGTGCTCGAAGCTCCAAGACCTTATACTATAGAAAAGCCTATAGTTTATTACGGCTCATCAATTACTCAGGGAGGATGTGCTTCTCGCCCGGGCAACTCGTATCAGGGCTTTATCTCCCGCCGTTTTGACTGTGACTTTCTTAATCTCGGCTATTCGGGAAACGCAAAGGGTGAGAAAGCAGCCAGCGAATATATCAAAAATCTTGATATGTCGGTTTTTGTTTATGATTATGACCATAACGCCCCAACGCCTGAACATCTTAAAGAAACTCACGAAAAATTCTTTAAGAACATTCGTGATGCTCACCCCGACCTGCCCATTATAATAATGTCAAGACCCCGTTGCGTTAATGATAAAGATACCGTAACCAGAAGAGAAATAATTGAAACCACATACAAAAACGCCCTTGCAAACGGCGATAAAAACGTTTATTTCCTAAACGGTGAACAGCTTATGGCCCTTTGCGGTAACGATGGAACCGTTGATGATTGTCACCCTAACGATTTAGGATTTTTCTCAATGGCTCAAGCCGTTATAAAGGTGCTTGAAAAGATATTTAATTAAGAATTGTTTTTCTCATCTATACAAATGAACAGCCGAGGTTAAACTCGGCTGTTTTGTTTTGGGTCAGGAAATTTATGATTTTTTATTTCACCCTTTAATTTTATATAGTTTTATGATATACTTAATGAGACTTATGTGTTGCTACTTGTCTTTTTAAATCCAATTGATAGGATGATGCTCCTTTGAAGAAAAAAATATTGATAGTAGTTTTATTGTTATGCACAATATTTTCTGTTCTATCCTTTTTTGTTATAAAAATCATACCCAAGTCACGTACTAAATATGAGCTGTCTCCCAAAATGACAGAAGCTTTTTTCGGCAAAAATCCTGATGGTTTTTTCGATACCTTCTATGATTATTATAATTATTGCGAAGATTTTCGTGACAATGCTGAAATCAAAGATGGCAATTTAATCCTAAATTTAACGAAATGGCAGGAAAGGTGTAAGTTGTTATATAGCGATTACGAGTTAAAAAAGTTCGAAAAAATCGATGGAGTGGAAATAGATGATGATTATACAGAACTTACTATAAAAGGTACTGAAACGAGACTCAGAGAAATTGTATGGGAAGAAATGCCTTTATATATTGTGAATGACATGGCAAATCGGCAGTTGTTTAGTGGCAAGGAACCGGAAACAATTAAGGTTACATTGACCCTAATAGATAAGGAGACTGAAGACATTATATATACTGCGACTTGGCCAGATGAGGTGATACACATCACATTTGACGAAAAGGATTAACATGAACACAGGGGACGGTTCTGTGTGTTATAATAATTTTGTGTTATATAAATTTTATTTTAGGGCGTGTTTTTTACAATGATACCTATAACAAAAGAAAAATGCCTGAGAGAAATAAAAGAAGAAAGTAGCTTTAAAATTCTTCTTCTGTGTTTGGTTTCTTTGATATGTGTATTTACACTTTTAGGCAGACCTTATCTTGATAAATCTGATCCAAAATTGTTTAATACAATGTTTTTAATAGTTATTCTTGCAGTTGCAGTTTACGCTGTTTTCGAATGGAGAAAGGTTAAGAGAATTTCAAAAAAATGCTTTTATATTGTAGAAGATGAATTAGTCCGTGTAGAAAGTGATGATTTTAAAGCTATTAAAATGAGTTTGGGACCGAAAACTTTCTATACCTCGCTTTATTTTCGACGTAACGGTGTTTATAAAATTTCGAGAACAATAAAAGAAAAACATTCAAAAGCCGACAGGATAGCAACAACTTATCCAGCAATTAATCAAAAGTTTTATTTGGTTATGTATAATGATAAAATTATAAAATGTTTTGATGCTCAGAAGTATGTGATTGATGAGGATGAATTTGTATTTTCTGATGGGAAATATCTACCAAAGTGACACGGTAAATTTGGAACACAGGGGACGGTTCTGTGTGTTGTTATAACTAAACATAGGTGGTTTTTATGGATGAGTTAAAACTAAAAGCCAAAAAACTTAAAACAAAATTTTATTTTTATATGGTTTTGGTTATTATTGCTTGGTTAATTAGTTTTTTCTTTGATGTCGATAAACTTGGCTTTTATTTATTTGGTTTAAGGTATGCAGTCATTTGTAAACAATATGCTGATGTAAAAAAAGAAATTAAAAAAGTGCTGAAGAAACAAGAGGATAGTTCTCTTATCTCCTAATATGGAACACAAGGGACAGTTCTATGTGTTGTAGCAAGATATTTTTAACAATAAAAGGAGAGCCTTTAGTGATGAAAAAATGTTGTTTGATTATGATAGCATTGGTTTTGCTTTTGTGTGGTTGTTCTTCTGAAACGGATGATTGGGAAATTCTTAATATTGAAGGATGTGGTACGTTCAGAATTCCAAATTATTGGGAACATTCTTTTCAAGATGGAGAAATATACATTATGAGTAATGAAAAACCGATAATGATATCATATGAGCGAACAGGAAAAAGTGAAACAAATTCTTTTTTTTCTAATTTTAAGTATGTTGATCTATCGACGAGTTCGGTTTTATCTAATGGTGCTATTTATGGGAAAGCTAAATATTCTTATTTGGACAAGGAAATCGAGCGTTATTATTTGAATTTTGGTGAAACGAAAGATGGCAAATTGATTGAATTCCTTGTTTGGGATACGGATGTAGATGAAGAATTTTTGATTAAAATAGCAAAAACATTCACTTTAGAATAATCTCCATAAAGACGGGAACGGTTGGTGAACACAGGGGACGGTTCTGTGTGTTATATAATTAATAATATAAAAACAAACCGTTATAGGGAGTTGCAAAATGTTATGAAAAAACTACTTAAAATAGCCGCTTTATTGGTTGCTGTTACAATGCTTTTTACAGGGTGCGGCGAAATGACTACCGAAGATTTCAAAGGTGAATATAAACCCCTGGATACGCCTTTTGAAAAATATGGAGAGCGTTATTGGGGCGGCACATATACAAACGAATCTCTTGGATTTAAAATCAATTTGCCCGATGATGCTTACGGCAATCATTCCGTTTCTGAAAACGGGGTTTCTTTTACAAGCGCCGGTGAAAGCCAAATGTATAATTTGGCCGTTCTTATGGGATACGAAGGCAAATGGTGGTATAATCTTGATTTAGATTTTGTTAATAATGCTATTTATAATTTAAATTGTGAACATCACGGGGATTTTTTGAATCATATTACAGAAAACGGTTCCTGTGAAATTAAGGGCGAATATGTAAAAAATGATTTTAGCGTTTTGGGGAATACGGTAAACGCTTCTTGTGTAGACGTTCTTTACAAAGCCACTAACACAGAAATGCTATCCGTTTGTTTTTCTTTATACGAAAATGGTATAAATTCATATTTCATTCTCCTTTCTCCCGCCGATGATATCCAAGAGCTTTTGGATGCACTCATTGAAAAGATTTAGACAAAGATAGACAGGGGACGGTTCTATGCGAAGACAAGGGACGGTTCTCCGTCTTGCAAAAGGTTTTTTCAATATCTCCATATAGAGATTTTTCTTCAAACAACAATAGGTATTATCTTGGAGGATGATGAAATTGCGTCAAATAAAGGCAAGACGTTTTTTGGCGATTTGTGCGGTGCTCATCGTAGTTTTAGGGTGTATGTTGTATAGGCGTGTTTTGCATACGTCCGATGCTCTGTCTTCGGAATATACCCGCAGCGTATCCAATATATCTGGTTGTGACCAGCAGTTCTATATTAGCAATAACACATTGTATTTTGCTACGGAAGACGACATTCGCTATGTAAAAAACAATTGGGTTTGCAAATTAGTCAAAACACCTAGTGGTCAGTATCAACGGTTTGTTGTTCTTGATGATGTAACGGTAATTTTAGAAAAAGATGATACGATATACCGGTTGAATAAAAAGGACAACAGTTTGACGGAATTGTGGCAAGGAAATAGCTTGGGTCATTACGGAAATCAAGTGTATTTCACGCACGATAATACGCTGTACGTATCGGAGGTCACACAAGGCGAACCTCAGGAAGTGATTACATTTGATGAATTGTTAGGTATTTATGATGATGGAATTGTGTACAAGAGCAAAGGATGCATATATCAACTGCTTTTCCGAGAACCGGATTCACCACAAATATTAGTAAACTGTGAAATTGCTTGGCCAGATGCTTCGTCGTTTTTCGGCGACAGCTATTTGTACACATCTGATTATGCTCTGCATGTCAGTTGTGAAGTTATAGATATGTATACCTATGAGACGGGTGAGATGAAACGCATTTACGCTATCGGGAAAGCCGACGCGGCAATTATGGCTGTCACCGCAAGAAAGAACGAACTATATGTCTCGCGTCAATTGGTGGACATAGCGCTCTGGCCGTTGCGCAGTAAGGATAACGGTACTTACAGATACGATATGCGCACTGATTCGTGGACAAAAATCACCAATAAAAGATCCAGAACGATTGCACAGCTTGATGAAAATTCGATATACATGTATGGTTTGTGGGGGAGAGTTAAAAGACTCAAATTAGACCAATAGAAAAAATACAGGGGACGGTTCTCTGTCTGGGAACACAGGGGACGGTTCTGTGTGTTAACAAAATAAAACATATATCATTTTTTCTTCTCTTTATTATTTTATATAAACGAAACAGTCGAGGTAAAACTTGGCTGTTTAATTTTGGGTCAGGAAATTTATGATTTTTTATTTTCCCCTTTAATTTTATATAGTTTTATGATATACTTAATGAAACTTATGTAGTATAGAGGTGTTGTTATGCCTAATATAGAAGAACTTGACCCTAATTTTAAGGTAAAACAGGAATATGATGAAAAAGGAATAACATTCAAAAACGCAGAAGAAGAACCCTTTAAAATATACGGTGTTACAAAGCAAGAAACCGAGGCAGAACCGAACGGTCAATACTGCCGTATGGACCATAAGGTTTCTAAAGAGGTAAGCTTTAACGTCACCTGGCTTAATTATAATACTGCGGGCGGTAGGGTGCGCTTTAAAACCAACAGTCCTACCGTTACTATTCTTTTTAAGCAAAGCGGAATTCCTAACTACTCTCATATGTGCCGTGTCGGCTCCTCAGGCTTTGACCTTTATTTAGAGGAGGATGACGGCACCTCAGTTTACAAAGGCTCCTTTATTCCGCCTTTTGATAAAAAGGATGGATATGTAAGCACCTTAAACATCGGTAATGGGGAAATGAAAAATGTTTGCATTAACTTCCCTCTTTACAGTAATGTCATTGATTTGCAGATAGGTCTTAAAAACGATGCCGTGCTCGAAGCTCCAAGACCTTATACTATAGAAAAGCCTATAGTTTATTACGGCTCATCTATTACTCAGGGAGGATGCGCTTCTCGCCCCGGCAACTCGTATCAGGGCTTTATCTCCCGCCGTTTTGACTGCGATTACTTAAATCTCGGTTATGCGGGTAGCGCCAAGGCGGAGCCTGCCGCCAGCGAGTATATTAAAAATCTCGATATGTCGGTATTTGTTTATGATTACGACTATAATGCCCCCTCTCTCGAGCATCTTAAGGATACCCACGAAACCTTCTTTAAGGTTATAAGGGATGCCCACCCCCATCTTCCCATTATAATAATGTCAAGACCTTATTTTCTTGATGATGCCGAAACTGTTGCAAGAAGAGAAATAATTGAGGCTACATATAATAACGCAATTAAAAACGGGGATAAAAACGTTTACTTCCTAAATGGCAAACAGCTTATGGCTCTTTGCGGAAATGACGGTAATGTTGACGGTTGTCATCCAAACGATTTAGGCTTCTTCTCAATGGCTCAGGCCGTTATAAAGGTGCTTGAAAAAATATTTGAATGAGGATTTTATTATGAATTTGCAGGATTACGATTCTAATTTCAAGGATAAAAAAGAGTCTATTGGCGATGATATAGTATTTTACGATATTGAAGAGCAGCCCATTAAGATATACGCTGTAAAAAAGCAAAAGACAGATTATTGCGCTGAGGGTTGCTACTGCCGTATGGATTACCAATATTCAAAAACCATAAGTGACGGCGTTTCCCACGCAATAGGAAACCCTGCGGGAGGCAGAATACGCTTTCGTACAAACAGTCCGTCCATAACTATTGCAGTAAAGGAATTCAGCGTTCCAAAGGCGGCCGCAATAAGTGTTATGTCATCTTCAGGCTTTGATATATATATTGAAGATGATAAGGGCGGTAGCAGATTTTTTAAATCTGTAGTGCCCCCTGCAGATAATAAGGACGGCTTTGTTTTTACTGCCGAATTTGATAGCATAGAAATGCATGGAATTACTATAAATATGCCCACCACATGCGGTCTTAAAGAGGTTAAAATCGGAATTAAAAAAGGTAGTACCTTAGAAGCCCCCTTACCATACACAATAGAAAAACCTTTGGTTTTTTATGGTTCTTCCATAACTCAGGCGCAAATTTCCTCAAGGCCCGGAAATAGCTATGAGGCTATTATTTCAAGGCATTTTAACTGCGATTATTTAAACTTCGGATTCTCAGGTAATGCTAAGGGCGAAACTGAGGCGGCAGAATATTTTAAAAATATTGATATGACCGCCTTTATTCTTGACTATGACCATAATGCCCCCACACCAGAGCATCTTAAGGCTACCCACGAACCTTTCTTTAAAATTATAAGAAAGGCTAACCCTGAGCTTCCTATTATAATAATGTCCCGCCCACTTTTTACTGATGATGCGGATACTGTGGCAAGAAGAGAAATAATTGAGGATACATATAATAACGCTATTAAAAACGGGGATAAAAACGTTTATTTCCTTTCAGGCAAAGAGCTTATGGCAATTGCCCGATATGAAGGCATAGTGGATAATTGCCATCCTAATGACTTAGGATTTTATTCTATGGCTCAGGCTCTGATTGGCGTACTCGAAAAAATAATAAAATAGGAGTAACTTATGAAAATTGCGGTTATAACAGGCGCCTCCTCAGGTATCGGCGTTGATTTTGCTAAAGAAATTTTATGCCAAAGACCTGAAATTGAAAAAATCTTTGTTATTGCAAGAAGGAAAGAAAGACTTCTCGCTTTGAAAGAGGAGCTTGGCGATAAGATACATCCCCTCCCTCTTGATATAACAAATCCTGAGGCTATCAAGCTCTACGAAAAAGAGTTAAAGGATTATAATGCAGATGTAAAGCTCCTTATAAATAATGCAGGCTTCGGCAAGCACGGAAGCTTTGATAAGATACCATGCGAAGAAAATGCAGGTATGGTAAGGCTTAACTGCGAAGCCCTTACGGTTATGTCAAGCGTGACACTTCCCTTTATGACTAGGGGAGCTGAGATTATAAACTCCTGCTCAATAGCATCCTTTGCGCCTAATACTAATATGGCGGTTTACTGTTCTACCAAGGCTTATGTTATGTCCCTTTCCCGCTGTATGAGAAGTGAGCTTAAAAGAAGAGGTATAAATGTTCTTGCTATGTGCCCAGGTCCTATGGATACCGAGTTCTTATCGGTAGCAAATATCGAAAAGGGTACAAGCCACACCTTTGATACTCTCCCCCGTGTTAACCCTAAGGTTATGGCAAAAAAATGCCTTAAGGCATCGGGAAAGAAAAGAAGCGTTTATACTAATCTTTTGTTTTATAAATTCTATCGTTTTGTTGCTAAAATACTGCCACATTCTTTGGTTATGAAGATGTCGGCAACCTGATAAAAATATATTGGAGGATAAAATTATGTCAATACTAATTACTGGCGGCGCAGGTTATATAGGAAGTCACACCTGCGTAGAAATGCTCGAAGCAGGAAAGGAAATAGTAGTTGTTGATAATCTTGATAACAGCTCTAAGGAATCCCTTAAGCGAGTAGAAAAAATCACGGGTAAGACCGTTAAGTTTTATGAGGAGGATGTTTGCAATAAAAAGGCTCTTCGCAAAATATTTAAAAAGCATAATATTGAGGCGGTTATTCACTTTGCAGGCTTAAAGGCTGTCGGCGAATCGGTAAAGCTTCCTATGAAGTATTATGAAAACAACCTTGAAAGCACCATTTCACTTATTGATGTTATGACCGAGTTCGGTGTTAAGAAGATAGTTTTCTCCTCCTCTGCCACAGTTTACGGCGTTGCTACCGAAATGCCCTTGAAGGAGGGTATGCCCACGGGCGCTATCAACCCCTATGGCAGAACCAAGCTCTTTATCGAAGAAATACTTAAAGACCTTTATGTATCAGATAATGAGTGGTGCATAGCCCTGCTTCGCTACTTTAACCCAATTGGCGCACATAAAAGCGGTACCATAGGCGAAGACCCCAAAGGAATACCCAATAACCTTATGCCCTATATTTCTCAGGTAGCAGTTGGCAAGCTTAAAGAGCTTCACGTTTTCGGCAACGATTATAATACTGTTGACGGAACGGGTGTTAGAGATTATATCCACGTTGTTGATTTGGCTAAAGGCCACGTTAAAGCGGTTGATTGGGCGCTCGAAAATACAGGCTGTGAAGCCATTAACCTTGGCACAGGAAACGGCACCAGTGTTTTAGAGCTTCGCGATGCTTTTGTTAAGGCTTCGGGAGTGGAGGTGCCCTTCGTTATAGACCCACGCCGTCCCGGAGACCCTGACGAAGTTTATGCCGATGCCTCAAAGGCTAAGGAGCTTCTCGGTTGGGAAGCAGAATTCGGCATTGAGGAAATGTGCGAGGATACTTGGCGTTGGCAAAGTAATAACCCGATGGGATATTCTAAGTAAGAAATGATAATGAAGAGTGAAGAGGTAAGGTGTCGGCTATGCCGACAGTTATATATGCCGCTTCAGCGGCACCCTACTTCTTCACTATTACCTATAACCTCTTACTTCAATTTATTTCCGCTCGTGGCGCAGCTGGATAACGCAGCAGATTCCGATTCTGAAGAACGGGGGTTCAAATCCCTTCGAGCGGGCCAATAAAATAGGAGTGATATCGCAAGATATTACTCCTATTTTATTTTGTTCTTTTAATGAGAAGGGATTTGAAACGACCTCCAAACTCTGCGAGTGAAACGAGCAAAGAGTTTGGGAGAACAGTCCGGTGGACTGTTCGATAGCCGGAGAGGAAAATCCCTTCGAGCGGGCCAAGAAAAAAGCATCGACTTTGTCGGTGCTTTTTTCAATGAAATTCGCCTTGCGGCGAGTGAAATAGCTTCGCTATGAAATACGCTAAGCGTATGAAATATTTGCTTCGCAAATGTTTTGATGCGAATTTTATTTCACTTTCTGCTAAAGCAGAAAATTTCACAATTCACGATAGTGAATTATTTCATATTTTCCGTAAGGAAAATATTTCATTCTAAAATATGTAAGGGTTCAAACCCATAACCCAAAAATTCAAAGGACATCGAATTTGCACAACCGTTTCAAAACGAATACTCACCCTTTTGGGTTGGTATTCGTTTTTTTCAATGGTTTGAGGGTATTTTCGAAAAATCAGTTTTGAAACAAAAGGTTAGATGCAAGCAGTTTTGAACCAGACTTGAACCAGCGAGCATAGATATTATGGACATGATTTTATCTTGACAAACAGGAATAATTATGATATGTTAGAAATATATTCTTCATATATAAATATAATTAGAATTTATTTCTAAAAACTGGGGGATAATATGGTTATTGCAAAAATACATAATGTGTTTAAAAACCTTACAGAAACAGAGCAAAAGATCGCGTCTTATATTTTAGAATTTCCGGAAAAGATTGTTAATATGACAGCAAAAGAACTTGCAAGTGCCTGTGGTACAGTTCCATCAGCGGTTAATCGCATGTGTAAATCTATTGGTGTGCAAGGTTATGCAAAACTGAAAATTTTTTTGGCTACTGCAGTTGGCAAGGAAGGCTACAATGAAAATAACATTCCATTTGATAAAGAAGATAATCCGAAGATGATTTTCAATAAGGTTTTTAATTCCGGTGTAAATACGCTTAAAAGCACCTATCAAATGATTGATTTTCCAAAAATAGATGAAATATCAAAAAGATTTGCATCAGCGCAACGTATCTTTATATTCGGTGTGGGTACATCTTCTGTGGTTGCAGTTGATGCAGCTTATAGGTTTTCTCAGCTTGATGTTCAGGCATATGCTTACACAGACATTTTACAGATGAATGTTATGGCAAACAATATGAAAAACGGCGATGTTGCGTTTGGAATTTCGCACAGTGGAAGAACAAAAGCAGTTGTTGATGCAATGCGCTCTGCAAAGCAAGCGGGTGCGACAACGATAGCATTAACCAGTTTTACAAAAAGTCTTTTATATACAGAGAGTGATTATTCAATTTCGGTGTATGCTGATGAAAAAAATTATCCTGTCGAAGCTGTATCTGCCCGTATAGCACATATGTGTGTAATTGATTCGCTTATGCTAACAATAGCTTCTCTTAATTATGAAGATTATTCAAAACATATTTCTTTAAGAAATGCAGCACTAGATGATATACGATATGGAATGTGAAAGGGGTAAAAATATGGAAAATAAAGTTATTTTAATTTCAATTGATGGTATGCGTCCCGATGGACTTATAAAAAGTAAAAATCCTTATGTTGATGAGCTAAAGAAAATGGCATCTTATACGTTTGAAGCAAGAACAGTATTTCCGTCTGTTACACTTCCTTGCCATATGTCAATGTTTCATAGCGTTCCGCCGGAAAGACACGGGACGACCACTAATACATATATGCCACAGGTGCGACCGATTAGCGGTTTGTTTGAGCAGTTAAAAAACGCAGATAAAGTATCTGCCATGTATTATGGATGGGAACCGCTTCGAGATGTATCCAGACCAGGTTCTCTTAAGGAATCCGGATATACAAATGCCTATTCATTTGATCATACTGATTCAATGTTAACCGAAAGAGCACTTAGCTACATTAAGGTAGCTAAGCCTGATTTTGTGTTTCTTTATATGGTTGAAACAGATGAAAAGGGCGGACATGATAACGGATGGATGAGTGATGTATACCTTGATTATATTAACCGTGCAATCAGCAATGTCAAAAGAGTGATTGAAGAAACAAACGGAGAGTATACCGTAATTGTAACAGCCGATCACGGTGGGCATGATAGAGCACATGGAAGCGATATGTATGAGGATATGACAATACCAATGTTTTTTTATGGTCCGCAATTTGTACCCGGCAGAGAGTTTAGTGGTGTAAGTATTCTTGACATAGCGCCGACAATAGCTGATATTATAGGAGTTACCCCGGCAAAAGAATGGGAGGGGAAGTCGCTGATCAGCGTAAAATAAACAAATGAATGTTTTTATATCTACATTAAATCAAATCGTTTTTCTTTTTGGATTTATAATCATAGGGTACATACTGGTTAAGTGCAAAGTGTTGTCTGAAAATTCATCATCTGTTTTATCAAAACTTGAAAATACCGTTTTTATACCGGCGCTGGTTATGAGTACGTTTATAGAAAACTTTACCATAGAAAAAATTAGTGCTTCTTGGAAGTTGTTGGTAATAAGTTTTCTTTTAGCGTTTGTTGCAATACCGATTGCAATTTTAACCTCTAAATTAGTTACAAAGGATAAATACATTCAAAAGATTTATACCTACGGCTTATCTTTTTCAAATTTTGGATTTATGGGGAATGCGGTTGTCAGCACCGTTTTTCCTGATGTTTTTTTTGAATATCTCATTTTCACACTGCCGCTGTGGGTGCTTATCTATGTTTGGGGTGTGCCAAGACTTCTTATAACGGATACGGCTAAAAAGCAAACATTTAAGGATAGTTTAAAATCATTTGTTAATCCAATGTTTATTGCATTGATTATAAGTATTGTAATAGGGTTTATACGCATACCGCTTCCTCGGTGGATTGTGTCAATTATAGATGTATCAGGTGATTGTATGTCCCCAATTGCTATGATTTTAACTGGAATTGTGGTATCATCGGTTTCGCTGAAAGAAACATTTAAAAATATAAAAATATATATTGTTTCAATAATTAGACTTATTATTATCCCATTGATTTTCATTCTGATTGTTCCGCTTTTTAAAATGTCTGAAACAGCGTATATTTGTGCGTTATGCTCTTTGGCAATGCCGCTCGGATTAAATACAATCGTTATTCCGAGTGCTTATGGTAAGGATACTTCGGTTGCAGCAGGAATGACGGTTATTTCTCATTTGCTCGCTGTTATAACGATTCCTATTATTTTTACAATTATGAAGTAAGTATATCTATAATTCTGCTTTGCAGAGAAATTGTAAAATATGTAAAGGTTCAAACCCATAACCCAAAAATTCAAAGGGCATCGAATTCGTACTCCCTTTCCAATAAAATAGGAGTGATATCGTAAGATATTACTCCTATTTTATTTTACTGTAAGCGAAGAAGGGATTTGAAACGACCTCCAAACTCTGCGAGTGAAACGAGCGAAGAGTTTGGGAGAACAGTCCGGTGGACTGTTCGATAGCCGGAGAGGAAAATCCCTTCGAGCGGGCCAGAAAAAACCGACTTGTTTCGACAAGTCGGTTTTTCAATGAAATTCGCCTTACGGCGAGTGAAATATTACTTCGTAAT
>JAZUQH010000022.1:0-25982 GCA_045605605.1 Acutalibacteraceae bacterium | reverse complement strand
TATGAGGGTGTGACCGAGGAGACCTTTGGTGTGGAAGCGACAAACCACCGCTACAGATTGCCAGGTATGTTTGACGGATGGTTTTATTATAGGGATATCTATCGTAAGCGCACTTTATTCTTCGGTAATATATATCGTGATGTTTCAGAAAAAGAGGCAGCCGATTTTGCGCCGTCTAACGGATTTAAACTAGTCCAGAAATTCAATGAAGATACCTCAGTTGAAATATGCAAAGAAATTAACATTCAATTCAAAAAAGCGCAGAAATGGCTTTCTGATTTTGAAAGCCAGAATGGAAAATGACACATCATTTAAGGCTTGACCGATTTGGTCAAGCCTTTTGTGTTAAAACAATGTTGTAACCCAATAGATAATTCCATAAACAACCGATGCCACCGTACCGTAAATAATTATAGGTCCCGCAATCGTAAACATCTTTGCACCAACACCTAATATGAAGCCCTCTGCTTGTGGTCAAGTAGGACCCATTAAAACTTTTTTTGCGTGTAAGTTGACACGATGAATTCATAGAAGTATACTAAATCAAGGCATGGTGTGCGTACACGAACAAGTTTTAGAGGAGTGAAAACAATGATATATGCTCAGAACAAATTAAAAGAGATCTCGTTTCCTATCGGCGGCATCGGGACCGGTTCTATTGGTATTGCCGGCAACGGTGCGTTTATTGACTGGGAAATTTTCAACCATCCCAATAAGGGGAGTAAAAACGGATATAGCTGTTTTGCTGTAAAGGCGGAGTTTCCGGACGGAAAAAGTGTAACAAAGATTTTACAAGGTGATCATATTAAGGACTTCAGCGGTCAATACGAAAAGGCGACCAGTCACAACGGCTTCGGTTACGGTCCTGCAACCAATACTTATGCAGGATTTCCGCATTTTAGCGATGTAAAATTTGACGGAAAATTTCCCATTGCAACCCTCACCTTTAAAGACGATGAGTTCCCCGCAACAGTTGAATTGTTGGCATTTAATCCTTTTATCCCCCTTGATGCCGATAACTCCAGCATCCCTGCTGCATTCTTTGAAATCAAAATCAAAAGCTTCTTCGATAATGTAAAATACACCGTTATTCTCTCCGTTACAAATCCTTTCGCTGAGTCTGTAAACCGGAAAACGGAAAACGATAAGTACACAGCCATACAAATGCGATACGCAAATAAAAGCACCCATGAAAAAGATTACGGTGATTTAACAATTGTCGTGGACGCTCCCGATGGGTTATATCAAGAATATTGGTACCGCGGAGGTTGGCAAGACTCTGTTACAACCTTTTGGAACAATCTTTCTAATAACGATTTTAAAAATCGCCATTATGATACTCCTTCTAAAAATGATACATGCAGCGTTGGTACAAGCTGTACAATAAACAACAATCAACACCAAAGTTTTCGTTTTGTTTTATCCTGGAATATCCCCAATAATTATAACTATTGGAAACCTTGCAAAGACGATAATGATGTTGATATCACATGGAAAAACTATTATGCAACCCTGTTCGATGATTCCGTAAATTCTGCTTTCTATTGTTTGGATAATTGGAATGCATTCTACAAAAAAACCAAGCGTTTTTGCAAATCACTTCATTCTGCAACCTTGGATAAATACGTTATTGATGCGGTTTCCTCCACATTATCGGTTCTGAAATCGCCTACTGTGCTGCGATTAGAAGACGGTACGTTTTATGGTTGGGAGGGCACAAGTGAAATGGCAGGTTCTTGTGAAGGCACTTGTACTCATGTCTGGAGTTATGCTTATGCCCTGTGTTTCTTGTTCCCTGATTTAGAGCTAAGCCTGCGAGACACCGAATTTCAATATGATACCGATAAAAATGGCAGAATGTATTTCCGAACAGCGCTCCCCCTCGGTCGCGGCTATATAATTCAGCCGCCCTGCGTTGACGGTCAGATGGCGACAGTGATTAAAATCTATCGCGATTGGAAGCTCACCGGAAACACCGATTGGTTGAAAGAAAACTGGGACAATATTAAGAAGATACTGGATTTCGCCTGGTGCAAAGAAAATGAGTTTGCATGGGATGCCGATAAGGATGGTATTCTGGAAGGAAGACAACACCACACCCTCGATATGGAGCTTTTCGGCCCCTCCTCCTGGCTGCAAGGTATGTATTTATGCGCTCTCAAAGCAGCGGCTGAAATGGCTGAATTCCTTGGCGACGGCAGTAAGAAAACCGAATATGCAAATCTTTTTAACCGTGGCTATAAATGGACAAAAGACAACCTGTTCAATGGGCAATATTTCTACCATAAAATCGATTTGCAATGCAAAGAATACACCGAACAGTTCAATTGCCCTAACTATTGGAACGAAGAAGCAGGAGAACTGAAATACCAAATCGGAGACGGTTGTGAAATCGACCAAATGCTTGGTCAATGGCACGCCAACCTTTGCTGCTTGGGCGACATTTTCGATAAATCGCAACGAAAAACCGCGCTTGAAAATATGATGCAAAACAATTTCAAGCATTCTATGCGGAATTTGGCAAATATGTGGCGTGTTTTTGCGCTGAATGACGAGGGCGGCACTGTAATATGTGATTATCCCGAAGGCTCTACCAAGCCGGCAATTCCCATCCCCTATTGCGAAGAATGTATGACAGGATTCGAGTATGCCTTTGCCGGGCTGTTGATCAGCGAAGGTTTTACCGACGAAGGCTTGCAGGTCATTCGCGCCATTCGTGATAGATACGACGGTGAAAAACGCAATCCCTGGAACGAGATCGAATGCGGCAGCAATTATGCAAGACCGATGTCAAGTTTTGCCCTCTTACCAATATTCAGCGGTTTTCAGTTTGATGTTCCTCATAAACATATCGGTTTTGCTCCGGTCATTGACGGATTCTTCAGGTGCATGTGGAATTTAGGCTCAAGTTGGGGCGACTTTATCAAGCGTGAAAATCAATATAAAATTATTGTTGCCGACGGTGTGTTAGAACTTAACAGCATTACGCTCGGCAATCTTGGCACAGTCAAAGTAATCTACGCAGACGGCAAAGCGATCCCTTTCACCCAAAAAGACAACACCGTTTTCTTAGAAAACGCTATTATCCGCAAGAAGATTCTGATCGAGGTGAAATTGTGAAAAATACAAGGATTTCTACAACTAAAATCGCAGAAATATGTGGTGTCTCACAGGGCACGGTTGACCGCGCACTAAATAATCGCAAAGGAATAAGTCTGAAGACCAAAGAAAAAATTTTAAGCGTTGCACGAGAGTTCGGTTATCGTCCCAATATACATGCAAGCAGTATGGCCGGCGGCAAATCGCATCTGATCGGCGTTATTGTTTTTGATCTGAATAATCCCTATTTTTCCGATGTATTGGTTAGCATCGAGGCTTACTGCACTTCTTTAGGATATTCAACCATCGTAATGTTTACCGACAAAGATTATAAAAGAGAAATAGAATGCATTAAAAATCTCTGTCATGTGTCTGTAGACGGAATCGTATTATGCCCTGCAAACAGCGGAACGGAATATGAGAATTACCTGCTATCCTTGGGTATTCCTATTGTTACAATTGGCAATAGATTAACACGAATTCCGTATATTGGAATTGATAATTCATCAGCAATCAGTGAAGTGGTAGCAGCATTGCTGGAAAAAGGGTACAGAAAACTCGTTTATGTGAAACCAAATTTAACGCAGCGAAATACCTTTGCGCAAACAGAGCGTTTGAATTCTTTCACGTTTGCCTGTGAAAAAGCCGGAGTGAGTTTTGTCGTCGCCGATATGGCGTATGCAGAAAAAGAACTAAGCCCAAATACCCCTTGCGCACTCGTTTGCCCAACAGATATTTATGCCATTAAATTGCTTCACGTAGCACAAAAATACGGTGCCGGAATAATAGGCTTTGATAATCTTCGCTTGATCGATGATCTGGAACTGCCTTTGGACTCTGTTTCCTATGATATAGATCTTACTACTCAAAATGCCGTTGATCATATTGTAAATGGAGCGCCGATCACAGCATCAATTCCCTATAAAATTGTTAAAAGAGGCTCTATTTAATACGCAAAGGCTTGACCGATTGGTCAAGCCTTTTTCGTTTGTAGGGGACGGGTTTTCCGTCCTGCGAGAGGCAAAACGCCTCCCCTACGTTCAGAACAATGTTGTTACCCAATAAATAATCCCATACACCACACTCGCAATAGTACCATATACAATCACCGGTCCGGCGATGGTGAACATCTTTGCACCAACCCCTAATATGAAGCCTTCTGCTTGTGTCCAGTTAGGACCTATACATTTGTGTTCTATTAGGACTAATTTTTCCTTGTAAGCTGTCGATTAATACTGCTTTTTGACTTCCCGATAAGTAAAAATTTTGATTAAATCTACTATGTAAGATGTGGATATCATATCCTATTACCCACATTTCGATATTGCGTAGGCGACATCCCCGTAATTTTTTTGAAAGTACGGGCAAAGTAATTCTGATCCGGAAAGCCGCTGGCTTCTGCTATTTCGGCAATGGACTTATCCGTAAAATCCAGCAACTCCTTTGCCCGGTCAATGCGAATCTTCAGCACAAACTGTACCGGAGGCATACCTGTAATCTGCTTAAAAATTCGGCTGAAATGCACTTTGCTCATTTTGCAAAAATCTGCGCATTCCGATACGGTGATATTAAGATTTGGAACCATTTTAATGTGACTGATCACTTCACTGATTTTATCCTTGCCTTTTTCTCCTGTAAGAGGGTTTCCCTTGTAAAGTTCATTGCTCAAAAGTGCGAGAATGGTTTGCATCATTCCGGAGCAGATCAACTCTCGATTGGGAACTTCCAAGTTATAGTATTGGCATACTCTGGAGATCAGGTGTTCTACCTCCCGGTTTTGTTCCGCCTTTATAATATGGACATTCTGCAGTAACAGGGTCTCAAACAATTTCTGGCAAACTTCCCCATTAAAATGAATCCAATAGGTATGCGGTTTGACTTTTTTTGCCAGCAGGTAATCTTGCGCTTCCCCAGGGCGGTAGAGGATACAATCTCCCGGATATGCAATTTGTACAGTTCCGTCCAATGTCACCACGCATTGTCCCTCACAAATATAGATCAACTGATAATCGTTTCTGCCGGCGTATCTGCGGATATGCGAATCCGAGTTCACTCGTAACTCCCCACAGTTGTTAATGCTGATGAACTGCTGTGATTCACTTTTTTTAATATCACTAGAATACTGCATTGTGTTCCCCTTATAATGATTGTTTTGTGCTAAAATAAGTTAAAATTTCGCCTATCATTCCCTATTCTTCTGTAATATAATAACAGAAAACCCACTAAAAAGCAAGGAGCATTGACAATGAGAAGCGAAATTCTTTTAAATGATGACTGGCGATTTCATAAAGGCGATATTTTAGTGGATCGTCCTGCTGATAAAGGTCCGGTCTATAGTCAAAGCAAGGTAGAGCGTAAGAAAATCGGTCCTGCGGCCTACCATTATCACGATAAACCTGATGAATATAGAAGCAGTTTTGAGATCAAAAGCGAGGGTTGGACCACGGTCAATCTGCCACACGATTATGTTGTGGATCAGGACAATGACAAGAGTCAAAACAACGCCCACGGCTATTTGCGATATGATAATGCCTGGTACAGAAAGCATTTCTCCTTACCCAAAGGCTGTGAGGATAAACGAATTCTGCTTCGCTTCGATGGCATTGCAGGCAATTCTACCATCTATCTCAACGGTTGCCTGCTGCACCACAACTACAGTTCCTACAACACCTTTGAGGTGGACATCAGCGACCTGGCGTACCGTGACAAGGAAAATGTACTTGCGGTATATGTAAACACCCAGGAATTTGAAGGCTGGTGGTATCAAGGCGGCGGCATCTACCGGGACGTGCATCTTGTGATCACCGATCCCATTGCCATTGACCTATGGGGTGTGTATGCACCCAACCGCAAAATATCAGATGATCTGTGGCAAATCGATTTCGAGACCACCGTGGTCAATGACGATTATATAGACCGGTCAGTCTGCGCAGAAAGCCGTGTTTATGACCCTTCCGGCAACTGCGTTGCAACGGCAAGTAGCCAAGGTTTGATTGCTCGGCGGGAAAAGGATGTGCTGCGCTACAACTGCACTGTTTCCTCTCCTATGCTGTGGGATTGCGACAACCCCAATTTGTACACCGTTAAAACAAGCCTGTCCTGCGGTGGCAAAGAAATCGACCAAAACACCACCAGGATCGGTTTCCGCACCGTAGAGCTGGACAATCAGCAAGGCTTACTGATAAATGGCAAGAAAATCATCATCAAGGGCGTGTGCGCCCATCAGGATTTCGGTCTAACCGGCCTTGCCGTGCCAGACAACATCGCAAAATATAAAATGCAGCTCATCAAAGAAATGGGCGCTAATGGCTACCGGACCAGTCACTACCAACAGACCGCAGCCTATCTGGATGCCTGTGACGAACTGGGTTTGTTGGTGATGGACGAAGCCCGTTGGTTTGAAAGCACCATGGAGAGCTTTGAACAACTAGAATCTCTTTTGAAACGTGACCGAAACCGGCCCAGTGTCATTTTTTGGTCCACCAGCAATGAAGAACCCTCCCATGTAACCGAAATTGGCAAGCGGTTGCATAAAGCCATTGCAGCCCATATTCGCAAATTTGACAAACAGCGAATCATCACTGCCGCCGTGGATAAAACCCCGGAACTTTGTCAAATCTATGACGATTGCGATATCATCGGCATAAATTACAATTTAAATATCTATGATACTGTACATCAGCAATACTCCAGCAAGCTGGTCCTTTCCTCAGAATGCTGCGCCACCGGCACAACCAGAGACTGGCACTTCCCTTCTGAAGCAGATGGCAGGCGCCGTGACAAAGATGCTGATAACAACAGTTGGTTCCTGGGCAGAGAAAAAACCTGGAAATTCCTTATGGAACGTCCCTATGTCATCGGTTGCTACCAGTGGGCAGCGGTAGAGCACAGAGGAGAAGCCACTTGGCCTGCTGTATGCTCCAAGTCCGGTGCGCTGGATCTGTTCCTGCAGAAGAAGGGTGCGTTCTATCAAAACAAGTCTCATTGGACCGACGCGCCCATGGCGCACATCGTTCCGCATTGGAATTTCAAAGGGATGGAAGGGCAGGAAATCCCGGTTACGGTGTACACCAACTGCGATGCGTTGGAGTTGTTTCTAAATGGTGAGAGTCTTGGCAAAAAAATGATTGAAAAATACGGACACGGCGAGTGGAATGTACCTTATTCTCCCGGTACATTGGAGGTAAAGGGCTACCGTGAAAATAAACTCTGCGTAAGTCATACCCGTACCACCACTGGTAGACCGGAAACACTGCGTCTGACATTGGACAACAGTTGCACTGCAAACGGCAGAGAT
Organism: Acutalibacteraceae bacterium; assembly: GCA_045605605.1. GTDB lineage: Bacteria > Bacillota > Clostridia > Oscillospirales > Acutalibacteraceae > UBA737. The sequence goes on along the minus strand of JAZUQH010000022.1, from coordinate 18,586 downwards.
GTTGCGCTGTTTACCTGCGAATGTCTGGACAAAAACGGTATTCCCGTGCCCGATGCGGCTGAATTTGTGCATTTCAGCACAGAAGAACCCGGAAAAATTCTTGGCACCGGTTCTGACCATTGTGACCACAATAATGTGACCCTGCCCCATCGAAAAATGTACATGGGTAAGATCCGCATTGCTGTAAAGCCTGCCAAAGGACAGACCAACCTTACCCTCACCGCCATCAGCGACAACTTCGGCTATGCCACACTGCGCGTAGAATTGCCGCAAGGACAAAGGGAAGCTTAACGACATGGGATATTTATTTTTATTGATCTCTTTATTTGCAGGCACGCTGAAGGGCTATTGTGGCAAAAAAACAAGCGGATATACAAACAGCTTTAGTGATGCTATACTTGCCAATACAATTAGAATGATTTTATGTACAGTAATTGGACTCGTAATAATTCTTGCAAGTGAAGGCTTTTCAGCGCTTAAGCCAAGTCCGGAAATGATTCTTATATCGGCACTTTCCGGTATATCCACGGCGATTTTTGTGGTGAGTTGGCTGATCTCTGTTAAAAAAAGCGCGTATATGATGCTTGATATATTTTTAATGTTTGGTGTGCTGATTCCCCTTGCTGCCAGCAACGTTTTCTTTAACGAGGTTATTAAGCCTACGCAGTGGCTTGGTATTGCGGTGCTTCTTGCAGCAGTAGTTATAATGTGTTCTTATAACAACTCTATAAAAGAGAAAATAACTCTGTCCTCATTTGCGCTGCTGATTATTTGCGGTATAGCGAGCGGTATTGCTGATTTTTCACAAAAGGTTTTTACAAAATGTATCCCTGACGGTTCGGCAGCGGTTTTCAATTTTTATACCTATCTGTTTGCTGCTTTTATATTAATTATTTTCTACGCCGTGAGCTGCAAAACAAAACTATCCAACGGCAATTCGGATATAAAAAAGATTTTTAGATATATACTTATCATGGCGCTATGCCTATTTGCAAATTCTTATTTCAAAACTCTTGCCTCCAAACATTTAAGTGCCGTGTTGCTCTATCCATTAAATCAAGGATGTGCTTTGATTCTATCCGCGATTATGGCATCGGTGTTGTTCAAGGAGAAAATAACACCAAAGGTTGTTATTGGCATTTTAACCGCCTTTATAGGCTTGATGATCATCAATTTGCTTTAGAACGAAAAAGACTTGACCGATTTGGTCAAGTCTTTTTTCAGGTTAGATGCCCATATCCGCTCGTTAAAATAATGTGGTTATCCAATAAATCAGCCCATACACCACGCTTGCCACCGTGCCGTACACAATCACAGGTCCCGCTATTGTAAACATTTTGGCACCGACGCCGAGCACAAACCACTCTGCTGCTGTCAACATAGGAAACAGTGATTTGAAAAAATATTTACATTAAATCGGTGGCGTGTTATAATAAAATAAAATGATGAGGTGTAAATGGAAAGACAAGATTTTGATGTCCGATTAAATACAATATTATGTTACTACTGACGACTTTATCAAAATAATAGTCATTTAAACAGTAAAGGTGATTTAGATATGAAACAAATTATAACAAATCCTTTAAGCGAGCGATGGTATGCTGACCCTGAAGCAAGATTTTATGAAGGGGAATACTGGATATATGTAACACACTCGCTGCCGTACCATGAACAGAAGAATATCGATGTTTTGCATTCTAAGGACTTAGTAAACTGGGAGATTTGTGAAAATATTATCGATATGTCGGGGTTTTATGGTTATAGATTTGCAATATGGGCCCCGACTGTAGTTGAGAAGAACAACAAATATTATTTAATATTCGCTTCCAATGATATACACAAGGATGAAGAAACAGGTGGTCTTGAAATTGCGGTAGCAGACAGTCCGGCAGGGCCCTTCAAGGCATATACGGATACCTTGGTTGGAAAATTTATAAATGGGGCACAACCGATTGATGCCCATTTATTTAAAGACGATGACGATACGGTATATTTGCTGTATGGCGGCTGGAATCATTGTAATATTGGGATTTTAAATGACAATATGGATGGCTTTGTGACATTGGACAACGGGGAATCCTTTAAAGAGATAACTCCTGAAAATTATGTTGAAGCACCGTGTATTATGAAAAAAGATTCAAAATATTATTTTATGTGGTCTTCTGGTAATTGGACAAATGGCACTTATAATGTGCGATATGCTGTTTCCGATTATATTTTTTCCGGCTATTCAAAAAGCAAATGCATTTTGAAAGAAGATCCGGGAATTGCAACGGGTCCCGGTCATAATGGATTTTTATATGTTCCCGAAAAAGATATGTATTTAATGGTATATCATCGACATAAGGTTGGAGAACAAGATGGTAATGCACGGTATTTGTGTATTGACCAGATGCAGTTTGATGGAGAAAAAATTATACCCGTTAAGATGACACACAGTTGGGAAATTTTATAATATGTAAAAATTTACGGTTTTATCCCCTCCTTGCTAAGGGAGGCAAACGCCTCCCCTACGTTCAGAACAATGTTGTTACCCAATAAATAATCCCATACACCACACTGGCAATAGTACCGTACACAATCACCGGTCCTGCGATTTTGAACATATTAGTGCCGACACCCAAGACTAACCCCTCTGCTACTGTCAATATAGGACACACACATTTGTAAAAATATTTACATTAAAACCGCGGTATACCATAAGAAAACCGTTGCGAGTTCGGCTCTCTTATGGTATAGTATAATATACTAAAATCATAAACAAATAAAATTTGCAAACATTTCGTCAACTTTAGGGGGTCTGGCAAATGATCATTTTTAATGGCAACGAAACAGTAGCTTACCGCGACCCGGCTTGTTATTTTTTTGAGGGTAAATACCATTTGTTTTTTACACTCTCAATAAAAAAAGACGGCTATATGTACAACCATGTGGCAACAAGCCAAAGCTGTAATTTACTTGATTGGACAAAACCTCAAATTATAACCGAAACGGATAAGCTAAAGAATTACTGCAGTCCGGGAAATATAATAAAGCATAATGACGAGTATCTTATTTGTACCACCTCCTACCCTATGCCTGTACCATTCCTTGAATGTGACTATGCAGATAATACCGCTCGACTATATATGATACGCACCAAAGATTTTAAATCCTTTTCTGCGCCCGAAAGAATCTATGCCAAAGGGAAAGGATGCAGTTTCGAAAACGAAGGCCGAATGATTGATCCTTTCATTTATGAGAAAGACAGAGAATTCTTGCTGTTTTTCAAGCAAAACGGCGTGAGCCTTTCAGTGTCCACTGATTTAGAAAACTGGGAATTTCGTGGCTCTATCCCCGGTGGAGAAAATGTTTGTATTTTGGAAAGGGAGGATACCTTTCTAATGATTCATTCTCCCGTTAACGGCATCGGTTTGAAAGAATCAACAGATCTGAAAACATGGGAAGATAAAGGTGTTCATACCCTGGAACAGCAAAATTGGGATTGGGCATCGGGCAGGCTTACCGCTGGCTTTGCAATGGAGTCTAACGGCGGAACCAAATACAAATATATACTCTTCTTCCATGGTTCGAAACAAGAATCCATTCCAGAAACCCATGGTGATGCAACGCTTGCCTGCGTTTTCACGAATGATTTTAATACTTTCAGTTTTGAACCGTAAACGTATAGAAGTTTTTAAGGCTTGACTGAATTGGTCAAGCCTTTTGCGTTAGAATAATGTTGTAATCCAATAGATTAAGCCGTATACAACCGAAGCAACCGTGCCGTAAACGATGACGGGTCCTGCGATTTTGAACATATTAGCACCAACGCCCAATACAAACCCCTCATTTTTAAACTCTATTGAGGGTGAAGTTACGGCGTTGGAAAATCCCGTTATGGGGACTAAAGTGCCTGCTCCTGCGTGTTTTGCTATTTTATCAAATATACCTAATCCCGTTAAAAATGAAGCTATAAAAATAAGCGTTGAAGGAACAGCCATTTTTACTATATCCTCATCTGCTCCAAGATACATATACAGCTCCGTAAACAGCTGACCGATTACACAGATAAATCCGCCGACAAAAAAAGCCCAAATAAAATCCTTTAAAAACGTAGATGGAGGAGAATTCTTTTTAACCATTTGACCGTATGTTTTTTTATCAGGTAGCATAACAAAAGCCTCTCTTTGAGTGATACATTTATTATCACTTAAAAAGAGGCTTTTATACATTATTCTTCTAATTCCTTAAATGCTCTTGGGTTATAGTTATCAACAAATTCTTTCCAATCATCAAGTGAGAGATTATCAGGATTTTCGTGTTTAAAGGTATCGTATAGATTTTTAAGAATTTGTTTATATCTGTTATTTCGCTTAATATATGCTCTAAGGGCGATAATAAACATCCAAACGCAAATAACAGCCATTATCGAAAGCGGAATTAGATGGCGGTAATAAAACACATCCTTAAAAGGACCCAACCCTACGCTATCAATTAACTCTTTTCCAAAAATATAAGTGATAAAAGGTATCGGTAAAAAGGAAACTGCCGAACCGATTATATTAATCTTACAAAGCAGAAGTACAACTCCAATAATTAAAATAGAAGTAAAAATAATCAGTGAAATCATATAGTTATATGCAGTAGAGGTATGGTCGCCATCGGATATGCGAAGAGCCGTTCCTAAAATCCACATAAGATTTATGATAAATGTATACGCAAAGGCGATAAAATACATAAATTTCAGGGTTTTATATAAAGCCCCATCGGTTTTAGCATAATAGATGCCGAATTTATTCTCAATGAAATCCACTCTTTCAAGAACACTTTTGAATTTTTTCATAAAATTACCTCTTGGATTATTTGATTTGATTATACACCATACTTTTTCGCTTGACAAGAGTAAATTAGTAATAATATAATAGTTTCGGTGATTTTATGTCTATAATAAATATAGTTATGGTTGAGCCTGAAATTCCACAAAACACGGGCAACGTTGCCAGAACCTGTGCCGCTACGGGAGCAAGACTTCATCTTGTAGGTCCTATGGGCTTTAAAATTGATGATAAAAAGCTTAAAAGAGCAGGTCTTGATTACTGGCATTTTCTTGATATTTCCTATTATGAAAATCTTGAAGAGTTTTTTGCTAAGAATCAAGGTGATTTCTTTTTCTTTTCTACTAAGGGCAGAAAGGCTCACTCAGATGCCTCTTACCCTGACGGATGCTATCTGATTTTTGGTAAGGAAACAAAAGGACTACCTGAAGAATTATTACTTAAACATCCTGATAACTGTGTGAGAATTCCAATGGCAAATGATATCAGAAGCCTTAACCTATCAAACTCTGTTGCAATTGCGGTTTACGAGGTTCTAAGACAATGGGACTACCCTGCTTTACAAAATTTCGGTCAATTGCACAATTATACTTGGGAAAATGACTGTTAATTTTTTCAAAAAATCTATTGAAATATTTTCTAAATGTGGTAAAATAAGATTGTAAATTTTTTAACAAACCCGAAAGGAAGTTGTAAAATGAATGCTCTTAACAAAAAGACCGTAGATGACATTAATGTTAAAGGTCAAAAAGTACTCGTTCGTTGTGACTTTAACGTTCCTCTAAAGAATGGCGTTATCACTGACGAAAACCGTATCAATGCTGCTCTTCCCACAATAAAGAAGCTTATTGCTGACGGCGGCAAGGTTATTCTTTGCTCACATCTTGGTAAGCCTAAGGGAGAACCCAAGCCCGAGCTTTCTTTAGCTCCCGTTGCTAAGCGTCTTTCAGAGCTTTTAGGCAAGGAAGTTGTTTTTGCTGCTGATGATAACGTTGTTGGCGAAAATGCAAAGGCTGCAGTTGCCGCTATGAATGATGGCGATGTTGTTCTTCTTCAGAACACCCGTTACCGTGTAGAAGAAACCAAGAACGGCGAGGCTTTCTCTGCTGAACTCGGTTCTCTTGCAGATGTTTTTGTTAACGATGCTTTCGGTACTGCTCACAGAGCGCACTGCTCTACCGTCGGAGTTGTATCTCACGTTAAGGAGGCCGTTGCAGGTTACCTCATTGGTAAAGAGCTTAAGTATTTAGGCGAGGCTGTTGAAACTCCTGAGCGTCCCTTTGTTTGCATCTTAGGTGGTGCTAAGGTCGACAGTAAGCTTCCCGTTATTGAAAATCTTCTTACCAAGGCTGATACTCTTATAATCGGTGGCGGTATGGCATATACATTCTTAGCTGCTAAGGGCTTTGGCGTTGGTAAGTCACTTATTGATGAATCCAAGATTGATTACTGCAAGGAAATGATGGAAAAAGCTGAGGCTAAGGGCGTTAAGCTTCTCCTCCCCGTTGACTGCACAGTTGTTGCTAACTTCCCTGATCCTATCGATGCTCCTATTGATGTAGAGTTCGTTGATGCTGATAAGATTCCTGCTGATATGGAAAGCCTTGATATCGGTCCTAAAACTGCTGAGCTTTATGCTAACGAAGTTAAGAATGCAAAGACTGTTGTTTGGAACGGACCTATGGGCGTATTTGAGAATCCCACCCTTGCCGCAGGTACTTTAACTGTTGCTAAGAGCCTTGCTGAAACTGATGCTGTTACCGTTATCGGTGGCGGTGACTCTGCAGCTGCTGTTAACAACTTAGGATTTGGCGATAAGATGACCCATATCTCTACCGGTGGCGGAGCTTCTCTTGAGTTCCTCGAGGGTAAAGAGCTTCCCGGTATTGCAGCTCTTAACGATAAATAATATAAAAATTAAAATATAGGGGCGATGTGTGCATCACCCCTATATTTGTGTAAATAAGGAGATATAAAAAATGGATAAGACTAAAAGAAATGCTATCATAGCAGGTAACTGGAAAATGAACAAAACCCCCAGTGAGACTACTGCTCTCATTAACGAAATGAAGCCCTTAGTTGCAGGCGCTGACTGCAAGGTTGTTCTTTGCGTTCCCTTTATTGATATTCCTGCAGCAGTTAAGGCAGCCGAAGGCTCCAATATCGAAATCGGCGCTGAGAATGTTCACTTTAAGGCTTCCGGCGCATATACAGGTGAAATCTCTGCTGATATGCTTTTAGAATCAGGCGTTAAGTATGTTGTTATCGGTCATAGCGAGAGAAGACAGTATTTCGGTGAAACTGACCAGACTGTTAACCTTCGCACCCTTGCCGCAGTAAACGCAGGTCTTACCGCTATTGTTTGCGTTGGTGAAACCCTTGAACAGAGAGAGCTTGGCTATACCGAAACTCTTCTTAAGTTCCAGACAAAAATGGCTCTTACAAATGTTACTGCTGAGCAGCTTAAGAATATTGTTATTGCTTACGAGCCTGTTTGGGCTATCGGCACCGGCGTTACTGCTACCGCTGAACAGGCTGATGAGGGCAACGGCTATGTTCGTGAAGCTATCACTGAGGTTTATGGCAAGGATGTTGCTGATACTGTTACTATTCAGTACGGCGGCTCTATGAACGCTAAAAATGCTGACGAGCTTCTTGATAAGGTAAACGTTGATGGCGGTCTTATCGGCGGCGCTTCTCTTAAGGCTGAGGATTTCTCTGTAATCGTTAAAGCCGCAAGCAAATAATTAGGAGATTGCAAACTTATGAAAAAACCCATAGTTTTATGTATAATGGATGGCTTCGGCTTTAATCCCGAAAAGAACGGCAACGCTATTGAAGCCGCTTCCACTCCCCGTCTTGACCGCATATTCAGAGAATGCCCTACCACTCAGATAGGCGCATCAGGTATGGATGTAGGTCTTCCCGATGGTCAGATGGGTAACAGTGAGGTTGGCCACACAAATATCGGTGCAGGTAGAGTTGTTTATCAGGAATTAACTCGTATTACCAAGTCGATTTCTGATGGCGACTTCTTCGAAAACGAGGCCTTTTTAAACGCCGTTAAAAACTGTAAAGAGAAAAACAGCGCCCTTCATCTTATGGGTCTTCTTTCTGACGGCGGCGTTCACTCTCACATTGAGCATCTTTACGGACTCGTAGAATTGGCTAAGAAAAACGGTCTTAACCGAGTTTTCATTCACGCTTTACTTGACGGACGCGATGTTCCTCCCGCAAGTGCTGCTGACTTTATTGATGCTTTAAACCTGAAGCTTAATGAAATTGGTTGCGGTAAGCTCGCAACTGTAATGGGTAGATTTTACGGTATGGACCGTGATAACCGTTGGGAGCGTGTTGGAAAGGCTTACGCGGCTCTCGTTTACGGCGAGGGTGTCAAAACCGACGATGCGGCAAAGGCTGTTCGCACCTCTTATACAGTTAAGGATGAGGACGGTAAGTTTATCACCGATGAGTTTGTTCTTCCTACCGTTGTTGATGGTACCGAAAGAATTAAAACTGATGATAGTGTTATCTTCTTTAACTTCCGACCTGACAGAGCAAGAGAAATCACAAGAACCTTTGTTGATGATGATTTCACAGGCTTTGAAAGAATCGGTGGCAGACAGAAGGTCTACTATGTTTGTATGACACAGTATGATGCCTCTATGCCTAATGTTGAGGTTGCATTTAAGCCTGAAGGTCTTGAAAACACTTTAGGCGAATTTCTTGCCAATAATGACCTTACACAGCTACGCATCGCTGAGACCGAAAAATATGCCCACGTAACCTTCTTCTTTAACGGAGGCCGTGAGGTTATGTTCAAGAATGAGGATAGAATTCTTGTTAACTCACCAAAGGTTGCAACCTATGATTTACAGCCTGAAATGAGCGCAGTTCTCGTTTGCGATAAGGTTTGTGAGGCTATTGAATCGGGCAAATATGATGTTGTTATTCTTAACTTTGCCAACTGCGATATGGTAGGTCACACAGGATTTTTCGATGCAGCTGTTAAGGCGGTCGAAACAGTTGATGCCTGCGTAGGAAGAGTGGAAGATTCCACTCTTAAAATGGGTGGCGTTGTTCTCCTTACTGCCGACCACGGCAATGCCGACCGTATGGTAGATACTGACGGCTCCCCCTTCACTGCTCACACCACTAACCCCGTTCCCTTTGCCGTTATCGGCAAGGAGTGTGAACTTCGTGAAGGCGGTAAGCTTTGCGATATCTCTCCAACAATCATCAAGCTCTTAGGTCTTACAAAGCCTGAGGAGATGAGCGGAGAATCTATTATAAAATAATATAAATTTAGACCCTTGACACATCACAATGTCAAGGGCCTTTTTTTATATACTTTTTTCTATACTGTGACGGGGTTACTCCGCAATTTGCCTTAAACTGTCTTATAAAATGAGTAGTATTGTTATACCCTAAATGCTCAGCTATTTTTTCAATACTTTCATTGCTTAAAACAAGGGTATCCTTTGCGCTTTCAATTCTTGCGCAAATTAAATCATCAATAGGTGAATTGCCAAAGGTTTGTTTATATACAGAGTAAAATCTTGATATACTAATTCCAACAATTTTCGCCATTTTTTCTACAGACCACTGCTTTTCTAAATTCGAAAGCATTTCAAGACGCACTTTATCTAAGCTTTTATATAAATTCTTATCAAGCCTTGAAAAATTTTCTCCTTTAATAGCCCGATACATTTTTATAAATAATTCGTTTAGTTTTGCGTATATTAACTCTTTGCTATATGATTTTGGAGAAAAAAACTCATTCTCAATAGTTCTTATGATTTTAGTTATAAAATCACCGTCTTGTATTGTATATATCGTATCAAATTCCAAACCAAATTTTGTTATCTCCTCTTCTGAAACAACTGAAAAATGAAACCAATTATGCTTAAGTGGTTCCTTACTTAAAAAGTTATGATAGGTAGTCGGTCTGAAAATCACAACAGAATTCGGTTGTGTTATAAATGTATTTCCATCGTAATAAATTTCTACTGAATTGAAAAAATGAATAAAAATATAGTCCTTATTATCACTGTTTCTGCTCAAGAAAAAGCCTGATTTTTCAGGCCAACTATGACGAACTTTTATAATTTCCATTAACAAATCACCAAGAATATTATAATTATTATAGTAGTATATGTCAATAAATTTAATACTAAATGTTATTGAATAAACTTGTTTTTTGATTATAATAAAAATAAAGGAGGAGATTATATGATAAGCAGACCTGAATATCCACGTCCGCAGTTTGTAAGAAAAGATTGGATAAATCTTAATGGCGAGTGGGATTTTACAATTGATAATTCTCTCTCAGGAGAGTATAAAAAGTTTAGTGAAGCTACAAGCTTTGATATGAAAATCAATGTTCCCTTCTGTCCCGAATCTAAGCTTTCAGACATCGAACACAAGGATTTTATGAATGGCGTTTGGTATACAAGAACGGTTACTCTACCAAATGAGTGGTTAAAGAATAATCGGCGTACCTTTATAAATATCGGCGCTTGTGATTATATAACAAAGGTATTTGTAAATGGCAAAGAGGTTGGTGTTCACCGAGGAGGATATGTTGGTTTTTCCTTTGAAATAACCGAGTTTCTTATAGAGGGTGAAAACCGCTTAACTATTTTTGCAAGAGATGATTCCCGTCTTTCGCATATCCCCTCAGGTAAGCAGAGTCCAAAATTCAATTCTTTCGGGTGTTACTATACACGCACAACAGGTATTTGGCAAACCGTATGGCTTGAAAACACACCCTGCGCCTATTTGAAAAAGGTTAAAATGACACCGAATATTGCCGATAAATCACTACATATTATTGCTAATACTGTTGGCGCCGAGAATTTGAATCTTACCGCAACAGCATATTTTGACGGCAAGGAAATGGGAAGTAAAACCATTAAAATTTCTTGGAACAGTGTTAATTTTACCCTACCACTTAACGAGCTATATCTTTGGGATATGGAAAATCCAAACCTTTATGATATTACCTTTACTTTAGGTGAAGATAAGGTTGAAAGTTATTTCGGTATGCGAGAGATAGTTTTCAAGGATTATAAAACATATCTTAACGGAAAGTCCATTTTCCAGCGTCTAATTCTTGACCAAGGCTTTTATCCTGACGGAATTTACACTGCGCCCAGCGAAGAAGAACTCGTTAATGATATTAAGCGCTCTATGGATATGGGATATAATGGCGCAAGGCTACACGAAAAGGTGTTTGAGCCTTTGTTTTTATACCACTGTGACCGTTTAGGTTACATTGTTTGGGGCGAATATCCCAACTGGGGACTTGATACATCAAAAGATTCCGCATATAAAAACTGCATTAACGAATGGTTAGAGGAATTAGAAAGAGATTATAATCATCCATCTATTATTGGTTGGTGCCCCTTTAACGAAACCACCAAAAACACTGACCCTGAGTTATCTCTACTATTATACAACTTAACTAAGGCTTATGACCCAACAAGATTATTTATTGACAATTCAGGTTGGTATCACATTAAAGGCACCTACGATATGTTTGATGTACACGATTATGAAGGAAAACCTCAAATTTTCAATGAAAAATATCTTCCCTTAACAGAAGGTAAGCCTGCTAAATACTTAAGCGATAACGACCACGGCTTCAAAATTATAAAAGAATCTGATGAAATTTGCTTTGTAAGTGAGTTCGGCGGTATCGGACTTAATCTATGCAACGACAGAAATACCAGTTGGGGATACGGAGCTTCCCCTGAAAGCAAAGAGGCATTTATCGAAAGATATAAAGGATGTGTTGATGCACTTCTTGATAATTCTCACATTTGCGCTTTCTGCTATACACAGCTTACTGATGTTGAGCAAGAACAAAACGGACTTTATACATACGACCGCGTTCCAAAAATAGATCCTGAAATCATAAAAGAAATCACCTCAAGAAAAGCAGCGGTAGAAGAATAAAATGAGCCCGACAGTATTTTTACTGTCGGGCATTTATTATATATGAAAATGTATAGGAATTCCGTTTTTCATTCTTATTATTTGCTCGCCCTGAATAAGAGGTAAGAAATACTCTACCGCACTATCAAGAACATTATTTCCCCTATCATTTATCCATTCTCTTGGGAAAAATCTTTCTTTATTTGCAATATCCTTGGCATCGACGGTATCAATAACAACGGTATAAGGGGTGTTGCAAAGTCTTTTAAATATCATAACCTTGCCTGATTCGCCTCTAACAGCCGCTTCCACTGCCTTTTCGCCAATAAGCTCTGCTTCCTCTATATCCACCTTAGAGCTAATATGTGAAGAACATCTTTGCATAACATTTAGCTCAATAGAGCGTACCTTACAGCCTATTTTATCACGAACAATATTTTCAAGCACCTTACCTATACCGCTAAGCGCCTCATGACCGAAGGAATCTACCTCACCGGTACCGTAATTAGCATCACTGTTTGCTCTTTCAAGCTTCATTCCTTCTGAAACTGCTACGATAACCGCTTTGTGAACCTGCTTTGCCTCTTTAATATCCTCGAGGAACTTTTCTTCTGTCAGCGCACATTCGGGAAGATAGATAAGGTGAGGAGCTAATTCATCATTTGCCTTTAACACACAAGAAGAAGCTGTAAGCCACCCCGCATGCCTGCCCATAACCTCAATAATTGTTACGGAATCAACACTATAAACCGAGGAGTCTCTGATAATCTCCTGCATAGTTGCCGCTACGTATTTAGCGGCTGAGCCAAAACCTGGAGTGTGGTCGGTATATTCAAGATCATTATCAATGGTTTTTGGAATACCGATAACTTTTATATCGATATTATTAGTTTTAAAGTAAGAGGAAAGCTTTGCTACGGTATCCATCGAATCATTACCGCCTATATAGAAAAAGGCTCCTATGCCGTGTTTTTGCAAACATTCAGTAATCTTTTTATAAACCTCATCATCACTGTTTGCATCAGGAAGCTTATATCTGCAAGAACCTAGACAGGTTGACGGAGTCTGGCGGATAAGCTCAATATCCCAATCTGTTTTTATAACAGTATTGAGATTGATAAAATTATCGTTTATAACACCCTCAATACCGTTAATAGCACCGAAAATATGGGCTATACTTCCCTCTTTAAGTCCTTGACGGAAAACGCCTAAGAGCGAGGCATTTATTGCGCAAGTGGGACCGCCTGATTGAGCAACAACAATATTCATCTATACACCTTCTAAATTAAAATTTGGTATGTATTTTTCGGAAGAACTGCTCATCTCCTGAAAATAACAGTTTTTAAAATTGCTTTCGCAGATAGCGCTGAGTACTTTTTCATACTCTCTCTTCGTTACCTTGCGGTTGATTTCGGGAAACTCTGACAGATTTGCTAAGGGTGTATATTGGCTCATCATACTAAAATAAGCCTTTGGGGTATTTTCCCTTACCCAATTAAAAACCTCTATAGCCTGATTGGTACCCTGAGGCATCAATAGATGCCTTATTATAAGACCTTTTTGCATAATGCCGTCTTTAAATTCGCAGTCTTCTGCCTGACGGTAAGCCTCAAGAATAGCATTTACAGCTACCTGAGGATAATCCTTGACAGAAGAATATTTTAAAGCTCTTTCATTTGAAAGATATTTTAAATCCATTAAAAATATATCCACATAGCCTTCCAGTGATTTAAGCGCCGCCACACTATCATACCCACCCGAATTATAAACTATAGGAACACTCGGTTTATAAATATCAAGCGCCTTTTTTATAGCGTGAATATAGTGGGTTGGTGTTACAAGATTGATGTTGTGAGCGCCTAAACCTTCTAACTCTCTAAAGATTTCTGCAAGGCGCCCATAGGAAACTATTTTGCCAAAGGATTTATGACTTACATCATAGTTTTGACAATAAATACAGTTAAGAGAACAACCGCTAAAAAATATAGTGCCCGATCCTTTTTCACCGCTTATACAGGGCTCCTCCCAAAAATGAAGCCCCGCACGCGCTATCTTAGGCAAAAGTGGCGCTTTGCAAAATCCGTTTTGGTTTTCAAAATCAGTGCGAACCGCATTACATTTCCGTGGACACAGATTGCAAATCATTACCTTCCTCACCGACTTTTTTCTTTTCCTTGATTTCACATATTTTTCTTTTAATAACTATGCTATCATAAAGCTTTTTAAAAGAAACCTTGCCTGAAAATTTTCTATCACAGCTTTTACAAGAAAAATCTGCTAAAAACCAATGATTTCTGTATTGCCACTTACCTATTCTTTTGGTATTTGAACCGCAGACATCACATTTAAACCTAAGCTTCCTTCTATCGATTTCTCGGCTTCTTATATCTGCAATATAGGTTGGTTTAAATAATAATTTCTTATAAAACTCGGGATTTTGAGTGTCCTTTATAAGCTCATTGAAGCGTTCCTCATTATAATGTTTTTTAATAAGCGCTGCACAAAGAAGACTATCATCCTTAGCCGTATGCAAATCGTATCCTTCAGTAGTAATACCAAGCATTTCTGCAGCTTTACCAAGGGCTATCTGGGATGTTATTTCAAACCCTAAGCGGCGCATTTCGTTTTGAATATAGCTTTGCAAATCAAGATATTTTTCAATACTAAATTTTACACCTTTCATAAGGTTTTTCTCATTTTCCATAATTGAAAAAAGATCAGAATTGCTCCAGGTCATAGTAACAGTATCGCTTCCAACCCACAAGTTATATTCTTTTACAGCCTCTTCAAGAGGAACACCTGCGCGCATATCATCGGAAGTAATTCCTGTAAGCGCTGTAAATCTTCCTGAAACCTTTTTTGAAAAGGAGGATCGAATAGTTCTTTCAAATGTATCCTCAATCTCGAAGCTTTCATTAAGCTTAACGGCGCCTATTTGTATAATCTGATTTATAAATCGGGAAAGCTTAGGACAATATGCCCCATCCCATTCCATATCAAGAATTATATACTTCATTATTTGTTCCTAGCCTCAAATTTCATTCTCTGCTCTTTGCCGAGTATTCTTTTTCTGAGACGGATATTTTCAGGTGTTATCTCGACAAGCTCATCATTTTTGATGAATTCTAAGGATTGTTCAAGGCTTAAAACAGAGTGAGGAACAAGTCTTAACGCATCATCAGAGCCCGAAGCTCTTGTATTGGTCATTTGCTTTTTCTTGCAGACATTGCAAACAATATCTTCATTTTTAGGATTTTCTCCCACAATCATACCCTCATATACAGGCGTCCCGGGACCTATAAACAAGCGGCCTCTGCTTTGCGTATTAAAGAGTCCGTAGCCAGTAGCCTCTCCTGTTTCGTGAGCGATAATCGAGCCTGTATTTCTCTGCTCAATATCACCCTTATATTCTTCATAACCGTTAAAGATATGATTCATAATTCCGTTACCGTTAGTATCGGTTAAAAACTGAGAACGGTAGCCGAGAAGTCCACGCGCAGGAATTAAAAATTCAAGATGAGTATTACCGCCATCTCTTGTGCCCATATTACGAAGCTCGGCGTGTCTTGTACCGAGGCGTTCCATAACAACACCGACATAAGACTCAGGAACCTCAATCATAAGAAGCTCAATTGGCTCTAAAAGCTTACCCTTTTCATCGTGCTTATAAATTACCGCAGGCGGTGAAACCTGAAATTCATAGCCCTGACGGCGCATAGTTTCAATAAGAATAGAAAGATGAAGCTCACCTCTGCCCGATACCTTAAAGGTATCGGCGCTATCAGTCTCTTCAACACGAAGACTAACATTAGTCATAACCTCTTTAAATAGACGCTCACGAAGATTTCTTGAAGTTACAAATTTTCCTTCTTTACCTGCAAAGGGCGAATTGTTTACCATAAAATTCATAGAGAGCGTAGGCTCGTCTATTTTAACAAAAGGTAAAGCCTCAATATGCTCAGTATCACACGCTGTCTCGCCTATTTCGAGTTGATTAAGACCTGAAACCTGAATAATATCGCCGATAGATGCAGCGTCAACCTCGCATCTTTTAAGTCCCTCGTGCATAAACAGCTTTGCAATTTTAACATTAGAAGATGTACCGTCTTTATGACAAAGGGCAACAGTTTGACCAGCCTTAACACTACCCCTTACAACTCTTCCTACACCGATTCTACCAAGATAATCATCATATTCGATATTGCTGAAAAGAATCTGTAACGGAGCTTCTTTATCACCTTCGGGGGCATCGATTTTATTGACAATTTCTTCGAACAAGGGTTGCATATCCGTACCCTTTACATCGGGAGAATATGAAGCATAACCGTCCCTTCCCGAAGCAAAAACAACAGGAAATTCAATCTGGTCATCATCGGCGCCAAGTTCAATGAATAAATCAAGAACTTCATCCACAACCTCGTGAGGTCTTGCCATAGGTCTATCAATTTTATTTATAACTACAACAGCTTTTTTGCCAAGTGCCAATGCTTTTTTTAGAACAAATCTCGTTTGTGGCATACAACCCTCAAAGGCATCTACGAGTAATAGAACACCGTCAACCATCTGAAGTATTCGCTCAACCTCACCGCCAAAATCTGCGTGGCCTGGAGTATCGATAATATTTATCTTTGTATCCTTATATATAACACTTGTATTTTTAGAAAGTATGGTAATGCCTCTTTCTCTTTCAAGGTCATTAGAATCCATTACTCTATCGTCAACAGCTTCATTTGCGCGGAAGGTTCCGCTTTGTCTTAGCATCTGGTCAACAAGCGTTGTTTTACCGTGGTCAACGTGAGCAATAATAGCTATATTTCGTAAATTTTTAACTTTTTCCTGCATTTTTGATTATCCTCGATTCACATAGTAAAAGCCGTTCGGAAGAACGGCATTATTAACTATTAGTTAGTAAAAGTATATGTAGGCACAATATCAGCAACCAACTGCCTGATATTTATGCTTTCATCATACATTTCATTATGCATCTTTTCAAGAGTTTCTTTAAGCTTATCCTCATCAATATCAATAGGATGACCGATGAAGATAAGTCTATTATCAGTTTTTGTTAAACCCTCTTCGGACATAAGCATCTCTTCATAAAGCTTTTCACCGGGTCTAAGACCTGTAAACTCAATCTTTATATCCTTATAGGGAACATATCCCGAAAGCTTAATAAGATTTTCTGCGAGGTCTACTATCTTCATAGGCTTGCCCATATCAAGAACGAAAATTTCTCCGCCTTTAGCTGATGCACCTGCCTGAAGAACTAATGAAACTGCCTCAGGTATAGTCATAAAATATCTGATTATATTGGGGTCTGTAACGGTTACGGGACCGCCCCCTGCAATTTGCTTTTTAAAGAGAGGTATAACACTGCCGTTGCTTCCAAGAACATTACCGAATCTTACGGCAACAAACTCGGTTTTTGAATGATTATTATAGCATTGAACAATCATTTCACAAATACGCTTGCTGGCACCCATAATATTTGTTGGGTTTACCGCCTTATCAGTAGAAATAAGAACGAATTTTTTAGCATTATACTTATCAGCAAAAAAGGCTGTGTTAGCAGTGCCAAAAACATTGTTCTTAATAGATTCGTTTGGATTAAACTCCATCAACGGCACATGCTTATGAGCCGCAGCGTGATAAACCAAATCAGGCTTATATTTTGCAAAAACGCTCTCAAGACGTTCTTTATCTCTTACAGAACCAATTAGTGTTATAAGATTTAAGTCAGGATATCCTTCCAATAACTCATTCTGGATATCATAAGCATTATTTTCATAAATATCAAAAATAATAAGTGTTTTAGGATTGTGAGCTGCTATCTGACGGCATAATTCACTACCGATAGACCCGCCGCCTCCTGTGATAAGAACAGTTTGTCCCTCAACATAATCCATAACTGAAGATACGTTAATATCGATGGTTTCTCTGCCTAAAAGATCCTCAATTTCCACCTTTCTTACCGAAGAAATGCCAACATTTCTATCTGTAAGCAACTGATATATAGAAGGTACAACACGGATTTCACAGGGTGTTTGCTGACAAATTTTAAGTATTTCAGCCTTACGGTCACTGGGACATGCAGGAATGGAAAATACAATCATATCAATATCATATTTCTCTGCCGACTCGATAATTTTATCGCAACCGCCTACAATTTTAACACCGTCAATATACTTATCCCATTTATAAGGATTATCATCAATAACGCATTTAACACTGCACTTAACAAAATTTTTGCTTACGTTTATATCATTTATAAGCTCACTGCCTGCAAATCCTGCGCCTATAATCATAATATTGCCTGAAAGCAAATCCTTACGAGAAGATTTTTTGTTTCTACGGCGGTATTTTATAAATAATCTGCTGCTGCAAATTATCAGACTACTGAAAACAAAGGTAGCAAAAAATGAAGATTTTGTAAAAGAATCCTGCCAAAGTGCTCTTTGAACAATAAACACGACAAAAACAGAAACTATTGATGCAATGAATATTCTCACATAATCCTTTATCCCTGCGTAACGCCACAAAATGTTATATACCTTGAAGATATACAACAATACAAACATTACTACTGCGAAGACGCAAGATGAATAAAGCACGGAATATTTTTCTACAGGCCAATCGCCCATAAAAAGAAGTGATGCTGGAACAGAAAAGAAAGATGCAAATAAATCTAATAGTATGTAAATTGCTAATCTAACATATCTGCGCTTCAATAATAACACCCCTAAAAGTTTATATATAATATATAATAATATAAATTGAGAAAAAAAGCAACAGCAATTATTTGTCAATTGATTCTGCAATACAAAGAATAT
>JAZUQH010000021.1:0-5186 GCA_045605605.1 Acutalibacteraceae bacterium | reverse complement strand
AAAATCCTTTTATCACAAAATTCTGCGACCTAAAATGCGCGATTTTATGAGTGGATTTTGGCGATGCGAAGCACATAAGGCTAACGCCTATGTGCGCCAAAGAAACAAAAGACGCCTTAAAACCGCCATTTTAGGCTGGTTAGGGTTTGAATGCTTTGGCTAGAAAATAAAAAACTAATTTATTATATCGCATTTTCAAACATATTTCAAGTGCTATATATTGTATATATTATTATAAAAACCTTGATATATTAACAAGTGAGGCTGTATGCACATAGCTTATACTTCTGCCGGCGCAAGTGCGTATACGCGACAAAGTAAATTTACATACAATATTTTTGAGGTGAATTAAATGAGCGTCAAATATGTTGTTGCTGAAAGATTTATAAAAAGAAGTTAGAACTATCGAAGAAAATGTTGACAAAGTTTGAATTTGCGATATAATATACACATGGAGATTTTGGAGTACACTTATTCATTAGGGATAGGTGTACTCATTTTTTTGTGAAAAAATTGGAGGCAATTTAGCGTGAAAAATTACGCTGAAAATATAGAGACGCTGTTGCACGGTAACCGCAACGGATGTGATTGTTTAATCGCATTTTGTGTCTCGGAAAAATATGGTGATTAAAATGGCAAAAAACAACATAGTAGATTGGAAAACTATCACAAACTTTGTAATCGATTCGTTTGTCGGTTACGGAATTCCCAGAGAGGATGCAGAGATTTGTGCAGATGTTCTTCTCGAATCCGACAAAAGAGGAATTGAGTCGCACGGCGTAAATCGTTTTAAGCCCGTTTATCTCGACAGAATTAAAGCGGGCATACAGAATGCAGTAACCGAAATTGAGATTGTTAAAGAAACTCCCACTACCGCGGTTATAGACGGACATCACGGCATGGGTCAGGTTATCGGCCACAAGGCTATGAGCATGGCTATAGCAAAGGCAAAGGAATACGGTATGGGTATGGTAGTTGTACGTAATTCCTGCCACTACGGTATAGCAGGTTATTATACCACAATGGCTACAAAGGCAGGATGCATTGGCATGACGGGTACCAATGCCCGTCCCTCAGTTGCTCCTACCCACGGTGTTGAGGGTATGTTTGGTACTAATCCATTTACCATAGGCGTACCTACCGATGAGGCTTTTGACTTTAACTTTGACTGTGCCACCTCTATCACACAAAACGGCAAGGTGGAATATTACGAGCGTATCGGTGAAGATGTACATCCCGGTACTATCATTGCTGATGACGGCTCTGCTGTTGAAGGAGATGCAGGTGTTGCACTCAAGAAGATAAGAAACGGTACTGCCGCTCTTACCACTCTCGGCGGAATAGGCGAGGCACTCGGCGGATATAAGGGATACGGTTTTGCTTTGGCTGTTGAATTCTTCTCCTCAATTCTTCAGGACGGTGCTTACGGTAAGGCTCTCGACGGTAAGGATGAAAACGGAAATATCCGTCCGTATCAGCTCGGTCATTGGTTTATTGCCATTGATACCGACCACTTTATGGGCGAAGATATTGCCCGTAAAAAAGCAGGCGAAATCACCCGCAGTATGCGTGCTTCAAAGAAAGCGCCGGGTGCCGAAAGAATCTACACTGCAGGTGAAAAAGAGTATGAGATCGGTATTGCCCGTAAAGACGGTGTGCCGATAAATGAATCTGTTCAGAAAGAAATTATTGCTGTCCGTGATGAACTCGGTCTTAATCAGTATAAATTTCCTTGGGAGGATTAATAAATGGATATTAGAGCAGAATCACTTAAAAAACATTACGAATGGAACGGTAAAATCGAGGTTATTTCCCGCGCACCGATAAATTCGCGTGAAGACCTTTCACTTGCATACACGCCGGGCGTAGCAGAACCATGCCTTGAAATAAATAAGGATATAAGTAAGTCTTATGAGCTTACCCGCCGCTCTAATCTTGTTGCAGTTATCACCGACGGTACCGCAATTCTTGGGCTCGGTGACATCGGTCCGGAAGCGGGTATGCCTGTTATGGAGGGTAAATGTGCGCTGTTTAAGGCATTTGCCGATGTTGATGCATTTCCACTGTGTATCAAGTCTAAAGATGTGGACGAAATTGTTCGTACTATATATCTTCTTTCGGGTTCCTTTGGCGGAATTAATCTTGAGGACATTTCGGCACCTCGTTGCTTTGAAATAGAGCAGAAGCTAAAAGAAATTTGCGATATTCCGATTTTCCACGATGACCAACACGGTACCGCTATAGTTGTTGCCGCCGCCCTTATCAATGCTCTAAAGCTTGTTAAAAAAGAAATCGGCAATGTTAAGGTGGTTATCAATGGTGCCGGTTCTGCGGGAATCGCTATAGGTAAGCATCTTATGAATATGGGTGTTAAGCACCTTACATTCTGTGACCGCTTTGGTATCATCTGCGAGGGTGACGAAAATAACAACCCTGCACAAGAAGAAATTTCTAAAGTTACCAACCTTGAGCATAAAAAGGGAACCCTTGCCGATGCCCTTATAGGCGCCGATGTGTTTATCGGTGTTTCTGCGCCTAACCTTGTAACCGAGGAAATGGTTAAGTCCATGGCGAATGATGCTATTATGTTCCCGATGGCTAACCCCACACCCGAAATTATGCCTGATGTTGCTAAAAAAGCAGGCGCAAGAGTAGTTGGTACAGGACGTTCGGATTTCCCCAACCAAATAAATAATGTGCTTGCTTTCCCTGGAATTTTCCGCGGTGCGCTTGATTGCAGAGCCTCCTGCATTAATGAAGAGATGAAGGTTGCAACCTCTTATGCGCTCGCCTCACTTATTGCTGATGATGAGATAAGCGAGGATAATATTATAGCACCCGCTCTCGATAAGAGGGTAGCACAGGTAGTTGCCGAGGCTGTTATCAAAACCGCAAGGGAAACAGGGGTTGCGCGAATTTGAATTTATAGTAAACACAAAAAAGCCCTTAACGGAGACACTTCGTAAAGAAGTAGTCTCCGTTTTCTATATAAAAAATGACACTTTCAAATCGGTCACTCCTTAGGGTAATAAAAAACTAATTTATTATATCGCATTTTCAAACATATTTCGAGTGGTATATATTGTATATATTATTATAAAAACCTTGATATATTAACAAGTGAGGCGGTAAAGTGTTGATAAAATCCGAGAATTACGATTACGCGCATCTTAGCAAGGCTATCTTTAAACTAAAAGAGGAATACCCTTTTTTAAAAATATGCGATATAGGTAAAAGCGTTAAGGGAAAGGATATAAAGGCGGTAAAAATCGGCGCGGCGGGGGAGAGCGTTCTGTTTGCCGCCGCCTTTCACGGAAGTGAGCATATAACCACTAATATAGCCCTTTTCTTTCTTGAGGATTTAGCCAGAAGCATAAAAGATGGAAAAGAACTTTGCGGAATCGATATTAAGAGGATACTTGCCAAAAGAAGTATTATAATTATTCCCCGTGTAAATCCCGATGGGTGCGATATTTCTATTATCGGTCAGATGGCTTGTCCAGATAAAGCAAAAACCGTATCAAACCTATGCAAAGGGGATTTTTCGAGGTGGAATTCTAATTTCAGAGGGGTGGATATAAACCATAATTTTGATGCCGATTGGGAAGCACTTCGGGAAAAAGAAATTAAAATGGGTATATATGGTCCTTCCCCCACACGCTACGGCGGAAAAGCCCCCGAAAGCGAGCCTGAAACAAAGTCGATTACAACCCTTTGCCGCAACACGAATATCTCCCACGCCTTAGCCTTACATTCTCAGGGCGAGGTTATTTATCACGGCTATAAAAATCATCATCCAAAGCGTAGTCTGAGGATGGCGGAAATACTTTCAACGGCATCAGGCTACGCCCTTGATGTGCCCATAGGCATCGCCGATGGGGGAGGCTTTAAGGATTGGTTTATTTTAGAATTTGACCGCCCCGCCTTTACGGTTGAGGTGGGCAAAGGAAAAAATCCTCTGCCCATAGAAACAGCAGAGGAAATATACAAAAAAATCAAAAAAATGTTGGTAATAACGGCGGGGATGTAAGGTGAAATATTTTCCTTGACTTTAAACCCTTTTCTTTTATTTTGAAACGACAATTTAAGAGAAGAGAGAAGAACGAAAAGAGAAAAGTGAAGAGAACAAAAAGAAACGACAACTTATCAGTGATAAGTTGTCGTTTCTTTTTGGTGGAGATAAGCGGGATCGAACCGCTGACCTCTTGAATGCCATTCAAGCGCTCTCCCAGCTGAGCTATACCCCCGTAATTTAAGTGAAGAGTGAAGAGTGAAGAGTGAAGAGTTTCGGAGTCGGCTTTGCCGACAATATGTATTGTGCCTTGGCACCCATTAACTCATAACTTACGAAAAACCGTTTCGTTCTTGAACACAAGTATATTAACATAAGGTAGTGAGAATTGCAAGTGTTTTTTGATTTTCCTTGCTTCTCTTCTGAAAAATTTTACCCCAAAATTACAGATTTTTGTTGACAGATGGGTATGGTTTGGGTTATAATGTCAAACTGATAGGTTATCTATATGTAAAAAAGTACATTTGTGTTTTTATATGACCAATGTAAATAAGGAGGTTGGAATAAATGAAAAGAACTTATCAGCCTAAGAAGCTTCATCGTAAAAAGGAGCACGGCTTTTTAAAGAGAATGGCAACTGCCAACGGCCGTAAGGTACTTGCCCGCCGCAGAGCAAAGGGCAGAAAGCAGCTCACTTACTAAAGGCCACATAATGTGGCTTTTTGTATTTGGGGAAGATATAAAAATGACATTTGAGACACTCAAACTTAATAAAGAATTCCGCCGACTTTACGGAAGAGGTAAATGTCAGGTTTCTCCCTTTGTTGTAACCTACTCTGCAAGAAACAAAAGCGGAAAAACCCGTATAGGCATTACTACGGGTAAAAAAATAGGTAATGCTGTTTGTAGAAACCGCGCAAAACGGCTTATTGTCGCCGCTTTGCACGAAAATCTGGCACATATAAAGCCAGGATATGATTTTGTTTTTGTTGCCCGCACACGAATTTTATCGGTGAAAAGCACTGTTATTGCCGATACCTTCAAAAACCAGTTTATAGAAGCGGGAATTTGGAACGATATTAATGAAGAAAATTCTGATTAAAGTAGTACGTTTTTATCAAAAACATTTCTCCAGACTAAAAGGGGCCTCCTGTTGCCGTTTTTATCCCACCTG
>JAZUQH010000020.1:0-2963 GCA_045605605.1 Acutalibacteraceae bacterium | reverse complement strand
ATCAGCGCAGGTCATTTCGGGGGCGAAGTCCTGACAGTCTTTATTCTCTGCAATAAAAAGTTTCCAATTTCCGTCAAGGGTAAGCTTAGAATTATACTTTTCCATGAAAACACACCTCTCGGTTTTGTATTTACACTTATTATAATAACAATAGAATATTTTTGCAACAAAAACCGCAAAAATCCACTGTTTTTTTTGAAAAAACAGAAAAAGCGATAAAAAGGCTGTCCAAGAGGCGCACTTCGTAAGGAAGTGCGCCTCAGTTATATTCGCCTGACGGCGAGTTATATTGCTTCGCAGTGATGTTTGGGCTAAAGCCCAAGTTATATTCGCTTCGCGAGTTTTAAGGGCGAATATAATAAAACTAAAACCAAAGGTTTTAATAACACTTTTGATTTATCAAAAATATCACTGTGAGACCTGTCTCACAATATCACTAATCTTTTTATCTTTGAGATAGGTGTAATTTCAAAGTATGTAACCCACTATGACACTTTCAACAGATAAGTGTCGTTTTTTATGGAAAAAGAAAATTGGGAGAACACTTCTTTACGAAGTGTCTCCCAAGACAGCCTTTTTTTACTTAAAATCCTTCAATTTCAAGAAGCTCTGCCTTTTTGAACCACTCAACAACCTTTTTATAATCGTAGTTAGGGACACCTGATAAGTAGTGGTTTTTATAGGTTTTACCGTCTACAGTAAATTCAATAAGAAGAAGCCCCTGCTTTTCTATTTTTGGTAGAGTCGCCGCATCGAAGCTTGAAAGAGCGGGGATAGTTGAGCTACCCGAAAGGATAACATCACCTGTTTCAACATCTGTAACTTTATATGATGCAGTAACCTCGTTTTGTGTTTCGTTAGCCGCAACAAGTTCTAATTTATCCTCCTGCTTAGCAGGGTCACGGAACATAAACATAACAGGTTTTTGGATTCGGCAGATGGTGAAGTATGCCATCTTTTTGGTATGGTAGTAATCTACTACAGCATCGGAAAACTGTGGCCATCCGTCAAGAAGATTCCACCAGATAATACCCGTCCGGTAAGGCTTATTGGCTCTGAAAATCTCGATAAAATATTTAAATGCTTCGGATTGGGAAATCTGCGAAGCTAAGCAAAAATCTTCTAAGGTATCGGGAACGCTGTTCCCAAAAAGATTATTTATCTGCACTGCCATAAGAGGGATTCTATAAGAAAAATCGGCTCCCACTTTTATATTGGTGCAGGATGCGTGTAACTGCCACGCCTTATTATAATCGACTTGATGCATATTTGGTGTGGAAGATAGGTTTTTAACCATATCCTTAAAGGGCCATACGTTTTCACCCGTAAGGAATTTTTTAACACTTTCGGGCGATACGCTTCCGTGGTAACCTGTTTCACTGGCAAAACAAGCAATACTGTTCTTAAAGAAATCCTCTTTGTAATATCTTCTCGGTCCCCAAAGATGATCTTCGCAAAGACGATGCTTCATATTATCTTTAAATGCCTTTGGTGAACAATAGGGAGAAGAGGGAAGATAAAGTCTGCAAGGGTCAAGCTCCTCGAGTAAATTCGGTATAACCTCTCTGGTTATTTTGTTTTTATTGGGGTCGTGGAAGTGCTGAGCTATAGCAGAATCAACCTCATTATCTCCTGCCCACATAATAATTGATGTGTGCTGACGAAGGCGCTTTACAACCTTTGTAACCTCTTTGCGCATTTCTTCGAAAAAACTTTCGTTTTGAGGGTAAACAGAGCAGCCCATAGCAAAATCCTGCCATACTACGATTCCCTCTTTATCGCAGAAATCAAAGAACTCATCATTTTCATATACATTACCGCCCCAGCAACGAACGATATTGCCTCCCGATTCGCTTAAAAGCTCGAGCGCTTTTGGAAGACGCTCTTTATCACGGGAGTGCAATGCATCAAGAGGCACCCAGTTGGTACCCATAGCGAAGAAGGGCTTTTCATTAATCAAAAAGCCGAATTTGCCTTTGCCATCTTTATCGATGTAATCGGTTTTATCGAGCCAGACTTTTCGTACACCGTATTTAAAGGTCTTAGTATCTAGGACCCTTTCTCCGTGCTTTAAGGTTACGGTAACATCATATAAATACTGCTTACCCATACCCTTTGGCCACCAAAGCTTAGGATTTTTTATAGAAATTGGAATTACCATACCCTCACTGTGCCATAGCTGATGTTCCTTTTCGAAGACACTGTCCCCACAAACACCCTTAATATGTAGAGAATATTCCTTGGCGAAATCCCCGTCAATAACGGTGCGAAAATACATCACGTGGTTTTCAAAGCTTGTACCTCTTGAATGGTTGCGAAGATACATATAGGTTTCTTCAATTCTCTCAGGCTTTTTGGTAACAAGAAAAACAGGTTTCCAGATACCGCCTGAAATTATACGGGGCATAATATCCCAACCGTACATATGGGGAGCTTTTCTTACGGCTACCGCAGAGTTGGTGCAGTGCTGAACGGAAATTATACCTGCCTCGAAGTGCTTTTCTCTTGCTTTTATTTCGGTGGGATAAATATGAACGAGAAGCTCGTTTTTACCTTTTTTAATACCCTTGGCAAGAAGCTCGTGTTCAATAAGCATATTATCGGTAGAGCCTATATATCCGCCGTTTAAATAATAATCGGCAAAGGTATCAACACCTTCGAAAATAAAGTAAGGCTCATCTTCTGCCTCGCCATCAAAATTAAAGGTGGTAGCATACCATAAATGGCGGTTTTCAAGCTCCTGTGCAACAAGAGGGTTAAGGTCACAGAAAACATCGGGGATAAGACCCTCCCTCATTAAATCAATTTCAAAATTACCGGGTACGGTACCGGTTATTGCAGAAATGCCCTTTTTAGCAAGGTCATCAGCGCAGGTCATTTCGGGGGCGAAGTCCTGACAGTCTTTATTCTCTGCAATAAAAAGTTTCCAATTTCCGTCAAGGGTAAGCTTAGAATTATACTTT
>JAZUQH010000019.1:0-12745 GCA_045605605.1 Acutalibacteraceae bacterium | reverse complement strand
AAAGCCGTAACTTCACATCGGCATAGCCGATACTTCACTTAAAACCTTGCCCCTTTGCCGCTTTTATGCTATAATACACCCATGGCGGTGATGTTATGAAAAAATGCAAATTACTTTTTATAATATTCTTAAGTGTTTTTGTTTTATTTTTAGTATGTTTTTTTATTGCAAGTGCTATGGTTCAAAATGGTGTTATCCCCGATATTGAGTTTAGTTCTTCAATACAAGGAATTTTAACTTCTATTGTATTTTTTCCGTTTGTTGCTAGTATTTTCTTTTTAGCACAACATTTAAAAAGCAAATCAGGAGTTTGGCAGAATATTTATAAAGTGCTAAACTTTGTTTCTATAGCTTTATTTTGTTATATTGTTGTAATTATAGTTGTTAGTTTTCTTGGCTAATCAAAGAAAATCTTCGGTTTTCACCCAGTTCTTTTTCGGACACGAGAGACAAAAAGCACTCGTTCTCTTGAACGAGTGTTTTTTTATCCAAGCCTACAGGCTTGGTATATCATCAGCCCACAAGGGCTGTATATCATTGCCGCAAGGCGTATATCATCACACGAAGCGTGTATATCTGTCGGCTTGATGATATACAGTGCTCCGCGTTGACTTATCGCAGACTTCATGCTACAATAGTTAAAATAATTTTGTCAAAATAACAATAAGGATGAGGTGTATAATATGCATGGAAAAATATATGATCAAAATATGCTAAGGGTTGAAAAAGCAGATAACGATTTTGTTGATTGGTATGAAGTGACATCTGATAACTTTGATATTTACGGATTAGTGCCCGAGAATGATGGGGTTTTGACGCGTAGAATCCCTTTAGAAATTGCAGAAAAAGTGAGTCCGGGAGTTTCAGGTCAAAGTGGATATGGCGCAGGAGGGAGAATTGTATTTTTAACAAATTCGCCCTTTGTTGCATTAAGGATTGAATATGGAAGCGGTGCTGTACCAACGGTGTGTAATCATTGTTTTTCATATGGATTTGACTTATATAAATTTTGTGATGAAAAAGATGTTTTTGTTGCTACATACAGACCTGCTAACGATTTTGATTTTCGTTTTGCGGAATTTAAGGTGCAAACCCGAAATGATGGTGAGACAATTTGCTATACTTTAAATATGCCTCATTTTGCAGAGATTAAAAAATTATATATCGGGCTTGAAAAAGGTAGTTATTTAGGTAAAAGAAAAAAATACCGTAACAGCAAACCGATTGTGTTTTATGGTTCGTCTATTACTCATGGTGCAGCCGCAGGAAGACCCGGTAATACGTATGAAAACTTTATTTCCCAAAAATATAATCTTGACTATATAAATTTAGGGTTTGCCGGAAACGCCAAAGCCGAAATTGCTATGGCAGAATATATTGCCGGACTTGATATGTGCCTATTCGTTTGCGATTATGACCATAATGCACCCGATGTTCAGCATCTTATGGATACTCACTACAGATTATATGAAATAATAAGGGAAAAGCATCCACATATTCCGTATATAATGATTACAAAACCTGATTATTTCACAAATCCAAAAGAGAACTTCGAAAGAAGAAAGGTGATTCTCGAAAGCTATAACAAAGCAATAGCAGCGGGGGATAAAAATGTTTATTTTATAGATGGAGAAAGCCTGTTTGAAGGAGAGTTTTACGAATCATGCACCAGCGACGGTTGCCATCCTAATGACATTGGATTCTATCGAATGGCAAAGAAAATTGGAGCTGTTATTGCAGAGGTTTTGGTCGATAAGAAGATATGAAAATGTGGATTTCAGATTCACATTTTTCTTGCCAATAATCCCAAACTA
This sequence comes from Acutalibacteraceae bacterium, assembly GCA_045605605.1. Taxonomy (GTDB): domain Bacteria; phylum Bacillota; class Clostridia; order Oscillospirales; family Acutalibacteraceae; genus UBA737. The sequence continues at coordinate 10,931 of JAZUQH010000019.1, read as the reverse complement.
AATAAAAATCCGTTTCCTTAAAATGGTCGAGGTTTTATAGTTCTTCTTTTATGTCCGCAGGGCACAACATCGCTTGCGAGTTAACTCGCCACATCATTTGACCTTTAGGTCAACATCATTGTACGCTTGCGGACACAAAACGATGTTACAGCTATGCCGTAAACGATGTGATGCTCTGCATCAACGATGTTACACCTTTCGGTGTAAACGATGTGGGCTGACGCCCAACGATGTTGCACTTCGTGCAAACATTATGCTTCGCATTGATTTATAAAAAACAAATCACTGTTGATTATATCAATTTTCCCTCCGTTGCAAACAACTGACATTTGTGTTATTATAATAATGACGAAAGCGCTTTTGTTAGTTAACTTTGGAGGTGTTTTTATGGATATAATGAATATTGGTAAAAATATTGCCAAACTTCGTAAGGCAAAAGGTGTTAAGCAAGACGAATTGGCAAGATTTGTCGGAATAACGGCACAAGCGGTTTCTAAATGGGAAAACGGCGGTGTGCCCGACACTGAACTGTTACCCAAAATTGCAGATTATTTTAATGTGTCAATAGATGAATTGTTTGGTAGAGAACGCAATACCTCTATTGATATTCAAGATGCGATTTTAAGGGATATCACAAAAACAAAAGTAGATGATCGTATTTCACGAGCTTTTGAACTTTGCTGGATGATAGAGCAATCCATGTATGGCACTATATTTTCTGACCCCGAACGATTTAGAGAAGAAGCAAAGACACACGGTGAAAATGATCAACTTTATTCGCAAATTGAAGTAGATTCGGGATATACAGAGATGGGACTATTTAACCGAATGCAGTATTTCTTGGTAGTGCCTGATGCCAAAGATAAAGATAAAGCCCTTTTAGACGGAATAGATTATCCTGGATTTTTCAAACTGATGGCAGATAAAGACATATTTGAAACCCTTGTTTTTTTGTATAAACGTGATAGTTTTAATGCCTTTACCGAAAAGTTGATAATCAAAGAGTTGGGATATGCCGAGGATAAGGCTAAACAGATAATTGCGGAATTGTTGCGTCTCAATATTATAGCAAAAACGGTGGCGGATATTGGAAATGACGTGGTTGAGGTTTATCAGTTTGCTCGAAGACCATCCTTTGTGTCCATGTTGATTTTTGCGAGAGAAATGATAGATATACCAAACAATTTCTATGTTAACAATCGGAGTAGGCGCAAACCATATTTAAAATAAAAATATAAAGAAAATCCTCAATTTTCAGGCACATTTCATTCGTGTCATTAAGTTCAAAACACCCAGAAAAAGAAAGACAAGTCGAAAGACTTGTCTTTTCTTTTTCAATGAAATTCGCCTACGGCGAGTGAAATATGCTATCGCATATGAAATAGCTTCGCTATGAAATATTTGCTTCGCAAATGTTAAGTGGCGAATTTTATTTCACATTTTGCGTCAGCTAAATATTTCATAATCCGAAAGGATTATTTCATATGGCGCAAGCCATATTTCATTTAATCTTGTCTCTCCGTCGCTTTTATGCTATAATACACCCATGGCGGTGATGTAATGAACAAAATTACTAAACACAACTTTTTAAGTGAAAAAACCAAGCTAAATTTCAAAACAATAATTTCCGGTGTGGTTTTTATAATTCTTTTGGCTTTGGAAATTTGGTTACATACAGATAATAAAACTAATTTTTTCATTATTTTTGGTGTAATTCTTTTTATAATACTTGCCGTATCTATTTTTGATACTGTTTTAAAGTATAAAACTAAACATTTGCCTTCGCCTTATTATATTGTTGAAGATATATTTATACACGTTCGTGAAAAGGAAGAAATACACATAAAACACGCCAATAGATTATTTTATACTATAAAATTTTCAAAGCACGGTGAATATGTATATTATACATCTGTCCGTTGGAAAAATCACGAAAAGGATGATGCCGATTATTCAAGCATATTCTTTTCAACTCCAGGCGATGAGTTTTACCTTGTAATTTCTAAACGTGACGGGAAAATTTGCAGGTGTTACAACAAAAAGTATTTTTCCTTATGTGAAGATGATTTTGAATATATAGACGGAAAATACTATGTTAAAAAATAAGAAAATCCTCAGTTTTCAGGCACATTTTTATTCGTGTCATTAAGTTCAAACTACCCAAAAAATTCAAGTCCTTTTTGGGACTAAAAACACAGGGGACGGTTCTATGTGTTGTGGTGTTGGAATAAGAAATGATAACCTTGATTTTTAAGATGTTATTATTATATGCGATTTAATAAATTTGCAAGAAAATTCTTGGTTTTCACTCAGTTCTTTTTCGGACACGAGAGACAAAAAATAAGACAGTCTTCGGACTGTCTTATTTTTTATCCAATCCGAAGGATTGGTATGTAATCGCCATCAGGCGTATGTAATCACGCGTAGCGTGTATGGCATCACCGCAGGTGTATTTTCCTTTGGATTGATTACATACCACCTACGCTGGATTACATACATTTTTTCGTAACACAGAGAACCGTCCCCTGTGTGCCTTTTGTAAATGATAAAAAAAGACAGTTTTATGATATTTTTCCACATTGTGTTATCAAGCTGCGATTATTATAATAAACGCATAGGATTCGAAAGGGGAAAAGATGATGATAGACGCATGTGTTATTGGACTCGGACAGCGCTGATACTCTCTGCTTCGTGGTGTGTTATAAAAAAACACGGATATTAATATTGTTGCAGTTTGCGATTTATATGACGATAAAATAGAACAAGCACTTAATGCCGTGGCAGATGCTGGACAAATCGCAAAAGGTTTTACCGATTATAAAGAAGCTCTTGCAATTCTTATGGATAGATTTGTTATGCCCGACATCAAAGAGGGTGAGTTTTCAATTTCACACATCTGGCTTGAAATTCACAGAAAGAAGTTGGAAACAGAGGGTGTAACAGGACTTTCAGACGCGGAAATATATACAAAATATCCGCTTCCTTATGAAGTGGATTTCAGAATGCATTAAAAGCGGAGGGAAACAAAATGAAAATTATAGATATGCATACTCATTTGCATTTGAATGCAAATTGCAAAAAATCAGAAGAAAGTATAACCGAAAGGCTGGATTGTGCCGGAATTTACGGGGCATGTGTGCTTTCTGAAAACCCTAAGAAATGCGGAAAAGACTTTGCGACACGGCTTGGGGAACTTTTGAGCTTTACGGCACAGTGCAAGGAAAGATTGTTTCCGATATTCTGGATTGATCCTTATGAAGAAAATGTTTTTGAAAAGATTGATAAAGCAGTAGAGTCAGGTGTTATGGGCTTTAAAATAATGTGTTCGGAGTTTTATGTATATGAGGAAAAGGTAATTGAGGTTATTCGGCATATTGCAGAGCACAATAAGCCTATCATATTTCATACGGGCATACTTTGGGATGATAAGGCTTCAGCAAAATATAACCGCCCGGAAAATTGGGAACCGCTTATAAATATAAAGGGATTAAGATTTTCTGTCGGACATTGTTCGTGGCCATGGATAGACGAGTGTATTGCTGTTTATGGAAAGTTTCTTCATTCATCTAATTCGGAGAACGGAGCAGAAATGTTTCTTGATATAACTCCCGGCACCCCTCAAATTTATCGTGAAGAACTGCTGACAAAGATATTTACAATAGGATATGATGTTGGTAAAAATATTCTTTTCGGTACTGATGGCGCAGCGGAAAATTACAGAAGTGAGTGGGCACAAAAATGGCTTGATACGGACAGAAAAATTATGGATAAATTAGGTATCAGCAAGGTTGTTCGTGAAAACCTTTATTACAATAACCTGATGAGGTTTTTGGGGGTAAATGCAGAAGGGGCTGATTATTTGAGTTCTGAAACAGGTAATGCAAATGAGCGGAGTCCATACAATAAAAATGTTTCGGCTATTATAAAAGAGTGGTATAAGCAGCTACATTTTTCAGATATGTATGACTGCGAGTTTTACCGTGCGGTTGATGAAATAAAGGTTTCGGATACAATTACGATTGAAGAATACGATACTTGCGAACAGGATGGAAAAAGAAATCTTCTCTCATATCTGTTTATGTGTGAAAGCTTAAAAGAAAAATATAAGGAAAAGGGTATAAGTGAAGAAATTCTGTATGATACTTTGCGAGACATAGTAGTATGGACAGATATTTGGAGTGAGATAAAGGGCGGTCTGTATTTAGGAGAGACGGCATGGATTAAAAGACATTTGGAGATGAAGCTTTTTAAGCTTGGAAGACTTCAGTTCTGCATGGCAGAAGCAGAACACGATATACCAAAGGAAAATGTGTTTAAAGGCGATAAGATAATAGAGATACATATACCGATAGGCGGTCGTTTGGATAATGCTGAGTGTAAAAAATCAATCGAAATGGCTAAAAAGTTTTTTGCGGAGCATTTCCCTGAGTACGATTATAAGTGCTTCACTTGTCATTCGTGGCTGCTTGATGAAACACTTGAAGAAATTCTTGATGAGAACAGCAATATAATTAAGTTCCAGAAAATGTTTAAATTTGTTGAACGCAAAAAGTCCGATGCTATTTTACGATATGTATTCAAATGGAACACTACCAGAAACAATGTCGGCGGAACGGCAGCACCGTCGGGATTTGCCGAAAAGGTAAAGAGGCGAGTGCTTTCCGGCGGTGATTTTTATGAGGCTTTAGGTGTAATAGACATTTGAAATATTAAAAAATGAACAGGATGCCCTGCAGGCTGCAAGGACGCAGTGTGAAGAAGCGAAAAAAATTCTATTATTGACAACAAGGCTGTTCAAGCTCTATGAGGCGGTAAAGCTTAAAAAGAAAATCAAGGAAATCGATCCTTCAGCTTTTATAATTGTGACTACAAGCAGCGAAATTATAGGACGGGGCTTCAGAAGTGTGTGAATTTGAATGTTGTTAAAGTGGTTGTATACAAATGGAGAAAGCATAAATGATTAACTGCGGAAATGTATTTAAAAGAATAGACGATATGGAGAAGGAATATATAAAAATTCTTGAAGAATTTTGCCTTATTGAAAGCCCCACGGCTTATAAGGAGGGAGTGGACGCTGCAAGCAACTATATTGTTAAAATAGCAGAAGCTTTAGGGTTTAAGATAGAAAGGCAAAAGCAGGAAATTGCAGGAGATTGTTTTTGTATAACTATGAATTCTGATGCAGAAAAAGCACCTGTATGCCTTTCGGGTCATGTGGACACGGTTCACCCTGTGGGGCTTTTCGGAACGCCTGCTGTCAGATATGACGGCGATAAAATGTACGGACCGGGAATTGCTGACTGCAAGGGCGGGATAGTGGCAGCTCTTATGGCTATGGTTGCTCTTTATAAAGAAAATTTTACTGCTCGCCCCATAAAGCTGATATTGCAGTCTGATGAAGAAACAAGCAGTAGGGAGAGCAATAAAACCACAATTGACTATATGTGCGAATGTGCTCGCGGTGCTGATGCGTTTATAAACTGCGAACCTTCTGTTGAAAAAACTGCGGGTCTTCAAAGAAAAGGTATCGCAAAATATGCGTTCAATATTACAGGCAAGGCGGCACATGCGGGTCTTTGTTTTAACGGCACAAGTGCAATAGGCGAGGCCGCCTATAAAATTCTTGAGCTGGAAAAATATAAAGAAGAAAAAGGGATAACCGCAAACTGCGGTGTGATTTCGGGAGGAACAGCAATAAATACTGTTCCTGAAAAATGTACCTTTAAAGTGGACTTCAGATTTTCAAGCAGTAAAGAATGGGATATGGTGCAAAGCATTGCCAAAAAAGTGGCAGAAAATTCTTATATAGAAGGAACCGCTTGTGAACTCATTCTGGAAAGTTTCAGACCGGCTATGGAGCTAACCGATACAAACCTCAATCTTCTTGAAAATGTAAATAAAATTTATGAAAAGGTAGATTTGCCTGTTTTGTCAATTCGTGCAAGCTGTGGAGGGTCAGACGCAGCTTATACGACGCAATGCGGTATTCCCACTTTGGATTCTCTTGGTGTCAGAAGCTTTAATATCCATACAAAAGATGAACATACACTTATTTCGGCATTAACAGAAGCTGCAAAGAGACTGGCCGCAATATGCCTCTATATATAGAATTTGTTTTATATCTGCATCTCTTCTCTGCCTATGAACTGCCCCTTCGCTACTGTTTAAAATAAGCAATTGCCTTTTTTTACATCAATATAATCCTTTTATCCTTGACAAGCAGGAGATAAAATGTTTATATAATTATAGTATTATTTTTGGAGATGATATTATGATTAAAGTAACATTTTTAGGCGATTCTGTCCGTATAAGTTATGCGCAAAAGGTTGCAGAGAAATTAGGCTCAGATTATGAGATTTTCAGTTCAGAGGAAAATGGTCGATTTTCTAAATATACCCTTCGTTGTATTCACGAGTGGTATAGGTCTATGGAGGGCACCCGCATTGTTCATTGGAACAATGGGCTTTGGGATGTTCACGAATGCTTTGGTGACGGCGTTTTTACCGATGAGGCTGAGTATATTGCTAATATGACAAGAATTGCTGATATCCTTCTTAAAAGATACGATAAGGTTATTTTTGCTACTACCACACCCGTTAACCCAAAAAATCCTTACTTTAAAAACGATATTATCGCAAGATATAACGAGGCTTTGATTCCCATTCTAAAAGAAAAGGGCGTTTATATTAACGATCTGTTCAGTCACGTTATCAAGGATACTGACCGCTATATAAGTGCGGATAATCTTCACCTTTCTGAAGAGGGTGTAGCAATGTGCGTTGATCTTGTAACCGATAAAATCAAAGAGGTTGCCGCTACACTTGATTAAAACAAGCCCCGAAAAAAATCGGGGCTTATTATTTTGATATTGCAAAGGCCAATATATTTATGGTAAAATATTAAGGGTGATAAAAATGCAAACTATAAAAAATGAATTTTTAGAAGTAAAAATTGATGAGCTTGGAGCTCAGCTTATGTCAATTAAGGATAATAGCGGTTGCGAATATCTCTGGCAGGGCGACCCTAAATATTGGAAAGATAGAGCCATAAATATTTTTCCTTTTGTTGCGCGGCTTACAGAGGGTAAATATAAGCTTTTTGGCAAAACTTATGAAATGAATATTCACGGCTTTGCCAGAAATTTAGTTTATAAGGTAGATAAGATTTCTGGGAGTGAAATCAATTTTACCATAACCCAAACGGCAGAAACCCTAAAGGCATATCCCTATAGCTTTGAGTTTACGATAAATTATCAAATTGAAGCTAACAAGCTTATAAATACATATATCGTTAAGAATAACGATACGAAAACTATGTATTTTGGTCTTGGCGGTCATCCCGGCTTTAACGTGCCTTTTAAAAAAGGAACTTCTTTTGAGGATTATTATCTCGAATTTGATGGTGAGAGCAAGCCTTTAAGAATAAACTTTTCTGAGGACTGTTTTGTTTTAGAAGCTTTAACACCTTATGAGTTAAAAAACGGAAATAGAATACCTCTTAACCATAATCTTTTTGATGATGATGCTATCGTGCTTAAAAACATGGCAAGTAGCGTTACTCTTAAATCGGATAAGGTGGACAGGGGAGTTAAGGTTACTTATCCTCAAATGGATTATTTAGGTTTTTGGCATAAGCCTAAAAGCGATGCGCCCTATGTATGCATTGAGCCTTGGTCCTCACTACCATCAAGAAAGGGTATTATTGAGGATTTTTCAACAAAGCCCGACCTTATTTCATTAGAAGCAAATAAAACCTACAAAAACGGATTTACGGTAGAAATAGTAGATATTTAATAGGTGTTTTATGAGTGATAATAAAAAAGAATTGATACGCTCGCTTAAATTTGTTTTATTTTCAATTAGTGCAGGTGTTATTCAGGTTGTAAGCTTTACACTGATGGAAGAGATTTTCCATATAACTCATTGGATTTCCTATCTGATTTCCCTTGTGTTATCAGTGCTTTGGAATTTTACCCTCAATCGAAAATTCACATTTTATTCGGCTAACAATGTGCCTATAGCAATGCTTAAGGTGGCAGGATTTTATCTTGTGTTTACACCGCTTTCTACCTGGTGGACAGCGTATTTCACAAGCCCAGAAATTGCAGTAAACGAGTATATAGTCTTAATAGGCACTATGCTTATAAATTTTGTAACAGAGTATCTATATGACCGATTTGTAGTCTTCGGTAAAAGTATTGATACAGCGAAAAGAGATTAGATTGAATCCACTCACCGCCGAATTTGCAGATTTAGGCATTAATGCGATTTGGCCTCAACTTACGGTTGATGATATGCAGGAGTTGGCAGATACTTTGAGGGAAATGAAAATAGCCCTCGCCATTCATAAACAGTTTGGGAATACAGATAGTAAAAGGCAGTCACTGAATGTGACTGCCTTTTAAGTTTATCCTTTGCTTCTATCAAAAATTTCTGCATCGGCCAAAGGCCCTGTTGATATTTTTCTCGGCTCTTCGCACCAAATTTTATCATTCATCATATATTCCTCGGCTTCTTTTATAAGGTTAAGTGAACCGTCGTGAAATAAGCCGTCATATTCAGTATTAAGGAAGGTTTCGAGAATATCAATTGCTTCCCATTCACCGATAGTTCTGCCGCCGAGGCAAAGAATATTAGCGTCATTATGTCTTCTTGTCATTCTTGCAAGGTAGGTGCTGTTAACGAGGGCGGCTCGTACACCCTTAAATTTGTTTGCAGCCATACTGATACCAATTCCCGTTCCGCAAATAAGCAGTCCGCATCTTGCTTCTCCGCTTGTAACGGCTTTTGCCACCTTTGCGGCGAAAAAGGGATAGCGGGTTGCTTCAATATCGGGGTCATCATTGCTTCCGCAGTCAACATAGGGGATACCTTTGCCTTCAAGATATTCAATGCATTTTTGTTTAAGGTAATATCCTGCCGTATCGTTACCAATAAAAATTTTCTTTTCCATAATAAAACTCCTTTAATATTCTAAATTTAAAAAGGTGATATTGTCACCTTTAAGCCCTTGGTAAACACCGCTTTTTGCATCGGGGGAATCGGGATGGCACATTATCCATTTATTGTTGCCAAAGCACATTTTATCCTCGATATTAGAAATATCAAATTTTGGTTTTTTACCGTTAGTGCCTTTGGGGAGCACACATAATACACGGTAATTATCGTTAACATTCATAGGTGCATAGTGAAGGGTAGTGCCGTATAATTCAACGCCCGTACCTTTGGGTACAAAAAACGCCTTGCAAATATCGGTAGAAAAATATCCGTTCTCTATTTGACCTTCTAATCCTAAAACCAAAATAATATCATCCAGTGCAATATTAAATTCACTGCTTTTATGATATTCAAGGCAGTTGAGTGTCCTATTAACTCCACCCACATAACCTATCTGAATTTTAAGTCCACCAAAACCTCGATTTTGAAGTTGTTCCTTTACTTTGCATCTCTCTAATGAAGATAGGGAAGCTTCATAAATAATTTCATTATCCGGAATAGGTAATTTTTTCGCCGTTTCAAAAATCTCATTGAAATCGTAATCTTCTAAAATTTGACCGTAAGGTTTAAATGCTTTATCCGTTACTTTAAATACCTTCATAAAATTCTCCTTGCAGTTTTATATATTTTAGTATATAATAAAAAAACGCAAATTGAATTGACAAAACTGCTTGATTTGAGCAAAAAAATGTATAAAAACGCAAGGTGTAAGTATGGGAAGTATTTTTAAGATAAATTGTAACAGGAAAATTTTTATAGCAAATGAAAATTGTTTTCCTGTACCTATAAAACATCCGTCGAGAACTCTTAATGAACATATCATTTCTTATGTGGTTAAGGGCGGTTGGGAACTTGAAATTGGAGGAGAAACTGTACGAGCAAGTACAGATACGGTTTTTATTCAACCTGCTAAAATTGCCCATATAGGAACAAAACTTTGTCCGCCCAATACCAATACAATGTTTGTTCATTTTTCCTTTGAAGAGGGGGATGATTACGTTTCCGATGTCCTTGAAGAAATTCCGAATGATAGTGTGTATATCGGTAATTTTATTGATGCCTCTTCAAATCCCGAAATAAAAAAGCTTTTGATAAAAACCATAGAAGAAACAGTTAAAGAAAATCCTATAAAAGCTTCCATCTATTTAAATCATTTGCTTTGCGAATTGTCAGAGGGTTTTGATAATTCGCAAAGGGGCTATGCCTATAAGATAAAGAGTATTATTGGTTCAAGAATTAACACAAATATAACAAATAAGGAAATTGCCCATGAATTAAATATTGGCGTGAGAACGGCAGAAACCAGTTTTAAATCCTGTTTTGGTATAACAATACATAGGTATATGATTGAACAGAAAATAAATCAGGCAAAGTTCTGTTTAGAGTATTATCCCAATATGAAAATAATACAGATAGCAACGGATTTAGGCTTTTATGATGAGTATCATTTTAGCCGACAGTTCAAAAAAGAAACGGGATATTCACCAAAATATTACCGAGAGTATATCAAGAGCATCAAAAATAAGCCGTAGGTTTATACTTGTTCGACTCTCCCCAAAATGAAATCCTTGCCTTGCAAGGATGAAATCAGCTATCGCTGATGAAATCTTCGGCTATGTCTCAGATGAAATTAAATCCACCCACCGCCGCAGCGATTTCACCCGAACGAAGTGAGGATTTCACATTCAAAGCAATATTTCACCCACCCGCAAGGGTGGATTTCATTTAAAAAGACCAAGTCGTTGACTTGGTCCTTTTTTAGTCTATGGTTTACAAAAAAGATATTTTTGGCAGTTTTGCGTATGTGTTGGAACTCTCGCAGTTTTTAGTGAAGTATCGGCTAACGCCGAAGTGAAGTTATGCCTTACGGCATAATGAAGTATTATGCGTGCGCATAAAATGAAGTTAAGTGCGCCGCTCACTTCCGCAGAAACT
>JAZUQH010000018.1:0-7145 GCA_045605605.1 Acutalibacteraceae bacterium | reverse complement strand
CTGGATTATCATTGCCGCAGTTGCAGTCGTAGTGATAGCTGCAGGTGTAACTCTCTTTATTATTCTTGCTAAGAAAAAGAAAAAGGAAAATATTGAAGAGAAGTCGGATCGTAGCCATGTCGTTCTGTGAGCCAAGGAGTTGGCTGTGGGTGTTGTCTTCCTAAGACCGCTTGGCCTCCGACTTCTGGATTATCATTGCCGCAGTTGCAGTCGTAGTGATAGCTGCAGGTGTAACTCTCTTTATTATTCTTGCTAAGAAAAAGAAAAAGGAAAATATTGAAGAGTAATAACTTTGTTTGGAATAGGTTTTAACTTATGTCTCTTTGCAGACCGAGCCGAACCCCCGGTGGAAACACGGGGGCTTCGGTGATTTTGTATTGACAAATTAATTTATATAGTTTATAATCATTGTTAGAGATTCGGAGAAATGCAAAAGAATGCCCAAGGGTGCTCTTTTGCATTTTTTAGTATAGCCAAAGCATTTAAACCCAAACCAGCCTAAAAGGGCGGTTTTAAGGCGTATTTTGGCTCTTTGGCGCACATAGGCGTTAGCCTTATGTGCTTCGCATCACCAAAATCCACTCATAAAATCGCGCCTTTTAGGTCGCAGAATTTTGTGATAAAAGGATTTTATGGTGGGGCGAGGCACAAAACGCAGTTAATCCTGTCGGATTAACGAGTATTTTAACAATGCCACAGCGTGAAATCCTTATCTCAAAATCTGATTCGGGTTTAAATGCTTTGGCTAACTGAGAAGGTAGGTTGACTTGATGAAAATCAGCTTTTTTAAGAGAATTATTTCTGTTTGTCTCGTGATGTTTCTTTGTGTTGGGTTATCTCTTATATCCTCTGCGAACACTGCCACTGCTATCCAAAAACGTGTAGTTGAAGTGGAAGCAGATACCATCGTTACAGAATCTTTTTTAGGACTCGGAAATAATCTGTGGACGGGTGAATATACTAAGAATTACGGTATGAACGAGGCCTATCAAACAGTAAGTGATAAGCGCAATAATATTGTAAAGCCCGCTTATATGAGAATGATGTTTTTGCCCGGTTGGTTAGTTTTTCTTGATGAAACTCCCGAAAGGCAGCAAGAACTCTGGGAATCAGGTATTTATAATTGGGAAAACGAAAACGTTAAGAGTTTTTTCAGAAAACTTAAAATGTTCAAAGAGTCTGGAACGCTTGTTATGATTAATATGGGCGGCCGCGTGCATTATGAAATGAACGAATGGTTTTCTATTAAAGATGTGGCCCTTTCCGAAGGCGGAACAAGGAGCGCTCCCAAAAATCTCGATGCGTTTGCCGAAGCCACTTATGCGGTTTTTGAGAGAGCTTGGAATTATGGTTATGATAATGTGCAGTATCTTACCTTTTATAACGAAGTGAACGGCGGTAATTACGAGGCGTTTGGCGATAAGCGTGTATATTGGTGCGAAATGATTGCCCGCGTTCACGAGGAATTCAAGAGTAATACATTTAAAGGGGATAATGCCCGTGAAAAAATCAAAATCGTGGGTACCGACCTTACGGGATATGTAAACTCAGAGCGAATTACAGATTATCTGAATTTTGTGAGAGATAATTTAGTGGATGAGAATGGTGCGCCCATTTACGATGTTTTGGGTAACCATCAATATATACAAACTAAAACCTATGATGAGTGGCGAGAGCTTACCGATAAAATAGGTCAGGATTATCCCGGTATATTTATAAATGAATTTGGTCCCGCAGATGATAAGGATGGTAAAAAGTGTATCGGTTTTGGTTATTCTGAAACCTCTCAATTTTTGGCCTATGCCAATGCGGGAATAGGCGCCGCGGCAACGTGGTTCTATTCGGGGGATTATGTTCCCGAACCGATGAAAGTGCCCATAAATTCTATGGATGTTTGTATGTGGGTTACTCCTTCTACTGATATAGATGGAATATCGGGCGGTTATGCCGAAAAAGGTTTGCTTACAAGATATGTACCTAAATTCAGTCAGGTCATAAAGACCAATACAGATGCCGACGATGTGTTTGCAGCAGCTTTTCATAAAGATGGCGAGTATACCATTGCTATCGAGGTTGATAGAAATGAGGCGACAAGAGAACTTGAAATTAAACTCGGCGATAAACTTGAAGGGAAAAAATTCGAACGCCATATTTATAAATTCCCCGAACTAAAAGAAAACGGACATGAGTATTATGATGAGAAAAGGGCAGACGGTGACCTTTTGCCCGTAACTGATAAGATTCTGGTTTGCAATGACGGTAAAATTACGGATACTGTTGCAGCGGATGGACATTATTTAATTGTTTATACAACGATTAAGGAGCAAATCCAGTTGATAGCAAATATTAAAGAGGTTGCTATATCCGCAGGGGATACCGTGGAATTAAAGGTAGACCAAATTTATGGCGCAGATGGTGATACAAGCGCCGTTACATATTCAATTTACGGTAAAAGCACATCTGATGAAATTTATGAGAATGTAACAACCAACGTGGGCTCTCTTACTAATGTGAACGGAGCGGCTGCTACCTATAATTCATCGGGAACGTCTTCCGGAGATACTGTCGCAATAAAAATTTCATCCAATTATGCCGATGAATCAGGCGAAAGCGCATATACGATAGTTATTGTAAAGATCGTGGAATAGGGGGAGAATTATGAAGATATTTTTAAGAAAAAACATAGCATATATTCTTTCTCTGATTATAGCAATAAGTGTAATTTTGCCTGTTTGTAATATGGAAACACCCGTATCAGCTCAATTAGGCAAAACTGTAACCGATGATGCAGTGGAAATGCTTAAAAATGCGTGGTCCCAGCTTACAATAAGCGGAAAAACCGAGTTGTTTCCGTATAGATACTATAACAATACAACTGCCATAGCAGATACAAATCTGGAATCAGCGCCCACCATATCGGAATTTGATATCGGTAGTAAGATTTTTAACTGGAGTATTGATAATGCGGGCTCCTATACATCTTCCTCTTATACCCTTATTTACGAGAAGGTAAAAGGAAATGCAGAGGGCGCCCAGATAGATTTTGATAATATAACAGAGGCCTATTTTACTTATAAGGTGAATAGCGTTGAGCGTGAGGGGAAAATTTATCCCCGCGTGTTCTCCTCAAAAAGAACGGTGTTTAATCCTAACGCCTCAAAATATCCAACGGTTACGGAGGATGATGTTATCAAGGGGTGGCAAAAGGTTACATTTACCGCGCTTTTCGGTGAAGATTGGCAAACCACGCTTAAAAACGGCTGTTCAACTCCCGAAAAGCAACTTGGTAGAATTTTCTTGATGCCGGGAAATATTAAAGCAGAAATAACCTTTGGAACGGTTGTTATAGAAACCTATCAAAAGGCGGTTTTACCGGATAATATTGATAACTTATCTGTGACAGAACTGATACTTTCCGCTGAATCTCTTGATATTTCTGCCTATTCAAACACTGAAAATTTTGTAACGGCTCTTGAAAACCTGAAAAAAACAAATGCAGAAGATACAGCTATAAGCAATCTATCTTCCGCTTGGAAAAAGCTTACATATTCTGATGTACAACTTAATCCTTACAGATATTACAACAATTCCTCAACCATTGCCGATACGACTCTTGTTTCCGCAGAAATACCTAACGAAAAGTTTGCAGATAGTACGGTTACTTGGAATATTGATAATGAAGGCACCTACAATTCTAATTACAATGCGCTGGTATACGAAAAGGTGAAGAACGTTTCTACGGGTGCCGATATTCCTTTCGATAAGATAGAGGAGGTTTATTTCTGGTATAAAGTTAATTCTGTAGAAAGGGAAGGAAACTTATATACACGAACCTTTTCTTCTTCGGGAACGGTATTTAACCCCGAAGCTTCAAAATATCCAACGGTTACCGAGGATGATGTAGACAAAGGATGGCAAAAGGTAACCTATACAGATATTTTTGGTGAGGATTGGCAATCGGCGTTTTCTGATAAATGTGTATCGGCCGAGAAAAAATTAGGAAGATTATTCATTATGCCGAGCAATCTGAAAGCCGAAATAGTTTTCAGTTCTTTGGTTATAGAAAGGGGCTTGGATCTTCCCGCCAATTCTGAGAGTTGGAATTTGGCAGATTGGATTTATGCCGCAAATAAACTTGATATTTCCGAATTCGGAAACACCCAACAGTTTACCGAAGCCATTCATAAGGCGCAGGAGGTAAAAGACGAACTTGAAATTGCCCGAAGCGGTAAAATAGAGAGTTTCGTTGATGCTAATGCCTTCGATTTCACTGGAATTGATAATATTCTCACCGATTTCGATGTAACTGTTTATAATTTTGACGGAGTAGAAAGGAAAGAAGTAAAAGAAACCTATTTATTGGCCGCTACCGATAATAAGGTAGATTATAATGCCGAAATTATCGGCGCATGTTATAATGATGGGTATTCTTTTACCGATATTGTTTATACTTCTAAGGGCAAAGCAAAAATTGATAAGATAATAATTTCTAATGCTATGGAAAAGAATTTAAGAAATTATAAATATTCAATTTATATTTCCGATAGGCCCGAAACTCTTTTTGATTCAGATTCACTTATAGCGAATTTTAAAAACGAAAACCTTGAACAACTTCAGGTCTTTGATTTTACCGAAAATTCCACTGTTGAAGGCACATATATAGCAATTCGTGTATATGCTCCCAAGGAAGATATGACGGGTTTTGATGGTATTATTCGTTTTACCGAGTTGTGCGCAACGGGTAGCGTAGAAATATACGAAGTTGAAAACGGTAGCTTTGATAATGCAAAGCTTGATTCATTCGGCGAAAATCTCCTTAATAAAAGAGAACCGTATTTTAAATTCGCTGTTGGTGCGAAATGGAGTTTTAAGGAGTTGTTCAGATCGGGAGGATATAAAGCCACAGATTTTGCCGATAACAACATAGATACCAGAATCGGTTGTTATAACGCGAATTGTATGGTTTATTCTGCCGATGATGAAATAACCTTCTTTATTTACTATGATTTAGGTGCCACTTACAGTGTCAAAACCATCGCTTTTAACAGCGTGACGAATGCATATTTGCAGACAGGTAAATACGATATTTATACTTCCACGGATATTAACACACTTTTCTTAGAAAGAAGTAAAATAATATCTTATAATAATATGTCGGACAGCGAAAACGGAAGCTCGGTTTCGCAGGCGTTTCATATGTTAGGTGAAGGCCATGTGGCAAGATATATAGCGTTTTGTATAAAATATCCCGTTTGCAATTATCCCGCCGCCGCTGATAGATATGCAAAGGACCAAGGTGTCAGAATTGCAGATTTGGGTGTTTACGGTGAAAAATACGAAAAACCGCTTAAAGAAGTAAATCTGCTTTCTCATGTTCCTACAAGTGTCTACAGAGGCGATGATAATACTCCGATTACCGAAAGAGAGTATAACGGCGATGATCACAAACTTCTATATGACGGATTTTATAATAATGCCGCAAGTATAGACACTAAAGGTGAAAAAATCAATTTAATTTTTAACCTTTGCAGCAATATGAAACTTAATTCCATAAAGCTTTCAACGCTTTCGCCGAGTATTAAGCATATGAAAATTTATGCCTCGGACAGTGAAGAAACTATATGGAATGAAAACACATTGGTCTATTCGTATAAGAGCGGAAATAATTTATCAAACCGAGTTATAAAATCTTTCGATGAAGAACCTCTCAATGCCCGCTATTTACGAATAGAAATACTGGAAACCGGAAACGATACATTTGATCCTACCGAGATAGAAGCAGTCGGTTGGAACACGCAGGAATTCAATTATATGAATCTTGTGGAAGAAAAATATGAGTCGTATACCATCTATTTGCAGGATAAGGAAACCGCAGATGTTAAGATATCTTTTTCCGATGCCAATCGATATATACCATATGAGCAAACAGAAAATAAGAGCTATTCTATAAATAAGGCCCTTGACAACGATTATACTACCGTAGGTGATTTGTTCGGCGGCAAGGATAATAAAGAATCTATTAATCTGGTTTTTGATTTGGGCACACTTAACTCTTTAGATAGTTTCACCTTCCGTGCGGGTAGCAGCGCAGATTATTGGCCGAGTAAACTCAATTTCTATTTCGGTACGGATGATATGGAGCTTTTCGCAAAGGATGCGGTACCCGCTAAAGTTTGGAAAGATAAAACCGATGATGAAAACGGAATATATGCATATAATTTTGTTCCTCAAGTAGCTCAATATGTTCGTATAGAAATTCTGGAGTGTTCACACGAATATTATCAGCGTTTCGGTGGAGAAAAGATGCTTACTGTAATTTCCGAATTAGCAGTGAATGGTCTGGAACTCGTGGGAACATCGGATGTTGGTATTGCCGCAAGATTGGTTGACGATGCTACGGGAATAAGGGTTGATATTTTAGGCCTTCGTGATAACGATGTATTTACCGCAGTTTCGGATATTTTAGTAATGAAACATCCCGCTACTTCTGAAGAAATATCGGAAGTTTCTTCACAAGGGCTAAAAGTTCTTACAGATGTTTATGATATATATCTACTGGATGCCGAAGGAAATATAGTAAGCGATTTCGGAGGAAGAGATTTAAGAATATATATCCCGAAAAAACTTTATGAAAACAGCGAGGAAATATTTGTTCTGGCTGAAAAATTCGGCAGACTCAATATGTTGGAGTTCGTTGCCAACGGCGAATATTATTCCTATCTGAGCGATGGTAGTTTCGGTTTATCTTTTGCTCTCGGTGAATATCCTGAATTTGTTGATAATAAGGAAGATGAAGATTCAACCGATATGGATAACACTGTAGAGGTTGATGACGAAGATAATTCCGAAGCCGAAGAGGAAGATGAAGACGAAAACGAAAACGAGGATGAATCTGAGAAAGAAGAGGACGACGAGGAAGAAACCAAGAAGAAAAAGAAGATTAAGGTCGTTCGCAAACCAGGTTCAGATAATTTCGATTACCTCTGGATTATCATTGCCGCAGCTGCAGTCGTAGTGATAGCTGCAGGTGTAACTCTCTTTATTATTCTTGCTAAGAAAAAGAAAAAGGAAAATATTGAAGAGTAATAACTTTGTTTGGAATAGGTTTTAACTTATTTCTCTTTTCAGACCGAGCCGAAGCCCCC
>JAZUQH010000017.1:0-8561 GCA_045605605.1 Acutalibacteraceae bacterium | reverse complement strand
AGTGCACTTCCGGCAATGACAGTGGCAAAATTTATTATAACGCCGAGCATTTTTCCATCTCCGAATAAAAATTTTCTAATATATTAGCACATTGTCACACATTTTGCAAATATAAAACCGAAAAAATGAGCATAATTCAAATAAGAAATACTTGAAAATATTGTCGGATGCCTGTATAATTATATGGATGTAAAAATTGAAAGGAGATAATTCCAATGAACTATTCACATGAAGTACAGAATATGTGCCCACTCGCTAAGGGCGCATATCACGGTCCCGCTCCCATTCCCGAGGAGGGCAAATGGGTACAGGTTAAGGAAGTAGCAGATATTTCCGGTCTTACTCACGGTATTGGCTGGTGCGCACCTCAGCAGGGCGCCTGCAAGCTTACCCTTAACGTTAAAGAGGGTGTTATTGAAGAGGCTTTGGTTGAGACTATCGGTTGCTCCGGTATGACTCACTCAGCTGCTATGGCATCTGAAATCCTTATCGGTAAAACTCTTTTAGAGGCTCTTAATACCGACCTTGTTTGCGATGCTATCAACACCGCTATGAGAGAGCTTTTCTTACAGATTGTTTACGGTCGTACTCAGACTGCTTTCTCTGAGGATGGTCTTCCCGTGGGTGCTGGTCTTGAGGATTTAGGTAAGGGTCTTCGCTCACAGACAGGTACCACCTATGCTACTAAGGTTAAAGGCCCCCGCTATCTTGAGCTTGCAGAGGGTTATATAACCAAGTGCGCAGTTGATGAAAATGATACCATTATCGGTTATAAGTTTGTTCACCTTGGCAAGATGATGGAAATGATTAAAAAGGGTATGGACGCTAACGAGGCTTTAGAAAAAGCAAGCGGCCAGTACGGACGTGTTGATGATGCCGCTCGCCTCATCGACCCCCGTGAAGAATAATAGGGAGGTAACAGACTATGCCATTATTTGAAAGCTATGAAAGAAGAATAAATCAAATAAATGCAGAGCTTAACAAGCACGGCATTTCCTCCATTGAAGAGGCAAAGGAAATCTGCGATAAAGCAGGCGTTGATGCTTATAATATCGTTAAGGGCATTCAGCCTATCTGCTTTGAAAATGCTGCTTGGGCTTATGTTGTAGGCTGCGCTATTGCTATTAAGGATAAGGTAGCAAGTGCTGCTGAGGCTGCTGAGAAAATCGGTCTTGGTCTTCAGTCCTTCTGCATCCCCGGTTCTGTTGCTGATGACCGTAAGGTTGGTATCGGTCACGGTAACTTAGGCGCTATGCTTCTCCGTGAGGAGACCAAGTGCTTTGCTTTCCTTGCAGGTCACGAATCCTTTGCAGCTGCTGAAGGCGCTATCGGTCTTGCAAGAAGCGCTAATAAGGCTCGTAAGGAGCCACTTCGCGTAATCCTTAACGGTCTTGGTAAGGATGCTGCTCAGATTATTTCACGTATTAACGGCTTTACCTATGTTCAGACTAAGTTTGATTATTATACAGGTGAGCTCAACATTGTTAACGAAACCGCTTATTCAAACGGCGAACGCGCTAAGGTTCGTTGCTACGGCGCTGACGATGTTCGTGAAGGCGTTGCTATTATGCATAAGGAGGGCGTTGATGTTTCCATCACAGGTAACTCTACCAACCCCACCCGCTTCCAGCATCCCGTTGCAGGTACCTATAAGAAGGAGTGCATCGAGCAGGGCAAGAAGTACTTCTCTGTTGCATCCGGCGGTGGTACAGGCCGTACACTTCACCCCGATAATATGGCTGCAGGTCCTGCTTCCTACGGTATGACCGATACAATGGGCCGTATGCACTCTGACGCTCAGTTTGCAGGTTCCTCTTCCGTTCCTGCTCACGTTGAAATGATGGGTCTTATCGGTGCAGGTAACAACCCAATGGTTGGTATGACTGTTGCTTGCGCAGTTGCAGTTAACGAAGCGCTTAACAAATAAGTATTTATCTATATTTAAAAGGCTTGGGAAAATGAACAAGTCCAGTAAAAACGGACAATAGAAAAAAGGCACCTCCTATGGTAGAATTAAAGAACTACCATAGGAGGTTTTTCTTATTATGAGATTAGATTTCGAATCCGAGACCGACGGGTTCCCGCCGCATCTTTTCCGAGTATTATTCAGCTTTAGCTATTACAAGGCCATTGTATTCTTTTAAAAAATCTTCGGCTGTTTTAACGAAGTTTGCGGTAGCATAATCATCATTGAAAGCAAAAATAGCGCTAAAGTTGCCAAAATACCTATCGATTATTTGCACTATAAGTGTTAATTTATTATCATCACTAAAGCAAAGCGAAGCAGCATCATTATACATAAAGCCATCGGTGGTATTTAAAACACCATACTCGTTTGAATAGCCAAGTTGAGGGAATTTACCAAATACGTTTTTGTTAATTCCAAAATGTATTGTTTTTTCGCCCTGTTTATTCACATAGTTAAAAGTTCCCTCACCTGAACTGAAATTAAATGTAAATTCTTTTATATCTAATTTATTTTCATCACAAATAAAAGTTTTGCCGTTAATTTTTTCTATTAATGGAGAATCGGCTTTTCCTTTTGCTGAGCGAAGTTTTAAACTGTTTGTAAGTAAGCAAAGTTTTTCAAAATCAGCCTTATTTTCGGGCAATTCAGTATCATTAACAAATGGAACGAGCAAATCAAAAAATCCATTTATGATATCGGGACGAACAAAAGGATTACCTTGATTATCAGAAGTAATTACAAGCATTAAATCTTTTTTGGGCAAGCAAAGAGTGAGTTGGTCGCCCATACCAATAAAGGCAAACCCGTCTTCTGCGATTTTCCAAATTTGGTAGCCATAACCGTGTGATAAGCAATTAACAAAACCGTTTCTGTGATTATCAACCACAGCAGAGGTCGCTTTTTTTACATATTCGGAACTTATAAGCTGTTTTCCATTCCAATTACCGCCTTGCATTAAAAGTCTGCCAAATGATGCCATGTCTTCTAAGGTGCAAAGTAGGGCAGAATCACCCCAGCTATCGCCATTCGGAGTTTTCAATATTTCGGCGGTTTTAAAGGTGTCCGTGAAATTAAAAAGTTTTAATTTTAAATAATCAAATAACGGCATACCCGAAAGTCTTTCAACCAAGGATGAGAGAACCTGAGAGCCTGCACTATCGTAGCACCAATCTGTGCCTGCAGGACGCCTAAATCCATTAACGTTAAAATAAAATTCGGTGCGGTCAAACGCTTTTTGGGCAAACCAATCACCAGGTTGACCCGACGTGGTCATGGTAAGCATCTGCTCAATGGTAAGGTCGGCAAGGTAAGGGTTGAGGGGAGCTTTTATTTTATCTTTAAAATGGTCTGTGATTTTGTCTGATAGAGAGAGTTTACCCTCATCTAAAAGCAGGCCTATAGCAATGCCAACGAAACTTTTGGTCTGTGAATACATACGGTGGCAAAAGTCCTTATAAAAAGGAGCCCAATATCCCTCATAAAAAATATCGTTTCCCTTTAAAAGCATTAGCCCGTGGGTGGTGGCTCCTCGGCGCTCTAAATATTCAATAAATTCGGTGATTTTTTGGGAACTGATTCCTGCTTTTTCGGGAGTGATGCGACCAAACATAAAAAACACTTCTTTCTATGTAAATTCAAAATAAAATATTATGTAACTTTTATTCCTATTCCAAATTGTACGATATGGAAGGATTGTTTTTGCAAGATCTATAATACAGTCTACCGTTTCTTATCAGTTTTAATGGTCTGCCGAGAAACAAACGGCAAAATTCACTTGTCAGCTTTTATCCTTTTGCCGACCTCACGGAGAATATCAACAGCGGGACCCGGGAAGCGACCGAGGTGGTCGGGACCGATGTTAAGAAGAAGATTTGCGCCCTTTTTATTGCATTCATGCAATATGTCAAGCACTTGCTCAGGAGATTTCCACTCGTTATCAAAGGACTTATAGCCCCAAGTTTTATTAAGAGTAATGGGGGCTTCAATAAGGCTTTCGGTATATTCCGCAGGTAATTTGTTATCTCCACAAGAACGATAATCTCCAACCCCGTTGCCTATTCGACTGTTAACGAGGCAGTTAGGTTGATATTTGCGAACCATTTCGTAAAGCTCGTTGGAATGCTCAATGGTTTGCTCAACCATTGGAGTGTCAAACCATATCAGACAAATATCGCCATACTTTGTGAGAATTTCCTTAACCTGAGGCTTAATCTTTTTTTCAAAACAGATGTTATAATCCTTCTTTTCATTTTCAGGAAAATCCCACGAATTACCCCAATGACGATATGCGTCTATGTTTTCGTGCGAAGAGGTTTTGGAATATCCGCCACCATGCATTTCGTGCCAGTCAAGACACTGAGAATAATAAAGTCCAAGCTTAATATTATACTTTCGACACGCCTTGGCAAGTTCGTCGATAATATCTCTTCCGAAGGGGGTCGCATCAACCGAATTATAGGAATCTACATCAGACTTGAAAAGACAAAAGCCCTCGTGATGCTTACTTGTTATAACGATATATTCCATTCCTGCATCAGAGGCTAATTTCACCCATTCCTCAGCGTTGAAATAAATAGGATTGAAAATTCCTGCAAGCTGTTCATACTCACTTATGGGTATTTCGCAACTGTGCATAACCCACTCGCCGATATTTCTTATTCGTTGTCCTCTCCATTCTCCACCAAGAATGCTGTAGAGTCCCCAGTGGATCATCATACCAAACTTTGCATTTTTAAACCATTCGTGGTTGTTCATTTTAGACTGTCCTTTCTGTAATGAGAGTTTTAATCTCAATGAATTTGATTGATAAAAATCGATATTTGTTATAACATTGCCAGTGCTCCTGCAAAGTCGTGGTGCTGCTTAAAACATATCGGAATAAATCGTCTGTATTAT
Source organism: Acutalibacteraceae bacterium (assembly GCA_045605605.1). GTDB lineage: Bacteria > Bacillota > Clostridia > Oscillospirales > Acutalibacteraceae > UBA737. The sequence continues at coordinate 3,697 of JAZUQH010000017.1, read as the reverse complement.
ATACACTCCGGCACCGTTTATAGCATAAAAGAGACATAGTGGCAATATTTATTGCATTTTATTTATTACTTGATATTCTGTCTTTAATTTCGATTGCATTTTTTCTTGAATATGGAATTTTATGATAGCAATAATTGTAATAACAAATTCTATTCCATAAGATATTGCAGAAGAAATAGGAGCCTTAACAAGCAAATTATAACAAATTGCGCTAAAATGAGGAATCAATATCAAATACCGCATTAATTTAATATTTCGTATAGCAAAGATTATTGCATACATACAAGAAGAAACCATATACAAAATATCCCAAGGTGATGACGATCCTGATGAAATAACGTAATTTATTATAACGTAATTAAACATAGTTACAAAACACAAACCAACAATCATATATAACGGAACACTTTTGTTGTTTTTTTCGTATGTATAACAAACCAATCCTCGTACTATTCCAATCGCAATCGCAACCATAGTAAAATAGGCACCCATAAAAAAATAAGACGACGACAAAAACATATTGCCGGTTAACTGTAAAATTAAATATTTCTTTTTGTTGTTAAAAAAATAACTACTGCAATATAAAACCAATGCTATTGCGCTCATAATAAAAGATAACGTCTTCATTAAGTTTCACCCTTAATTGCTTTTGTCGGCTGCTTGAACTCTCGTTTTAAAAACGAGAGTTTTTTGCAAACTTTATTTATATATCAATTTCATTTGTCAAATTATACGTCGGGAAAAGTTCGCGCCAAACGTCCGTATGAGCTTCACAATCTAAATGATGTGCAAAAAAAGCATTGTTGTGTTCGGTGGAATCCTCGTTACAAGCATTTTTGATTGTATTTATATAAAATCTTGAAACTCGTTCGCAAAAAGCATGCCAACCTTTTTTCCATTCGCCGTTTTGCAATTCTTCATTGCGTGTAGCGAACTCTTCCATAATTGATTTATATGTATCGCCTTTGGCAAGGGTTATACTGTTTTCTTGATTAATGATAGGAATAAATTCAATTTCGTTTGTGTTTGTATCGTATTTAACTGCCAATAAATTATTCCATATAGGCGGGAGATTTTTAGCCGACGGTTCTGTAAAATGAAAATTTCCTTGCCCGTAAAGAATGTGGCAATCATTATATTTTTCATAACAACCAATGCAGTGAGAATGTTGGCAAAGAACCACATCGGCACCGCTTCTCGCCATTGCTCTGCAGGTTTTGTAAAGTCGTGGCGAAGGATATTGACAATATTCTTTTCCGCCGTGATACAAAACAATAACGCGGTTGTTTTCCATCTTAGCTTTGCGGATATCTTCTAACGTATCGTATTCATCAAAGGGGCGACTTCCCATTCTGTTTTCAAGGGCATAAGAAAACTCGTGTTCACATACAGCAATAACACAAATTTTTTCACCGTTTTTTTCAACTATTAGATTTTTCCTTGAATCTTCATAATTATCGCCAAAACCCGTGTAGGATATTCCCGCTTTGCGCAATGCATCCATAGAATCTATAGCGCCTTTAACGCCAAAATCAAATATGTGATTGTTGCTAAGTCCTACATAATTTACACCAATTTTTCTTAAAACTTCAGCTGTGTTTGGGGTGGCTGAAAGATTTGGTCCAAACTTTTTTATTGGCGATGCACCATCTGTTAATGTACATTCCAAATTCACAAAATTCAAATCGTTCCCTTTGAATAATTCAAGGGTATCGGTAAACAAAGTATCAACATCGCCGATTTCAAAAAGAGGATTTGAGTCCGTTGTAGGGCACACATCACCCAAGAGCAGAGTTTTCATAAGATCACCTCATAGTAGCATAATATTAATATTGACAAAATTAAAGCCTCTAACATATAATTATATTTATAAACAGAAAAATTTCAATTAACTATGTTATTTTTTATTGTTTAAAATCGCACTATATTAATATTTTAAGGATTGTGTTATGAATCAATATATCGTGAAAGATGTTCTTCATTATTGCAATGTTTCATTTGATAAAAGCACGTATTTTTCCTCGCATAAGATTGATTATTATGATTTAACCTTTGTGCTAAGCGGAACAATGAAATATGAAGCAGACGGAAAAGTTATAGAGTTAAACAAAAACGATGCAATGTTGTTGAAACCCGGCACCATGAGATCTAGATTTGCTGTGGAGAAGCCCGTAAAATATGTTAGTTTTAACTTTTCAGTTATGCCTAATGTTGAACTGCCGTTAGAAAATTATCTGCAAAATTGTATTACTTTGGATATTAGAAAAATAACATCGGCATTTTCACACTCTCATCTTACGCCATATTACCATTCAAAAGAAAAGGTTGCCAATTTACTTAACTTTATTCTGTACGAGCTTATAGATGTATCCTTTTTAAAATCCACCAATCCGCATGTGCTTAAAATTGTAAGGTATGTTGCTGAACATATAACCGAAAAAATGTCCTTAAAAAGCATTAGTAATGAAATTGGACTTACCAAAGAATATACAGCATATATTTTTAAAAAGCATACAAATAAAACACTTACCCATTATATAAACGAAAGAAAAATATTATTGGCAAAAGAAATGATACTCCGTAACGAAATGCCACTTAACGATTTGTCTACATATTTGGGGTACGACAACTATAATTACTTTTACAGGATTTTTAAGCAACATTTTGATATCACGCCCACCAAAATAAAACAAAAAAATCAATAACAAACATTACATCGTAACACCATAAATAGCGCTTACAAATATATTCAAACACGTTATAATGTAATCAAGAAAACTCAGAACGATGTGTTTAGTAGGACGAATTTTACAATCAAATAGTGTTAAAAAGCAAGTCATAACAAGGCTTTCGGGCTATACTTTTAAAAATTGTTTTATTAACTGCTTCAGAGTGCGTTGAGATGATGGGACTTATCGGTGCAGGTAACAACCCAATGGTTGGTATGACTGTTGCATGTGCCGTTGCAGTTAACGAAGCGCTTAATAAGTAAGAGTTTTTAAGCCTTTTTGATTCTTTCGGGCAACTTGTAAAAGACCTATTATTAAAATTCAATAAATAAAAAGTTAGACACATCATTTTTGAGTAATCTTCAATGATGTGTCTATATTTTTTAGAATAAGGTACAATTGGTGAAGTTCTCTAATTTGAACCTGTATATAGTAAAATATATGCATATTACACAAAAAATATTCATATAATTGTGTTAATACTCTCAAAAATGCTATAATGTATTGACTTTTGATGGAAAATATGGTTAAATATATTTGTAAGAAACTGAAAACGTATTCAGTTTCTTATATACGAATGTTTTATATGTTTTTTCGATAAAAAGGAATAACACAATGACTATTAAAGACGTTGCAGAATACAGCGGGGTTTCGATAACTACTATTTCCCGTGTTTTGAATAATCATCCTGATGTACGCGAAGAAGTACGGGCAAAGGTGCTAAAAGCTATTGAGGAGCTGCACTATGTACCAAATAGCAGCGCAAGGGACTTAAGCAAAACTCAAACTGATACTATCGGTGTTGTGGTACGCGGTGCAGGCAATCCTTTTTTAAACTCGGTATTACGTTCGATCGAAACGGCGGTAAGAAAAGCAAATTATTCAATGGTTATGTGTCAGATAGGCTCAAGCGAGGATGAAATTTCCGAAGGTGCATCATTAGTGAGGTCAAAAAGACTTAAGGGCCT
>JAZUQH010000016.1:0-27136 GCA_045605605.1 Acutalibacteraceae bacterium | reverse complement strand
AAACAGGCAACATTGGATTCAAACGGCTGCCGTAAATTCGGTATGCTGGACAAACTCGCTTACGCTGCAGGCGACTTCGGCTGCAACATGAGCTTTGCTCTCAAGGGCACGGTTCAGACCTTCTGGCTGGTCTATATGATGATGGAAACCGGTCTGCTCTCTGCACTGCTGCTGGTCGTTCAGATCTGGGACGCAATCAACGATCCCCTGATCGGTTCCATCGTAGATGCTGACCGCCGTCAGTACAAGCGCAACAAGTTCCTGCAGTATATCTGGGCAGGTTCCATCGGTCTGATTGTCGGCGGTGCATGCTGCTTCCTGCCTTTCCCCAATGCTCCTGTCTGGGCTAAGATGATTATTTTTGTTGCAGGCTATGTTGTTTGGGATGCTTTCTATACCGTTGCTAACGTTCCTTATGGCTCACTTCTTTCTTTAATTTCAAACGATGTTAAGGATAGAGCTTCTCTTTCTGCTTGGCGTTCCATCGGTTCTATTTTTGGAAATATGCTTCCTATGGTTATCCTTCCCTTCATTATGTATGATAAGGATAATAACCTTATCGGTGAGCGTGTATTTATCGCTGCTCTTATAATGGGAGCTTTAGGATTTATCTGCTTCCAGTTTATGATTCGCAACACCGAAATCCGTGTTGATACAAATGTTGAGCTTAGTGAAGAAAAGCCCAAATTTAATGTTTTCAAGGCTTTTGGTAACTTTATGAAGAACCGCGCTGCAGTGGGCGCTACCATTGCTGCTATGGGTATGTTTATTGGTATGCAGGGTGCGGCAACAGCTGTTACCGTTATCTTCCAGTCATATTTTAAAAATGTTCAGATTTCCGGTATTGTTCAGCTTTTTGCTATGATTCCTATCGTAGTATTTACCCCTCTTGCCCGTAAATGTGTTGCTAAGTTTGGTAAAAAAGAGCTTGCCACATTTGGTTCTATCTGCTCTATTGTTGCCGGTCTTGGATTATTTATAGTAACACCTGATAACACAGGTCTTGATCTTATAATCTATATAGTATGTCAGCTTGTTTTCTCATTAGGTCTTGGAATTTATTCAACTGTTTCTTGGGCTATGATGGGTGATGCTATTGATTATAATGAGTGGAAAACAGGCACTCGTGAAGAGGGTACTGTATATTCGCTCCACTCCTTCTTCCGTAAGCTTGCTCAGGGCCTTGGACCCTCACTTATCCTTGTTGTGATGGTAGCTCTTGGTTATGTTGGCGCTGATGAAGGCAATCAGGCATGGCAGGTTGCGGTTAATATGAGATATCTTGTTGCAGGTACCTACTTATTCTCTGCAGTTCTTCAGTTTGTTGGTTTGGGTCTTGTTTATAACCTTGATAAGAAGACTCTTACCAAGATGAACGAAGAGCTTGCTGCTCGTAAAGAAAAGGTTGCCGAAGAGGCTTAATCGGCCGATTAAATTTTGGCTGCCGTCCGAATTACTGATAAATGCTCGGCAGTGCTAAGCTGTCGGGCATTTATTTTAAAATTCAAAATTTATTTATACATTGAAGATAGATTTAATGTATAATGATTTCAAACAAATCTACTTGGAGGAAAATATGAGAACTGTTATAAACTTTAACAAAAAATGGGCGTTTTCAAAAGAGGCAACAGCCGTTCCAGCTGCAATTGATAATAAGTGGAATTTCGTAAATCTGCCTCACTCCTGGAATGCCATTGACGGTCAGGACGGTGATAACGATTATTTCCGTGGTACCGCTTATTATGCAAAGAGCTTTTCTAAGGCTGATTTACCCGAAAGCGACCTTTATTATCTTGAAATTAGAGGCGCGAATTCTTCTGCCGATGTTTATTTAAACGGCGAGAAATTAGCTCACCACGATGGCGGCTATTCTACCTGGAGAGTTAATCTTACCGATCATCTAACTGCTATGAATATGCTTGTTATCGTTGTTGATAACTCAGCCAACGATACCGTATATCCTCAGATGGCAGACTTTACCTTCTACGGCGGAATTTATAGAGATGTTAACATCATCTGCGTAAACAAGTCCCACTTTGATTTGGATTATTATGGCACACCAGGTCTTAAAATCACTCCCGAAATCAAGGGCGATAGCGCCGATGTTGAGATTGAAACCTATGTAACAAACGGAGAAATCGGTCAGGATATTCATTATATTATCGAGGATAGGGAAGGTAACTTAGTTGCCGAAGCTACCACCAACGATACTAAGGTTACCTTAAATATCCCCTCCGTTCACCTTTGGCACGGAAGACGCGACCCTTATCTTTATATCGCTAAGGTTGAGCTTTTAAAGGATGGTCAGGTTCTTGATGCCGTTTCTTCACGTTTCGGTTGCCGTACCTTTAAGATAGACCCCGATAACGGATTTATTCTTAACGGAGAGGAATATGCTCTTCGCGGTGTATCACGCCATCAGGATAGATGGGGAAAGGGTAATGCATTATCCCCCGAAGACCATAAGGAAGATATCGAGCTTATCTGTGAGGTTGGCGCTACTACTATCCGCCTTGCTCACTATCAGCATGACCAGTATTTCTATGACCTTTGCGATGAAAAGGGACTTGTAATCTGGGCTGAAATACCCTATATCTCAAAGCATATGCCTACAGGTCGAGAGAACACCATTTCTCAGATGAAGGAGCTTATCACTCAGAACTATAACCATCCATCTATCGTTGTTTGGGGACTTTCTAATGAAATAGGTATCGGCGGAAGTGATGATGACCTTCTTGAAAACCACCGCATTCTTAACGATATGTGTCACGAGATGGATAAAACCCGTCTTACCACCATTGCCGCAGTTTCTATGTGCAAAATTGATGACCCATATCTTCAGATTCCCGACGTGGTTTCTTATAACCACTATTTCGGTTGGTATGGCGGCGATACCGATATGAACGGACCTTGGTTTGATAATTTCCACAAGGTTCATCCCAATATTCCTATCGGCTGCAGTGAGTATGGCTGTGAAGCTCTTGATTGGCACACCTCAACTCCTATGCAGGGTGACTATACAGAGGAGTATCAGGCATATTATCACGAGGAGCTTATTAAACAGCTCTTTACCCGTAAATATATGTGGGCAACTCACGTATGGAATATGTTTGACTTTGGCGCTGATGCCCGTAACGAAGGCGGCGAAAACGGTCAGAACCATAAGGGACTTGTAACCTTTGACCGTAAGTATAAGAAGGATGCCTTCTATGCTTATAAGGCTTGGCTCAGTGATGAACCCTTTGTTCATATCTGCGGTAAGCGTTATGTTGATAGAGTAGAGGATGTAACCAAGGTTACTGTTTACTCAAATCAGCCCTCCGTTGAGCTATTCGCAAACGGCGAGAGCCTTGGTGTTAAGACCTGCCCCGACCATTTCTTCTACTTTGAAGTTCCTAATAAGGATGTAACTAAGCTAGTTGCCAAAGCAGGCGACCTTACCGATGAAAGCGAAATTCGCAAGGTAGATACCTTTAATGAGTCATATAGACTTGTTGAAAAGGGTGCAATTCTTAATTGGTTCGATATTGATGCACCCGAAGGTTATTTATCACTTAACGATAAGATGAGCGATGTTTTAGCCACACTTCAGGGTAAGATGCTCTTTATGAGCCTTGCAGGCAAGCTTCTCGGCGGCAAGGGTAAGGATGGAAAAATGGAAGCTATGGGCTTCGAGATCGGTCCCGAAATGATGAGTATGATGGGCGGCTTTACCGTGCTTCGTCTCTTCACGCTAATGGGCGGAATGATGGATGCTAAGTTTACTAAGGAACAGCTTTTAGACCTTAATAAGAAGCTTAACAAAATCAAAGCCCCTAAGAAAAAATAAATAAAACAAAAAAAAGACGGCGAAATTTCGCCGTCTTTTTTGTTGCCCTTAACATTACTTCTTAATACCTGATATGCAAATATGTAAGCAGACTTGTATAATATGTATATATAATAAAGTACAATACTAATAAAACTTTTACACATTAAAGTGTTGACAAGGGGCTAAAAGGGTGTTATAATAACAGAAAATTAAACGCATTGATGTGGAATATTAAGCAAAGAATGTTGCCATTAAGAGAGATGTCGGTGGGTGCGAGACATCGGGTAAGTCTTGCCGAACTCACCACGGAGCGGTTGCGCTGAAATTTCTTTTCAGTAGGTGCAGACGGGTACTCCCGTAACAGAGTTAAGGTGTATATGCACCGAAAGAGCGTTTCCTCGAAACGAAAAAGAGTGGTACCGCGGAAGTTATAGTTTGATTTTAACGCTTTCGTCTCTTTGGTTTTTACTTAAGAGATGAGAGTGTTTTGTTTTTTACTTGGAGGTAAGCTATGAAATTAGAACAAGTATCAGGTTCACGTATTGTTATTGAAACCTTGATAGAGCAGGGTGTTACTGATGTTTTCGGCTATCCCGGCGGTCAGGTTCTTAACATTTATGATGAGTTATATAAGGCATCAGATAGAATAAATCATTTCCTTGCGGCTCACGAGCAGGGTGCTGCCCATGCGGCAGACGGATATTCAAGAGCTACGGGTAAGGTAGGCGTGGTAATTGCCACCTCAGGCCCCGGCGCTACCAACTTAGTAACGGGTATTGCTACGGCTATGCTTGATTCAATACCTATGGTGGCTATAACGGGTAACGTTCCCACCTCCCTTATCGGTAAGGATAGCTTTCAGGAAATAAATATTACGGGCGTTACCCTACCTATTACAAAGCATAATTACTTTGTAAGTGATGTAAATGAACTTGCAGATACCATCCGTGAAGCCTTTATGATAGCAAAATCGGGAAGACCTGGACCTGTTCTTATCGATATCCCTAAGGATGTTCAGGTAGCCCTTTGCGATTTTGAAAGCAAAGGAGTTGTTCCCTTTGCTGAGCAAAAGAAAGCAAAGGATAGCGAAATTGATAAGGCGGTAGAGCTAATCAATAAAGCTAAAAGGCCTTATATTTATATCGGTGGAGGCGCTGCGGGTGCGGGTATGACCGAGGATATTAAGGCGCTTGCCGAGAAAATAGACGGATATATAGGCTGTACCTTTATGGGACTTTCAGCCATACCCAATTCCTACGAAAGATTTTTAGGAATGCAGGGTATGCACGGTAAATATGCATCCTCTATGGCAAATAAAGAGGCTGATTTAATAATCGGCGTGGGTGTCCGTTTTAGTGACAGAGCCACAGGCAACACCGCAAAATATTCAAAGAACGCTAAGATAATTCAGCTTGATACCGACCTTTCGGAAATAAATAAAAACGTTAAGGTTGATATTGGCATCATAGGTGATATAGTTTCTTCCCTTAAGAGAATTTTAGAAAGGGTTGAAGAAAAAAGCCATCCCGAATGGAACGAAAAGGTTTCGGCTTTAAAGGCTAAGGGCGAGGCTATAAGCGAAAGGGCTGAGCAGTTGGCAGGGGATAGATTAACCCCCAAAAAAGCCTTTGATATTATCAATGCAATTAAGGATGAAAATACTGTTATTGCTACCGATGTGGGCCAGCATCAGATGTGGACCGCTCAGTATGTGGATTTCGCAAGGACCCGTAGATTTGCTTCAAGCGGAGGTCTTGGCACTATGGGTTACGGACTCGGCGCCGCTATAGGCGCTCAGATAGGCAGCGGTGATAAAACGGTGCTTATAACGGGTGACGGAAGCTTTGGTATGAATCTTAACGAGCTTGCCACAGCAGTTACATATAATACCCCCGTTGTTACGGTTATTATGAATAACGGTGTTCTTGGTATGGTTCGTCAGTGGCAGTCACTTTTCTTCGGTAAGCGTTATTCAAATACCACTCTCGGCAGAAAGACCGATTTTGTAAAGCTTGCAGATGCTTTCGGTCTTCCGGGCGAGAGAGCCACAAATATAGAGGAATTTGAGGCGGCTTTCAAGAGAGCTATGAGTCACGATGGCCCCTATCTTATCGATGCGGTAATCAATATGGATGAGTTCGTTCTTCCTATGCTGCCACCGGGTGGCTCCATAGATGATATGATAACTTCTGTTGAGGAGGCTAAGAAATGAAAAGATTTGTTATAGCGGCTTTGGTTGAAAATAAGTACGGCGTACTTACAAGGGTTTCGGGCCTTTTTATGAGAAGAGGCTTTAATATCGACTCCCTTACCGTTGGCGAGACCGATGACCCTGCCTTTTCCCGAATAACCATAACCCTTTCGGGTGATGAGTATTTAAGAGAACAGCTTATCAATCAGCTTAAAAAGCTTTATAATGTTAAAAACGTTGAGCTTCTCGATGAAAATCAGAGGGTTGAAAGAGAGCTTATGCTAATAAAGGTTAAAAACAGCCCCGAAAACAGAAGTGAGGTTATGGCGGCATCTGAAATTTACAGAGCTAAGATTATTGACTATAACCCAAAAACCCTTTGCGTAGAGGTTACGGGAGAGCCTTCAAAAATCAATGCATTTATTGATGTAGTGAAGCCTCTTGGTATTATTGAACTTTGTAGAACAGGTGTTGTGGCGCTTGAAAGAAACCGCAGCATCACAGAATAAAATTTTAATTAAATTTAAGGAGTAAATATTATGCAGAACATTTATTATCAGCAGGATTGTAATTTAGGTAAGCTTAACGGTAAGACCGTTGCTATTATCGGTTACGGCTCTCAGGGCCACGCTCACGCTCTTAATCTTAAGGATTCAGGCGTTGATGTAATAGTAGGTCTTTATAATGGCTCTAAGAGCTGGGCAAAGGCAGAGGCTCAGGGCCTTAAGGTTATGACCGCCGCCGATGCTGCCGCTAACGCAGATATCATTATGATTCTTATTAACGATGAAAAACAGGCAAAGCTTTATAAGGAAAGCATCGAGCCCAATCTTACCGAGGGCAAAACCCTTGCTTTTGCACACGGCTTTAATATTCACTTCGGTTGCATTAAGCCACCTAAGAACGTAAACGTAATAATGGTAGCCCCCAAGGGCCCAGGTCACACTGTTCGCAGTGAGTATCAGGTTGGCAAGGGCGTTCCCTGCCTTGTTGCTGTTCATCAGGATGCAACGGGTGATGCGCTCGAAATCGGTCTTGCTTATGCTTTAGGTATAGGCGGCGCCCGTGCAGGTGTTCTCGAAACTACCTTCCGTACCGAAACCGAAACCGACCTTTTCGGTGAGCAGGCAGTTCTTTGCGGTGGTGTTTGCGCTCTTATGCAGGCAGGCTTCGAAACCCTTACTGAAGCAGGCTATGACCCAAGAAATGCTTATTTTGAGTGTATCCACGAAATGAAGCTTATCGTTGACCTTATCTATCAGAGCGGCTTTGAGGGTATGCGTTATTCTATTTCCAATACCGCTGAGTACGGTGACTACATAACAGGTCCTAAGATTATCACCGAAGAAACCAAGAAGGCTATGAAGAAGGTTCTTTCTGATATTCAGGACGGTACCTTTGCTAAGGATTTCTTACTTGATATGTCAGATGCAGGCAGTCAGGTTCACTTCAATGCTATGAGAAAGATAGCCGCTGAGCATCCTGCCGAGACCGTTGGTAAGGATATTCGCAAGCTTTATAGCTGGAGCGATGAGGATAAGCTCATCAATAACTAATCTACAACTTTTAGGTGAAGCTTTATGATTAAAGAAAAAATCGTTGACGGTTTTCAGAATGCTCCCCACAGAAGTCTCTACCACGCTTTAGGCTTAACAAAGGAAGAGCAATCCCGTCCGCTAATTGGTATTGTAAGTTCATATAACGAGATAGTTCCGGGACATATGAATATCGATAAGATAGTTGATGCTGTAAAGCTTGGCGTTGCTATGGCAGGGGGAACTCCTATAGTTTTCCCCGCAATAGCCGTTTGTGACGGTATCGCTATGGGACATACGGGAATGAAATATTCTCTTATAACCCGTGATATTATTGCTGATTCCACCGAGGCTATGGTTTTAGCCCACGGCTTTGACGGTCTTGTTATGGTTCCAAACTGCGATAAAAACGTGCCAGGTCTTTTAATGGCTGCGGCAAGGGTTAATATTCCTACCGTTTTCGTAAGCGGAGGACCAATGCTTGCAGGCAGGGTTGACGGTAAGAAAACAAGTCTTTCAAGTATGTTTGAGGCTGTAGGCGCATATAAGGCAGGTAAAATTGATGAAGCACAGCTTTGCGTTTGCGAAGAAAATACCTGTCCTACCTGTGGCTCCTGCTCAGGTATGTATACCGCTAACTCAATGAACTGCTTAACTGAGGTTCTCGGTATGGGACTTAAGGGCAACGGCACTATCCCTGCAGTTTATTCCCAAAGAATTGAACTTGCAAAGCATGCGGGTATGCAGGTAATGGAGCTTGTTAAAAAGGGTATTAAACCCCGTGATATTATGACTCCCGCCGCTATAAAGAATGCCCTTACCGCTGATATGGCGCTTGGTTGCTCAACAAACAGTATGCTTCATCTTCCCGCTATCGCTAATGAATGCGGAGTAGAGTTTAATCTTGATATGGCGAATGAGGTAAGTGAGAAAACTCCTAATCTTTGCCATTTAGCTCCCGCAGGTCATACCTATATGGAGGACCTTAACGAAGCAGGCGGCGTTTATGCCGTACTTAAAGAGCTAACAAAACTCGGTCTTCTTGATACCTCTGTCTTAACCTGTACAGGTAAAACCTTAGGTGAAAATATAGAGGCTGTTGTTAACAGAGATACCGATGTTATCCGCACGATTGATAAACCTTATTCTAAAACGGGCGGAATCGCAGTGCTAAGGGGTAATCTTGCTCCTGATGGCTGTGTTGTTAAGCGTAGCGCAGTTGCCTCCGAGATGCTTGTTCACGAGGGACCTGCTAAGGTGTTTGACAGTGAGGAAGAGGCAATAGAGGCTATTTATGCAGGAAAAATCGTTAAGGGTGACGTTGTTGTTATCCGTTACGAAGGTCCCGCAGGAGGCCCTGGTATGAGAGAAATGCTTAATCCCACCTCTGCTATTGCAGGTATGGGGCTTGATAAGGATGTAGCCCTTATTACCGATGGTAGATTCTCAGGCGCCACAAGAGGCGCATCCATAGGTCACGTTTCTCCTGAGGCAGTAAGAGGCGGTACCATAGCATACGTTAAAAACGGAGATATAATCTCCATAAATATTCCCGAATATTCTATAGAGCTTAAGGTTTCCGATGAGGAAATAGCCGCCCGTAAGGCAGAAATGCTCATTAAGAAGAAGAGCGGAATTAAGGGCGCCCTTGCCCGCTATGCCGCTCAGGTAAGCTCTGCAGATAAGGGAGCAGTTATAAATAAATTTGAAGGATAGATAAATTATGACCGAACAGGAAAAGAAGGGACTAAGCCTTGAGCTTTCATCGCTTTCGGTGTTTCGACAGATACTTGATACCGATACGCTAAAAGCTTTTATGGGATTTTTAAGTAACAACTGCATAGAAGATAAAGCCCGCCTATTCGGTCAGTTTGTTTTTTCTCTTGCAGATGACAATTATTGCTTTTCGCAATTTTTACGCCGAGTAGTTTATTCGGATGAGAATAAGTATATTACTGCTACGGCTAAGAAGACCGATATACCTAAGGTTCTCAAAGAAAATGCTAAAAGAGAGCTTGAGCTTTTTACAAGGCTTACTTCTCTTTCTTCGGAAATGCTTTGGGAAAATATAGACTATAACGGTTATAAACCTGATTTTCAAAACGAAAAAATCGATTTTGTTGCATCTTATGAGGAAAGACTCAAAAGTATTGACCGCTTTGGCTATGGTATTTTCGCTACCTCTAAAATGTTTAAGGTAGAGGATGGGGAAATAATTCCTGTTCGCTCTGCCGATACGGTAAGCGTTGATAATTTCGTAGGCTACGAAGCGGAAAGAAAACAAGTTTTTGATAATACCAAGGCCTTGGTTGAGGGCAGACCTGCCGCAAACGTGCTTTTATTCGGCGATGCGGGAACGGGTAAATCCTCCACCGTTAAGGCAAGTGCAAACTATTATTATGATGAGGGCGTTCGCCTTATTGAAATAAGAAAGGATCAGCTTTTCTCCCTTTCTTATATAATGGGCAGAATTGCCGATAATCCTCTTAAATTTATAATTTTTATAGATGACCTTTCCTTTAATAAGAATGACGATTGCTTTAGTATGCTCAAAGCCGCCCTCGAGGGCTCAGCGTCGGCAAAGGCAAGTAATGCGGTTATTTATGCTACGAGCAATCGCCGTCATATAGTTAAGGAAAACTTTTCGGATAGGGCAGTTTCTGATGATGTTCACCATAACGATACGGTGCAGGAGCTTATGTCCCTATCGGATAGATTTGGTCTTACGGTTTATTTTGAAAGACCCAATAAATCGCTGTATCTTGATATAGTGCATATATTAGCCGATAAAAACGGCATAAAAACAGATAAAAAAGAACTGGATATAAAGGCAGAGGCGTTTGCTTTACAAAAGGGAAGCAGATCGCCGAGAGCCGCCGAGCAGTTTATAAACAGTCTTATATAGAAGGATAGATTTATGAAAGAATTAACACTCGATAACGTATATAAAGCAAGATATGCTTTAAAGGATGTAGCGATAATGACAGATGTTCTCTATGCCCCAAAGCTTAAAAAGGGCGCAGAGCTATATCTTAAAACAGAAAATTTGCAGATAACGGGTTCATTTAAGGTGCGTGGCGCTTACTACAAAATGTCAACGCTGACCGATGAAGAAAAGGCAAGAGGCGTTATAGCCTGCTCTGCGGGAAATCACGCTCAGGGTGTTGCCCTTGCGGCTCAGAAAAACGGAATTAAGTCCGTAATTTGTCTTCCTGACGGCGCTCCCATTTCAAAGGTTGAGGCAACAAGAAGCTACGGCGCCGATATTTGCCTTGTTGAAGGTGTTTATGATGATGCCTATAATAAAGCTTTAGAGTTGAGGGATAGCGAGGGCTATACCTTTATCCACCCCTTTGATGACCCCGATGTTATAGCAGGTCAGGGAACTATCGCCCTTGAACTTGCAGAACAGATTCCCGATATGGATGCCGTTATTGTTCCAATAGGCGGAGGCGGACTTATTTCGGGTGTCGCTTATACAATTAAGGCACTAAATCCTAACATTAAGGTTTACGGCGTTCAGGCCTCGGGCGCTCCCTCTATGCTTAATTCCATAAACGATTCTCATATTGAGCGTCTTGACTCAGTGTTTACCATTGCTGACGGTATTGCCGTTAAGGAGCCTGGTACCCTTACATATGAGCTTTGCTCAAAGTATGTTGATGAAATAGTAACTGTAAACGATGATGAAATCGCCGCCGCCATACTCGCTCTTATGGAGCAGCATAAGTTGGTTTGCGAGGGCGCGGGTGCAGTTGCTGTTGCCGCCGCTATGTTCGGCAAGGTAGACCTTGAGGGCAAAAAGACAGTATGCTTGCTTTCGGGCGGTAATATTGATGTTACTATTCTTTCCCGTGTTATCACAAGAGGTCTTATGATGTCGGGTAGAAAATGTAGGCTTCTTATTGAGCTAGTTGATAAACCAGGTCAGCTTTTGGCAGTTTCCCGTATTATAGCTGAGCAGGGGGGAAATGTTACCTCTGTTCACCACGAGCACGCAGGTGAAGGCTCAGATGTTAACGGTTGCTACCTAAGAGTAACACTTGAAACCCGTAATTTTGAGCATATTGAGGCTATAAAAAATGCCCTTACTGATGCGGGAATAAAGATAATAGGATAGGATGGAAAATATGTTAAATAAAGTAAGTACCGATAAAGCACCCAAGGCAATAGGCCCATATTCTCAGGCTATTGTTTGCGGAAATACCGTTTATACTTCGGGACAGATTGCTCTTTCTCCCGAAACTGCCGCTTTGGTAGGTGATAACATAACCGAGCAGACTGAGCAGGTAATGAAAAATCTTACTGCCGTTTTAGAAAAGGCGGGAAGCAGTATGAAAAATATTATTAAAACCACCTGCTTTTTAAGTGATATTTCGGATTTTGCCGCCTTTAATGAGGTTTACGGTAAGTATATAACCGAGGCTCCTGCCAGAAGCTGTGTTGCCGTAAAGGACCTACCAAAAGGCGCATTAGTTGAAGTCGAAGTAATCGCTATTATTTAAAAACGGAGGAAAATCCCTTGTTTAATACGCAGAAATATACCCGTCAGTTTTTCCCTGTGAAAAACCCCACAAGAAAATGGGCGGATAAGATATATATTGATAAGGCTCCAACCTGGTGCTCAGTGGATTTAAGAGACGGAAATCAGTCCCTTATAATTCCTATGAGCCTTGAAGAAAAGCTCGAATTCTTTAAGCTCTTAGTTAAGGTGGGCTTTAAGGAAATCGAGGTAGGCTTTCCCGCCGCAAGTGAGACAGAGTATACCTTCCTTAGAACTCTTATCGATGAAAATATGATTCCCGATGATGTTACCGTTCAGGTGTTGACACAGAGCCGTGAGCACATCATTCGCAAGACCTTTGAAGCCCTTAAGGGT
Source organism: Acutalibacteraceae bacterium (assembly GCA_045605605.1). Lineage (GTDB taxonomy): Bacteria > Bacillota > Clostridia > Oscillospirales > Acutalibacteraceae > UBA737. Next base: position 14,720 of record JAZUQH010000016.1, on the reverse strand, counting down.
TGTAAAAATGCTGTAGTGCATCTTTATAATTCCACCTCTCTTGCTCAGCGTGAGCAGGTTTTCAGAAAATCAAAGGAAGAAATCAAGCAAATCGCCATAGAGGGCGCTAAGCTTTTTAATAAAATTGCCAAGGAAACGGGCGCCGATTTCCGTTATGAATATTCACCCGAATCCTTTACGGGCACCGAGCCCGAGTATGCCTTAGAGGTTTGTAATGCCGTACTTGATATATGGCAGCCCACCCCCGATAAAAAGGCTATTATCAATCTGCCTGTAACGGTGGAGCTTTCTTCGCCCCACGTTTATGCCGATCAGGTTGAGTATATGTGCGATAATCTTAAATATAGAGATGCAGTTGAGGTTTCCCTTCATCCTCATAATGATAGAGGCTGCGCCGTAGCCGACTGTGAGCTTGGTATCCTTGCAGGCGCCGATAGAATAGAGGGAACTCTTTTTGGTAACGGCGAGAGAACAGGTAATGCCGATATCGTTACCTTAGCCCTTAATATGTATGCGCAAGGGGTAGACCCTGAGCTTGACCTTTCAAATATGCCCGAAATTGCCGAGCTTTATGAGAGGGTTACAAGAATGCAGGTTTATGACCGTCAGCCCTATGCAGGCAAGCTTGTTTTTGCCGCATTTTCAGGCTCCCATCAGGATGCTATTGCAAAGGGTATGAAGTGGCGTGAGGAGAAAAACTGCGATACTTGGACAGTGCCCTATCTTCCCATTGACCCTGCTGACGTTGGCAGAGAATACGAAACCGATGTTATCCGCATTAACTCTCAGTCGGGTAAGGGCGGTATCGGATATCTTCTTGAGCATAACTTTGGCTATGTTCTTCCTGTTAAAATGCGTGAGGATGTGGGATATACCGTTAAGAGCGTTTCCGACCATGCCCACGCAGAGCTGTCACCCAATGAAGTTCTCGATGTATTTACCGAAACCTATGTTAATATCAATACCCATATAAAGCTTATCGATTATCATTTTGTCCGCACACCTGAGATAAATGTTGCCCTTACAGTTCAGATAGACGGTAAGGAGATGGAGCTTCACGCTACGGGTAACGGTAGACTTGATGCTGTGAGCAATGCGGTTAAGAAATATCTTGATATAGAGTTTTCACAGCTTACTTATGAGGAACATGCCCTTACATCAGGCTCTTCCTCTCAGGCTATAACATACGTTAGTATAGTAAGAGAAAACGGAGAAAAGGTATGGGGCGCAGGTATCCACGATGATATTATCGCCTCCTCCATAAATGCCCTCTTCTCAGCAATTAACAGAAGTATAGGAGAATAATTATGGGTATGACTTTGACTCAGAAAATACTTGCCGCCCACGCAGGTCTCGAAAGCGTTGTGGCAGGTCAGCTTATAAGCGCTAAGCTTGATATAGTGCTTGGTAATGATATCACTACCCCCGTTGCCGTTAACGAGTTTAATAAAGGCGGCTTTAGTGAGGTTTTTGATAAGGATAAGGTGGCAATAGTTCTTGACCACTTTGTTCCCAATAAGGATATAAAGGCGGCTGAGCAGTCTAAAACCTGCAGAGAGTTTGCTTGTTCTCATTGTATAAGCCACTTTTATGATGTTGGTAAAATGGGTATTGAACACGCTCTTTTACCTGAGCAGGGCGTTGTAACCGCAGGTGACTGTATTATAGGCGCCGATAGTCACACCTGTACCTATGGAGCTCTTGGCGCCTTCTCAACGGGTGTTGGCTCAACCGATATGGCGGCAGGTATGGCAACGGGTACCGCTTGGTTTAAGGTACCCTCTGCCATTAAGTTTAATCTTACGGGTAGCCTCAGTAAAAACTGCAGTGGTAAGGATGTAATTCTTACCATAATTGGTATGATAGGCGTTGATGGAGCCCTTTATAAGAGTATGGAATTTGTAGGCGAGGGTGTTAAGACTCTTTCTATGGACGATAGACTTTGTATCTGCAATATGGCAATAGAAGCGGGCGCTAAAAACGGAATTTTCCCCGTTGATGATGTAACTCTTGATTATTTAAAGGGTAGAAGTGAGCGTGAACCCATAGTTTACGAGGCAGATAATGACGCTGAGTATGAAAAGGTTATCGATATTGATTTAAGCAAAATCGTTCCCACAGTTGCCTGTCCCCACCTTCCCGAAAATACCCATCCTGCAAAGGAGTTATCTGATATTAAAATAGATCAGGTTGTTATCGGTAGCTGTACCAACGGCAGAATGGAGGATATGGAAGCCGCTTACGAAATACTTAATGGTAACAAGGTGGCAGATGGCGTTCGTTGTATAATAATCCCTGCCACTATGCAGATTTACCGTGAGTGTGTTGAAAGGGGCTATATTACTGCATTTATCGATGCAGGCGCAGTAGTTTCCACCCCCACCTGCGGTCCTTGTCTTGGAGGCTATATGGGAATTCTTGCCAAGGGCGAAAGATGTATTGCAACTACTAACCGTAACTTTGTAGGCAGAATGGGACATACCGAGAGCGAGGTTTATCTTGCATCTCCTCATACCGCTGCCGCAAGCGCTTTAACAGGATATATTAGCCAAAGCATTTAAACCCGAACCAGCCTAAAAGGGCGGTTTTAAGGTGCCTTTCGGCTCTTTGGCACACATAGGCGTTAGCCTTATGTGCTTCGCATCACCAAAATCCACTCATAAAATCGCGCCTTTTAGGTCGTGAAATTTTGTGATAAAAGGATTTTATGGTGGGGCGAGGCGCAAAACGCAGTTAATCCTGACGGATTAACGAGTATTTTAACAATGCCACAGCGTAAAATCCTTATCCCAAAATCTGATTTGGGTTTAAATGCTTTGGCTAAGGAGGCTGAATAATGAACACAAAAGGTAAGGTTTTTAAGTATCCTGATAATGTGGATACCGATGTTATTATCCCTGCCCGTTATCTTAATACTCCTGATGCAAATGAGCTTGCTCTTCACTGTATGGAGGATATAGATACCGAGTTTGTTAAAAATGTAAAGGCGGGCGATGTTATGGTGGCAGGCTGGAACTTTGGTTGCGGCTCCTCTCGTGAACACGCTCCATTAGTAATAAAAACCTGTAAAACGGGTTGCGTTATCGCCAAAAGCTTTGCAAGAATTTTCTATAGAAATGCTATAAATATCGGTCTGCCCATCCTCGAGTGCGAGGAAGCCGCAGAGGAAATAAGCGCAAATGATGAGGTTGAGGTTGATTTTGATACGGGCGTTATCACTAATATCACAACGGGCAAAACCTATAAGGCTCAGCCCTTTCCACCCTTTATTCAGAATATTATCAAAAAAGGCGGCTTACTTGCCTCTTTAAAGGAGTCTTAATTTATGAATAAGAATATAGCAGTGCTTGCAGGCGACGGAATAGGTCCCGAAATAGTAGCAGAAGCTATTAAGGTTTTAAATAAAGTAACCGAAAAGTTCGGTCATAATTTTAATTATACCGAGGTTGACATCGGCGGATGCTCTATTGATAAGCACGGAGTACCCATAACAGATGAGGGTATGCAAATTTGTAAAAGCTCCGATAGCGTTCTTTTAGGCGCCGTAGGCGGTCCGAAGTGGGATAATGTTGACCCTTCAATCCGTCCCGAAAAAGCATTACTCGCTGTTAGAAAAGAGTTAAATCTCTTTGCTAACCTTCGCCCTACTAAGCTTTTTCCACAGCTTAAAAATGCCTCTCCCTTAAAGCAGGAAATTGTTGGAAACGGCATTGATTTACTCATCGTCAGAGAGCTTACGGGCGGCGTATATTTCGGCAGCCGTGAAACAAAAGAGGTAAACGGTGAGCTTGTAGCTGCCGATTTAATGCCTTATAGCGAGAGCGAAATCGAGCGTATAGGCAAGGTTGCCTTTGAAACCGCTATGAAGAGGGGAAAGAAACTCGCCTCTGTTGATAAGGCTAATGTTCTTGATACCTCAAGACTTTGGAGAAAGACAATGCACCGCCTATCCGCAGAGTATCCTGAGGTAGAATATAGCGATATTCTTGTTGATAATACTGCTATGCAGCTTATAAAGAACCCCACTCAGTTTGATGTACTTGTTACTGAAAATATGTTTGGCGATATCCTTTCCGATGAAGCCTCAATGCTAACAGGCTCTATCGGTATGATGCCCTCGGCATCCCTTTCTGAAGGCAGTCTTGGTATGTATGAGCCGATTCACGGCTCTGCGCCCGATATTGCAGGTATGGATATTGCAAACCCATTGGGCACTATACTTTCTGCCGCTATGATGCTTCGCTATTCCTTTGATATGATAAAGGAAGCAGATGCTATTGAAGAGGCTGTTAATAAGGTGCTTGACGAGGGCTTCCGCACAGGCGATATTTTTGAAGAGGGCTTTAAAAAGGTATCTTGCAGTCAGATGGGTGACCTTGTTGCTGAAAGAATTTAAATATTGACTTTTTCTAATAAGAGGCGTATTATGTTACTTACTAAACGATGGCGTAGTTTAAATGCTTCGGCTATGGAGGAAATAGAATGAATTTCAATGATATAAATTTTGATACCTATTTTAAAAATTATCCCGATAAGGATGGTTACTTTGGAAAATACGGCGGATGCTATATTTCCGAAGAGCTTAAACAGGCAATGGCGGAAATTACCGAGGCGTATTTCACTATCTGCAAATCAAGTAAGTTTATAAGTGAGCTTCGTAGAATTCGCAAGGATTTTCAGGGTAGACCCACTCCTATTTCTCACCTTGAAAGGCTATCAGGCAGTCTTGGTAACGTTCAGCTTTATGCTAAGCGTGAGGATTTGAACCATACGGGCGCGCATAAGCTTAATCACTGTATGGGTGAAGCCTTACTTGCAAAATATATGGGCAAGAAAAAGGTTATAGCCGAAACGGGCGCAGGTCAGCACGGTGTTGCCCTTGCTACTGCCGCCGCTTATTTTGGACTTGAGTGCGATATTTATATGGGCTCTGTTGATATAAAGAAGCAGGCTCCAAATGTTGCAAGAATGAAGATTTTAGGCGCTAACGTGGTTGAAGTAAAGGAAGGTCTTCAGACTCTAAAGGAGGCTGTGGATGCCGCTTTTGCCGCTTATGCTAACGAATATAAGGATGCAATTTACTGCATAGGCTCTGTTTTAGGCCCTCATCCATTTCCAATGATGGTAAGAGATTTCCAGAGCGTTGTGGGAATCGAGGCAAGAGAGCAGTTTGTTGGTATGACGGGCGAGCTTCCTGATGCGGTTGTTGCCTGTGTTGGCGGCGGCTCAAATGCTATGGGTATATTCTCAGGCTTCTTAAATGACCCCGTTGATATTTACGGTGTTGAGCCCCTTGGCAGAGGTGAGAAGTTAGGGGATCACGCCGCAAGTCTTAAATACGGAACCGGGGGCATAATGCACGGCTTTAACAGTATAATGTTAAAGGGTGAGGATGGTGAACCCGCCCCCGTATATTCAGTAGCAAGCGGACTTGATTATCCCTCTTCAGGTCCCGAACACGCTTTTTTACAGGAAATCGGCAGAGTTAAGTATGATGTTATTAACGATGAAGAAACCCTTGATGCGTTTTATAAGCTATCTCGCCTTGAAGGTATTATCCCTGCAATAGAAAGCGCCCACGCCGTAGCTTACGCTATGAAGCTTGCAAAGGAAATGGGCAGAGGCTCAGTTCTTATTAACCTTTCAGGCAGAGGCGATAAGGATATGGACTATATAATAGAAAAATATGGAATAAGATAAAAAAATAGGAACCTGAAATTCAGGTTCCTATTTTTTTATCTTATCGTTTTTTATATACTTTTTATTAAATCAGGGGAGTAGGGGATAAACTCTATTTCTTTAAATTCCTTTTGCAAAAGCTCTGCAAGAGGCTTTACTATAACGTTTTCCGTGGCGTAATGCCCTCCGTCAAAAACCGAAATATCAGAGTTTATAGCATCTATAAATACATTGTGCTTAACATCGGCGGTAACCAATGCATCAAAGTCAAAGCTTACAGCTTCTTTTAAAAACTCACCGCCGCTGCCTGAGCAGACAAGCACTTTATTTATATTTTTACTGCCCTTAACATACCTTACCGAGAAGCCAAGCTTATCTTTAATAAGGGCGGCAAAGCTATCGGGGGAAAGATTATCCGCCTTAGCGCTTCTAAGAGCAAAGCCATCCTCTGCCACAAAGGGCTTTATATTTTTAAGGCCTAAAGCCTCGCAAAGCCTTACGGTAACACCGTCATTGGCAATATCAAGGTTAGTGTGCATACTTATAACCGAAATATCTTCCTTAATAAGCTTATATACAATGCTTTCCTCAGTAACTGATTTAATTCCGCCAAAGATTACGGGATGATGTGTTACTATGAGGTTACAGCCAAGCTCTTTAGCTTTATTGATAGCCGTAATATCACAGTCAAGGCAAACGAGGATTTTTCTTACAGCATCCTTTTTATTGCCCACGAGAAAACCTGCATTATCAAAGTCACAAGCCGTATCAAGGGGGTAGCGCTCACATAGAAAATTAAAAACCTTTTCTACAGTTATCATAGCTTTTTACCAAAGGAATCCTTAAGAGCAACCGTGCGGTTAAAGATTATCTTACTATCGGCAGAATCTGTATCAACACAGAAATAACCCTGACGCATAAATTGGAAGGTATCGCCCTTCTTAACATCCTTTAAAGAGGAGTCTATTTTGCAACCCGAGAGTATTGTAAGAGATTCGGGGTTAAGGTTATCCGCAAAGGAGGATACGCCCTCTTCATCACTTGGATTTTCCACATTAAAGAGGCGGTCATAAAGGCGGATTTCGGTATCAATGGAGTTTCCGGCATCAACCCAGTGCAGTGTACCCTTAACCTTTCTTCCGTCAGGTGTTTCACCGCCGCGGCTTTCGGGGTCATAGGTGCAGTGAACGGCGGTTATGTTGCCGTTTTCATCCATATCGCAGGAAGCGTATTTAACATAATAAGCGCCTTTAAGACGAACTTCCTTTTGAGGACAGAGTCTGAAGTATTTACCGGGAGGGTCAAGCATAAAGTCATCCTGCTCAATGTAAATTTCTCTTGAGAAGGAAACGGCTCTCTTGCCAAGCTCAGGCTTATTCGGGTTAATTTCAACCTCTATTTCCTCAGTTTTATCCTCGGGGTAGTTATCAATAATTACCTTTAAAGGTCGCAAAACTGCCATAGCTCTGTCAGCATTTTCGTTAAGATAATCTCTTACACAGGATTCAAGTAAAGCATAATCAATAACGCTATAAGCCTTTGAAACTCCTATTTTATCAACAAATGCTCTTACTGCCTCGGCAGGATAGCCCCTTCTTCTCATACCGCAAAGGGTAGCCATTCGAGGATCGTTCCAGCCTGAAACCAAACCGTCATTTACAAGCTTTAAGCATTTGCGCTTACTTGTAAGAGTATAGTTAACATTCATACGGGCAAATTCAATCTGCCTTGGTCCGTTTTTGATATCGGCAGCCTCAAGTACCCAGTTATAAAGGGGACGGTGATTTTCGAATTCAAGGGAGCATAGGGAGTGGGTAACACCCTCCTTAGCGTCACTTAAAGGATGAGCGAAGTCATACATAGGATAAACGCACCACTTGTCACCCGTGCGGTGATGGTGAGCCTTTAATATACGGTAAATAATGGGGTCGCGCATATTGATATTTGAAGAAGCCATATCAATTTTAGCGCGAAGCACCATGGAGCCTTCTTCAAATTCTCCCTCGGTCATACGCTTAAATAAATCACGGGTTTCCTCTATGGGTCGGTCACGGTAGGGGCTGTTAATACCCGCCTCGGTCAAAGTGCCCCTCATTTCTTTAATCTGTTCGGGGGTGGACTCATCAATGTAGGCAAGTCCCTTGTCGATAAGTCTTAGGGCGCACTCATAGATAAAATCAAAATAATCTGAGGCATAGTAAAGATTGTCCCACTTAAAGCCTAACCACTCGATATCCTCTTTTATAGCATCAACGTACTCAACATCCTCTTTTGTAGGGTTGGTATCGTCAAGACGGAGGTTACACTTTCCGCCGTACTTTTCTGCGGCGCCAAAGTCAATGCAGATAGCTTTGGCGTGACCTATATGAAGATATCCGTTAGGCTCGGGGGGAAAACGGGTTTGCACCTTTGTATAAACACCCTCTGCCAAATCCTCATCTATAAAATCGTGAATGAAGTTCTGGTTTTTAACTACCTCAGCTTCTTCGTTTAAAACTTTATTTTCTTCCATTTAAAAAACCTCTTAAAGCGAATTTATCATCTTATCTATACGGGCAAAGCAACGCTCAACACCTAAAACCTGCATAATAGAGCAAAGGTCGGGCGTATTTCTTCTTCCCGTAACCGCAATACGAAGAATGGTGCTAAGGTCACCTGCGCTGCCTTTATAAGCATCAGGGTTTGCCTTATATTCTTTAGTATCTGCACAGAAATTAAGCTTAGGACAAAGCTCCTTAATTTTATCAAACCAAGCCTGACGGTCATCGGCGGAGTTGTAAACCTTTTTATATTCCGTAAGGAACGCCTTGGCATCGTCTGCCTTAATATTTTCAGGTAGCTCGTAGCAAGGAGTATAAAGGCTGTCAAAGAAGTAGGCAAAGTAATCTTTTGCTTCGTTCCACTTAGCAATATCCTTACGGGGCTTTTTGGAATTATCCCTGTCAATGCTGAGCATTGCCTTTGAAAATTCAGGATTAGCAGTAAGAAGTGAATAAAACTCCTCATCAAATTCCTTTGCCCAAGCGCAAAGCTTTTCGTAAACGGTTTCGCTTGACATAGCCGCTACCTTAATCTTGCTCACATCGTTAAGCTTATTCTCATCAAAAAGGGCGCCCGAAACACTCATCTTTTTAAGATTGAATTTAAAGGTGTTAAGCTTAGCATCAGGATTTGCTCTGCGCCAATCCTCAAAATCGGATGCGGCAATGGTCATAAGATATTCTATAACACTCTCAGCGTCATAACCCTGCTCTGCAAAAAAGTGAACTGCAGCCTCGGGGTCCTTTCTTTTAGAAATCTTACGCTTAGCCCCTCCATCTAATTTCATAATGGGGGAAACGTGACCAAACTTTGGAACCTTAAAGCCTAAAATTTTAAATAACTCGATGTGCTTAGGCACAGAGGAAATCCACTCGTCACCGCGAAGCACGTGAGTAGTATGCATTAGGTGGTCATCTATAGCATGGGCAAAATGATAGGTGGGTATGCCATCGGATTTAAGAAGAACAAAGTCCTCGTCATTCTGAGGCATTTCAATTTTACCCTTAATAGTATCCTCAAAGGTGATGCGGTTTTCTTCACTACCTTGAGAGCGGAGTCTTATTACAAATGGCTTTCCCTCATCAATAAGCGCCTTTGCCTCTTCAAAGGTTATATTTCTATGCTTGGCGTACTCACCGTGATAACCCGTGCGGATTTTATTGGCTTCTTGCTCGCATCGAACAGCTTCGAGCTCTTCTGCAGTACAGAAGCAGGGGTAGGCAAGACCTTTTATGATAAGGTCTTTGACATATGTCTGATAAATTTCGGCGCGCTTGCTTTGTTGATATGGACCGTAAACGCCACTTTCCTCAGTACCGCTTATAAAGCCCTCATCAATGGTAATACCGAAACGGTTAAGACCATCAATTATATCTTCAATACCGCCCTTTACCTCACGCTTTTTATCGGTATCTTCAATTCGGGTGAAAAATATACCGCCTGAGCTTGTAGCAGTAATTCGGTTTACAAGAGAGGTGAAAAGGGTTCCCAAATGAAGATATCCTGTAGGACTTGGTGCTACTCTTGTTACCCTTGCGCCCTCAGGTAAGCTTCTTTCGGGATATAAATTTTCATAGTAATCAGGGGTTTTGTCAATATGGGGCAGCAAAAGCTCTGCCAAAGCTTTATTATCGGACATTATTTTTTCTCCTTGGAAAGTAACTTGGAAAGCTCGGACATAAAGGTATCAATATCCTGAAACTGACGGTAAACCGAGGCAAAACGAACATAGGCTACCTCATCGATACCCTTTAATTTATCCATAACAAGCTCACCGATTCTCTCACTTGTAACCTCACGGTCAAGAGAGTTCTGGATAACAAGCTCAATATCATCGATAGCGTGTTCTACAGTTTCGATGGAAACAGGACGCTTTTCACAAGCTCTGAGCATACCGGTAAGCAATTTATCTCTGTTAAACTGCTGACGGGATTTATCCTTCTTAACAACAATAATGGGCAGACTTTCAATCATTTCATAGGTTGTGAAACGCTTTTCACACTTAAGACATTCACGCCTTCTTCTGATTTTTTCGCCCTCATCAGTGGGACGGGAATCAATAACCTTGCTTTCTTCGTAACCGCAAAAAGGACATTTCATAGCATTTACCACCTAAATATAGTATAATTATGCTATATTATACCATAAACCTATACTAATTACAAGAAAAAAGTATATTAAATAAGGGTTGTTATTGTGTGTATAAATGTGGTATAATAAAATGAATAAATATTTTGGTTAAGGAGAAACCGATGTTACCTGAAATTACGAGCTTAGGTGAGGGAATAGTAGGTCAGTTTATAAAGAACGACCGATTTAATACTACTCTTATTTCCTTCAACTTCTATCTACCCTTAAAAAAAGAAACCGTGGCTGAGAATGCATTGCTTCCCTTTGTGCTTACAACCTGTAGTGAAAAATACCCTGATTTTTCAAAGCTTAATTATAAGCTTACAAGGCTTTACGGCGCAGAGCTTATCTCCTCCTGCGAGAAGGTGGGAGATTATCAGCTTCTTAAAATGGCAATCTCGGTTATAAACGATAAATATACCATTGATAAAGAGGATTTAACGGCTCAGGCGTGTGAACTGCTTTGCGACCTTATCTTTAAGCCAAAGGCAGAAAACGGCGAGTTTGCCCTTGAGGATACCGAAAGAGAAAAGCGTAAGGCCATAGAGCATATAAAAGGTGAGCTTAACGAAAAAAGGCTGTATGCCAAAAGGCGCCTTGTGGAAGAAATGTTTAAGGGCGAAGCCTATGGCATTTCAAAGTGCGGTACGGTAGAGCAGGTTGAAGCCATTACGGGCAAAAGCCTTTATACCGCTTGGGAAAATATGTTAAAGAGCGGATATGTGAGAATAAACGTTGTTTCTTCTGCGTTACCTCGCGGACTTTTTGAGAGCATCAGTCAGAGCTTTGAAAGAATAAACAGGGAAAAGGTTACAGATTGTAAAGTGAACACCCCTCTTGCGCCCGTTAAAAGCGTAAGAACGGTTACTGAAAATATGGATATTACTCAGGGTAAGCTGGTGCTTGGATTTACAAGTGATATCAGCGGCGCCGATAGAGAAACTCTTGCCCTTACCCTTATGTGCGATATTTTCGGTGGCGGACCATATTCAAGGCTCTTTAATAATGTGAGAGAAAAGCTGAGCCTTTGCTATTATTGTGCGGTAGGCCTTGTTAAAATTAAAGGCTTTTTGACGGTTGACTGTGGAATTGACTCTAAGAACGAGGAAAAGACTATAAAGGCTATAACCGATCAGCTTTTTATAATGAAAAAGGGTATGTTTACCGATTTTGAGTTTGAATCTGCTGTTAAGAGTACCAAGGATTCCCTTAAAACCTATTATGATAGTCAGGCAATGCTTGATATGTGGTATTCTTTAAAGATATTTGAGGAAAATCCCCCCTCACCTGAAGAACTTTCTCAGTTGATTTCTAAGGTAACAAAGGAAGAAATATGTGAAGCGGCAAAGGGAATTGAGTTGCATACGATATATAGTCTTAAACCCTGTGAGGTGAAAAGCAAATGATAAAAAAACAGTATTTTGAAGGTCCCTTTGGCGAGGGCTATGTTAAAGCAGTTCTCCCATCAGGGCTTGAGATATATGTAATGGAAAAGCCAATGTTCGATTCCTGCCATGCCCTTTTTGGCACTAAATACGGCTCTATTGATACCGTTTTCTCAAAGGATGGGGGCGAGGAGGTAAGTGTTCCCGAGGGTATTGCTCACTTTTTAGAGCATAAGCTTTTTGAAAGCGAGGAGGGTGATGCTTTTACCCTTTTTGCCAAAACGGGCGCATCCGCCAATGCTTATACCTCTTTTGACCGCACCTGCTATCTTTTTAGCTGCGGCGATAACTTTTATGAGAATTTAAGTATTCTTCTCAAATTTGTTCAGCACCCCTATTTCACTCAGGAAACGGTGGAAAAGGAACAGGGCATAATCGGTCAGGAAATTGGTATGTATGATGATAATGCGGGTTGGCGCAGTATGTTTAATATGTTAAAAAGTATGTACCGTGAGCATCCCGTCAGAATAGATATCGCAGGAACGGTAGAATCAATTTCTAAGATTGATGCATCCTTGCTTTACAAGTGCTATGAAACCTTTTATAACCCCTCTAATATGTTTATCTGCATTGCAGGTAATGTGGATACCGATAAGGTGTTAAAGCAGATAGAGGAAGAAATTATATATTATCCTCCCGTGGAAATAGAAAGAAGAGAATTTATTGAGGATGAAAAGGTTTTAGAAAATTATGTTGAGCAGAAATTATCCGTCGCTATTCCCACCTTTTGTTACGGACTAAAGCAGAAGATATCCACTCCTGAAAGAAGTCTTAAAACAAAGGTTTGTATGTCCCTCTTGCTCGAGCTTATTTGCGGGGAGGCATCTCCTCTTTATGCCCGACTTGTAAGGGAGGGGCTTATAAATGATGAGTTCGGCAGTGAGTATTTCTGCGGCAGAGGCTATGCCACTATGATTTTTGAGGGTGAGTCATATAATCCTAAAAAAGTGGCTGAGGAAATAAACGCCGAGATAGAAAGAATAAAGGAAAACGGAATAGATAAAAAACTGTTTTCTGCCGTAAAATGCGGAATGTACGGTGACGCCGTAAGAAGAATGGGCAGTGTTTCGGGATGTGCTATGAGTCTTGTTGAAGCGGCGGTGAGCGGTCACGAGCTTTATGAGGAAATAAAGCTTTTAAAGGCAGTTACGGCTGAAAGCGTTGTAAAACGCCTTGATTCCTTCAGCGTAGAAAATTCCGTTCTTTCGGTAATACTTCCAAAGGAGAATTAAAATGAGCTACCAAGTGGAAATTTTCGGTTTACAGTTTACGATAAACCCCGTTGCCTTCACTCTTCCCATAGGTAAAAACGGATGGGATGTTTACTGGTACGGTATAATTATAGCGTTAGGATTTTTATTGGCAGTGGTTTACGCCCTTATCTATAACGAAAAGCGCTTCGGAATAAATACCGATAAAATGCTTGATGTGGTGTTGGTTACGGTGCCCGTTGCCATCCTCTGCGCAAGAGCCTATTATGTTATTTTTGACGGCGTAAAGCTTGGCGGCATTAAGGATTTCTTCGGCTTCGGCGATTCTTCTGGCTTTGCCGGTATAGCCATTTACGGCGGCGTTATAGGGGCATTTCTTTGCGGAGCCCTTATGTGCTACATAAGAAAGGTAAATATCCTTGATATGTTCGATTTGGCTTCGGTTGGCTTCATTATAGGTCAAGGCGTGGGCAGATGGGGCAATTTTATAAATCAAGAGGCATACGGCACCTTTACGGGAAGCGATTGGTGGGGTATGCAAAGCAGCCGCACTATAATGGAAATGGGTGAGGGACTTGTTCATCCTTGCTTCCTTTACGAATCGGTTTGGTGTATTATAGGATTTTTCGTGCTTAATGCTGTTGCTAAAAAACGCCGCTTTAAAGGTCAAGTATTTTTAAGCTATATAGTTTGGTATAGCTTTGCAAGATTCTTTATAGAAATGCTTCGCACCGATAGTCTTATGATAGGCAAGATAAGAGTATCCTGCTTAGTTTCTGCCCTTATATTTATTGCCGCTGCGATAATACTTGTTGTCCTCTTTAAGAAAAACAAACAGCAAGTAAATGAGGGCGAATATGAAACTGTGTTTGCCGCAAATACCGATGAGGCAGAAGAACCCAAGGAGGAAATAGCCGAGGATGAGTAAGATTATAGACGGTAAGGCAGTATCTGCCTATATTAAGGATAACGTGGCAAAGGAGGTAGCCTCCCTTAAGGAAAAGGGCGTTGAAACCTGCCTTGCAGTAATTCTTGTGGGCAGTGACCCCGCTTCGCAAATATATGTTGCAAATAAGAAAAAGGCTTGTGCGGCTTTAGGCATTATTTCAAAGGAATATGTACTTCCCGAAACCACCACCGAGGAGGAGCTTTTAGGTCTTGTTGAAGAGCTTAATAATGACAAAAGCGTTAACGGAATTCTCTGTCAGCTACCGCTACCCTACGGACTTGACGAAAGTGTCGTAATCAACGCTATTTCACCCGAAAAGGATGTGGATGCTTTCCATCCAACTAATGTGGGTAAAATTATGATTGGGGACTATGATTTTGCTCCCTGTACCCCTGCAGGTATTATGGAAATGTTACTTCAGGAAAATATTGATGTGTGCGGCAAAAGCTGTGTGGTTATAGGCCGTTCTAATATAGTAGGCAAGCCTATGGGTATGCTTTTATTGCATAAAAACGGTACAGTTACAATCTGCCATTCAAGAACTAAGAATTTAAAAGAAATATGCGCTAATGCGGATATTTTGGTTGCGGCTGTTGGAAGACCAAAATTTGTTACAGCTGATATGGTAAAGGATGGCGCAGTTGTTATTGACGTTGGTATAAACCGTGTAGACGGTAAGCTTTGCGGCGACGTGGATTTTGATGCAGTGGCAGAAAAAAGCTCGGCAATAACTCCCGTACCCGGTGGCGTAGGCCCTATGACGAT
>JAZUQH010000015.1:0-25247 GCA_045605605.1 Acutalibacteraceae bacterium | reverse complement strand
ATTACACCGACCCGAAACTCAAAGACGATACCGCACCGATTCTTGTATGGGGTAAATATACAGGGCAGAACGGCAAGTACATTATCAATATGACTCTTGACGTTAACCATCGATTCATTGACGGTTATTTTGTCGGTCAGTTTGTTCAGAAGCTTGAAGAGAAAATCTCAGAGCTTAATTGAGTTCGACAAATAAGAATTTGACGAGGAGAACGCATATGAAATACAAAGGAACGCTTATTGTTGTTAAAGATTGTAACCGTGCGTTAAAGTTCTATAGTGATATGTTTGGGTTTCAACTGCTTCAAGACAACGATGGGAATATGGAATTGACGAATAATTTATATTTACAGGAATCGAGATACTGGGAACAATTCACAAAAAGAAATGTAATTACAAACAGTAATCAGTCTGAGTTGTATTTTGAAGAACCTAACATAGAACAATTTGTAGAGCGTCTTGAAACACTTTACCCTGAAATCGAATATGTCAACCACCTGATGACTCACAGTTGGGGCCAAAAGGTGGTCAGATTCTATGATTTGGACGGAAATCTAATCGAAGTTGGAACACCTGTATAACTCATCTCTGTAAATTCCAATTTGTCGGTATGATTGAGGATGTTTATGCCCCCTATTCCAAAAAACGGATAAATAATTTAAGTGCGAACCCCAAAAAGGTCGCACTTTTTCTTGACTATTTTATAATAATTGAGTATCTTTTACTCGTTGGGGTCGTCACTTCCAAGTGACCAAAGATAGTACTTATATATAGAAATGCCATCGGCAACGTAGCCGATGGCATTCTCTTTTTTAAACAATTTTATAATCAATATTGATTGCACTGCCGATTAAGAATACGGTGTAATATACAGTCCACAAGTCTTTTAAAGGTGCTTCGTCAATATTCTGATAGGTAAGAAACTGGCGACATTCGATTGCCACGAGTTCTTTAATATTCTCGTAGAGGTCTCTAATGCTCTCCCCATCCGAATTGAGAAGCAAACCAACCAACTGTCCTTCCAAACAATAAACATTACCCGTCAAAACAGAGACGATAAATGCCGTTTTTTCGAAGTCTTCTTTATCAGTTAAGGTATTTAACATCTGACAGAAGAAACCTGCCGTAAATGCGTTTTTAAGGACGTATTCAGGGATTTTATACTGCTCGTCAGGACAATGAAAGGTTTTTAAAAGAAGATTATCGGCATACTGTTTTGCATACATCTCAAATTGCGGGTTGCGAAGAGAGGACGGTTTGATATTGTCTTCCAATATCGGGTTTATAGTTGTAATTATCTTGTCGTAAATAGCGGTTTTTACACTCACTTTTTTCACCTTCTTTCTATTATTTGAGTACATCATTGTATCATTAATTGTCACGAATTATAATTGCGAAACGATATATTTTTCAAGGCGACCCAGAAACGATTAAAAATTTTTATAATTTTTTAGAAACGATTAAACCTAAAAAAGGTAGTAATAAGGTATATATTTGCCACCCTTTTTCCATAACTCTTAAAATAGTTGATAGTATGACGAGGTCGTTTTTAAAAACGACTGATTATATATTTTATTTTTTTAATTACTGATTTTTGGTAATTAAAACAGTACAATTCAAAAACAGTATGGTTAATAATAACCCCTAAAATATGCTTAGTAATGACCATATTTTTACCCATATAATTAACCACATAATAACACATAGTGAAAAGAAAAATGGGTGTGCAACGCCGGTGTTGCACACCCATTTTTCATTTAACCATCTTTGAATATCTTTTTAGATACCGATAAGATTTCCCAGTGATTTTTTCAACTTCATAAAAGGAACGACGACCATAAGCAAGGTCGGTCAGGAGGTTGGTCGGAACCACACATCGGTCTATTTTCTTTAGCTTACCACTCTTCTCCAAAGCAATGACAATGTGTGACACGTGCGATGAAGATACATAGTTTTCTTTTGCAATTTGACGTATGCTTTTTCCGTTCCGAAACTCTGTTTTGAAATAATCTGGGGTAAAAATAATCGCCATACAATTCCTCCAATTCTTATAAATCAATATAAGAAAAAGTTAATGTATGGCGATTTTATTTTCAAAAAATTATTTGCGGTATTTAGCAAACTTCAAATATCTCTGGTAACGAATTGATTCACGATAATAATGTACTGCATTTATATAATATTTTCGCAGTAAATATTTATATCTTTCCTTTTCGTTGTTTTCGTCTGCATTCTCAATCTCGCTCCACAAGTCCATATCTATCTCTGCGTAGCGAGCAATCGCATTAACAGGATATGAGTTTTCGTCAACAATTACTTCGTCAGGATGGTCCATTAGATATTGGTACATTTTCTTACCATTATCGGAAATCTCACCTATTTTGGTTGGTAACATAAGTAGTTTAAGACCCAACCTATCGTACTCTTGCTCATATCTCACATACCAATCGTCTGAATATAGATATTCTTCCGCGCGACGCATAAAGGTGCTTTTGCTAGTATTTATTTCATTAACAACCTCGGTCTGTGATTTAAGTCCTTCTTCAACTTGCCAGTAACCTTCAATGATATTAGGGTCAATAACTCTGGTGCTTGTTTTTCGGAATTGTGTTGTTGTCATAGCATTGAGGGATTCTATTGCCTCTTTTAAAGGGACATTGGTTTTCTCAAAGTGCAAGTTCACTGTTGAAATTTCGTCCTCCTCCAACAAACCACCTTTACCGTAGTAACAAATGAGAATTTCATTACCTAAATTCACAATTCGCTTGTAATTATCGGCAATTTCTTCTTGTGTACCTAGCGAAGTAATATCTGAAACGATAATAATATTTTCTTTGGTGCGTAAAATATTATCTAAATTTGGCTTTTTTCTATTTCTACCAACACAAACATCGATAACTATATTTTCAATTCTCAAAGCCTTTGCGATTTCAAGGGCTTTTTTATATTTAATTGTCTTTTCTACGTCTTTAATATCTCGCTCTCTCTTATGCGAAATACAAGCATAAACATATTTCATAACTGCTCATCTCCTCTATTTGCTATGGGTAAATTTTATCACAAAAATTGAGTTTTGTCAAGAAACCAACATTAACTATTGACAAATTGCAATTTATGTGTTATACTGTTGGCAAGTTGATAGATTTCAATTTATCAACAAAAATACGAAGGGAAGTGGTTGAAATGACTCCAACCGAAAGTTTGTATAAAAAATACAAACCCGACTTCACACAACTTCCTGCCAATTTTATCGAAAAAGACATAGGTTTAAGAAAACTTGTCCGAACGAAGGGCGATAGATACGTATCGGTATATATCGCTATACAAGACGGGATGGGGTCACATTCCGCAGAAGACTTCACTTTGTCTTTTGATGAAATGACTGATGTTGTTAGTGAAAAACTTTATTTATTTTCTTTTTTGGAAGAAGCAGAAATCATTGAATACATAAACAACTTAATATCTGCAGACGTTCTCAAAAAAAGGTATGTTATCAGTGAGATAGACAATGAGGAAACCGAAAGATATTACATACCAACTGTTGCGGAAAGTTTGTTTGAATCACGAGATGTTTGGATTGACAAATGTCTCAATCCGACAGGGCTACCCAAAGAAGAGAAAGCGAAAGCAAGAAAATTGGCACGAGAAATTAACGATGTCGAAAATGAAATGCGAAAACTATCGGATAAACGAACTCGTTTAGACAAGCAGTTGCTTTGTTCATATGATGACGAAACGTTTGATAAAGAAAAGGCCAAAAAAATTCATTCAGATTTACAAGAAATTCGTGCTCAAAATCAATCCCTATATGCCAAAAAGATGGCGCTTAAGGACACAATGCACCAAATCGTATCGAAAGGGGGTTTTACCGATGAGAAATGATTTTCTCCCACTCTTGTGGGACTATCAAGATTTGCCACATCAAGTCCAATCAAAGATTGATAATTTCTTTGAAGACAAAAAACACGATTCTATGTGTGGCGATGACTATTCTGCTTATGCTGCATATGTCATTGATTTGGTTTGCTTTCGTCGCAAGGCAAATATAAGTTGCAAAGAAATGGACATTATTCTTGATGGTTGCAAGTACCCAAAAGACTTTGCCAACCGTCTTACCGCCGAACTCACCAAACTTCTCGACACCCCCAAGTATTAGGAGGGGATGATGTATGAACGGAATAGACGTATACAGATTGATGTTTGATGACCTTTGTGAAGAATGCGGTATCAGACCGCACAAGCATAATTATCTGCATTTTTTAGAAGCAGTGGTTATGTTAAAACATAAGTCATCTGACATCTACATAAGCGACCTCAAATCGCTTTTTATGAAACTCGTAAATCATTCTGATGATACCGAAGAAACAACTCCCTGTAACGAAGAATGGGAACAGTTGACTTTTTGGGACATCATCAATTACTAATATCGCTCCTGCTCACGGTTATGCGACAGCATAACCGGTTGAGCAGGGCTCAACCGAAAACTAATTTTAAATTTAAGAAAGGTGGATATTATGAATACTAATTTCCGTAAAACAAATGAAACTAATGACTTGTTCATCAAAGCAGCTGAAGTTGCGATTGTGATGGATGTGTCTCGTGCTTATGCCTATCGTATTGTAAAGCAGTTAAATGAAGAACTCTCTGCGAAAGGCATTTTAACTATTGATGGTCGTACCAACCGCAAGTATTTCTACGAAAGAATTTGCGGTTCTGTATCGGCATAAGGGGGTGGTAATATGAGTGAATATCGTAGCCTTGTAAAAAAAGACGGCGACAAATATCGTGTCTTTTACAGTTATGTTTCTCCCAAAGATGGCAAAAGACATCGCACCTGTAAACGCGGTTTTAAATTGCAGAAGGATGCAGACAAATGGGTTAAATATGAACTCCCTAAAATTATTATACAACTCGAACAAACGAAAACCTTAACCGAGTTTATGACAATGGAAGAACTTGTTAAAGAATATTTGGAGGATGCTGAATTAGATGATGAAATTCAAGATACAACTATGCGAACCAAGATATCTAATATCAACAACCACATTCTCCCTTATTTCAAGGATAAGGTTGTTTTTGAATTAAAAGCAAGGGACATCAAAGATTGGCAAAGAATGATGAAGCAAGCCAAACAACAAAATGGCAAACTTTATTCCAAAACTTATCTTCGCACGGTTGAAAATCAGTTGTCGGCAATCTTTAATTATGCTGTTGAATACTATGACCTTCCTAAAAACCCTATCGCCAAGAGAATGGGTTCAAAAGAAGCACCCGAAGTGACAATATGGACCGTAGATATGTACCGTAAATTTCAAAAGTTCATAGAGAATAAGCCTACATTTTATTATGCATTTGAGGTGTTCTTTTGGTGCGGTGTTAGACTTGGTGAATTACTCGCTATTACACCTCGTGACATTGATTTTGACAAGAAAATTCTCAAGATTAACAAGTCTATGCGATTATTAGATGGAGAATTGGAGGTGGGACCTCCAAAAACACTGTCAAGCAAACGAGAGATTTATCTTCCAGATATATTAGTAGATGAACTCCGTGAATACCTTGATAGTATGAAGTTTTATACTAATAACACAAGAATATTCGATTTGAGCAAATCATCTCTCCATTCTGTTATTAACAAATATAGCGTGGTAGCAGGAGTTCCCAGAATTACAATCCACGCTCTACGTCATAGTCACGCTTCATTGTTAGAGACTTTGGGTGTGCCACGAACTTCGATAAAACGTAGGTTGGGACACAAAATAAAAGAAAGTAAAGATGTTACAACAACATACGCTCGCCCTTATGAATGTTCTAATGAGATGGTCGCAAGACTTATTAATGAGGTCGCCACAGGTAAAATTAACCCAAGCAATTTATTTGAAAATTTACTTAAATCTAACGAATAGGAGTTCCCGAAATTGTCTGAAAAAAATCTCGACAACAAACGAAGGTGGCGAAGCATAACCATTGGTTTTCGTGTTTCGCCACAGGAGTCTGACACCATCAATATGATGGTTCGGACCTCTGGTTTAACCAAGCAAGACTACTGCACAAAACGATTGCTTTGCGAAGATATTATCGTGCGCCCGAACATACGGGTACAAAAGTATCTTCGTGAGTATCTCGTTGACATCGCCAAAGAGTTAAATCGGTTGCGACAAATCGACCACGACACCGATATACTCGAAAATCTCAAATACTTGTTAGTGTTGATTTCTAAACTATCGCCTACAAGCGAAAGGGGTGATGATAATGAAACCTAACATTGACGAGAAAGACAAGGAAGCCATCGAGCGAATGAAATTGCTTGATATTATGGATGAAACTATCGAGCAGTATGCCGATTTTGGGTATGTAACGAGAAGTGACCCACCCTTTGGTGCATTGTTCTGGGTTAGCGACCAAGAACTTGCGGACATCAGATTGTGGGAAGCAGAACATAATGCTCGTGTATATCACGTCGTCAGAGCATATACTTCGCTCGGCATATTAGATTCATATCTCTACGTTAGCAACAACAAGGACGAATGGGAAATAGACCGTCAACTTCTCGAAGCAGGCGAGCCTCTTGCTTATGTTGTCAATCGTAGCGACCCATATTGCTCCGAGTTCGGAACGATAGGTATTAAAACGACCTCGGCGAAGGGACTTATAAGAACTTGGTAAACAAAAAGGTGCTCTGCCTTTTGGCGGAGCACCACAAATAAAATATATTACAAAGGAGACATACATAATGCTAAAAATAAACGAACGTGAAGTAAGCGAATACTTCAAAGACAAAGATATTGCTAAAAACTTCAAACACATCAGAACTGCGCTCTACCAAGCACAATGTAAATTGAATTTTATGAAAGACTGCGGTGACACTTGGTTACACTTTTGCGAAGCCCTATATTTGTTTGCGACACTAAACTCATCTGCTAATTTCGAAAATTATGACTCATCGAAAATTTTATCTGAAATAAATGAATTACGTGACGCCAAAATGAATACTACACATTCTAAATTTGATTTTTATTTAGAAAATGAAATTGATTGGTTTGGATGGGCGTCGGCCCACTCTTCAGAGTTGAATAAGGCACTAAACCAATTATTTAATATTTATCGTAACACAACACAAATTCCCAACCTATACGATTGTGAACAATATGCCTGTACAGCACTGGTATTTGCATTAAGATGTTTTGAAAAATACGAAGATAATCTGCCATATTCCATTGCTCTTATGGAAGATTTATTCACCTTCTGTTTAGAAAACAGTCCCGCAAGACCTATGGTGAAAGAATTGCAAAAGAGATTGCTCAAAGAAATGAATACTCTGCCATAAAAAGCAGAGTTTCATATAAAAATATTTAGAAAGGAGAATGCCTATATGAAGAAAATAATTAATGGTCGTAAATACGACACCGACACGGCTAAAGTAATTGATACTTATAGTAACGGTCTTCCTTACACCGATTTTGATTACTTTGGGGAAGCGCTTTATCAAAAAGTAACAAAAGAATTTTTCTTGCTTCGCAATGACCGTGTGATTATTCCGCTATCAGTAGATAAAGCAAAAAAATGGGTAGCAAATCATTCTACGGTTGAAATCTATGAAACTCTATTTGGCAAGGTCGCAGAATAATTGTACATATAAGTTTCAAAAAAAGATACTCTGCTATAAAAAGCAGAGTATCTATAAAAACCAAGTGTAGTCAATGTGTAGTCACTGACGAAAACGGGAACTCAAAAAGCCCGTAAAATCAAGGGTTTTCGAGGGTTACTACTTATTCCCTTTCAATCATTAGTATAAACTAATTATTACGATGTAATTATAACTCAGAAGCAAACAAAATGCAATAACAAAAAGAGAGCTGATTTCATAAATCCTTGGACTGTTTTCTCATTGACTTTTATAGCTATTTGTGATATATTTTGAGTAATCAAATATATGGGAAGTGATTAGGTGCTAACAAGCAATTTCGTGACCGGCGCAAACTATTGGGCTTCAAATGCAGGTATCAATATGTGGAGTGAATTTGATGAGTCGGTTATTGATGATGATTTCCGTCGTCTTAAGGAGTTAAAGCTTGATATTGTTAGAGTTTTCCCTTTGTGGTCCGACTTTCAGCCTATAAAAATGCTCCGCGGTTACAAAGGAGGCGAAATTGAGATCCGCACAAACGATGAAAATTCCTTAGAATATGAAGATCTTGAATATGCAGGTCTTAATGAAGATATGCTCAAAAAATTCGATATAGTTTTAGGCCTTGCAGAAAAGCACGGATTAAAGGTATGCGTAGGCATTATCACAGGTTGGATGAGCGGAAGGCTCTTTTGTCCACAGGCGTTGGAAGGTCGAAATCTTCTAAATGACCCCTTGGCAATTTATTACGAGCTGCGTTTTGTAAAAGAATTTGTAAAACGCTTCGTTAACAGAAAAGTAATCGTTGGTTGGACATCGGGCAACGAAACCGATTGTTTAGCTACAGTCAGTCGTTTTGAATATCACAACTGGGCGCTTAATATTTATAACGCCATTCGCGCTATAGATAAAGAGCGTCCGATTATGGAAGATATGCACCCACTCCGTAGCGATGGCTCTAAAATGCTTTACGAGCGCCACGATATGTTTGAAGTAACCACCGTTCACCCCTATGCAAAGTTTTCAGGTTTTATTTTAAACGAACCTATAACCAGTATGCGTGGTCTTTTACATGCGGTAGCAGAGGGTAAGGCTTGTGAAGGCATAACAGGTAAGCCCTGCCTTGTGGAAGAGGTCGGTACTCTTGGAGATTTTGTCTGCTCTCAAGAAATATCCGGCGGTTTCGCAAGGGTACAAGCTATGTCTTCCTGGGCAAACGGGCTTACAGGTTTTATGTGGTGGTGCGCCAATGAGCAAAAGCACCTACTTTATCCACCTTATGATTGGAATGCCTGTGAACGAGAACTTGGACTATTTAACACAGATAATACCGAGAAGCCTGCAGCTAAAGCCTTTCGGACGGTTAAAGAAGATATCGAAAAAATCAGCAGTGAGCTTGTTGATAATAGTCTTCCTAAAGCTAAGGTCGATGCGGTATGTATACTTAACGGCGCTCCCGGGGCTACCGATTGGAGAGATGTTGTAGCGAGTTATGTTCTTTCTAAACAAGCAGGCTTCAACTTAAGCTACTGCACCCGCCGCAATATACCCGACAGCGATTTTTATATTATTCCCTCTATAAAAAATGCTATATCGGGCGAAACGTACCGTAATATTTTAAATCGCGTAAGTAACGGCGCTACTCTTTTAGTGAATTATGAAAGCGAGATTATTGTATCCGATTTTCTTAAAAATTTCGGTTCTGAAATTCAGACCTACAGTATTCGCAACGGCAATGCCATAATAAACGGAAACCACTACCCTGCCCCCATCAAGCTTAAATTAAAACCAATGGGCGCTAAGGTTTTGGTCAGCGAGGATGACGGCGATCCTGCTATAACTGTTTTCAACTACGGAAAGGGTAAGATTTATTTCTGCACTATCCCTGTGGAAAAAGATTATTCCGAAGGTCGTGGAGGTAAGGACGATGTATTCCGTCTTCCATACGATATTTTGGCAGAACAAATGCCACTATCTATCCACCGTGACAATACAAAAATTGGTATTACTGTTCATCCTACTAATGCGGGAAGCAATATAATAGTTGCCATTAACTATTCGCCCGATGAGCAGACAACAAATTATACCATCACAAAAGGTAATTTCAAGAGAACGATTCACGGTAATGTCACAGCGCAAAACATAACAATTGAGCCTTATGGCACCGCAGTTTTCGAAATAGAATAAAAACAACATAGGAGCGCAAAACCATCAGTGGCTTTGCGCTCCTATTGCCAAAACACTTAATAAACTTCACTTGACTTTTTGATGAGTTATGGTATAATAACTCTTGCAGTTTTATAAGCACCTATGGCGGAACTGGCAGACGCGCTAGATTCAGGTTCTAGTCGGGGCAACTCGGTGCAGGTTCGATTCCTGTTAGGTGCACCAAAAGAGAGTCTCAGTATGCAAACGCATACTGAGACTCTCTTTTTTATCTCTCTGATGAAAGAATATCTGCAATACGCTTACACGCAAAACCATCTCCATAAGGGTTTGCTGCGTGCGACATTGAGTTATAGGCGTTCCTATCGGAAAGGAGTCTTTTAAATTCGTTGTAAATTGTTTCCTCTTCTGTTCCTACAAGTTTTAATGTACCTGCATCTATTCCCTCGGGGCGCTCGGTAGTATCTCGCATAACTAAAACCGGTTTACCTAAAGAGGGAGCCTCCTCCTGAATTCCGCCGCTATCCGTTATAATCATAAAACTGTTTGCCATAAAATTATGAAAATCTATAACCTCTAATGGCTCTATAATACGAATTCTTTCACAGCCTCCGAGTTCTTCATCAGCAGCTTTGCGGACAACGGGATTCATATGTATGGGATATATAGCTTTAACATCCGGAAATTCTTCAATAACCCTTCTAATAGCTCTAAACATATTATGCATAGGCTCCCCTAAATTTTCTCGCCTATGTGCAGTAATTAGTATCAATCTGCTATTGTCTGCCCATTCAAGATGTGGATGTGAATAATCTTTCCTTACTGTTGTTTTTAATGCATCAATAGCAGTATTTCCCGTTACAAATATAGTTTCTTCTTCTTTGCCCTCACGAATCAAATTATCCTTAGCCAACTCGGTTGGCGCAAAATTATACTTGGATATAATTGAAACAGCTTGACGATTAAATTCTTCAGGAAAAGGTGAATAAATATCAAAGGTTCTAAGACCAGCCTCAACATGACCTACCGGTATTTGAAGATAGAAACAAGCAAGTGCTGTTACAAAGGTAGTAGAGGTATCGCCGTGGACCAATACCACATCAGGATTTTCTTCTTCTAATACTGATTTTATTTTACCTAAAATACTCGTTGTAATATCAAACAAGGTCTGCTTATCCTTCATAATTGAAAGGTCATAATCGGGTTTTACATCAAAAACCTCTAGCACCTGATCCAGCATTTCTCTGTGCTGACCTGTCACGCATACAAGCGTTTTTATGTTTTCCCTTTTTTTTAATTCGTTAACCAGTGGGCACATTTTTAT
The DNA here is from genome assembly GCA_045605605.1 of Acutalibacteraceae bacterium. Classification (GTDB taxonomy): domain Bacteria; phylum Bacillota; class Clostridia; order Oscillospirales; family Acutalibacteraceae; genus UBA737. The sequence goes on along the minus strand of JAZUQH010000015.1, from coordinate 14,131 downwards.
AGCCTCAGGGCGAGTGCCAAACACCAACATTACTTTTTTCATAGTTCACCTTTGTTTTAATTATAATTATAATCTTTGAACATCGGGCAAATCGCAGACTTTTCTGGTATCAAGAATGATCTTATCCTTAAGCTTAGACATATTATTCTTTATTTCGTCATGACCTACCATAATAACTACCATATCTATATCATTAAGGAATTTATCAAAATCGTGGTATTGATTTTTTACCATATCATCTTTAATAAATGGATCGTAAACCTTTAAAGGCTCTGCCAAGTGGCGTCCCTGATTTTCAAGCAACTGAAGTGTGGGTGACTCACGGCAATCATCAACATTTTCTTTATAGGTTAAACCGTACAAGCCTACTCTTCCAATATCCTTTACACCCTTTTCTTGCATTATTTCATAAATTCTGTTTAATACAAATTCGGGCATACTATCATTTGTTTTCATAGACTCATCTATCACATTTGCAAGGCTTGGGTAATCGCCAACCAAAAACCAAGGATCAACACTTATACAGTGACCACCTACTCCGGGGCCGGGCTGCAAAATATTTACACGAGGATGCATATTGCATATTTTTATAATTTCATAAACATCCATATTATCGTGGCGGCAAATCTTAGCAAGCTCGTTTGCGAATGCTATATTAACAGCTCGAAACGTGTTTTCAACAACCTTTGTCATTTCGGCCGTTCTTATATCGGTTACCACTATCTCGCCCTTGCAAAAGGATGCGTAAAGCTCCTTTACTTTTTCTCCGATAGCCACATCATCCGCACCTATTGTTCTGTTATTATATAACAGTTCGTGTATCATATTTCCGGGTATAATACGCTCGGGGGCGTGTACCAAATGAATGTCTCTACCTATTTTAAATCCGTTTGCTTCAATAGCGGGGCGGACAAATTTATCTATTGTTCCTGGAGATACCGTAGATTCTATAACAACCGTTGCGCCCTTTTCACAAATTTCCATAACGCTGTTAACAGCAGAAACAACGTATTTTGCATCTACCTTCTTACTGAATTTATCGTATGGTGTGGGTACAGAAACAATATATACGTCGGTTTTCTGATACTCTGTGGTAAACTTTATTCCCGCCTTAAGAGCTTTTTCAAATAACTCATCAAGGCCTTCCTCTTTAAAGGTTGTTTTGCCTGACTTTAATGTATCCACCAAAGTTTTATTATAATCAGTACCGATAACCTCAACTCCGCTTGCAGCCAACATTAGTGCGGTTGGCAATCCTATATAGCCAAGTCCTATTACATTAACCATTTTTACTACCCCTCTTTTTAAAATTCCTTAAAATATTTAATATATAATTGAAAGAATCGTTTTGTGATATGATTGATACAACAACATAAACAATTATACCGATTGCTATTTGAATAAGCAACGCAACCAAACTATTTATACCGCTTAATAATTTTCCACATATGAATAAACACACTGCCATAGCTAATGATGATATCAAATTAAGTAAAACATCCTTGGTTTGTTTAACAACAGAATATCCTATATATTTTTGAAGCATGAGCGAATCTACAAGTGCATCCAACAAAGCCGCTATCAAGCCACTTAAAACTATCCAAAATACACCTATTCTGAATACACAGAGCAAAATCACAACACCATATATCTTTTTGAAAATACTCATCTTTAAATATACATTACTGTATCCATGAGCATTTAAGCATTGCAATTTAGGAGTTTGTATTGCAGAAACTGCATATATCAAACATACTACCTGCAAATAAGGAACACTGGGAAGCCATTTTTCTGTAAGCAACACTTTAACAAACAATTCAGCTACCATAGCAAAGCCTATCATAGCAGGGAGAATAATATATGATGTAAGGCTTATCGTACGAGAAAGTGCCGCGCTTGTTGCTCCTTTGTCATCTTGAATTTTAGAAAACATTGGAAAAGTAACAGAAGTAATAGCACTTCTGAGATTATTTGTTATAAGTTTGGGATAGGTTTGGCCCTTGGAATAAAAAGCCAAATCCTTTGATGAATAAACCTTTCCTATTATCAATTCTCTACATTCGTTATAAAGCGTATATATAAGGGATGATGCTAACACCTTCCACCCATATTTAAATAAGGGAACAGCTCTTTTAAAGGAGAATTTTAATTTGGGTAACCATCTATCAAAAATAAAGAGCGTTAAGGTATTTACTATAGTATTAGTCATATATTGAGCAACTAAAGCCCAAACTCCAAATCCCGAAAGCGCCATTGAAATACCAACTATAGCCGATGCTATCGTTCCTATAAGAGTAACCCAGAAGTATTTCCTGAAATTCATTTCCTTGGAAATTTTGGCGCTTTGAATTGAATTGATTGCTGCGAAAATAAGTCTTATACCCATTACCCTTATTATCAACACCAACTGAGAATATTGATTTTCATAAAAATCTGAAATTGTCGGAGCCAAAAAGAAAAGCAGTGCATACAAAACGATTGAAAAACCTACATTTACGTAAAATATAGATGAAAAATCTAAATCGTCTGCATCTTTTTTCTGTATTAAAGATTCGCCAAGTCCCGTTACAACGAACACGTTACATATCGTTATAAAAACGTTTACTAAAGCAATTACTCCGTAATGTGACGGGTCTAAAATTCGGGCTAAAATTATAGATACAATGGTGGTTACACCCTGTGCACCTATTCGCTCAGCAAATTTCCAAGCAACACCCGAAAGTGTTTTCTTTTTTAAATTATCCTGACCGCTCACAAAAAAAACCTCTCTTATTTATTACAGCTAATTAAATTATAAAATTTTTCGTAATTATTTTGATATTCCCAATCACTTAAAAAAGTGTTTCTGGCACCGTATCTTATGCTCTCATATTCTATGTCAGACATATTTAGTATTTTTAATATACCTTCTCGCAGACACTCAGAAGAATCAGGGGATACCAAAAAGCCATTTACCCCATCCTTAACCAGTTCTCCAACACCGCCAACATCGGTGGCGACGGTTGGGATGCCGAAGCTCATGGCCTCCATTATAGAAACAGGCACTCCCTCTGTATCACTTGCATTGATAAAAGCTTTAACTGAATTGTTTTTATAAAAGGATTTTAGAGCGCTGTTTTGCACCTGACCTTTAAATTCATATTTGACACTTTTAAGCTTTTCTTCTGCTTTAGCTTTTAATGAATCTAATTCTGGTCCATCACCAAAATGCACCCAATTTATATTTTCCTTATCTATCTTTGATAGCGCCTCTATAATAAGCTCTATCCGCTTTAATTTAATTGCCGCAGAACAGGATACAAGAATTATTTCATCACTCTCAGAAGCCTCACATATTCTCTCATCCTTAATTCCTAAATGCATTGGAATAATGTTCTCATATTTGCCGATTCTATTTTCAAGATATTCCTTTCCTTTAAAGGAAATGGGACATAGGTAATCAATGTGCTCAACTATATATTTTCTTAAAAACTGGTGATTCCACGGAGTTCTTTCATCATATAAATCTCCGCCGTGAGCACGGCTTAAGCTTATACATCCTTTCTTTCCAAGCTTTGAAACAAGATAGGCAGAGCCATCCATCCAATAGGAATAGGCTATCAAATCCTTGTTTAACGGCACTTTATTATGCTTAAACATAAAAATCACTTTTTGGTAATGACTTTCACCTGCATAAATGAATTTAAGCAGTTCTTTTATGGTTTTAACGCTTATTTTTTTACATTTAATAAGTTCAAAAACACCATATGCAAATGCCACAGAGAAAATAGATTTAATGAACGCTTTTATTTTCTGTGATTTCTTATTTTGCTCTAATATAACAAGCTTGGCTGATGGTGGCAGTTCCCTATGCTCATCATCAGAGTTTTTCACCCCGAGCGGTACTACGGTTACATTTGAAACTCCGCACAAATATTCTATTTCGGCTTCCAAATATGTTTCACCCGTACCGTAAGGATATAAAGATGTAAAAATCAAAACATTCTTCATAAATCACCAAACATAATTGATTCTAATTTTTTCACTAAATTATCATAATCGAATTGGCTGACCTTGTTTTCATCGGGAGAATATTCTATAGGTTTGTTTTGCTTTTTATTTAAAAGCTGTTTAGAAATAAACGAAGCCAGTTTCTTTACTCCCTCATCATAATCAATATAATTTACAGCTGCGCCCAAATTCATTGAGTTTATCATACCTTCTGCTTCACCATTCGGTATTTCGCCTGAGGTAATGCAGACAATAGGCTTTTTAGCCATCATATATTCATATAGTTTGCCCGGCAGAATGCCTCTGTCCATATATGTATTCCAAGTGAGCAATAATAATAAATCAGCTTCCTGCTGCATCTTTATAGCTTCTTTATGGGGCACTCTGCCGTGATCTACTATCATTTCTTCAAAGCCATGTTCTTTAGCCTTATTAACAAGACTTTCGCTACTGCCTCCTGCATATTTGATTCTTACATCGCTTACGCTAAATTCATCATCCTTCATCACTTCTTTCAATGCATCAAAAAGGATGGTGGCATCACGCTTACCCTCATATAAATCGCCCGCATAGGCAATTGAGAGAACGGGATCATAAGCTCTATCTTCCAACTCGGATTTGTGGGTAGTATCATAACCGTTATTCAAGACAACGGTTTTATCCTCCTGCTTTTTACCAAACTTACAAAATTCAATAAAACTATCTGCCATACCCTTTGATACAAGAGTATATTTAGATACGAACTTATCAAAACGCCTGAGAGCATATTTATAGGCGTTGATTTCTGATTTAGGCGTGCCATCGGTATAAGGAAGGTCCCTCTGGTCTAGTAACCAAGGAATCTTCCATTTTTTCACTACATTAAAAGCTGTAAAACAGTTTATAAATGGTCTTGAAGTTGATATAACACAATCAAATTTCACTTTTTCTTCTTCTAATTGACGACAAATGTACTCTGCATTCTTAAATGAGGTTAATCTCATACTCATCATATATAAAGAGCTTTTTATAATACTTTTAATAATATTCTTTTTCCGTCTTTTATTACTAATAGAAACAGTGGAACTTTTGGCACTACTAGAACTCTTACTAAAACTTCTTTTAGCATAACCACACTCATTATCTATATATATAACCTTAATATTTTTACCACTGTCTTCATCTTGCTTGACAATGTTTTGGTGGGCGTGGGTTACTATGTAAACATTATGTTTTTTTGACAACCGATGAGCCAAGCTAGTCCATCTAATAGAACCCATTACCCCGTCTATTTCATAATAATGCGTTATAATAAGAATATTCATGTTTATATCTTTAAACCCCTACTCAATCTATAATCTGTCTATTTAACTCTGCTTTTAATAATTTTTGCAGGATTTCCGCCAACTATTGCATATTCGGGCACATCTTTAGTTACTACAGAACCTGCACCAATTACTGCACCTTTGCCTATATTGACACCGGGAAGAATAGTAACTCTTCCCCCAATCCACACATCATCACCTACAACCACCGGTTTACTTTCATCAGAGCCTTGCATTCTCATAGGAATATCAATCCGATCAAAACGATGGTTTCGGGAATATATTATGCAATTGGTACCCATCATAACATCTTTGCCAATTGTAATTTCACCATATAATTCTGATTTAGCACCAATGCCCGAATTATCACCAATACTTAAAGCGTGATTAAAAATAGCATAAGGCTCAATATTAACGTTCGAACCGCAATGTCTAATATAAACTCTTACGAGATTAGCCCTGAGCTTTTTGTAAAATTTACCGCCTTTAGCCAAACTAGATGGTAATTTTGAAGCAATAATGTTGTAAAAAGCTTCTGCTAAATGACTTTTTAAGGAACGATGTTTTTTCATACTTAAACCTCTTTATCATCAAACCATTTTAGATGAAATTTTATAAATAAAATGGCACTTATTTAATAAAATAAACTCAATCTTTTCTTTTGCACTAATTGAATTTTTAACATCATTAAAACTTGAATTAACATATTTTATAAAGTCATTAACTTCATTTATATACTTATCTTCAAGTCCTGATCTAAATATTGCCCTTAAAACATTCATTCTGGCTCTAAAACAATATTTTTGCGCATTATAGATTTGTTGCGGATGATGTTTCTTAACAATTTCGAAGGCTAGGTCTTTTGTAGCAATCTCGGTTAATTTCTTTTCTGAAAATCCGGAATTTGTAACCGAGCCAGTTCGTTGCACATAATAATATTTAGCAGTATTGTTTTTAATACCTATCTCGCAATTTATCAAATAATTCAAATTAAATATAAGATCCTCACCGTGAATCATTCCAACAGGAAAACGAAGTTCTCCAATAAGTTCTTTTTTAAAAAGCTTATTCCAAACTGCATTATTAAGATTCCCGAAAATCTCTTGCCATAAGGCTTCGGTATCTAACATTTCTTTCTCGAAAATTCCAACAGATGAAATACTCTCATCTTCAAAAACTTCTTTATGGCCACATATAGCAATATCACTATGTGATTCCTCTATCATTGATAGCAGAACTTCATACATATCTTTTTCAATATAATCATCGCTATCAACAAAGGCTATATATTCACCTTTCGATGCATCAAGTCCCGCATTTCTGGCAGTCGCCTGTCCTTCGTTTTTCTGATGAATAACCTTAATTCTGTTATCTATTTTCGCATATTCATCGCAGATTTTTGGGGAATTATCTGTAGATCCATCATTCACAAGAATTATTTCTAAATCTTTATAGGTTTGATTTTTTATGGAGTCTATACACTTTTTTAAATATTTTTCGGAATTATAAATAGGCACTATAACACTAATCATTCCTAAAAACCTATCTCCTTTTTTAGATACTCTATACTTCGTTTGCGTTCTGAGTTTATAGCCTTTATAACCCTTTCTCTATCGGGAACTGTAGGTACGTGAATATCTAAAGCATCCTGAGAGATTGCATTGTTTACGGCTCCTGTTATATTAAGCAGAGTGCTTATGCGTCCGTCATCGAGTCCGTCAATACAAACAAAAGGTTTGCCGTAAATAAGGGAAAATACTGTGCCGTGGAAGGATGATGTTACCACCGCCGCTGCATTATCTATAAGGGAAAGAAAATCCTTAGGACCTGCATCATACCGCTTTATAAAGGGATTAAAATAATCGGTTTTATTGCGATATTTGGTAGCAACTACGGGTATTCCCATTTTTTTAGATAACTGCTTTGCTATACGCAGATGATTTTTTTGGGGTTCAAGGCAATAAAACAGAATATATTCTCCTTGTTTTTCTTTTGTCTCATTCTGCAGCTTTCTCCACTCATCCATACTAAGAAGTAAAGTAGGGTCAACGTGAATCTCGCTTTCTTTTGTTCCTAAAAGAGAATCCACCATATCCTTGCTTCTTTGCTCTCTAAGAGAAATCGCACTATAATCCTTTAAAAGCTCTGTATAGCGCTCAGCGTCATATTTAGACCAATCAATTTCAAGGGGACCAAGACTTGCCGCATAGGAGATTTTTTTGCAGTCCACACCGTCCAAAAGATATGCAAAACTAAAATCCCTTGCCCTTATATTCCAAATCTGGTCACTGCCACTTATAATTACATCATAATTTTTTGCAAGAACTCTTAATTCCTCTAAAGTATTAACTTCCCTTGTAGTATGTAAATTACTTTTAAGAAAAGCTTCAAACGCTAAGTTTTGATTATTAAGTTTTTTGCTATAAGGTAATGTCATAAACTTTTTAATCAAATCTTTAATCGACCTTATAGCTTTCGGTTTATATAGATTTTTTTGAAATTCGGTTCTGAAATTAAGGATATCGTAGCTGATTTCCTTACCTTCTTCCTTTGCTAGCTTTTCCACAAAGGTCTGAAGCGCATAGGTTTGAAGCATAGAACCATAATTATGGGCACCGTGAAATGTTATAGCGGCAATTTTAAGCATAATTTTTCCTTTGCATAAATTTTAATAATCTTTGTTTTATTCTAAGTATAAGTGCCGGAAAATTCTTTGAAATAAAAATATTAAGCTTAGTTTTAATGCTAATGGGGCTTTTCATTACTTTAGGATAATATATCTTTATTATCCCTTTAATTCTTTTTAACACCTCGCCGTCATCCACTTTGGATGCTTTCATTCTACCCAAAATGTTTATGGCTATTTTTAAATAGTTTCGCTCTATTATGGGCAAAAGGTCAGCTCTGTGTTTTTCGTAAATTGGGGTTATTTTTTCATAAGCATCCAAAACGGATAGTTTTCTCACACTATAGTTCATATCCCCCGTCATAGAAAGACCGTGATGCCTATAGTGATACATTTTTTCGGCTGTATATACAACGCTTTCGCATTTTTCAGCATATTTAACGGTAAAATCTAAATCCTCGCAGGACAAAAGCTTTTCATCAAAACGCAAATTTCCAACCTTTGCTCTGCTATATAATTTGTTGCATGCGTATCCGTAAAAGCATTCATCCAAAAGGGTAAGCTCCAAGGCTTTACTTTTATCGACAGTTTTCCATAGGATTTCTTCAATTCTTTTTTGCGGGATTTTATACTCAAGCTCATCCTTCATACCGCACACGGCATAATCTGCATTATTTGCAGAAATTGCGTTATAAAGGTGTTCTATCATATCAAGGTCTATCCAGTCATCACTATCCACAAAGCAGATATATTCGCCGTTTGCGATATTTATACCAGAATTTCTTGCGGCAGAAAGTCCCCCGTTTTTCCTGTGTATTACTCTTATGCGATTATCTTTCTTTGCATACTCATCGCAAAGCTCAGGGCAATTATCGGGAGAGCCATCATCCACTAAAATTATTTCAATGTTATGATAAGTTTGATTTATAAGCGAATTGACACATTGCTCTAAAAATCCCTCAACCTTATATACGGGAACGATAATACTTACCAAATCCATATATTACCTCTCAAAAATCCAGACAAAGTTTCTAAGGTCAATACCGCTTATTTCTACCGACCAATAAATAAGATACAGGGGTATCATTATATAAAGAGTTACCTTTTTATTTCGCTCATCTAATGGTTTAATAAGTAACGGCCAGGTGATAGTATTAAATACGTTAAGGTATATACCTATTCTTCCAAGATAAGCGCTTTGGGATGCTACCGACATACAAACCGCATTAAGCAGTGATAGGTTGAAATAACATCTGAAATCAGTATCTTCAGTATCGTACCTTTTCCTGTGTAATAGGAAAAATACCACAGGAACCCAGGCAACCGCTATTCGAAGTATTTTAATAGAATTTGTTATATAGTTGTTAAGTTCTATAGGGTCATCCTTTAAATATCCTATAAATTCAAAGATATAATCATAAGCAAAAAGGCCGGATATTATGAGAACGATACTTATAAGCAACTGCTTAACCGAAATTTTTGATTGGGCAAAGGGATAAAAGATTATAGCAACGGCGGCGGTTACGTGGCAGAAATATGCCGCCAAAACCACCAAACACCATTTCCAGAAGCTTTTCTCTTTAATAAACCTATGACCTGCAAATAAAACGGCAGCGGCAAGATACTGCCTTATACCGTTAAAGGTGCCGTGCCAAGTACCTAAGAACAGGAAAAGCATTAAGCTAAGCAGCGGCATCACGCTGTTTTTATATATAGGCACAAGCATAAGACCTATGGTGAAAGCAGCGCATATAAACATAAGCGTTGCGGGGTCTTTATAAATAATCGCCGATATCCTCGCCAATATTTTATATACCGGTTCCTCATCTAAAACAAGCTCTGAAGTTCTATAAAAATCATAGTTTTCATAATAGAAAAAGTAATCGGAGCCTACTCCATAACGCAGACCTGCTACACAAATGAGAAGCAAAGCAATCAGAATAAAAGCCTGCTTGCCTATTTTTCGTTCTATATTAAATTGTAAACGATTATCCGCAACTGTAATAAAAATTACAGCCGTCAAAACGAGATAATAAACAAGCATTTAATCTTTTCCTTTATTTCTTTAGTTTATCCTTTATAAGACGCAATCTCTCGCAAATAAGCTTATAAATAAGCATCATATTTTCTTGTTTTAGTTCCATCATTTTAAGTGGAATTTTATATATTATAGGCATATCAGGGCAGGTAATCATATACCTTGCATCCTCATCATCAAAAATTTCACGAAGCATTTCTCTATATTCCTTATAGCCTTCCTTGCTTCCGTGAACCTGACTTGCCGAATATGTAGTAAGCTTTGTAAGCTTTATGGCGCAGTAACGTCTTACAACATCCCCAGAGGCCTCATAGCTTATTCTTTCGCAAAATCTTTTCATTTCTGAAAATACGATTTTATGCCAACCGAAAAAGCCTTTTTCAAATTTATTTGACATACTGCTCGGCGTATATCGGTAATCATATAACACCGCATCAGAATAGTATGCATTCTTTATATTGGGAAGAAGATTTAAGGTATGAATTCTATCCTCCGCCATAGCAATACGAGGGAAATCCTTTAAGGCTTCAAAATCCTGTAAACATTCTCTTCTTACAAGTTTAAAGCAAACTGAATTCAGATAATCGCAGTTAAGCACCTTATCGTATAATTCCTTTATGTTATCGGGTGTAAAACATTTCCCATTTTCAAAGACTATACGGCTTTTGCTATGCATACTGTTTCCGTCAAATCTCTCAAAACGGAACATTATCATATCCAAATTATTATTTTTATCAATTATTTCACTTAAAGTTTTAAGGGCATTCTTTTTTAACCTATCATCCGCATCGAGAGATAATACATAATCCCCCTTAACATTACTGAATGCGGTAAGTCTTGTGTGAAAAAGCCCTTTATTTTCCTGAGTTATAATCCTGATTCTATTATCTTTTTCAGCATACGCCTTAGCTATAGCAAGGGAGTTATCCTTTGAGCCATCATTAACTATCAAAAGCTCAAAATCAGAATATTCTTGACTTAAAACCGATTCAATTGTTTCTGATATATAATGCTCCGCGTTATAAAGCGGTATATAAACACTGAATCGCATTCAGCTACCTCCCTAATTTCTTATCAATCATTTTATTAACAAATCTATCAGCTCGTCCTTTACGGTGTCAACCGTATAATTTTGAGCAATTTTATAGCCCTCCGCACCAAATTCGAGTGCTTTTTCAGGAGAATTATAAATTTTATATATTCTGTCCGCCAAATCCTTTAGGCTTTCAGGTGAAACCAGATATCCGCTTACACCCTCGTTTATAAGCTCGTTGTGACCTCGGTTATATGTAGCCACAATCGGCTTAGCACAAAGCATTGCTTCGATTATATTAAGGGGCATTCCCTCACGCCTACTGCAAGAAACAACCAAGTCAACCGCAGGTACAATATTTTCAAGGTCGGTGCGGTAGCCTAACATAATTATATTATCCATAAGGTCTGCAGTCTTAATTTGTTCAAGCAGTTCTTCTTCCTTAGGTCCGTTTCCTGCAAATAAGATTTTAAGATTTGGGATTTTATCTTTTAAAATTTCGGCGGCGCTTATAAGCTGTGTCTGATTTTTATTATAATTAAGTTCGCCTGTGCAAAGAATAACAAAATCATCTGAAGATAATTCTAATTTTTTACGAATTTCAAGTTGCTCTTTTTGAGATTTTGGATAATATCTTTCTTTGCTTACGCCGATGCCGTGAATATGGCGGATATCTGCCTTAAAGCTTTTTTTAGCTACCTCAAAATCTTCATCATTTATGGTTATAACCGTATCACAAAGACGGGCGAAAAGCTTTTCTATATTATAAAATACTAACCAATTCTTTTTAGGTGCTCCCTTATAAAAATGGAAGCCGTGAGCGATATAAATCACCTTAGTTCCTTTTCTACGGGATTTTATAGCGGCAAGGCGTGTAACGACGCTTCCCATAGGGGTGTTGCAAACAATTAAATCATATTCATTTGTATTGATAATGCCCCTTAGCTTTTTATATGCAGTTATATTTTCTTTATCACGGGGGGAGCGGCTGAAAGGAACATCAAAGTATTTATCGAAAAATTCCAGTTTAAGTCCGTTCTTTTCAGATAAGTTATCTTTGGCGGCAACATGCACTTCAACACCCTTGGTTTTCAACATTTCCATATACGGCAGATGGAACTGACAAATATGACTTAGCACTGTTGCGGTAAACAACACCTTTTTCAAGACTATTCCCTCCTTGCCTTCTAACACCTTTTAAGCACACAAAATGTACGCAATTATACAGATATATTATACTACATATAATTTTAATAATCAAGCAGTAATATGGTTTTCAATAATATCTATTAAATGACAATGCAAAAATATAGTAAAAATGAACAATTTTCCGTCACAAACAAGAAAAACCACCCTGTTGTGGCACCCTCCGTAAGGAAGGTGCCACAGTTATATTCGCGGGCGGCGAGTGATATTGCTTCGCAGTTATATTTGGGCTATGCCCAAGTTATATTCGCTTCGCGAGTTTTTAGGGCGAATATAATATCACTGAAACTGCAAGTTTCAATATCACTCTTTAGAAATATCTCGCCTTTGGCGAGGTATTCTAAAGAATATCACTGTGAGACCTGTCTCACAATATCACTTAATATTCTTATTTTGAGATAGTTAATTTGAAAAATATGTACTCCCATTACTCACATTTGAAAGTGCGTAACACACTATGACACTTTCAAATAGAAAGTGTCAATTTTTATATAAAAAAAATGAAAAAGAAAAGACAAGTCTTTCGACTTGTCTTTCTTTTTCTGAGTTTTTTGAACTTAATGGCACGAATGAAATGTGCCTGAAAACTGAGGATTTTCTTGCCAGCTACAAATACTGTATTAAACGGAGACAAGAGAACAGTCCCCTTATCTCCGGTCAATTACATTGTTTAACTAGCTCTATCTCTTTTTTGTACTCACAAAACAAAAACATATTTTCTAACAAGAAAATCGGCACTAATAAGAGACCATATAAACCACCGGTTACAATTCCCCATATCAAATATATTTTGCTTAATTTATAGCACTTCTTTATTGATTCAATCGTGTGTCGCTTTTTAAACACAACACTCATATTAAAAACATTAAAAATTGCACTAGCAATAACATAAACGATCACAGGACTCAGTGTACCAAATACTATTACGACATTTCCCCAATATCCCCATGCACTTGTTCCATCGTTAGATAAAGTAATTATCGAAATAACAATAAGAGCAATCAACTCTATAGATACAAAAACAGTCCTTGTAATTGTGGCTTTTACTAATTTATTGTCGTTCATCTCATCACCGCCTTGGGTGTATTATAGCATAAAAGCGGCGGAGGGGCAAGAGATTAGTGATATTCTGTGCTTCGCACAGAGTGATATTTTCACTTCGTGAAAGTGATATTGAAACCTTGCGGTTTCAGTGATATTATATTCGCCACCAAAACTCGCGAAGCGAATATCACTTGCGAAGCAAATATAACTGAGCGAAGCTCAATATAACTCGACGAAGGCAAATATAACTGAAAAAACTCTTGTTCTCTTGAACAAGAGTTTTTTAGTTATATTCGCCTTCGGCGAGTTATATTGCTCCGCAGTGATATTTGGACTAAAGTCCAAGTGATATTCGCTTCGCGAGTTTTTAAGGCGAATATAATATCACTGAAACCATAGGTTTCAATATCACTTTCACGAAGTGAAAATATCACTCTGTGCGAAGCACAGAATATCACTAACCTCTTGCCCCTTTACCGCTTTTATGCTATAATACACTTAAAGGTTGGTGATGGAATGCATTGGAAAGAAAAATTTAAAAAATCCTTGGATTTTACTTATGAGATGGTAAAACGTAAGGTTCCAGATATTAAATATCCTTGTTATGGCGGAGAAATTTATAAGTATGCACTTCTAATACATCAACAAGAGCTTTATTTTTATTTAACTCCGAGGGGAATACTATTTACACCAAGTGGTGCTTCTGTTACAGAGATACCTTTTAATAGCATAAGAAAAATGGCTATTAAGAAAGGTAGAATTGTTAATTGGTATCATATTCGGTTTGTTGCCGATAAAAAGTATCATTTTTATATTCATTGTAAGGAAGTATTTTCAACTGAATTAACGGGTGATGCATCTGAAAATGTAAAAGCATTTATCGAAACACT
>JAZUQH010000014.1:0-26011 GCA_045605605.1 Acutalibacteraceae bacterium | reverse complement strand
GGAGGATTACCTATGGAAACAAAAGAGTATTTATTAGTGGATAGCGTAGAAAAGCTTGAAGAAGCTATTCTTCGTACAAGAGAGGCGCAAAAGAGGTTTGCTACCTATTCACAGGAACAAGTAGATAAAATATTTCTTGCCGCCGCATCGGCTGCAAATAAAGCAAGAATACCACTTGCTAAAATGGCAGTAGAGGAAACGGGAATGGGTATAGTAGAAGATAAGGTTATTAAGAATAACTATGCTTCTGAATATATTTATAACGCTTATAAGGATACAAAAACTTGCGGAGTAATAGAGGAGGACAAAGCATTTGGTATAAAAAAGATAGCTGAGCCTATCGGCGTTGTTGCCGCAGTTATCCCCACTACCAACCCAACTTCTACCGCAATATTTAAGTGCCTATTAGCTCTTAAAACAAGAAATGCCATAATCATTTCTCCTCATCCAAGAGCAAAAAACAGCACAATAGCTGCCGCAAAATTAGTGCTTGAAGCAGCAGTAGAGGCAGGTGCGCCTGAAGGAATTATTGATTGGATAGATGTACCTAGTCTTGATATGACAAATACTGTTATGAAGGAAGCGGATATAATTCTCGCTACAGGCGGTCCCGGAATGGTTAAGGCGGCATATTCAAGCGGAAAACCCGCTTTGGGCGTTGGTGCTGGTAATACCCCTGCTATTATTGATGATACGGCAGATATTTTACTTGCAGTAAACTCTATAATTCATTCAAAAACCTTTGATAACGGTATGATATGTGCGTCTGAGCAATCGGTTATCGTTATGGAAAATATTTATGATGAGGTTAAGAAGGAGTTTGCAAACAGAGGATGTTATTTCTTAAATCCCGAAGAAACCCAAAAGGTAAGAAAGACCATTATCATAAACGGCGCTTTAAATGCAAAAATCGTAGGTCAGTCTGCAGCAAGAATAGCCGCCCTTGCTGATGTCACGGTTCCCGAAGGTACCAAGATACTTATGGGCGAGGTTGAAAGCGTAGAGCTATCCGAAGAGTTTGCACACGAAAAGCTAAGCCCCGTTCTTGCTATGTATAAAGCAAAAAGCTTTGAGGATGCATTAACAAAGGCAGAGCATCTTATTGCTGATGGAGGTTACGGTCACACTTCAATCATATATCTTAATGAGCGTACCGAAACAGAAAAATTAGCTGAATTTTCTGCTCGTATGAAAACCTGCAGAATTTTAGTTAACACACCCTCTGCTCATGGCGGTATCGGTGACCTTTATAACTTCAAGTTAGCTCCCTCGCTTACTCTTGGTTGCGGTTCTTGGGGTGGCAACTCAGTTTCAGAAAATGTTGGAGTTAAGCATCTCCTTAATATTAAAACAGTAGCGGAAAGAAGGGAAAATATGCTTTGGTTCAGAGCGCCTCAGAAGGTTTATATAAAGAAAGGCTGTTTACCCGTTGCTTTAGATGAGCTTAAAACGGTAAGAGGCTCTAAAAAAGCATTTATCGTAACCGATACCTTCCTTTATGAAAACGGTTACACAAAGCCTATTACTGATAAGCTTGATGAAATGGGTATTACTCATACAACCTTTTTTGATGTTCAGCCTGACCCCACCCTTAAAAACGCTAAGGACGGAGCGGCTTTAATGACAGCGTTTAAGCCCGATACTATTATCGCCCTTGGCGGCGGCTCTGCAATGGGTGCTGCAAAGATTATGTGGGTTTTATATGAGCATCCTGACGCTGATTTTATGGATATGGCAATGCGCTTTATCGATATTCGTAAGCGTATTTATACCTTCCCCAAAATGGGTGAGAAAGCATACTTTATTGCAGTTCCCACCTCTGCAGGTACGGGAAGCGAGGTAACCCCATTTGCAGTTATAACCGATGAGAAAACAGGTGTTAAATATCCTCTTGCCGATTATGAATTGCTTCCTAATATGGCTATTATTGATACCGATTTCCATATGTCTGCGCCAAAGGGCTTAACTGCCGCTTCAGGTATTGACGCAGTAACCCACGCTCTTGAAGCCTATGCCTCTGTTATGGCAACCGATTATACAGATGGTCTTGCCCTTAAATCTTTAAAAACCGTTTTTGAGTATCTGCCTTTAGCTTATGAAAACGGTCAAAACGATGTTAGAGCAAGAGAAAAGATGGCTAATGCCGCCACAATAGCGGGTATGGCTTTTGCAAATGCTTTCCTTGGTGTTTGTCACTCAATGGCTCATAAGTTAGGAGCCTTCCACCATCTCCCTCACGGTGTTGCAAATGCGCTTATGATAGAAGAAGTTCTTCGCTTTAATGCAAGTGAGGCTCCCGCTAAAATGGGTACATTCTCACAGTATGACCATCCTCATACACTATCTCGTTATGCCGAGATATCCGATTACTTGGGCCTTGGTGGTAAGACTGACGAAGAGAAGCTTGAAAATCTGATTAAGGCTATCAATGACCTTAAGGCTAAGGTTGGTATAAAGGAAACTATTAAGGATTACGGTATTGATGAAAAGGTTTTCCTTGACAATTTAGATGATATGGTTGAACAGGCTTTTGATGACCAATGCACAGGCGCAAATCCAAGATATCCCTTAATGAGCGAAATTAAACAGATGTATCTTAATGCTTACTACGGCAACCACTTTACAGAAGCAGATATGCCTAAGGCTTAAAGGAGAAATAGTGATGAAAGTTTTATCCGAAAGAAAAAATAAAGTAATTTACCGTGATAATGATAGATGTATCAAGGTTTTTGATGCAGATTATTCTAAGGCTGATGTTTTAAATGAGGCGCTTAATCAGGCAAGGGTAGAGGAAACCGGCCTTAATATTCCTAAAATACTTGAAGTAACTATGATAGACGGCAAGTGGGCTATCGTTTCTGAGTTTATAGAGGGCAAAACTTTAGCTCAGTTAATGGAAGAAAACGAGGATAAAAAGGAAGAGTATATTGAGCTTCTCATAGATTTACAGTTGGAGATGCATAGCAAGGTTTGTCCTCTTCTTAATAAGCTAAAGGATAAAATGAACAGAAAGATAAGCGAATCAACCCTTGATGCTACCACCAGATACGAGCTTCATACCCGTCTTGAAGGTATGCCCAAGCATAAAAAGGTGTGCCACGGTGACTTTAACCCCTCAAATATCATTATCAAGGATGATGGTACTGCATATATTATTGACTGGTCCCACGCAACACAAGGCAATGCCTCTGCTGATGCCGCCAGAACATATCTGCTTTTTTCACTTAGTGGAGATGAGAAGGGTGCTAAGCAGTATCTTGACCTCTTCTGTAAAAAGAGCAATACAGCAAAGCAGTATGTTCAGAAGTGGATGCCCATTGTTGCCGCTTCACAGTCGGTAAAAGGCAACGAGCACGAAAGAGAATTATTACTTTCTTGGGTAGATGTTGTAGATTACGAATAATTAGGTCAATAAAGACATAATTTAAAAACTTTCCTCATACAATTTATTAGGTCCTTTTAGGAGTTGATTGTATGAGGGAAAGCACAACAGAACGAGCAGTGGCTCTCGGTGAATACATAATAGAAACGGGAGCTACCGTAAGAGCGGCGGCAAAGGTCTTTAAGGTGAGCAAATCTACTGTACATAAGGATGTTACCGAAAGGCTTTCTAAGGATAATCCTCAGCTTTACCGCTGTGTAAAAAAGGTTCTTGAAAAGAATAAGCTTGAACGTCATATTAGAGGCGGAATGGCTACAAGGAAGAAATATAAGGGTATATAAAAAAGGAGTCCAAAGAGGCGCACTTCCTTACGAAGTGCGCCTCAGTTATATTCGCCTTTCGGCGAGTTATATTGCTTCGCAGTTATATTTGGACTTCGTCCAAGTGATATTGCCTTCGGCAGTTTTGGAGGGAATATAATAAAACTAAAACCAAAGGTTTTAATATCACTTTTGATTTATCAAAAATATCACTGTGAGACCCGTCTCACAGTATCACTTATTATTTTTATCTTTGAGATAGGTAATGTTTTAAAGTATGTAACCCACTATGACACTTTCAATCCGAATGTGTCATTTTTAATATAAAAAGAAATTGGGAGAAACTTCTTTGCGAAGTGTCTCCCAACGGACTTTGCTATTTAGATATATTTTTAAGCTCTTTAATATCGGTTATTTCTGCGCTATAGTTTTCAAGATAGTCAAGGATTGCATCTGGATTATCTGAATAGAAATACAGCTTACGGTTAGTATCAGGCATAAACCTTTCACTTATAGTGTTTTCAAGCAACGCTATAAGAGGTTTAAAATAACCGTTGATATCAAATATAGCGATTGGCTTTAAATGCTTACAAAGCTGCCTTAAAGTGAGAATTTCAAAGAACTCATCATAAGTGCCGATTCCACCTGGTGTTACCAAAAAAGCATCGGAGAGATCCTCCATCATCTTTTTGCGCTCACGCATAGTATCGGTGTAAAGAAATTTGGTGCAGTTATCGTAAAGCACACCGTCAACCTTGAAAAAGGATGGGGCAATGCCGATAATTTCGCCATTTCCTTTGGTAACCCCACGTGCTACAGCGCCCATCATACCTTCAGCGCCGCCGCCGTAAACGATACCGTGACCTCGGTCAGCCAACCTCTTGCCGAGAGTCTCGCCTCCCTCAATATAAATATTATCAATAATATTTGAGGAAGCGCCATATATACAAATTTTCATATAACCACATCCAGATTAGCCAAAGCATTTAAACCCGAATCAGATTTTGGGATAAGGATTTCACGCTGAGGCTTTGTTAAAATACTCGTTAATCCGTCAGGATTAACTGCGTTTTATGCCTCGCCCCATCATAAAATCCTTTTATCACGAAATTCTGTGACCTAAAAGGCGCGGTTTTATGAGTGGGTTTTGGTGATGCGAAACACATAAGGCTATCGCCTATGTGTGCCAAAGAGCCAAAAGACGCCTTAAAACCACCCTTTTAGGCTGGTTCAGGTTTAAATGCTTTGGCTAAGTTCTTTACCATTGAGAACGGCGCTTATAAGCTCTTCACCCACATATTCGAGTCTAAGGGAGAAGAATGGCTGATTTTCATCGTTTATAAGTTTTAGAAAAATTTTGTCGCCAACCCATAGCGGCAGGGTTAAAAGTTCGTTTTTATCAATCCACTTAAGAATGCCCTCATCACACTCTTTGATTTCACCGCTAAAATTTTTAGCAACAAAGATATGCATATATTCAGTTTCCCATTTATCAGATACAAAAGTTACGATTCCGCGATAAGCGGCATCTTTAAGGGTAAGACCTGTTTCCTCAAAAACCTCACGGACGTTGCATTGCTCAGGACTTTCCTTATCCTCGAATTTTCCGCCAATGCCAACCCATTTGTTCTGATTGAGGTCATTTTTCTTTTTC
The DNA here is from genome assembly GCA_045605605.1 of Acutalibacteraceae bacterium. Taxonomy (GTDB): domain Bacteria; phylum Bacillota; class Clostridia; order Oscillospirales; family Acutalibacteraceae; genus UBA737. Next base: position 20,655 of record JAZUQH010000014.1, on the reverse strand, counting down.
ACACGGTGAAGCATAAGATACTTGCCGTCTTTTTCAATATGGCAAAGAGTAGTGTTTCTCATATTATTCTGCCACTTCTTCAGTGGATTTTTCCTTATCTTCAACGGGTTCGGTGGCTTTATGCTCATAGCCTTCAATAAGGAAAATATCGTTCTTCTTATTATCGGTATCAAAAATTCCGTTATACTGAATTTTTTCATATTCGCTTAAGGTTTCAAGATAGGGAGAAGTCTGACTCCACTTATAATAATTACCCTGCGCGTCAATATAACCAACCGTATCAATTACAGGAAGCTGTTCTGATAATTTGATAAGATATTTATTGTAATCGGTAAGCTCTACGCCTGCCACATCCAATACATATGAGGATAAATAATTTACACTTAGCTTATCGATGAATTTCTCATCAATATCATAGTTTGCCCAAATAATAAATGGGGTAAGATGTCTCCTTTGCTCTTGCTCAGCAGTAAGGTTAGAAAGGTCCTTAACACCTAAAAGCTCGGCAATAAATGCAGTTTCAATGGAGGGCTGATGGTCTCCAAACATACAAATTACAGTAGGCTCATCAACCTTCTCAAAATAATCAATCATTTTCTTGAAGGCATTATCTGTTTCCTTAACGAGTGAAAGATATCTGTTGGCCTTAGGGTAAACTCGTTCGGAAGATGTGACATAAATGCTTTCGTTAAAATTTGAACTGCTGACAGTATATCCGCCGTGATTTTGCATCGTAACATTGAAAGCGAAGAAGGGAACAGAGGTATCTCTGTTTTCATACTCATCAATTAAAACATCGTAATTGTAAGAATCACTGATATACTGTCTTATAATCATATTGGGGTTTTCGGGATATCTTTGGTTTATAAGAGTTTGCAAATAATCTGCATCGTTACCGTTTTGCATATAGTCATTCATAATGGAAATATCCATAATTTCCTCAAGGAACATATGCTTGTTGTAGCCCATATAGTTATAAACATTAACCCTGTTCCAACCGCTCTTGTAATACGGATGGAAAGCAAGTGAGGAATACCCCTGAGCCTCAAGAGTTGATGCAATTGAAGCAATAGGATTCTTAATATAAAGCATATAAGCATTGCTGCCTGAGGGCAAGAATGCAGTAGAATGACCTGTTAAGAATTCAAACTCGGTGTTCGATGTGCCAGCACCAATAACGGGCACATAAAGATTGCCCTTAACAACGTTTTCCGTAAGGCTGTTTATATATGGCATATAAGGTTCGTTAGTTGTAAAATTGCCAAGTACCGATAAATCAGACCAGGATTCGTTCATTATGCAAATAATATTAGGTGTGTTTTCAGTTACCTCAACGGTAATATCTTCTTCCTCATCATCTACCGTGTTTTCAACAAAGCCACTTATTTGATCGGGATCGTAATCGGTAGGTGTGGACATAAACAAATACTTAGTATTACAGAAGAAGTTCCAGGCGAAGCCATAGTTTCGATAACCTCTGTTTTGATTCCAGAAGTCAGGCTTAATGCCCATATCCGCAAAGATGGAAGTAAAGTAGAAAAGGGACATCAAAATTGCAAAGAAGGTACCCATAAAGGTTCTGGTAACAACCTTAGTGATAAGATGAAAATCAGGCTTTTTAATCTTGATGCCTATAACAATTATAAAAATCAGTATGAGTGTTGCGGTTAAAACAGTATAAAGCAGCTTAAACTCATAAGTATTAGCCACGTTTGCGGCGGTTTTAATGCTGAAGAAATCCATAGGAATAAAAGGGGTGCCTCTGAATTCCATTACATAGCAATGCGCAAGAGCAAAACCGTAAAGTATTGGATTTACGATAAGAATTGAAAGCTTAAGACTGCCTGAAATGGCATAAATTAAAAAGTGCAATAAGAGAATAAGCAGATAGTTGCCGTAAAATCCTCTGTGAGTCATATCATAAATGAAAACGCCGTTTAAGCATTCGGTCATCGATATAGATACTATAGGCATTACGAAGAGAAGAACAAAATGCCATATCTTATGAACAAGGGAATTTTTGATTTTTATAGTGTAGGCTATAATTCCGCCAATAACCAAAGGGAACAAGAGGCAAAATGCCAACAGTATCCACTTAGCTGAAAAGGTTTGCATAGTAAACTGCTTTGAATCAAGCACAACAATGGCTATTAAAACACTTGCTATAATTGCGCCTATCTTTTTCGAACGTTTTGTGGAAGTTACCTCAAAGGTATTTTTCAAAAACTCAGGCAAAATCTCATTAAAAAACAAGGGGATATATTTTTTACAGAAGTGCGGTAAGGTTTCTAAAAAGAAAACCTTAAGCACCTTTAAAATCATATTGAATTTATCTTTTAAAAAACTCATTAAACAAGCCTTCTTACCAAATAATAGTATATCAATATATATTATACCATAAATTTCGAAAAATACAAGAGTGCAAAATAAAGGACGGAAGTGTTGTCTTCCGTCCTTTAAGCTTATTTATTCAAATCTCTAAGTCTTTTTAAAATTTCGTTGTTTTGGATTATCAAATGTCCCAGTCCGTATATAAGGAACATTGAAATTGCCGCAACAATTACACCCACTACAACGATTCCAAGAGAAATTGCAATATAGAGTGGTTGGGTTGAAAAAACGAGAAAGGCAATAGCAAAGGTTAGAATTATAATCGAAAATGCTACGACAAAGGAAATTGCTTTAATGATGTAACCAAGATTTTTTGCAACTGCATTGCCGTATTTCTCAACTGGCTTATCTATAGTCGAACCTACCTTTTTAGCTACGGTAACACAATTTTCCAATATGTTTTCAGTAACCTTTTCTTTGTTTTCGGACATAGTATCAACTCCTCAATTAAAATCTCTTAACGCCGATGTTAACGATTTCACCGTTTATATCCCACTCTTTTACAAAGCCCTCTGTTGCGGCGTTTTCAAGTGAATCTGCCAAGGTATCGTGAGCAATATCATCGCTCTTCTTAAGAGCGATATCAACAACACGCTTAGAGCCTGTAACAGTAATTTCAATATGGTCGGTTACGTTAAACCCTGCATCCTTGCGCATGGTCTGAATTTTGCTTATAAGCTCTCTTACAAAGCCTTCTTCAATAAGTTCTTCGGTGAGAACAGTATCAAGAGCTACGGTAAAGCCATTATCGCTTAAGGTATAATAGCCTTCCTTCTGAGCGGCTTCAATAAGCAGGTCTTCGGTAGCAAGTGTAACATCGCCTGATGGGAGATTTAAGGTTATTTCACCATTGCTGTCAAGCTCCTTTTTAGCGGCACTGCCGTCAAGAGCAGTGAGCGCATTGCGTATTTCACCTAACTGCTTACCGTATTTCGGACCAACGGTTTTAAGCTGAGGCTTAAAGTTATAGATAACAAGGTCATCCACCTCATCGGTAAAGGAAACATTTTTAATATTAAGCTCTTCCTTAATAATATCGGTGAAATATTCATCAAGCTTGTTTTCGGATTTAACATACATATTGTTAAGAGGCTGTCTGTTTTTAAGAACTGCGCCGTTTCTTGCGGCACGGCCTAACACAACTATCTCTAAAACGCTTTCCATATCGGCTTCAAGCTTGCTATCAATAAGGGAATCGTAAACCTCGGGGAAATCGCAAAGATGTATGCTCTCGGGCGCGGATTTATCAACACTTCTTACAAGATTTTGATAAATACTCTCGGTCATAAATGGTATCATAGGAGCAGCGGCCTTTGCGGTTGTAACAAGAGCATTATAAAGGGTGAGATAAGCGGTAATCTTATCATCGGTAAGCTCCTCTGACCAGAAACGCTCACGACAACGTCTTACATACCAGTTGCTCATTTCATCAACAAAGTCCTGAAGGGCCCTTGCGGCTTCGGGAATGCGGTAATTCGCAAGATTTTCGTCAACTGCCTTAACCATAGAGTTAAGCTTTGAAACAAGCCATCTATCCATAACAGTAAGCTTGCTTTCGTCAAGTGTATGGTCGGCAGGGTTGAATTTATCTATATTTGCATAAAGCACATAGAAAGCATAGGTATTCCAAAGGGTACCCATAAATTTACGCTGACCTTCGGTTACGGCTTTGCCGTGGAAACGGTTTGGAAGCCAAGGAGCAGAGTTAGTATAGAAATACCAACGAATTGCATCTGCGCCGTAGGTTTCAAGCGCCTCAAACGGGTCAACGGCATTTCCCTTTGATTTGGACATCTTCTGTCCGTTCTCGTCCTGAACGTGACCTAAAACGATAACATTCTTGAAAGGAGCTTTATTAAAGATAAGGGTTGAAATGGCAAGTAGGGAATAGAACCAACCTCTTGTCTGGTCCACCGCCTCAGAAATAAAGTCTGCAGGGAACTGACTTTCAAATAAATCCTTGTTTTCAAAGGGATAATGATGCTGAGCAAAGGGCATTGAGCCTGAGTCAAACCAACAGTCAATAACCTCAGGAACTCTATGCATTTCTTTACCGCACTTAGAACATTTAATGGTAACACCGTCAATATATGGGCGGTGGAGGTCAATTTCATCAGGGCAGTTATCAGACATGGATTTTAATTCTTCAATACTGCCAATTGAATGGAGGTGACCACATTCGCACTGCCATATATTAAGGGGAGTACCCCAATATCTGTTACGGGAAATACCCCAATCCTGAACATTTTTAAGCCAGTCACCGAATCTACCCTTACCGATGCTTTCAGGAATCCAGTTAACAGTATCATTATTGCGGATAAGGTCATCCTTAACCTCAGTCATTTTTATAAACCAGGATTCACGGGCATAATAGATAAGAGGAGTGTCACAACGCCAACAGTGAGGATAATCGTGCTCAAACTTGGGCGCATCAAAGAGAAGTCCCATTTTATCAAGGTCGGTAAGCACCAACGGGTCAGCCTTCTTAACAAATACGCCTGCATAAGGGGTTTCTTCGGTTAGATTACCCTGACCGTCAACAAACTGAACGAAGGGAAGGTCATAGCGTCTTCCAACCTTGGCATCGTCTTCACCAAAGGCGGGGGCAATATGAACAATACCCGTACCGTCGGTCATAGTAACATAACTATCACAGGTGATATAATGGCCTTTTTTGTTCTGCTTTTCACAGGTTGGCTTCACAAAGTCAAATAAAGGCTCATATTCTTTATATTCAAGGTCGCTACCCTTATATTCTTCGAGAATTTCATAAGCGGCAGTATCTTCACTTGCAAGCTTGCCTAAAATCTTATCAAGGAGGGCTTTAGCCATATAGTAAACATAACCGTCAGCCGCTTTTACTTTGCAGTAGGTCTCATCAGGATTAACGCAGAGGGCTACGTTTGAAGGAAGCGTCCAAGGGGTTGTTGTCCAAGCAAGGAAATAAGCATCCTCGCCTACAACCTTAAAGCGAACAACAGCACTGCGTTCCTTTACACTCTTATAGCCCTGAGCTACCTCGTGAGAGGAAAGGGGAGTTCCGCAACGAGGGCAATAGGGCACGATTTTAAAGCCCTTGTATAATAATCCCTTATCAAATATTTGCTTAAGAGCCCACCATTCAGACTCAATGAAGTTATTGTCATAGGTAACATAAGGATTTTCCATATCAGCCCAGAAGCCAACAGTCTTTGAGAAATCCTCCCACATACCCTTATATTTCCAAACGCTTTCTTTGCAGTGGTCAATAAAGGGCTCAAGTCCGTATTCCTCAATCTGCTCTTTTCCGTCAAGACCTAAAAGCTTTTCAACCTCAAGCTCAACGGGAAGACCGTGGGTATCCCAACCTGCTTTACGGGGAACCATACAGCCCTTCATAGTTCTGTAACGGGGTATCATATCCTTGATAACACGGGTAAGAACGTGACCTATATGTGGCTTACCGTTAGCAGTAGGAGGACCGTCATAGAACACATAGGGTTCTCCATCCTTGCGCTCTACAATGCTTTTTTCAAAGATTTCCTTTTCTTCCCAAAATTTTTCAATCTTTTTTTCTTCCTCAACAGTAAAGTTGGGAGATACGTTTTCGTACATTTCAAATACTCCTTTTATAAACAAAAATCCCCGTCCATAATAGGACAGGGAAGTATTTACCCATAAACCACCTATTACGACGGACCAACATCCGTGAATCCCATAACGGAGGATTTGCCGGTTAGCCTTAATAGGAAAATTCCGTTCACGCCACAGCTCAGGAGTGATGTTCGCGCCTTCTTCTGCATCGGTCTTACACCGTCACCGATTCGCTTAAAGCAGATTAAAAAAACGTTACTGTCTCCGTCAAAGCCTTTATGAAAATATAATAACATAACAAAAACAAAAAATCAATACTAAAAGTATTAAATAACTATATATTGCCAATAATTTTATGGGAAGTGAAGCTATGAACAAGAAAATTTTTATTAGGGTAGTGTCCTATCTGTCTTTTATGATTGTGGTAATAAGTGTGCTTATAATAAAAGAGCAAAAATACAGCGAAAAGTTAGAAAGTCAGGTTGTAGGTGAGTATCGTAAATCTTATGCCGAGCTTAACGAAAAATTAGAGAATATCAATATTTTGCTGAAAAAAGCGGTTTATGCCACAAGCACACAAAAAATAGCCTCGCTTTCGGCAGAGATTTATAGTGAAACAAATCAGGCAATTAAAATATTGGATGAGCTGTCAGAAGAGGAAGAAAGCCACAAAATATTAAATCGCTTTCTTTCTCAGGCAGGAGAATATTCACTGCTGATTTCCGAGGAATTGACGGTCAAGGATACCGAAATAACAGCACAACAACAGAGGAATTTACGTATATTAAGTGATTTTGCATCCTTGATATCAGAAACAGTAAGTGAATCCCACATTGATAGCGAGAATTTAAGCTTTTGGGTAAGGGAGCTTACGGATGAAGTTCAAAAAGATAATGTGAATAATTTTGACAGTGAGCTTAATAAAATCGAGTCCTCAATCGAAGAATATCCCGATATAATCTATGATGGTACAAACTCTGATTATATCGAAAAACCTGAGCCTGAAATGCTGAAAAACGAGGATGAAATATCCGTTAAGAAAGCAAATAAAATAGCCAATGAGACTTTAAATTTACAACTGCATCCTAACGGAGAATTTGAAGAAAAATTTATTGAAGGATACAGCTTTACAGATGGTGATGCTACTGTTAAAATAAGCAAAAAAGGCGGTCTTTTAGTAGCATTTAATAAAAGCAGGGATGTTAAGGAACAAAAACTATCCTATGAACAGACCTTGTTGCGAGCGGAAAGATTTTTAGAGGATAAAGCATATTCAAATATGAGGGCAACCTATCATAGAATTGAAAACAATATATGTATTATAAATTTTGCTTTTGTTGACGGACAAACTATTTGTTATACCGATTTGATAAAGATAGGCGTTGCTGTTGATAATGGAGAAATTGTACTTTTTGAGGCGTTTAGTTATATAGCAAATCATAAAAACAGAGTCTTTGAAAGCCTTAATACAACCGAAGAGGAGGCAAGAGCAGTTCTTCCTGTATCGCTTACAGTTAAATCATCGGCAATAGCGCTTATTCCTGCCGAAGCATTGAAAGAAATTCGATGCTATGAGTTCCTTTGTTCAGGCTATAATAATGAAGAAGTTTTGGCTTTTGTAAATGTTTCAAATCTGGAAACCGAAGAAATTTTAATATTGTCGCAGGATAAAAGCGGTACCGCTATAAAGTAGCAAATATTGACATAGAATATTGCTTATGATAAAATTATACCATCGTTTTAGGTGGTGAAATTATGCCAATAGTGGATATACCGAATCATATTTACGAGCCAACACCCTTGCAGTGCGGTCAGGCGGTTCTCGCAATGCTTTCTGGAGTGAGTGTAGAAAAAATAGTTGATATGCTTTCTAATGATAGAGAAACGACCTTAAAGGATATGAAAACGGCATTGAATGAATTAGAAATTTCCTTTTGCGATGAACGAAAAGAGGTTAAAGAAAAAAGCGAACTTCCAAAAATTGCAGTGTTGAGCCTTGAAACCCCACACTGTTGGCATTGGTCACTTTATTTTAAAGGATTATTTTATGACCCTGAATACGGAGTTTTAGATGATTTCCCACCAAGCAGCCGAAGATATTATTGGGAAATATTCGAAAAATATTGAACTAGATTTTTCTTTGTGGTATAATAAATTCAGATTTGGGGGTAAATATTTATGAAAGAAGTTAAATTTATAAAGCTTGATAAAAATGCAACAGTTCCAACCTATGGCTCTGCCTGTGCCGCAGGAGCCGATTTATATGCCTGTAACGGAGGAAATGAGGTAGAAATCGCTCCAGGTAAAACCGTGCTTATTCATACGGGTATTGCTATGGAAATTCCTGATGGCTATGCAGGTATGATTTTTGCCCGTAGCGGAATTGCAACCAAAAGGGGACTTGCCCCAGCCAATAAAGTCGGCGTTATTGATAGTGATTATCGTGGCGAAATAATGGTAGCGCTTCATAATCATTCTGATTCGGTACAGGTCATTGCTGAAAAAGAGAGAATTGCTCAGCTTGTTATTATGCCATATCTCAGAGCTGATTTTATTGAAGCAGAAAGCCTTGAGGATACCGAACGTGCCGCAGGTGGCTTTGGCTCAACGGGTACAAAATAAAACAAAAAAAGCTTCCGCCTGATAAATTCAGGCGGATTTTTTGTTTATATTTTAAAAAAATATATAATAATATAATATAGTACTTGACAAGGGAGGTGTAAAAAAGGTAAAATATAAGGTACTATATTGGGATAGTATGTTTGGAATTTTAAGGCTGTTTGAGTAACAGCCTATGCCATATTAAAAATACATAATGATTGGAGGAATTGCTTTTGATGAATGAAACGAAAAACAATAAAAATTTCAGCGCAAAAAACAGCGTTCAGAGTGTGGTAAGCGGAACTAACGAAAATAAAACAAAGGCCCGCTATAATAAGCAAGGTAAGGTTGTCAATAAAAGACCTGCCAAAACAGTATCAAAAAAGCAAAATACAACTACCAAAAAGAGCAGCACAAAAAAACCGCTCAGAATTATTCCTTTAGGCGGTCTTGGTGAAATAGGAAAAAATATCACTTTATATGAGTATGACGGTGATATGTTCCTCGTGGATTGCGGAATGAGCTTTCCCGATGAGGAAACACCGGGCATTGATATAGTTATCCCTGATTTCACCTATTTGCTTGAAAATAAGGATAAAATCAAAGGTCTTGTGGTTACCCACGGTCACGAGGACCATATTGGTGCCATACCTTATCTTTTGCGAAATCTAAATATACCCATTTATGCAACAAGGCTTACTATAGGTCTTATTGAAGGAAAACTAAAAGAGCATAAGCTTTTAGGTGATGCAAAGCTAAATGTTATAAAGGCGGGAGAAAGCGTTACTCTCGGCAAATTTACCGTTGAATTTATACATGTTAATCACTCAATTCCCGATGCGGTTGCATTTGCCATTACTTGCGGCGCGGGTACAGTTGTTCAGACGGGGGACTTTAAAATTGATACCACCCCCATTGATGATCAGGTTATAGATATAGCAAGATTCGCTGAGCTTGGTAAAAAGGGCGTTTTGGCTTTACTTTCCGATTCAACCAATGCGGAAAGACCGGGCTTTACCTTTTCGGAAAGACTTGTTGGAGAATCCTTTTCAAACCTCTTTAAAAAGGCTCAGGGCCATCGCATAATAGTTGCCACCTTCTCCTCGAACATCCACCGCATTCAGCAAATAATCGATGAAGCGGTAAGGTGTAAGCGTAAGGTTGCAGTTTCAGGCAGAAGTATGCTTAACGTTGTAAACGTTGCCGAAGAGCTTGGCTATCTTAAAGTGCCTAAGGGCGTTTTAATTGAAATTGATGAGCTTAATAGCTATCCGCTTGATAAGGTGGTTATCATCACAACGGGAAGTCAGGGCGAGCCTCTTTCGGCTCTTCACAGAATGGCTTTCAGTGAGCATAGACAGCTTGAGTTAGTGCCAGGGGATACAATTATTATTTCTGCAACTCCAATTCCAGGCAACGAAAAGTTAGTTGATAAGGTTATAAACGAGCTTATGCGAAAAGGAGCTAACGTTGTATACGAAAAGATGTACGACGTGCATGTTTCGGGCCACGCTTGTCAGGGTGAGCTTAAGCTTATGCTAAGCGTTGTTAAGCCTAAGTATTTTATTCCCGTTCACGGTGAGCAAAAGCATCTTTATAAGCACGCTTTACTTGCAAAGGCGATGGGAATAAGTAATAAAAATATTGTTATTCCCACTAACGGCGCTGTTATTGAGGTTTCCAAGAATGAGATTAAATCCACCGAAGCTGTAACTTCAGGCAGAGTATTGGTTGACGGTCTTGGTGTTGGAGATGTAGGAAGTATAGTACTAAGGGACAGAAAGCATCTTGCAGAGGATGGAATAATCGTTGTTACTGTAGCTATAGACAGTAATACAAGAGAAGTAGTTTCAGGTCCCGATGTGGTTTCCCGCGGATTTGTATATGTTAAGGAATCCGAGCAGCTTATGAGTGACCTTAACGAGCTTGTTTGCGATATACTTGAAAGATGCTATATTTCAAATATCAGCGATTGGAATGCAATTAAAGGAAAAATTAAGGATGGAGTATCAAAGTTCCTATTTTCAAAAACTCATAGAAGTCCTATGATACTCCCCATGATAATGGAGGTATAGGCGGAACCTATATCTCTACATAGAAAGGATAATCAAAATGAAGGTAATTTTACTTGAGGATGTTAAGGGCAAGGGCAAAAAAGGTGAGCTTTGCACAGTATCTGACGGCTATGCAAGAAACTTTTTATTCCCCAAAAATCTCGCTGTAGAGGCAGATAATGCAGCTATGTCTGAGCTTAAGAGCCGTGAGGAATCTAAGGAGCATCATAAAAGGGAAGAGATTGCCGCCGCTAAGGCTACTGCTGAAAAATTAAGCGGTAAAACCGTTACTGTTAAAGCGAAAGCAGGTTCTAACGGAAGACTCTTTGGAAGCATTACATCAAAAGAAATTGCGGCAGAAATCAAAAACTCTTTAGGCATAGAAATCGACCGCAAAAAGATGAAGGTGGCAGATATTAAAAATTTCGGTGAGTATAGCGCGGAAATCAAGCTTTACACAGGAATTTGCGCAACTCTAACCGTTAATGTTACGGAGTAAATTATGAAAGAGGATAAAGTATTGTTTGACCTTGAGGGCCGTCTTCCTTATTCAGTTGAAGCAGAACAGGCCATTTTAGGCTCATTGATAATTGACCCTAAGTGTATAACGGATGTTGCGTTGCAGGTTAAGGCTGAATATTTCTACATACCTCAGCATAAGGAGATTTACAGTGCAATAGTTTCAATGTATGAGCTTAGCCAGAGTATTGATTTTGTAACATTACTCGAAAAGCTTAAAAGGGATAACGTTTATGATGAGGCGGGAGGAAAGGCATACCTTACTCAGCTTGCGCAAACAGTTCCTTCATCTGCCAATGTAATGAGTCACGTGGCAATTCTTAAGGACCGATTCTTCAGTCGCGCTCTTAAGGTTGCGGCTCAGGGAATTATTAAAGATATTGATGAAAATATGATGGATTCGGATAAGCTTATCGCTTCTGCCGAACAGCGTATTTATGATATCCGCTCAGGCAGCGAGGTAAGCGGACTCACCCACATTAAGAGCGTTATTGAGGGTGAAACCTATGACCGCTTAGGAAAGCTTGCCGACCCTGAAACAAGAAACGATTATATCGGTGTTCCAAGCGGTATTGGTGAGCTTGATAAGACAATAACAGGTCTTAATAAATCAGACCTAATTATTTTAGGTGCCCGTCCTGGTATGGGTAAAACCTCTTTTGCCTTAAATATCGCCCGTAATGTTGCAGTTCAGGCGGGTAAGACGGTTTGCTTCTTCTCCCTTGAGATGACAAGAGACCAGTTGGCTCAGCGTATGCTTTCCTCTGAAGCAGGTATTAAGAGTGAAAAGCTAAGAACAGGTGAGCTTGATGCTAATGAATGGACAAGACTGGCTCAAGCAGGCGATAACCTTTCAAAAGCAGAAATATATTTTGATGAATCTTCAAATATAACTGTTCCCGAAATGAAGGCAAAGCTTATGCGTATGAAAAAGGTTGACCTTGTTATTATAGATTATCTCGGTCTTATGCATACGCCAAAGCCTAACGATAATCGTGTTCAGGAAATTTCTGAGATTACCCGAAGCCTTAAGATTATGGCTAAGGATTTAAAGGTTCCCGTAATCGCTTGTGCTCAGCTTTCCCGTGCAACTGAAGGTAAGGGTAATAAATCCCATAGACCTGCTCTTGCTGACCTTCGTGATTCAGGCTCTATTGAACAGGATGCAGATATAGTTCTTTTCCTCTACCGTGATACCTATTACGATAATGAAAAGAGTGAGGATGAGGATAAAGCATCTCCCAATAAGGCTGAGTGTATTGTTGCTAAAAACCGTCACGGTGAAGTTAAAACAATTGATTTGCATTGGGACGGTCAGTTTACAAGATTTACCTCTGTGGATGTGTTCAGATAATGGAAGAAAAGCTTTTAAATGCAATAGAAAGGTTTTCGTTACTTGATGGGGTAAAGGATGTAACCGTTGCCCTCTCAGGCGGAGCCGATTCTATGGCGCTGTTGCATCTGCTCAGTAAATTGAAAGAGAAATTAGGTATTAGCCTTTCGGCAGCTCATTTTAATCATAAAATCAGAGGTGAAGAGGCTGATAGGGATGAGGCTTTTGTTAAGGAGCAGTGTGAGAAATTAGGTATACCTATTTATGTGGGTAGCGCTGATGTACCAAGCTTTGCTAAAAAGAATGGATTATCAATTGAACTTGCTGCAAGAAAGCTAAGATACAAATTTTTAAATTCGGTGGCAAAGGGTGTTATTGCAACGGCGCATACTGCCAGTGATAACCTTGAAACAGTGCTTTTTAATCTTACAAGAGGCACCGCCGCCAAGGGACTTGGTGGAATTCCCGTTAAAAGAGATAATATAATAAGACCGATAATTCTCTGCACAAGGGATGATGTTGAGCTTTATTGTAAAGAAAATAATATCTCTTTTGTCACGGATAGCACAAACCTTTGCGATGAATATTCGAGGAATAAGCTACGCCATAAGGTTGTACCGATTTTAAGGGAATTGAATTCTTCAGCCGAAAACAACGCTCTTAGGGCAGCTTTGTCTGTATCTGAGGATAATGATTTTCTGGATACCTTGGCAAGAGAAGAATTTAATCTAAGAATAAAAAATAATAAGCTTGATGTGAACGGCTTTAACCGATTACACAAGGCGTTACAAAATCGAATCATTAAATTCTTTTTTGATTGTTTAGGCTGTGAAATTGATTATTTGCACCTGTCTGAAGTTCGACATATTGCCTGTGAAGGCGGTAAAACTCAGATAAACGGTGAAATAAGCGCTATATGTAAAAAAGGCGTTTTAGAGGCTCTAAGTTCCCGTATTTATGAATTTGATGTGGAAATTATTGAAGAAAAAACAAATTTTTCTAAAAATACTCAAAAAATTCATAATTTGTTATTAAAAAACGCAATTGACTGTGATAAAATAGTAGGCAAGTTGATTGTGAGGAAGAGAATTTCAGGTGATGCCATAAGGCTTTATGGCAGAAATTGTACAAAAACACTTAAAAAGCTTTTTACCGAAAAGCAAATTCCGATGAATGAGCGGGATAATCTTCCTGTAGCTGCGGATGATAAGGGCGTTGTATGGGTTTACGGTATCGGCATTGCAGAACGCTGTGCCGTCGATAAAAATACAAGAAGCACTTTTAGATTTAAAGTTTCGAAAAAATAAACTTTTATGGGGGATAATATAATGGCACTAAGAGATGATGTTTGTGATGTTTTAATTTCTGAGGAGGAATTAAAGGACATCTGTAAGCGTCTCGGCAAACAGATTTCTAAGGATTATGAGGGTAAAAAGCTATTGCTTGTAAGTGTTCTTAAGGGTGCGGTAGTATTTATGTCCGATTTGCTTAAGGAAATCACCTGTGACTGTGTTATTGATTTTATGGCTGTATCTTCTTACAGCGGCGCAAAAACCACGGGAGTTGTTAAGTTCAAAAAAGACCTTGATATAAATCCCGATGGTTGTGATATTTTACTTGTTGAGGATATCCTTGATTCAGGTATAACGCTTTCGTATCTTCGAAATGTACTTCTTGACAGAAATGCCGCAAGCATTAAAATTTGTACACTTCTTGATAAACCTGCTAACAGACAGGCTGATATCAAGGCGGATTATGTGGGCAAGGTTATCCCTGATGCATTTGTCGTGGGTTACGGTCTTGACTATGACGAAAAATATAGAAATTTACCTTTCGTGGGAATTCTTTCTCCGAAGGTTTATGAAAAATAAATTATCCATCAGATAATAAATCTGATAGGGAAGGGGTATATCTCTTTTGAAAAAGAATGTTAAAAACATTATTTTGGTGGTAGCCATACTGATGGTGTGCTTGACTGCATTTTTTACTGTCAGCTCGGTTTATAACTCCAATGCCACCAAAAAAGATTACTATGAAATAGTAGAAATGGTAAAGAAGAATGAGATTTCTGAATTTTCACTTAATCTTTACAGCGGTGAGCTTTCCTATAAGCTCAGAAGCGAGGGCGAAAAGGGAAGAACTCATCACTATACCGTTGCAAGCGCATCTCTCTTCATTGAGGATGTAATGGAGTTTGTTGAGGCTAATAACGAGGAAAATGCCGATAATAAGGATAAGTTTATCAAATATGATTACGAAGATGGCGGCGAAACCTCTTGGTTTATGAGTATGCTTCCTTCTCTTATCATTCTTGCTGTGATTATAGGCTTCTATATCTTTATGTTCAAAAGAATGAGCGCAGGTATGGGCGGAGATAAAACCCTCAATTTCGGCAAAGCGAAAGTCAAAAAGGATGAAGGTCGCAAAAAGACCACCTTTGCTGATGTTGCAGGAGCAGATGAAGAAAAGGAAGAAATGAAGGAAATCGTCGATTTCCTTAAGGACCCCAAGAAGTTTAGCGAACTTGGCGCTCGAATTCCCAAAGGTGTGCTTTTGGTTGGCCCTCCTGGAACGGGTAAAACCCTTTTGGCTCGTGCCGTTGCGGGTGAGGCAGGAGTTCCTTTCTTCTCAATTTCAGGCTCTGACTTTGTTGAAATGTTTGTAGGCGTTGGTGCTTCCCGTGTAAGAGATTTATTTGGTGAAGCCAAGAAGAACGCCCCTGCAATTATATTTATTGATGAAATTGATGCCGTTGGCCGTCAGCGTGGCGCAGGTCTTGGCGGTGGCCACGATGAAAGAGAGCAGACACTTAACCAGTTACTCGTTGAAATGGATGGCTTTGGCGCTAATGAGGGCGTTATCGTTATGGCGGCAACAAACCGACCTGACATACTCGACAGAGCTTTACTCCGTCCTGGCCGTTTTGATAGGCAGATTACCGTAAATTATCCTGATGTAAAGGGAAGAGAAGAAATTCTTAAGGTCCATTCCCGTGGTAAGCCCTTAGGCCCCGATGTTAATCTTGCTACCATCGCTAAATCCACCTCAGGATTTACAGGTGCTGACCTTGAAAATCTTCTGAATGAGGCGGCATTACTTGCTGTAAGAAATAATAAAAAAGCCATAACTCAGGAAGAAATCGAGGAAGCCACCATTAAGGTTGTTATGGGTACCGAAAAGAAATCCCACGTTGTTAAGGATAAGGATAAGATGGTTACCTCTTATCATGAAGCAGGTCACGCTGTTGTTTCTTATTTCTTGCCAACTCAGGACCCCGTTCATCAGATTTCAATTATTCAGCGTGGTATGGCTGCTGGATATACAATGTATCTTCCCGATGATGATAAGGGCCATATTTCAAGGAATCAGATGCTTGAGCAGATTTGTTCCTTGCTTGGTGGCAGAGCGGCAGAGCAGCTTACTCAGGATGATGTCTGCACGGGCGCATCTAATGATATTCAACGTGCTACCGAGCTTGCAAGAAAGCTTATTACTAAGTTTGGTATGAGCGATAAGTTAGGACTTGTTTGCTATGGTAATGATAATAACGAGGTATTTTTAGGCAGAGATTTCTCTTCCACACCTAACTATTCTGAAAAGACCGCAGCCTTAATCGATGAAGAAATCGAAGAGGTGGTTATGACTCAGTATAAAAAGGCTATCGAGATACTTGAAAAGAATATGTCTAAGCTTCACGAGGTTGCTAAAAACCTTTTCGAAAACGAAAAGATTTCAGGCGAAGAATTCAGAAGCATTATGGAAGCATAAAATAAGACTCGCAACTGTTGTTGCGAGTCTGTTTTTTGTATAACTAAAGTTTTACGCTAAGTGTGTATTTAACTTGTCTGTTTGAAATATCTAATAATGCAGTTATTATTTATTTAGGGCATCCATTATTTTGCGAGACTCTTTATAATATGTTTCTACCTTTTTATCAAATTCTAAAACAGTACCCTCAATAGCTCTGCAGGAAACCATTAGATTTTCAGGAAGCTCTAAATACTTTGATTTATCGCAATTTTTATAAAACTCCTCATTTAACCTAACAGGCTCGCCATCAAAAATATCGGAAGATATTTGTTTTAACTTCTTATCGGTTACTTCATCGGTAATAAAAATTAAAGCATTTGCTTCACCTGCTATAATTGCCTGAAGCTTGGTGGTAACGGTATATTCATATTGAGAATCGTGTTCGTCCTCAGCATAAGAACAGTTTACAACCTGAATATTAGCTTTGCCGTCATCATTTATATCATCAATGTATTTTGCAAGATATTCAGCTATGTATTTATCGTTTTCAGTATCAACGAAATTTGAGGTATAAACAACAACCTTTAAATCGTGCTTTTCTTTCATTGCGCATTGGGTTATCATAATTGCTAAGACAACGGCAGTAAGAAAAACTGCAATAATGGTAACTCCGTGATAAAACCATAGATGCTCAAGCTTTTCTTTAAAGGTTTTTGGAACTATCGCAACCTCGCTTGGCTTTGGCCCTGTATCAATTTCACCACTCTGCATTTTTTTAAGTTCTAAAAAATCTTTACGGGCTTTTCTTTGCTGTTTGATTGTTTCACTAATATGTTTTTTAGGCATAATTTCACCACCAAAAGTATTTTATCAAAAAATAATCCATATATCAAGATAATAAATAAAAATGGCGAGTTTTTTAACTCGCCGTAAATTTTTAATAATTTTCTGCTTTTATCTGGAAGTATGCCTTTGGATGCAAACAAACGGGGCATACCTCAGGTGCTTTAGTGCCTACTACGATGTGACCGCAGTTTCTGCAAATCCACACTTTAATATCGCCTCGTTCAAATACTTCGCCCTTCTTCACATTGTCGAGAAGCTTTCTGAATCTTTCCTCATGAGTTTTTTCTATTTGTGCTACGGCTCTGAATTTCACCGCAAGCTCCTTGAAGCCTTCTTCATCAGCATCCTTGGCAAAGTTTTCATACATCTCTGTCCACTCATAGTTTTCACCTTCGGCGGCTGACAGCAGATTTTCTTCTAAGGTTCCGAAGCCACCAAGCTCACGAAACCAAAGCTCTGCGTGTTCTTTTTCGTTCTGCGCAGTTTCGTGAAATAACTCTGCTATCTGCTCAAAACCCTCTTTTTTGGCAAGGGATGCAAAATAGGTGTATTTATTTCTTGCCTCAGATTCTCCCGAAAAAGCATCGCGTAGATTTTGTTCTGTTTTAGTGCCTGAATATTTTGTTTTCTTTTCCATAATAACCCTCCTTGAATTTAAGATTATTATGCCCGAAATATATAATATTATTGAAAAATAGCTATTATATGTTATATAATGAGATAAAAGTGAAAATCAACCAACAGTATGTTTACATTTTCATCGATTTAGCGTATGCTGAATGCGAAAGGAGGAAAGTTATGAACCAGATAAAAATCGGTAAATTTATAGCCGAGCGCAGAAAAGAAATAAATTTAACTCAAACGCAGCTTGCAGAGATGTTAAATATCACAGATAGAGCAGTATCAAAATGGGAAAGGGGTAAATCCTTACCTGATTCCTCTATTATGCTTGAGCTGTGTGCAATACTTAAAATTACGGTAAACGATTTATTAAGTGGGGAGATAGTAGCTATGGAAAATAATAATCAGAATAACGAACAGCTTTTGCTTGATATGGCGGCAGAATTAGAAAAGAAAAACAAAATTGTATGGTCGTCCATGTGGGTAATTATGATAGTAAGTATAACAGCACTACTTGCAGGTTTATTTATTGCTGCATTTTTTATTCCCGAAGGAGTATGGCAGCTTGTTACAATTCTTGCTCTTTGCGTTGTGTTTTTGATACCGTGCTTCTATGCATTAAAGCTTGAGGTCAGTGTAGGTGCTTACAAGTGCAAAAATTGCGGTCACGAAATTGTGCCCACCTATACACAGGCGCTTAACGCAATGCATATGGGAACTACCCGTTACTTAAAGTGTCCCAAATGCAATAAGCGTACTTGGTGCAAGAAGGTATTGAAGAAATAAAAGCCCGATTTATCGGCTTCTTTAATAAGAATATAAAAAACGCCCTATGACTTTTCACGGTCATAGGGCGTTAAATTTTTAATCTAAAGGTTTCATCGTGGGGATTTCACGGGTGATAGTGTTATACCCTTATTTATACTGCTATTTCCCGACTTTGTTAATCCAAAGCGGTTTCATTGCGGAAAACAACCTGTCATAATACGGCATAACTTTATCACATTTGTCGTAAAATACGTCGTAAAAATATAAAGGTGTTTGCATTGTTGAGCAAAGAAATACGTATCCCCTAAACTATATAATTATTATTTCTTCATTTGTCGCAAGAACAGCAGCACCGCTAACACGAGCAGAATAGCGGCATATCCGAGCACCCACCATATATGAGGGAAAATACCTGTGAAATCTCCTGCAAGTACAGCCCGTTCCATCTCTACTGCGTGAACAAACGGAAGTGTGTATGCTATTTTCTTGAAAGCACCTCCTACAAGGTCAAGATCAAACCAAATGCCGGACAACCACGCTGAAAGGTTGGTTAGTAACGCACCACAAATCCCGCCTACCTGCTTATCATTCAATACACTTCCGCAAAGCAGTCCTAACGCAATGTAGAGAATGGATACGGGAATAATGAATACGACAGCATATAAAATATTTACCGTAATATTTAGACCAAGAAAGATTGCGGCAATATAGCAAACAACACATTGAGCAATAGAAATCGGAATAATAGGCAACGTATAACCAAGAATAAAATCCAATGGAGTCAGTGGCGTTGTATACAAACGCTGCAATAGCGAACTGCCTCTGTCTTTTGCGATAATAGTTGACGAAAACAAAGTCATAAATGCCAATCCGAAAACCGTTATACCCGGAGTCAGGTGTTGTATTTCAAACAGTTTTACGGGGATATTTGCTTGTATAGCGCTTAACAACAAAATCAAAACAAGGGGAAAGCCGAGTCCAAAGAAAAGAGTCAGAGGATCTCGTAATATTTCTTTCGTATTTCTGTTTGCCAAAGTGAGCATTCTCATCTTGCCACCCCCTTAACAATACGAATAAATGCCTGCTCGAAAGTATCCGTTCCCGCCGTTTCCTTAATCTTGTCAGCAGTATCGCAAACAAGAAGCTTGCCGTCTTTCATAATAGCAATACGGTCAGACAGGGCCTCCGCATCTCCCATATAGTGCGTTGTCAGAATAATGGTAACCTTCCCTTTAAGTGAATGTATCAAATCCCACAAATCACTTCTGGCAAGCACATCAAGACCAAGCGTAGGTTCATCAAGGAATAATATCTCCGGCTCGCTGATCAGTGCCATCGCAATACTCAGTCGGCGTTGCCAGCCTCCGGACAGTTTACCTGCCTTTTTCTTGATAACAGATTCCAATCCGAGTAGTTTGGTCAGCTCTGCAATTTTCGCATTTTGCTTGTCCTTTGTAAAACCGTGAACCCCGCACATCAGCTCAAGGTTCTCTCGAACCGAAAGTCCGGATGCGACCGCAGTTTCCTGCGGAGAAACGGCTATTAGCGATTTTACAGCGGCTGTATCTTTGCAAATGCTTTTTCCGTTAAGAAAAGCATCTCCGCCTGTAGGTTGTGCAAGACAGGACAGCATTTTAATCGTGGTCGTTTTACCGGCGCCATTTACACCGAGCAGAGAAAACAATTCGCCTTTTTTAACCTGCAAATTTAATTGGTCTACCGCAACTGTATCCTTATATTTTTTAGTTAGATTAGCAGTCCTTATGGCATACATACAATCTGTCCTTTCCGTAAATGTGTTTACCGAATTATAGCATTTCAATTATGAAAAATCTCGTTTTTCATCTATTCGGTTCTATTTCTTATGTAAGCGGTAATCCTGTTGATACATTGCGTTTACAACACCTTATTGTCGTAATTTCCAAGGACTGTTGACCTGCTCATTCGTCGTAAATCTGTCGTAAACCACATTTTTAAGCAATAATTTGGATAAACAAAAAGCAGAAAACGCCTTGAAATAAGCGTTTTCGGCTTAATATTACTCTGAAAGGGGTTTCATTGTGGGGAAGAGGATGACTTCACGGATGGTATCGGCGCCGGTCAGCAGCATAACGGCACGGTCAACACCGATGCCCATACCGCCCGTAGGAGGCATGCCGTACTCCATGGCGTTCAGGAAGTCCTCGAAGTCGGATCGTA
>JAZUQH010000013.1:0-8728 GCA_045605605.1 Acutalibacteraceae bacterium | reverse complement strand
AATCCTCAGAAATGAGGATTATATCAAGACGGGTGCGGCTCCCGCTTGGTACGTTTATATAATAATTTATGAATTTGTACTCATTATGAACATAATTTTAATTTTTTAAAGAATAACTTTTAATATTTCGCCAATACTATTTTTGAAATTAAAAAAGGAGAGTAAAAAATGAATTACGAAGAAAACCATAAACCCCAAAGATTTATCGGTAGTATGGGCTTTTACGCTATTATTGCTCTTTGTCTTATTGCAATCGGAGTAATCGCCTGGTTTGCCGTTTCGAGAAATAATGATGATATGAACAATAATAATGATAATAACAATTCAGCACCATTGGAATCATATAATTCATCAGGGGAATCATATAATGATATAAGTGATATAAAACCTGATAGCAGTATGTCCGAAATCGTTGAAAATCAAGTGAGTGACATCCCCTACGAAGAGGAAAACGTTTCAGAGCCTCAAGGTCAAACCCAGACCGTAGATTTTGTCTTGCCCGTAGAAGGCAAGGTATTAAAAGGATTCAGCGATACAGTATTGCAGAAATCTGCCACCTTTGGCGATATGAGGCTTCACTTAGGTGTTGATTTGGAATGCAAAGAGGGAGATTTGGTAAAATCCGTTGGAAGCGGAACGGTTGCAAACACCGAAGAAAGCGATTCGTTAGGAAAATGTATGACGGTTGATTACGGATACGGAATTACTGTTAAATACTGCGGTCTTTCAAGCTTTAATTTCGAATCGGGTGACGGTGTAAGAGCAGGTGACGCTCTTGGAATTATCGGCACAATACCCTGCGAATGTGCAGACGGATATCATCTTCACATTGAAGCATATAAGGAAGGCGCCTGTGTATCCCCTTTATCTTTATTAGGCTTTGAACAATAATCCTGCCCTCGAAATCTCGTTTAGGGGCAAAAAAGACAAGGTACCAACATTTCGGTACCTTGTCTTTAATTATTTCATATATGCTTCAAGTCTGTAAATCGGCATTCCCATAGATACAAATCTGTTTTCATATTCGGTTACTATATTACCCTCAAATTTACTGTTGTGCAAATCAAGACTTACATTCTTAAGTGCAAAGCCGTTTGAGGATAGTTGCTCAATTGAAAACTCAAACAGCTGCATATTATCAGTTTTCTGATGAATTTCACCCAGAGGCTTTAGAATTCTTTTATAAATTTTTAAGAAATTTTCTGCTGTTAATCTATGACAGGCATATTTTTTCTTAGGGAAAGGACAGGAAAAATTGAGAAAAATTCTCTCAATTGACTGCTCTTTAATATGTCTTTCAAGATATTCGGCAGATGCCTTAATAAACCTTAAATTATTAAGTCCCTCAGCCTTTGCAAGCTCGCAAGCAGAGACAATAACATTAGGGTCCTTTTCAACTGCCAAAAGATTTATATCAGGATTTTGCTTAGCATATTCCACTGCAAATTTTCCTTTGCCGCAGCCTATTTCGAGATAAAGAGGTCTATCCTTACCAAACCAAGAGGCAAAGTCAATATAATCCTTATTATTTATTGCTGTGTTGAAATTTCTGTCATCACTGTTACTTGTGTAAAGATAATCGGCTACTGCCTCAAGTCTTTCACCCAAGTGCTTTTTATGTCTCATTCTCATATAATTCACCAAAAGGGCAGCCCATAGGACTGCCTTTTAAATATTATTAGTTAAGTTTTTCAAGCTTTTCAGCGGCATTTTTAAGGAAATCACCCTCAAAACGCTCAATAGCGCCGTTATCTACCATCTGCGCTAAGGATACGTTAATCGGCATCTTGGCAAGAAGGTCAACGCCAAGCTCCTCGGCTACGCTTTCACTGCCACCACCAAATACGCTGAATTTGTGATTACACTCAGGGCACTCAACATAGCTCATATTTTCAACCATACCAATAATAGGTATATTCATCATATTTGCCATATTATATGCCTTTTTAACTATTAAAGAAACCAAATCCTGAGGTGAGGTTACAATAACAGCACCATCAAGAGGTATGGTTTGGAAAACGGTAAGTGGTACATCACCGGTTCCGGGAGGACAGTCAATAAACAGATAGTCAAGATCGCCCCAAACAACATCCTGCCAGAACTGCTTAACTGCACCTGCGATTACGGGACCGCGCCAAATAACAGGAGCATCGTGTTCTTTTAGCATCATATTGATAGAAATAACCTTAATACCTGTAGAGGTTTCAGCGGGAATTATACCTAACTCGTTTTGCATAGCATTTGAAATAATGCCAAAGGACTTAGGTATTGAAGGACCTGTAATATCAGCATCAAGAATACCAACATTATAGCCCTTCCTTCGCATCTCGACGGCAAGCATTGAGGTTACCATAGATTTACCTACGCCGCCCTTACCGCTGACAACTGCAACTACGTGCTTAATGTTATTAAATTCGCCTGTTGGCTCAATTAGGCTTTCAGGCTGCCTTGAAGAGCAATTACTGCTGCAGCTTGAGCAATTACCACTACAATTATTTTGTTCACTCATTTAAATCACCGAGGAACATTATAACTCAAAGAAATTGTAAAATCAATAGCTGTCGCAAAATTCTGTAATGATTTTTTTTGAACATTCTTTTGGAGAGTATTCAAATTTATCTATATGCTCACCATCATAGAAATATTTTTCGGGACTCGATGCAAAACCATCAAAGCTATCTATAATTATAAGCTTTATCTTCATTTTTTCGGGTATTATACTTTTAATATATACACTTGCCTGCTGACCTACATACACGTCATTTTTGGGTTCAGCAAGACCAGCAAGGTTTGAGGTAAGCTCAACGAAAATACCGTAATTTTCTATACTGCGTACGACACCTGAAACGGTTTGACCTGTACTAAACATGCTAACATTTTCTTCCCAAGTACCCAAAAGTTCTTTTCGTGTAAGGGTTATTCTTCCGTCTTCATCAATATTTTTTATTATAGCCTTTATATCCTGCCCTACTCTAAGTCTGTCCTTTGGGTGTGATATACGGGAAACAGAAATCGAATCTATGGGTAATAATGCTACGTTGCCGCATCCGATATCACAAAAAGCTCCAAAACTTTCAAGATGAGTGACTCTCGCATTTATAATATCACCAATACATTTTTCTTTTAGTATGTATTCCCTGCACTTGTTCTGCGCCTTTTTACGTGACAATAAAGCATAAAGTCTCCCGTTTTCATCGGTTTTTATGGCAGTTACAACAAAGCTTACAGGTCTGCCTACCCGTGAAATCAGCGCAATATCACGAGTATAACCTTCCGCTATACCTATAGCGCCGTCCTCTCTTGGAATTATGCCCCTCATACAACCGAGGTCAACCGTCATATTACGCATACTGTCGCACATAATGACATTTCCCTCTACTATTTCGCCTGATGCCTGCACCTGTGCCAAATTTACGGGTGAAGAAATATTCTTTCGGTTTTCAACGCTCCCGATAAGCCATCCTTCAGGATAATATTCTTTCATTTTTATCGCCCTTTCTTTTAACAATTAAGTCACTAAGAAAGTATATGAAAGAATTACTTTTAAAATTACAAATGCCGCCAAGCAAACCTTGGCGGCACTTAAATTTATTAAAGACCTTCGTATTCTCCTGCCTTTATTTTTTCGGCGATAGCCTTAACAACATCATCCTTATCCTCTTTATAGGTAACACCGTACCATTTATCCTCTGCTACCAACACGGTTACGTCTTTTTCGTTATTATTTATAACATTGGATGCAACACTCGGTAGATAAAACTCAGCTTTTGGCACATCAATTTTTTCATTGAGGAATGTTATTAAATCTCGCTCAATATATTTAAAAATATCAGGAGTAAAGCCCCACATATTCATAGATACTACCGTATCAGGAGAAAGGGGTATCCAATTTACATCATCCTCGGTATATTTACAATCAACAATTTTTGTACGCTCGGTAACTGCTTTAAGCTTTCCATCTACTATCTCGCAAACGCCACGGGAAACCGAACCATTTTCGGTGAGAGTATTAGCAAGGCGGAAACCTACCATACAGTAATCATTCTTTTCTTCTTTCAGATGATTATAGATTTTCTGAAAAGCGGATTTGCCGTAATAATCATCGGCGTTAATTACTGCAAAGGGAGTTTTAACTATATCTCGGCAGCAATAAATTGCGTGACCTGTACCCCAAGGCTTAGCTCTATCAACAGGTGCTTTATAACCATCGGGAAGCTTATCAATTTCCTGAAAAGCGTACTCAACATCAATAATTTTTTCGATTCTTTTACCAACAAGCTCTTTGAATTCTTTTTCTATTTCGTGCTTAATAATAAAAACCACCTTGGTAAAGCCTGCTTTTTTAGCATCATAAGCCGAAAAATCCAAAAGCGCCTCACCCTTAGGGCCAATTGGTTCTACCTGCTTAAGACCGCCAAAACGGCTACCCATACCAGCCGCCATTACTACCAATGTTGCTTCAAATGACATTTAATTTTCCTCTCTCTCCTTTTTAGATTTAGAAGCCTTTACTTCTGCATTAGCCTTCTTATCGAAACCCTCTGTACTTTCTCGCATAAAAAGAATTTTAAAGGTCAATATCATTAGCTTAATATCCTGTAAAAGCGAATAAGTTTCAATATAGATAAGGTCCATATTAAGCTTATCTTCGGGAGTCGTATTATATTTTCCATAAAGCTGAGCAAAGCCCGTAAGACCTGCTTTGACCTTATGCCTTAACTCAAACTGAGGATATTTACTCGTATATTCATATACGTTTTCAATTCTCTCAGGTCTTGGACCTACCATTGACATATCGCCCTTAAGCACGTTAATAAGCTGCGGCAATTCATCCACACGACAGGCTCTTATTATTTTTCCTACCCGTGTTATTCTATCATCATCGCTCTCTGCTTTTTTTGCGCCATCCTTATCGGCATCAACAATCATCGACCTGAATTTGTAAATATTAAATATTTTTCCATCCTTAGTTATTCTGTTCTGTTTGAACAAAATGGGGCCGCCATCATCAAGCTTTATTGCGATAGCACATACAAGCATAAAGGGAGATGCAATAACAAGACCAATTCCCGAAACAACGATATCTATAACCCTTTTTATAAATGCTTGTTCAAGGGTAAGTCCTCTGTTTCTGTTCATAAGAACGGGAGTATCGCTTATTTGAATTTCATAGCTGTTATTGATAATAATATCAGTAAAATCGGGCAGGATATATGCACGCTTTTCTTTTTGATAGCAATAAGAAAGAATATCCTTTTGCATATTCTTGTTATCGATGCATAAAAGAACAGCCTCGTTTTTATCAATATGCCTATATATATCATCCATAGATGATGTATTTATATTAAGACCACTTGTGATATTAAATCTATCAGAAATACGACTCATCTTGGCGATAATCTCAAATGCAGAAGCATCATCACCGAAAACTGCAACGACCTTTCTTGCTTTATAAAGCTTGAAGTAAATAACATTGCCACACATTGCGGCAAGTGCCACAGCGCCTATCTGATAGATTACGCCGAAAATCATTGGTCTTACAGCTACCATAGCACGTGCGATAAGGCTGAGCTCAAGATACATTATAAAATTAGTGAAAACTATAGCCAAAGAAAAACTGTAAATAATTTCGTGAATTCTATAAACGCCGATTTTAAAGGCTCCGTAAAGTGAAGAAAAAACAGAAAATATTAAAACGTATGACAAAATAACCACGTAGTTACCTTTGTTTGAAAAAAGGGATTCTACATAGTTTGAATTCCAAGTCTGCGTAAAGCCGGTGGTAGCGATAACTACTATCATAACCTTAACACAAAACATTACGGTTTTCCTAAGTTTAACAAAAAAATCCATAACAGATACCTCTTGCCGTACTATTTAATAGTATATATTCATTCCACTGCGATTGTCAAGGAAATAATTGTTCTTGACAAGTCAGGATAATAATAATATAATAACAGTTAATGCGTTCCAAATATATTTTTATAAAGGTGGTTATTCCATTGGCTAAGGCAATAAAGATTACTGAGGCCGGTCTTGAAAAACTCAAA
Organism: Acutalibacteraceae bacterium; assembly: GCA_045605605.1. GTDB lineage: Bacteria > Bacillota > Clostridia > Oscillospirales > Acutalibacteraceae > UBA737. The sequence goes on along the minus strand of JAZUQH010000013.1, from coordinate 2,678 downwards.
GAGGAGCTTGAAAACCTCAAAACTAAAGGCCGCGCAGATATTGCAGAAAAAATCAAGGTTGCCCGCGGTTACGGTGACCTTTCTGAAAACAGCGAATATGATGAAGCAAAAAATGAGCAGGCAAAAATCGAAGCCCGTATCGTCGAGCTTGAAGCTATGCTTAAAAACGTAGAACTTATAACCGATATTAAGGGCTCACCTAAAACCGTTATGGTTGGCGTTAAGGTTAAGGTTTACGATGCCGAATATGATGAAGAAATTGAGTATCAGATAGTTGGCTCTACCGAGGCTGACCCCAGAAATTATAAAATTTCTGATGAATCTCCCGTTGGTAAGGCTCTTTTAGGAAAAAAAGTCGGCGATGAAGTTTCGGTTGAAGTTCATTCCGAAACCATCAGTCTTAAAATTATCGGTATTTCAAAATAATTATTATTCGGGGCAGTTTATCTACTGTCCCATTTTCTCTTCTTATATGAAAGGATGTTAAATATGAGTCAGAACAATATGGCACCCGAACAGGATCTTAATGAAATATTACAGGTCCGCCGTGACAAACTTGCTGCTATGAGAGAGGGCGGCAACGATCCTTTTGTTAAAACAAAATACGATGTTGATGCTCACTCTATGCAAATTAAGGGCAACTATGAAGACTTTGATGGTAAAACTGTTAGCATTGCAGGCCGTATTGTAGCAAGGCGAATTATGGGTAAGGCAAGCTTTGTTACCCTTCGCGATGGCGAGGGCGATATTCAGCTTTATGTTCGCCGTGATGATGTTGGCGAAGAAATATATGCCTCTTTCAAAAAGTGGGATATTGGTGATATTATCGGCGTTAAAGGCTTTGTTTTCAAAACCCAGACCGAAGAAATTTCAGTCCATGCTGAGCATATCGAGATTTTAGCAAAGTCTCTCCTTCCCCTACCCGAAAAGTTCCATGGTCTTACCAATAACGACCTTCGTTTCCGTCAAAGATATGTTGACCTTATTATGAACCCCAATGTTAAGCGCAATTTCATAATTCGCTCACAGTTCATTAAGTTTATGCGCAAATATCTTGACGATATGAATTATGTTGAGGTTGAAACTCCTGTACTTAACACAATTGTTGGCGGTGCAGCGGCAAGACCTTTTGTTACTCACCACAATACTCTTAACATACCCATGTATATGCGCATAGCAACCGAGCTTCCTTTGAAGCGACTTATTGTTGGTGGAATTGAGCGCGTTTACGAAATCGGAAGAATCTTTCGTAACGAAGGTATGGACCCCAAGCACAACCCTGAATTTACCACAGTTGAGCTTTATCAGTCCTATGCTGATTTCCACGATATGATGGATATAGCCGAAGGCATTATCTCAGGCGCCGCTATGGAAATACACGGCACCTATGAGGTAGAATGGCTTGGTGAAAAAATCGATCTTACTCCCGGCTGGCGCAGACTTACTATGGTTGATGCCGTTAAGGAATATGTAGGCATTGATTTTGGCGCCATCACCGATGATGCCGAGGCTGTAAAGGCAGCTGAAAGCATCGGCGTAGAGCTTGCAGATACTGCAGATAAAACCTGGGGTAATGCGCTTTATGCTTGCTTTGACCAAAGGGTTGAAGAAAAGCTTATCCAACCTACATTTATTACAATGTATCCTGTTGAGGTATCACCTCTTACTAAGGCATCTCCCGAGGATCCAAGACTTACAGAGCGTTTTGAATTGTTTATATGCCACAGCGAGCTCGCAAATGCATATTCAGAGCTTAACGACCCCATCGTTCAGCGTGAACGCTTTATGAAGCAGTTAGAGCTCCGTGAGCGCGGTGACGATGAAGCCGAGATGCTTGATGAGGATTTCCTCACTGCTATGGAATATGGTATGCCCCCAACAGGCGGTATGGGCATTGGTATTGACAGAGCAGTTATGCTTCTCACCAACTCCGATAGCATCAGAGAAGTTATTCTCTTCCCCACAATGAAGCCCCTCGCAGAGTAATATTAAGCCGAAAACGCTTATTTCAAGGCGTTTTCTGCTTTTTGTTTATCCAAAGTATTGCTTAAAAATGTGGTTTACGACAGATTTACGACAAATGAGCAGGTCAACAGTCCTTGGAAATTACGACAATAAGGTGTCGTAAACGTAACCTTAACAATGTACCAACAGGATTACCGCTTACATATGAAATTGAACCGAATAGATGAAAAACGAGATTTTTCATAATTGAAATGCTATAATTCAGTAAACACATTTACCGAAAGGACAGATTGTATGTATGCCATAAGGACTGCTAATCTAACTAAAAAATATAAGGATACAGTTGCGGTAGACCAATTAAATTTGCAGGTTAAAAAAGGCGAATTGTTTTCTCTGCTTGGTGTAAATGGTGCCGGTAAAACGACCACGATTAAAATGCTGTCCTGCCTCACACAACCTACAAGCGGAGATGCCTTTATTATTGGAAAAAGCATTTGCAAAGATACAGCCGCTGTAAAATCGCTAATAGCCGTTTCTCCGCAGGAAACTGCGGTCGCATCCGGACTTTCGGTTCGGGAGAATCTTGAGCTGATGTGCGGGGTTCACGGTTTTACAAAGGACAAGCAAAATGCGAAAATTGCAGAGCTGACCAAATTACTCGGATTGGAATCTGTTATCAAGAAAAAGGCAGGCAAACTGTCCGGAGGCTGGCA
>JAZUQH010000012.1:0-34867 GCA_045605605.1 Acutalibacteraceae bacterium | reverse complement strand
TCTTTTTTGTAATGCCATTATAATTGCGCTTCTGGAATAATGCCATTTTTTATTCCTCCTTGTAAAAAATAACTTCGTAATTATCTGCGTAATGGGATATTTTTTCACTGTCCTTGTACTCGACAAGTCCACCGCCGCCTGCTCTGTATACTGAAAGATAGCCATTATCAAGGCGAGCTTTTCTCATTGTAAGATGCATTTCCGCAGATTCTGCGAGAAGTTCAGAATCCTCTGCATCTTCGCCTTTTGTAAAAACATCAAGCGTAACCGCATATCTGCTTCTGAAGGTGCTATCTTCGACCTGCTTAATCCACAGGTTAATTTTTGGGTATACAACAGCTGATTTTCCGCTGTATATATTCGGACAAACCTCTTTGAGCAGTCCTATAAGTGCAACTTTAACTTTATTCGTCATCGCTTACGGTTTCCTCCTCTTCGATAAGTCCGATTGCCCTGTTTTCATCTTCAATAGCAGATAAATACTGGCCTTCAATCTTCCGTATCTCGTCAATACTTTCCAGAACGGTAGAGTATAAAGGCGCAAGTTTCGGATGATTGTCTGTGCCCAGCTCGAAAAATCCCGCATAAAATCCCAAAGGCTTATAACCTATTTGCATATCGGGGTGTTCTTGTTTAGAGCGCACCCAGTATTGCAAGCTTTTTCTCGCTCTTCCCGTTTCCTTAGGCACTTTCTTCCTTGCCAGTTTGCAGATGTACTTTCCGACGTCGCGAAGTGCCGCTCGTGTGAGTTCCTTTATGCTGTAGCTGCACCTGTCAACACCTGACAAATACTCAACACCATTTTTTGTAATTTTTACATATTTAGGGAGCGCCATAATCATGCCTCCGCAATGTCGTTACAAACTATTTCAAGTCGATCTCCGCCTATAGGGTAGGTTCTTATGACGTTCAGCCGCCTTTTGCCGTTGCCCAGCTCATAAGCTTCTATGATTTTTTCGCCGTGATATTCAAAATCGTATATTCGATAGGTGATTTCAGGTTTTATCCCTGCTGCCATAGCTGCATAAAACTCGCTCCTCTTAACTCCTACTCGTTCAGCCTGAATTCTTGTGAGATTTTCCTTATATCGAGGATTACCGTCTTCGTCTGAGCCGTCAGGAGTTCTGTCGATAAGTGAAATTTCAACATCTTTATTCATGAGCGCCTCCATAGTTGTGGTATTTGGAACTTGTAGATAAAGTGCTTTTCTGCTTATCGTAACGATCTTGATAATATGACTTATCGACATTATCGCCATAGCCGAAATTAGCACGACAATAGTCTTTAATCGCCTGGATAATAAGAGGGTCAGCCTCATCTATCCTGTCAATTCCCGCAACGCTCATATCAGCTTTAGCTGCCTCGATAAGCTCATATATCTCTTCGTCTTTAGAGTTGTTGGAAACTCTGATATATCTTTTTACAGCGGTTAATAACTGCATATTATGCATAAGTCTGACCCTCCTTTAATTCTTAGCCTTCTGCGCCTTCGTCAGATACTCCATTGGAAACAGTTGCATATGCAATTCTGCCGGGTACGGGAGCGCCGCTCACAATCGTATAAGCTGTGTAATCATTGATTCTTGCCTTACCGCTTACATCCTTTGTAACGCTTACAGGTTCATTTGTGTTGAATCTGTAATTTCGGCCGATGTTGCCGAATACGATGTCGCCATCTTTCAGATGCGGATCAACTTCAACTGCATACTTGACGATAGATGTTATTGATGTACCGTTGATAGGGCTGTGGAGATAAGCACCGTTCTTATCCTTTGCAAAAGCAATTGCAAGCGAAACAGATTCAGAAATATAAATCTTTGCGCCTGCTCTGTGCTTTCTGGGGAGAGCTGCAATAAGCTTAGCAATGCCATCGAGTTCTTCGCCTGCAGCATATGTAGATTCAACCGCTCCGACAACTACACCTGTAATGTCCTTTGACCCTGTTCCGTAAATGCCGTGTTCGATAACAGCAAGTCTGCACTGTTCAACAAGTTCAGCTGTAATGTAGCTGATGAAAGAGTCAACGGCCATCTTTTCAAGTTTCCATGTCACTCTGATGGTTTCAGAAATTTCATGAGCTGTAAGCTCAAGCTCAGCCCACTCAATCTGACCGTCCTTATTAGGCACGCCTTCTGTCTGAAGTTCTGCTTCAGTCGCATCTACCTTGTAAGGGAACTTCACAAATCCGGGAATTGTTGTCTTCGCCATATCTCTGAAGATAGGCGAAATCTCAGAGAGCGCATTCATGAGGGCCATGTTTACATCTGTAGGGATGAACAAGCCGCCGTTATTTACGCCGTCAACACTTTCAGACGCTTCAACAAAAGTTGTGGATGTAGTTGTAAGGGCAACGCCTGCGGCTCTTTTTTCTGCTTCAGTAAAATCATTTCTGCACATAAGTGCCTTTGCCCAGTAAGAGCGATATTCCTTGCTTGCGAGTGCTTCTTCTCTTGTCATTCTTTTTTCCTCCGCAGGCGGTGTTGCGATAGGTGTTGTTTTTGTGTCACCTGTTGCAATGCCTGCTAAAATAGCGCTGCGCTTTTCAGCAGCAGCCTTAATCTGCGATCTTTCTTCTGTGAGTGCCTTTACTTCGCTTTCGAGCTTTTCAAGCGCCTCTGTTGAAGTAGCATTCCTGACTTCATCCTGAATCTGGGTAAGTCTTGTTTCAATTTCAATAAGTCTGTCCATTTTTTGTTTCCTTTCTGCGGATTTTATCCGCACATAATGATTAAATCAAGCTGTCTTTTTCTGAGCTCTAAGGCCTCCGCCTTTTCCTTCTCCGCCTCCGCAGAAAAATAGGAACGAGCATATATGGAAGTTGTATCGTATGCAGGAATGTCAACCGCTGCTACGTCGTACAACCTCTGCACTGTGTTTATATGGCGGGTGTGAGTGTCTCTGTCGTAAGAGTCTCCGCCATTGTCAACATTAAAAGCAAATGACATCTTATCAATATAGCCGCCTTTTATTTCTTCATACAAGCGGCGGCCTTCTTCAGTTCCTGAGAGATCAGCTCTGATTTTAAGGCCCACATCGTCAACGTTTAATTGCAACGTGTTATTTTTGGTTCTTGCAACAGGCTTTCCTGCGTGGTTATAATTCATGACTACATCGTTCATGTTGCACGAGTCAAAAGCAGTGCGCTCAATTACTTCGCTGTAATCAACGCCGTCAAAAGAATACAGCACGGTAGATTCATTAAACCGTGCTGCATAGCCTTCTACTATCATTTCATTTTCTGTGGAAGCTCTGAGTTCCACTGAAAAATTTCTGTATTCTCTGTCTTCAGTAATCATTTATACCTCTCCTTCTGCATAACCGAGCTGGCTCATTTCTGCGTATTCTTTGCGGATATAATACTTATCTCCACCATCGACAGGCGGAAGATTCCAGATTTCCATCGCCTGATTTTTATTTATCAAGCCTCTGTCAAACAACTGCGTCGACACCTGAAGCTTAGTAGCATTGGATGCATACTGCAACCTGTTTGCCGTTGCTCTGATTTCGTTGCCGAAGTCTCTCTGACGCTCCGTAAACGTCATGTTCGTCATTGCAAGAGAAGTCTGCAACGCAAACGTTTCAATTTTTCCTTCATAAAAACCATTCCAGATGTTTTCGTCGTAACTGTTATTAAGGATCTTGTCATTGACGCCAAAATAGTTGTACACTGATTCATTTATAAGTTTCTGCTGCGGAGCGTTGATGACAAACGGCTCGCTTTTAATTGCCTGAATGTTTGAATATTGGTTACCAAACAGCATGATTCCCCCGTTGTTGTCATCTGTCATGTTGGTTTCAAGCAACTCCTTGCGCGCTTCTTTGATGTCTTCAGCTGTCGAGAAGTTGTCCATCTGCGCCATGAATCTTATAGCTACCGAATTTTTAACACCCTCAATAATGCCCTGATTCTGAGTGTTTATGAGCTCCATTGTTGGCTGTAAGACTTTTCTGTTATTTTCTCCAAAAAAGTCGTTCCGGAACTGATAATCAGTAAGCACTCCTACTTTGCTGTATTCAATAGCCGCTTTCTGCCCGTTGCTGAATTCGTATTTAAGATACGGAACATCATTAACTGATACTACAGTGCAGCTGTCAGGCAGCAACGGATAATAGCCTATCGGCAATCCGAATTCATTTTCAATAGGAACTATGAATGCTGTGTTACACACGGAAAGAATCGTGCTGAGTCGATATAAAAATTGATATGTATTCATGAATTCATTGGGCTTATATAGAAGCTTGTTCTTAAGGTCTGGCCTTGCAGATCCTATAAGTTCAAGCTTAAGCTTTGCCCTGTGCTGAGCTGTAGCGTGGATTGCTGCTCTGCATAGAGCTGATTCATATACACTGCCCTCATACGAGGTAAACACAGGCACATAGCCGTTTATCATTCTGAAAAATTTATGAGTTTTCTGCGCCTCTTTTTCGATTTTCTTGTTATTCCCGAAAATCTTGTCGAAAAGCCCCATTACGGAAATGCTCCTTTCTTCTCATTTTTTAACTGTTTTCCGATTTTTGCATACCATTTCTGACGAACTGTAAGAGCGTCCAGAACAGCTACAAAACCGTCAATATGCGCCTCTTGAGATATTTTAACTGGGCGGCATTTACGTGTTCTTACATTTGATTCCTTTGCCACATTCAAAAAATGAGCCATAAGAAGATTGTTGTCAAAATAAATCTTCTTATCACCTACAAGACCTTCACATTCTTGAAGCACCGGGGAAAGGTTTTCGCCCTGAATAACGTCGTCCATGTGGAACCCTGCACGTTCCATCTCTGTTACAAGGCTTTGTGCGCTATATCGGTCATATCCGACCTGCAAAGGATAGACTTTATAATCCTTAATAAGCTTCAAAAACCACTTGAAGCAATGGTCGTAATCAACATAACTGCCGGGCACTAAAATCAACACTCCCTGTTCGACAAATACGTCATAAGGCACGCCGTCACGGGCTGTAAGTTCTTCAATTTTTTCTGACGGCATGAAAAATTGACTGATTACATAAAGTTTATTGCCTCGTTCAACTATAACACAGCATGCTGTAAGGTCTGTAGTTTGTGAAAGGTCTATACCTCCCACACAATAGCACCCTGTAAACTCTTCAAGCTTGTGTCCGTGACCTGTTAAGCGTTCAATTGCGGTATACTCAAACATAGCCTGTGAGCTATTTTGTTTAATATTGCAATATTTTGTTAAGAATTCTGCTTTTTTTGAAAGGCTCTGCTCTGCAATTGCTGCCTGTTCAATGAGGAAGTCTGCAGAAACTGAAACACCTAAATTCGGATTGCTTTTTTTAAGCTCGTTGATATCATTCCATTTTTCGACATCATCAATCATGTATAAAAGCGGCAGCAATCTTTTTTCTTTGCTGTCGCCTTTTAAAAATCTCGTGCTTCTTTTGATAAGTTCGTCATATATACCGTTATTTTCGTACCCGGCTGTGGAAATAGAGAGTACAAGCGGTTGAGTTCTTGCACCCAGAGCCGAAGTCATGACTTCGTACTGCTTAAGACCCGCATCCCCTCGCCACGAGGAAAACTCATCGCACACAACAAGATGAGGGTTGAAGCCGTCTGATTTTTTGGCATTGAATGCAATCGGCTTGATTACCGTGTTGTACTCAGCAATATAGACGTCTGAACGTCTTTTTTTTGCAAGCGAAGAAAGCTCAGGCTCTTTTTCTATCATTTGGTAAAAATTATCGTAAACGATATGTGCCTGATCTAATTTTGGTGCAATGCAGTAAACTTTTGCGCCATATTCGCCGTCAAGATATGTCATATATGCGATTATTGCTGACGCAAACAGCGTTTTACCGTTTTTTCTGCCTATGACAAGAACTACTTCTCGGAATATTCTTATGTTATTTTCATCAACAATACCGAAAATAAGAGAAACTGTAGCCTTTTGCCATAGTTCCAATTGAATAAGATCTGATCGCCCCTCACAATGACGACAAAAATTTTCGATAAATTTAATAGCCTTGTTGGCTTTTTTGATGTTAAAATAATAATCACCCCTTTCCAAAGAAGTGACTATTATTTCATATATTGCAAGAATAAACTTTCCGACGGTTATTTCTCCCGATTTTATTGCCTGGTAATAAGCAAGGATGTAATCAGTCATCTGTAGCCCTCAATGCTTCAAGCTTTGATTTTTTCATCGCAGGCGGTACACTATCTACAAGGATTTTTATATCTGCCTGTAAAGTCTTGGAGTAGCTCAGATGTAAATCTGCCTCAACCGTCTTTTTTCTGCCTTTTTGGTTTTCTCCGTTCTGATATTCCTCGGAAAACCCTTTTACAACAAGCTCTTTTTCAAGTTCTTCAAGGGAAATAGTACAAAAAGCTGCGTTATTGATGATAGGTTTCAGGGTGTTTAGCTTGTTTTCGTCCAAGTCTGAAAAAATCCCTAAAAGTCGCTCTATTTCTGCATTTATTCTCTTTTCACGATTTCGCTGTTTATTTGACGGTCTACCCAAATACTACACCCCCTTCGCGCGTGTTGCAGAGCAAAATGATACTGGGCCGTCGGTCTTCTTGCGAAAAAATGTCATTTTGCGAATGGGGGGGATATGCTGCCGTCAGGGCTGAACATATATCGCTTTTCTTTTTTCGTACTTGAGGCAGGAGAAAAGTGTCCCTCGAATTTATCGTGACATTTTTTGCATACGTACATAAAATTGCTGTGGCTATAAGCTATATCAGGATTCTTGGCGTTGGACTCTGTCAGCATTCCCACGTGATGAAGAATATACCCAGGCTCTTCTTTACATTCTTCACATAGCCCGCCATCTATCTTGATTCGCCGAGCAATATATGATTCTCTTGAATTCTTATACTTTTTCGAATTATAAACTTTTTTAGCAAAGTCTTTTGCCATAAAAACCTCATACAAACACAAAACCCCCGAGCTGGCATTCGGAGGTTCTGTGAATAATAACGAAAGGAGTTGTCTTCCAATGGGAACACTGGAGCACAGTCGCAGGTCGTGCCCTGCTGAGCCTGTGCAGACAGACAGCCCTGTATGTTGACAGACAGACGGGCTGTTTTTTTGGCTTGCTAAAAATAGCAACACTCATAAGGTGCGATTACAGTTCCTGCGCTGCGTTCGCCATATCCCGCCATTTGACGGGATTCGGAAAATCCTGAAAGGTGGAGGAAATCCGCATAATGCGCTTACTGACTCAGGTCAGCAGTTCGCTGGTGCGACAATTAAGCGGTAAGCTCTCATGTCACGTGTATGGCTAAGAGACGTCACGTTAACGCTGCAAAACCTCATTGAGTACGGCTTGCACACTCCCCGCATGGTGGGGCAGCTCATGCTGCTCTCAACTCGGAAGCACTAAACAGCTTGTAAAGCGTCAGCACTTTCCGATAATGAACTCTTATTTAATCTGCATTTACTTGGTTGCAGGAGTAGGATTCGAACCTACGGCCTCAAGGTTATGGGCCTTGCGAGCTGCCTCTGCTCTACCCTGCCTTGTCCCGCCCTGGCGGCGGGCTTTGGAAATATGAAAAGAGGATTACAATGACCGTCTCTTCGTCTATCGTAATGATAGCACACATTTTGCATATCATTCAATATCATTTCGTATCATTTCCTATCATCTTTTCAAGTTCTTCTTTTGCGGCAGGGAAAATCCTGTTGACCTGTGACACGCTGAAGCCTGTCTTTTCAGCTATCTCTTCAATCGTGTTGCCGAGTATGTACTTTCGCTCAAGCATTACCCTGTGCAGAGGAAAAGGAACGGCGTCAATCTTTCGCATAAGCTCAGCTTTCATATCAACAAGCTTGTCTATATACACATTGATTTCAGCCTGCAGGTCAACTATCTTGGCTACTGTCTTCCCCACCTTATCGGAGACCTTGCCCGTGGTGCTGAAGCCTGAGGAAGGTGATACCTTTGTTGCAAGAGCTTCAAGCATTTCCAGCTCTTCAAGCTTGCAGGCAATGACGTCGTCAAGGTGGCGGCGCTCTTCCACATATTTCTCTAAGGAAGTCATTGTTGTTCCTCTCTTTCGTTTTTAAAACGGATAATCGTCATCTGTGGGCGACGGTACAAAATCAGCGGTATACTCCTGAGCTTGTGCAGGCGGCTGATCATTGCCGCTTGTCTGATTCTGATTATTCTGTGGAGGTTTTCCTGATTCCCCCGTGAAGTATGCCCTGTCAACAATTATCTCGGTGACGTATCTTTCTACACCGTTCTTGTCGGTATATTTGCGGTTCTGCAGTTCGCCGTCAATAAGTATCATCCTGCCCTTGCTGAAGAAGCGGGAGATAAAATCGGCGTTTGCTCTCCACGCCACGCAGTTGAAGAAATCGGTTTTCCGTTCTTCGCCCTTTGCCTGGTAGGCTCTTTCGACAGCTACGGCGAAGCTGAGCACGCTGTTGCCGCTTGGTGTGGATTTAAGTTCAAGGTCGTGGGTTATCCGCCCCATCAGGGTTGTTTTGTTGTACATTATATTGCTCCTTCCAAAAAGTGCAACCATCCGCTTTTTATATAAACAGCATATTCCTGTGCTTCCTCTACCGTCCAGTGTTTATGTCCGTTCAGTTCCTTTGCCTTCATGAATATATCAAAAGGGATAAAAGCAAAAGTGTTAAAATCGTAGCAGCACAGCACGCCTGTGAGCGCTCCCAGAAGAGTGTGCTCCGTCAGGCCTTCTATCTGCTCATCCGTAAGGGCTGACACGGGGATTTTCCCCGTGCAGGTGGATTTTGCATCAAAGCAGATTGACCGTCCTCCCCTGAGTGTGCCCTTGTAATCAGGCTGTGCGCTCTTTTTGAAGCAGGCTACAAACTTGCCCTCTTCCAGGCGCCTTAAAATCTTCATAGGCTCGGGAGTCTTCTCAATGTCCGCAAGATGCTCGCTCTTATACACGGCGCAGGCGGCATCAATAAGCCCTTCGAAGCATTCGCCCTCTTTTTTGTTCCGCCTGCCTCTCAGCGAGTTCATTGCCGCTTTGTGGTTGTAATTCATTTGCCCTCCTGAATGATTCGCACCGCTTCAAGCTCAGCTGACAGTCTTTTCCTTTCGCTGTAGCTCAGCGGCTTGTCTTTCTTGGGGAGATATGCCCTTGCATCGGGGATTTCCCCGTTTGAAGGTTCAATCTCCACACCTATTTCCTTCTTTGCAAGCTCTTCGGGATCTCCCTCAAGCCGTTCCATCATGTTAAGTATTCGGGTGATACGCTTTCCGCCATAGCCAAAGCATCTGTTCATGTGAAGGCAGAAAACGGAAAATTCAATTATAAGCTTGCTCAGTTCTTCCTTGCTTCCGAATTCAGGAAGTAAAGCATATACCGCTTCTGCAACTGATTTCCACGGAACGTTGATGCGCCTTAACTCTTCTTTGAGCTTCTTGTGGGCGATTCCGTCAATGCCGTTCTGCCGCCACTGAGGAACGGTGACTTTGCTGTAAAGGTCCCACGCTTCACGAAGTGCAGGGCGGCTTATGCCTGCTCTGTGAAGGCAGACCATTGCGGCGAAAAGCAGTCTGCCGTTTGCTTCGGCGTATTTTTTTATCAGAAGGCCGTCCTGAACGGCTCCGGGTTTAAGTTTTTTGTTGGTCATTGGACTCCTCCGTCATTCCTTTTACAAGGTTGTCAACATCCTCACAAGTGATTATTCCGCTTGTAATGCTGACACCACATTTCAACCTATTTGCAAACTCTCTGATTGCTTTATCTCTTGCATTATTAACAATCTCTAATCTTTCGGGCATTGCAATTCTGTTTTGAGACAAAACATGGTTTTCGAGCTTCAATCTCTCAATCTCTGCCTTTTGGCGGTTGATAAGGTCGAGTGCAATAATCGGGATTTCGATTTCACAATCTTCCACTTTTTCGTAAAGAGGGCAGTCGTCGCAACCCTCTGCATTACAGCCTTTGAGACAACACTCAAGGGCTTTTATAATCTCGTTATCGGTCATTTTTATCCTCCTTATCGCTATTGCCTTGCTGTTCTGTGCTGAGAATTTCAAAAGCCTTGTCGCATCTTTTTACAATTCTTGCATCTACAAGGTATTTGTAGTCGTTTTCGTCTTTACTATCAGAATCGCCCCAATCAAGAGCCTGACCGCAAAACTTACAATAATCCATTTTCCATGACTTTAATAGTTTGAAGTCGTCATAATTGCCAAACAACACATTACAATTCGGGCAAGAACATTGTCCATTCCACACCTCATATTTTTTCGGTATCTGCTTTTCAAGGGCTTTTTGCATAATGAACAAAGCTTCAGATAGATTTTCTCGACTTTTAACGCTATGAACAACAGAACGCAAGATTATGTTTATTGCTTCTTTTACGGTCATTTCCATATTTGGAGCCATTATTCCGCACCGCCTTCCTCACCGTAAACCATAGGACTGCCATCGGCGTTTACTAATAACGTAAAGGTTCCGTGATTATAATCGCCGTCGCTAATCGCATACATAACCATTGTTTCTTTTTGATATACAACAATCCAGTTTGCTGTACGCTCAATCTCGATAAACATTGATGCAGTTTCTTTGCTTGAGTTTACTTTTTTAACGGCTGCATGTTCGCAACCGCACAAAAACATCATTATAATTGCTAAAAACAAACTTGCTAAAAATTTTTTCATTCCCACACCCTCCCCAGATACTTCATTTCGATAATGTTTCCGTCGCACCAGTCGAGCTTGCACATTGAACCCCTTTCTCTCACCTCTGACGGAAGCTTTTCCCACTCTACGATAAATTCAATAACATTGGTGCAGGGCTTCTTGCGGGCATTCTTGCAGGGATGCCCGAAGAACTCCGTCTTTCCGTCGTCCTTGTAATCGGCGTATATGATGCGGAAGGATTCGCCGTTGTCAAGGGTGACTTCCCACGCATCGCCTATATCCCTGCCGTATGCTGAGCCGAGGGCGGCGCAGTAGTAAAGTTCTCCTTCGCTGTCCTCGTATAACCTGATGCCCGTTGAAATGCCCGTTGTGCACATCTGCTGAAGGGCGTACTGGGAGGAGCGTTCATTGTTTATAGCTGTATACGGTTCTAAGGCATACCAGTCTGTGTTCCCCGGTGGAATACGTTCTTTCCACCAGTTGGGATTCTCACGAAAACGTGAGATAACCTCAGAGAGCTTTTTATTGTTGTTTTCAAGCTCAGTCTGAGAAGCTTCCAGACGGGAAATTTCTCCGTATAGCTCCGTTTTTTCTTCCGTCAGGTCTGCCACCTGTTTTTCGAGCTTCAGACTTTCGTGCTTCTCTGTGTCAATTGCCGCTTGCATGGTATATATTTCATCCTCGTGCTTTGCTTCCAGATGCAGAGAGGCGATAGCAGCGCCGCCGATAACGCACATAAGGGCGGTAAGTATGTATGCAAATGTTGATACCATTCTTTTCATTCCTCCTTCTCCCTTATCAGCCGTTCTTCCGCTTCCTCATAGGTAAGAAAGAATGCTTTCCCGAGATTTTCAACGCTGAATCTGAATTCCTTGTCAAAATCACCGATAACGCCGATGTAAGTGCCGCTTGTTGTGATTTTTATCTCGTTGACTGTATACTGCATAACCTTGTCAAGGAAAGGTGCGTAAATCGTATCGCCGATGTTGCAGGGTGGGTATTCGATTTTCGGAATCCCGTCATAGTTCCATTCCACGCCCATTTTATTCATTGCCTCGACAAGCATGTCAAGGCGGATATATGTCAGCATCTTATCACTCCTTTTCTCCCATTTTCCTGCCTACACGATGCAGCTCAGTCAAAAGCCTTGTGTATGTACTTTCAAGAGTGTCACCGAGCCCCCACGTCTTCAGGGGACAAATGAGAGCCAGCAGGAACAGGCCTTTCTTTACGGCGATTAAGGGATTGCCACTGTTATATCGAAGCCAGAAGGTAAGAACTCCGTCGCTGGTGTCCGTGTGGACGGGAGCAAGGTATTTCTCATTGACTAAGAGCAGGCCGATTTCGGTATAAAGGGAAGCGTACTCTTCTCCGCCGATGAGCAGTGACGGACCAAATTCTTTGATTTCGGTTTCTTCGGTGATAGCGTCCTTGGTTTCGAGCTTATCCGCTTCCCAGTTGATTACATCGACTTTATCCTTCGGCTGTAGATCAAGGTGCTTAAGCATCTGACTGTCTGACATGACAGGCATACCCTGAACGGGATAAGCGGCCACTCCGTCGCTTATCCACTGCTCATTGCCGCTTGTGTGTATCGCAAGATATCTGCGTTTTTTTATGAGTGATGATATTTTTGTGGTTTTCATAAGTTATCCCCCGCTGTTTTGATTGCTTCCGCTACCTTTTTGAGAGCCGCCTTGCAGCTGTCCTGCTCTTCTGCAGGGAAAGTCTTTACGAGCTCGACTGCCTTATTAAAATCAGCAACTATATTTTGCATAAGGAATTTAAGAAGTTCCTTATTGCCGCTAGGCGGTGTTTTATGTGCATTCGCCTGCAATTTCTCGTTTTCTGCCTGTGCTGCTTCAAGCTTGGCGTTCAGCTGATTTATGCGATCGACGCCTGCGCTGATACGCTGCTCCGCATCTTTCAGCTTCTCTTTGACTAACGCTGTCTTTTTCGCTTCATCAGAAAGCCTGTCCTTGTACTCCTCCTTGACCTTTTCAGACGCTTCCGCCACAGCGTTCTTTATAGCTTCATTGTGGTATGATTCCTGCTCAGCTTCGATAGTGCGGCGCATCTCTTCCTTTACCTCTTCGGATATAGCAGGAACGGAAACAACCTTGTTTCTGCGCTCTTCGTCAAGCTCTGATTTAAGCTGATTTATTTCAATCTCAAGGGCTTCGGAATGTCTCTGTGCATTCGCCTGCAAATTCCTGATTGTTTCCTTAAGGTCTGCCGCCTCGTTCTGAGCATTTACAAGCTCCTCCATGTCAACAGAAGCCGCCTGTTTCTTCTCTTCCATTTCTTCAAGCTCAAATGTAAGCTGGTCGTTCTGCCGTTTAAGACGCTTGATTTCTTCCTGAAGCTCACGGGTTGACAGCTCTTCCGCCTTACCGCTTTCAAGAAGCTCCTCACGGTCAGAATCCGCAAGTTGAGCCAGGGCGGAAAGCTTTGTGATACCAAGCTGGCCGTATCTTTCAAGCCCCTGCTCTCCGTAAGTTTCGTATGCGGATATGTAGTTATATGCCGCACGCCCTTTGAGTCCTACCGCCTGTTCGGCGTACTCTTCAAGAGAAGAACAGCCAAGCTGTTCGTACAGTCTGCGGTCCTTCATTTCCTTCAAGCACCTGCCGATGCGGCAGATGCCGTTCATGATATTACGTGCCTCTGATTTGATTTCGCAGTCAAGGCGGTACGCGTCCTGCTGCTCGGCGGTCAGATTGCCGCTTGTGGATGTGGTTAATTCGTTCATGCTGATTTGATTCCTTTCTTGTTTTTTGCGCACCATTCAAGATGTCTGATATAATGTTCGAGAAGCTGTCCTACTTCCAGATTAGTGTGATAGCTTTCTTTGTTGCCTTTTCCGTAGCACTGTCTTACTTTACGGCTTACCATGTTCATTTCAAGGGTAAAATACGGAATCTCGGGAGCAATCTTCTTGCGGATGAAAAGAATCGTAGTCTTTCCTTTCGCATGCTCTGCGGCGTAGGACCCTACGCAATGACTCTGTTTCGCACCTTCCTGGATTATTTCAACCGTGTTGTTCGGAACGACAATCATCAGGCGGCCTCTTCGGTATTCTGCACCGTTCTTCCTGAGAAGTTCAGCGCGTTTTTCCGCTTTTTTGGATTCCGCAGCGTTCGTCTTATATCTGCAAAGGCGGCTTGTTTCCTCGTGTTTCTCCCTTAGATTCTTCGGATATAGAACTATGCTGTCTGTAAGGTCATAGCCAAGACTTACGCACTCTTTGATATAATCCGCATATAACCGGATCGTTGCATGCTGCTTCTCAGTGTAATTTAATAACTTTTTCGGAGTTTGCCCGGTTTTCTCTATTATTTCAGAAGCATTTAAAAATTCACTTCCGAAAAGTTTGTTCATCACCCTGAAATAATCGGGTGTATTCTTTTCAAGGAATGCAACCAGTTCATCGACCATTCCTGCGGATGTTCTTCTGTTCTCACAGAGAAAGTTGATTGCCGCTTTGCGGCGCGGTTTGTCAAGCGTGTGAAAAATGTCTGCAACACTTTGTGCTTTATATCTCAGCTTTTTGGAAACAGTGTAATTCTTGAAAAGTCTGGAACTCATAAGCTCCCACAGCTTTAGCTTGGAACAGAACTCGCAGAACACGGGAGCTTCACAGCAGGCCATCAAATATGCAAGCGGCCCGGACCCGGTACCGTCATCAGGATAGCGTTGAAACTGAAACCTCTCTAAAAACGTGTCGGAAACATCTTCGGTAATATAGAAGTCCGCTCTTTCCGCTGCTGCCGTAACAGTGCCAAGTCCCGTGTAAAACGTATACCCTGACCTGCTTTTCATCGGCTCCCATCTGTCATATTTCCGTCTGTAACGCTGTCCGCCTCCCGGGAAGAAGTGATATAAAGTGCGGCGGTCAATATATATATTCGGACACCAGATATCTGTGTAGTCTTCAATGTCTATTCTTAAACATTCAGCCCATACGCTGTCATAGTTTTCCTTGTAGAAAATAATGCAGTTCATATGTTCTTTTTTTGATTTTCTGCCGAATTTTTCATTGTATGCTGTCGTCATGATTGCACATTCGGGGCATTGTTTCAAATGTTTATGCTGTTGGCCGTGACCGTCTTCGTACCATTCGTGACCACAGGCCGTGCAGATGAATCTCTGATACGGAGACTTGACATCTACTCCGTAATATCCGTCGAAGATATTGTCGTTCTTGTTGTAGTTTTCAAAGTAAATATATTTAGGTCGGTTGTTTTCTGCGAAAGTCAGAATCCGTTCCATGGTAAGTTCATATATTTCTCCCATACTCCACCTCAATCAAAAAGACTGTCAAGGTCAAGAGAAACTCCTGACGATGCAGGCGGCGCTGATGAAATGTCTGTGCCGCCATGAAACAACATTTCTTTTACGTATTCATACGCAGAGCCTTCGGGAACTGCGGCGCTTATGTGTAACGCCTCACAGGCGGTTGCCGCTACCTCGAAAAAGGAAAGGCACGCTACACTTCCACTTTTACGCTTTGTGGCATTGTTGTAAATAGCTTTCCATATATCATCTGCTTTAATCGTACCGCTGATAAGCTCCGCTGCTGTAGTTTCGCCAAGATCCGGATTGCTCAGATGCTGAAGCTGCCATATAACGTACTCAGCCACAGCCTTTTTATATTCATCTTTTCCTTTCAAAAGAATTTCAGTTAATTTTTCAACGTTCATATTATCCTCCTAAAATCGACTCCGCACGGGAAAAATTCCCGTCTCGTGCCGTTTTTACCTTTCATTTTTGTGTAAATCCCTGTTACACGGGGAAATTCCCCGTCTAGCTGGTATTTTTCTTCCTCAGTTTTATCCGCAGATACGGCAGGCCTGTCACCTCGTTTGTGTGCGGACTGGCTTCCAGCAGTTCCCACCCCTTGTATATGGCTTCAATTCTCGCCTGTGCCTGTCCGTCCTTGATGAGCTTTACAAGCTTGTGAAGCTCCTTTTCACTGTATCTGGTGTCGCTGCGTGTTTCAACAGGCTTCTTGCTCAGTCCGCAGGAGTGCCACCGTTTGGCATTCGGGTTCGGGGAGCAGTGGGCAGGCTTCACCATGTACTTGACAATCGGCTCAAGGCCGAACTCCGTCTTCTTGATTTTTGCACGGGAGCTTTCCACTCGGTTTACTTCTCCTCTTGAACTCACAAGAAAATCAAGTTCTTTTTTCGAAGTGCTCAGAGGGATGCGGTTTATATCCTTGTAGTTCCACGCCGCTTCTACCCAGTCACGGTCTGCACCGCCTGATATAATCAGGTGATGGTGGAAGCGTGTCACTCCGCCGTCTTTCTTCGGGTGGCCGCCGCCTGTGACCCAGAAGGCACGGAAAGGAATCCCCAGACGCCTGTACAACGTTTTAAGGCGTGCAACGAAATTTTCGACATTTCTTTCCGCCTCTTCTCTGCTCAATGGCTCATCGTCGTATGTAAGGGTAAGGATATAGTCGCCGTTGGTGAAGTTTGCGTTCACAAGCTGAGTGGCGTATTGCTTTGCATATTTCCAGTCTTGTTTTACCTGCTTCGGAGTTGACAGCTTCTTTCGGACCCGCTTCCTGCTGAAAGTGTCCTGCTCGGTGGTGAGCAGATATATATTGACGTCTTTATACCGTTCTGCGGACTTGACCGATTTTTCACGGACAAATCTCATTTTTTATAAAATCATCTCCTTTGACCTTCCTAGGCTCCGCCCTTGTTCGTCATACTCACTACAAGGACGAGAAAACGGCTGAATAAAGCCGTTTTTCGCCACAAAAAGGCTTGACTTTTTCAAGAGAAAATGATATAATAAAAGTAGTAAATTTTTTCTATATCTTCTTCTCTCCGCCGTCCTCTCGGGACGGTCTTTTTTTATGCCTCAGATTTGTCTATCAGCACACAGTACTCCATGTAGCCGCACAGCACCCGAAGATGCTCACAGCTCTCGTGGCACTTGTTACAGACAGGTGAGAAAGACTGAGGGCACTTGTGCCATGTGCCGCACTCCTTAAGAGTTGCACCGCACTTCTCGCAGATCTGTTCAGCCATTATTCTTCTCCTTGAACTTTCTTATCTTTGCAACGCCCCAGTCGCAGCAGGAAACGCAGAAGGCACGGAAGACTGCTTCTCCGTCTTCGTTCTCTGTAACAAAAGCGCCGCCGTCAATAGTGAACAATCCCTTTGAATTTGAACATTCTAAGCCTGGCACTGCGTTCATACAGCTCTGCGGCTTCCTGTGCGGCGAGATACGCCGTCTGGCTGTCAGCTTCAGGGTGACTCTTCAGATAGTCACGTGCGTAAAGCTGCGCTGAGCCGTAATAATCCCGGGGCGTGTACCAGTCTTGATATTCCATTGCTTCACCTTCTCCACCCCTTCCTGATATCCTTCACCGTCTTAACTGCCGCCCAGATGCAGAAAGCAATCACAGGAACAAGGATTTCGCCGCCTGCTGCGGTGTAACCTCTTTCCATCAGCGCAATTTCCGAGCACAGCCACATTGCCGCTAAGATAATCAGCGTGCATGCGCCTGCAAAAATGATTTTCTTTGTCATGTCGTTTCCCTCATATTCGGATAAGCCTTCTTGATGATGTCGTCAAGAACATAGCAAAAAGGCTTGTCCGTCTTTTTCTTGCTTCCTGCCTGTACAGGCTCTTTGACCCTCTGGGGATTGTCCTGTGCAGGCGTGATTTTTTCGGTCTTGTTCATATTGCTTCCTTAAGGATGTCCTCGACAGGGCGGCAGAGCTGAGCTGCTGTGTACCCGAAGACTCTTACCGCTGAATCTATCAGGCTGAACGGGGGCATTTGTCTGCCGCTCTTGTAGTTCCCGTAGGCACTTTCGGATATATGAAGCCTGACAGCAGTCTCGGAGCGAGTCCATCCCCGAAGCTTTCTCAGTGCTTCGATGTTGTCCATAAGAATTGCAACCGTGCTTTTCGCCTTTGCCATTTCCTTTTCCTTTCGTTTTTGTTTAAGTATTAAGCGTATTTTTGTGTTTGTCAGTTATTTTATGCCTTTTCAAGCATTTCGGGCGGAATGTCGTAAAGCGTGAGCTTGTTCTGATGCGTGTCAAGGTCAACATTGCCGCTCTCGTGAATAAAGATGATTTCGGCGGGCTTGAACAAGTGATAGTTCCACGATTTATCCGTCTTGTGCTTGCAACACTGTCCGCAGACGGTTGCACAGCGTTCATAGTTCGGCTTTGGCTTTACGGTGTCGCCGATTTTGTAGGGTGCGGTCATTTTATCACTCCTTTCCTATAATTTAAGTTGATTTTTGCAAGTTTTTGTGTTATAATCACTGTGAAAGGCGGTGATTATATGAGCGACCAGTCTGTAAAGTTTACAAAAACTGAATTTGCTTTTATGTATGGTCTGATTAAATCAGCAAAATCTGATATACAGGAATGTCTTCAGGAGCTCGACCTGAATGACCCTGAGAGAGATTTTGCATTAGATGCACATAAAACTGCAAATTCTTGCTACCGTAAGCTGAAAGCGATTCTTTCCGAAAATCCTTGAGCTTTTTTAAAAATGATGATATTTTCTCTGCGTCCACAAAAACTGTGGACGTTTTTTCTTTTTCTTCCACCTTTCTTCACTCCTTTCCTATAATATAAGTAACTTTGTTAAGTTTCCTTAACTTTTTCGGTAAAAAAATAAAGCGGTATCAACTCATTCGGAATCCCAAGAAGTTTGCAAGAATTAATGATTTCGTTATGAGAAAAATCGCTTTTTTCATTAAGCTTGTCAGATAACGAAGCGCTTGAAATGCCGAGTTTTGCCGCAAATTCACCCTGCGTCTGATACTTAGCCTTAATCTTTCCTCTTAATTCGCTGTAATCGAAGCTCATTTTTACCCTCCTTTCCGTTAAGCTTACTTAACTCACTTACAGTTTAGCACACTTAACTGTGTTTGTCAATAGTTTTTTCAAAATTTCCTTAACTTTT
Source organism: Acutalibacteraceae bacterium (assembly GCA_045605605.1). Classification (GTDB taxonomy): domain Bacteria; phylum Bacillota; class Clostridia; order Oscillospirales; family Acutalibacteraceae; genus UBA737. The sequence continues at coordinate 16,320 of JAZUQH010000012.1, read as the reverse complement.
TTCAAAAATACTTGACATTTGCTTAATTTTATGTTATATTTCAATCAGAGATAAGAAAGAGGTGAGTTTATGAGTAGTGTTTTTAAGGATAGATTAATACAGGCCATGGAAGTAAGAAACGTGAAAGCCGTTGAGTTAGCGGAAAAAACTGGGCTAAGTAAGGCGCGTATTAGTCAATACATGAACGGCGTTTATGTACCTAAATCAAAAGGAACTCACTTAATTGCCAAAGCATTGCAGGTCGAGGAAACATGGCTTATGGGAATTACCGATAATATGGAAAGAACAGAACGCAATTCTTTGCTTAACCAGGAAGGAGGAAGCGAGAAAATAATGACTGTCTTAAAACGAAGAAAAGATTTGCTTGCATGCGTTAATCTTCTTGTAGAGAACGAATCCGAGATAAACGAAAACGACGTTGAAAAGACCATGACAATGATTGAAACTTTTTTCCTTGATAAAAAAGACAAGGAATAAAGTTGAAATAATCTTACTGAAAGGAGAGTGATGAGCCCATGGATGATAATGCTATTCAAGTTATCAATCTTGAATTTCCTTCTATCGTCAAATCTGCATCGGTATTTAAAGACGGCATCCACTATATTTTTTTGAACGCCTCTTTAAGCGATGAACTAAGAAACAGTGCACTGCAGGAAGAATTACAGTGTGCCTGCCCCAAATGAGAGGAGAAAAAACCATGAAAAACAGAATATTTGCGGTCCTGTTGGTTGTCTCCTTAATGATGACTGCAATCCTGACCGCACGGATTCATGACGAATGCAACGGCTTGTGTATGCACACACAGAGCGTCGTTCAGGTCATGACAAGCTCAACTGTCACTGAGGCAGTACACGACCACGCTCCAAATAATCACAATCTTCAGGAGCTGGCAATCACCCTTAAAAAAACACATGATTTTGCAAATTCCGCTGACTATATGGAAGGTCTGACCGCCATAAGTAAGCGTTCAATATATTGCGGCGATGCCGAAAGGCGTGGCTGCGCTAAGTTAAATATATAGATAGGAGAATAAATATGAGCGATTCAACTTTCATCATTGCTATGCTTGTTGTAGCTGTTTGTATAATCGGTGTAATTGCAGGAGTTATATTCCTGGCAGTAAAATCAGCAAAGAGAAATACCATATCAAAAACTACCCAGAAATCAAAAAAGATGGTTTATATATCCCAAAATGGCAAAAAGTACCACATAGACCCTATGTGTTTCACACATGACGACGAAAACTGTATTGAAATAGAATTAGAAACAGCTATAAAAACGGGATATACCCCTTGTTCTAAATGTGCAAAATAAAAACTCCCCTCGCCTATCTCAGACGAGGGGAAAAAAATAAACCGCACCGCTTAACTGTTGGCGCAGAAAAGCAGTGCGATTCGGGAGAGCTGTTATAAGCTCTGATTGCAATAAGTATTATAGCATATTCTCCCGTGTTTGTCAACCAACGAAAGGAGAATATTCATGGCAAAAAACAACTCTCAGGCGCACAGACTGCCTTCAGGCAATTACCGCTTCTCTGTGTATCTGGGCAAAGACGAAAACGGAAAGAGAATTTACAAATCATTCACTGCACCAACTAAGCGTGAAGCTCAGTATATGGCTCAGGCGTACAAGCTTAATTACACCGAAGAACAGAAGCAAGCCGATAATATCCCGCTGTCGGAAGCGTTCACACGCTACATAGACAGCAAGGTGAATCTGCTGAGTCCGGCGACTGTCAGAGGTTACCGCCGTTTATCCAACACGGAGCTTGTGCAGTCCGGGCTTGCGAAAAAGCGTATAAACGACCTCACGCAGGAAGACATTCAGAGAGCTGTCAACATTTACGCACTGAATCATTCGGCAAAGTCGGTCAAGAACTTTCACGGGCTTGTTTCTGCTGTCCTGGCGGTGTATCGCCCATCGTTCAAGCTGGCAACGACGATGCCTCAGAAGAAAAAAACGGAACTTTACGTTCCTTCTGACGAAGATATTGTAAAGCTTCTGAACGCTGTCGAAGGTGAAGATATTGAAATTCCCATAATGCTGGCTGCCTTTGGCTCTCTCAGGCGTTCAGAGATTGCCGCTTTGACCGCTGAGGACGTAAAAGGCAATTATATCACGGTCAGCAAGGCTGTTGTGATGAACGAGGATAATGAGCTTGTGACGAAAGCCCCGAAGACCTATGCAGGCTACAGAACGCTTGAAATGCCTGAATTTGTTATCAAGAAGCTTCCAAAAAAAGGAAAAGTCACAAACCTCAATCCCAACATGATAACAAAGCAATTTTCAAAAGCTCTCGAAAAAGCTGAAATACCGCATTTCCGATTTCATGATCTGAGACATTACCAGGCTTCAAAGCTTCATGCAATGGGCATTCCGGATAAATATATCATTGCTCGTGGAGGATGGCAGACAGAACACACGCTTAAAAATATTTATCAGCATACGATGGATAAAAAGCGTCAGGATGTTGAATCGCAAATCTGTTGTCATTTTACACAAATGATAAAAAAGCCCGTCGCCGCAGAAGCCGTGCAACACGAGTGCAACACGAATGTCGATTTCGCCGTTGGTTAAGCCTTCGGCAGTGTGTTCAAGTCCCGTCACTCAGACCATTTTAAAATCCCTTTGGAAATGCGGTAATGAAGCGGAAAACGCTTTGTTATCGCTTTTTCTTTACTTTTCAAGCGTTATTTTCATAACGCATAAAATTATGAACATACCCCAAAATAACACCATCATGCAACACGGATGCAACACGGATGCAACACGAAATATGCTATAATAAAAAAATCAAGGCGGGATTTTGCTCCCGCCCTTTTTTTTAATCGTCTTCCTCTTCTTCCCCGACAACCTCTTCAAAATACTTTTTGAGCTTATCAGGGCCAGCGTCCTTGTCTTCAAGAAACGCCTTTGCCATGTGGCCGTAAAAATCAGGTGTATCAAGGCCGAACTTCTTAGCTACGCCGCAATAGTCTGAATACATCATGTTGGCCGCCACATAGAACTCAATCGGGTTAAGGCTGACGCCGAGCTTTTCCATGAGAGCGTTTGTCTGCTCCAGCTTCCAGTGAGGACCTGAAGTGCCGTCGGAGTTCTTCATCTTCTTCGTCCATTCCTGAGCCTTTTCTTTTGTCAGCTCCCCAGAATGTTTACGATGGTGACTCCCGCCGAAGAAAATATTGCGGCTGTTCATTTCGGAACGGTCACCCTTTGTTTCGGAATTACCGCCGAAGCCTATGCGACGGCTTTCAGGATATTCATACATGGGGGGCGGATACTGATTTGAAGCATTATAGCTGCCGCCTCTGTACTCCATTTCTCCACCCCTGTATTCCATACCGCCGCCGTTATAGTTGTTATAACCGCCGTAACGATTGCCTTCGTTGTAGCCTCCGTAGCGGTTGTTTTCGGGCATGTTCATACCCATGCCACCACCCATTGAGCCGCCCTCGTAGCGCATAGGCTCAACAATTACGTTTACAGGGCGCTCATAACCACCGTAGTGCGGACGGTCACGCATCTCATCCCTGCCGTAGTTGTTCTGGACTTCGTTATCACGAGGATTTCCGTAGTCGTTGCCTTTGCCTTTGCGTGCTGCAGTCTGGGCAAGCATCATCTTTGTGCGTCCATTCATTAGCCTGCACCTCCTTCTGTTACGGGAGCTGTGCCGTCAATGCTTCTGAGAGCGTTATTAGGAGCACAGCAAGCCTTACCGAGCAAGCGGAAAGTACCGCCTGCAGCGTCGGTCACTACCCTTGTCGAATACTTTGTGCGTGTTCTGAGGGAGCACGCTGTCACAGGCGCACAGTCACAGCCTACAAGGGGATAAGTTTCTGTTCCGTCACCGATTGTAATGACTACTTCTGCGTTGTTTGTTGTAGCTTCAGGGATAGCCTGAGCAATTACGATACAATACTTGCAGCCATTTGCATAAGAGCCTGCAGGAAGATTGATAGTCAATACCCCTGCAGCAAATGTCACCGCCTGCGAAATAATCAGACGGTCACAGAGTTTACATATGTTTTTGCAACTCATTTTTAACCTCCATAATCAAAGGGCGACCGAAGCCGCCCTGAATAGTCACGGCTTATTGCCGGAATTGTTGTTGATTAAGCGCAGCAGCCACAGCCGCCGCAACCGTAGCCGTTACCGCCGAACTGTACTGTTCCGCAACCGTTCACAGGGAAGTTCACGGGTGTGGGAGGCTGTACAAGGTAAGCAGCGGAAGGACAGTCGTGACCGCTTCTGCGTAAGATTTCAGCAGCAGAAGCATCTACAATTGCTCTGAATGTATTTGTCTGCTGGCTGTTAGAGAGCTGATTTGTAAGCTCTGCAATTCTCGCATCCTTGCTGGAAAGCTTTTCGCTTACAAGGAAGTCGAGAATGCTTCTTGTGTTTGCGTTCTGATTGTCGATGATGTCTCTTGTAGTATTCTGAATGGTGTTCTGAATAGCACAAGTATCTGTCGCCATATCATAGCGAACCTGACCTATCTGCTCACGGATATCGCAGCAGCAGTTAGCAAGCTGAGAGCCAAGAGCCGCCTGACCTGCCTGAACGCCATTAAAGCCCTGCATAAGAGCTACATTTGTAGTGTTGAAGCCCTGCTGTGTAGCGTAGCCTAAGTCACAGATAGCGTTGTTCACGCCTGCAAAACCGTTCAGGATGCCTGTGTTCATCGCATAGAAGCCGTCACATAAGCCCTGCTGAACACCTCTGACTGCAGAATCAAGGTTGTTGAAGTTGAAGCTGTCAGCAAGTTCAGCACGTGTTACAACGCCATTAAGAGCACCGCCACCGCCGAAGCCGCCGCCGAAACCAAAACCGCCACCGAATACAAGACCGAGAGCTGCGAGGCCGAGAATCCAGTTATCGCCGCCCCACATACCGCCGCCGTTGTTGCAACAGTTATTGTTGCTGTCCTGGCCCATTGCATAGCCAAGAGCTAATTCGTCTGACATAGTTAATACCTCCATAATTATTAATATTGCAAACAGCTGTGCACCGCTGTTATAGCCTATCTTTGAGTGCGAAAACCCATGTTTGTAATGATTTGTTCGAGTGTAGTACCTCTTTCACGTGCCATGTTCTCGAGTACTCCCCTGAATTGTTCTGGACTCTTGCCACGCATAAGGTTAATTACCTGCTGACCCTGCGGATGCTGCGAAACCACTTGATAGAACGCTCTCATAGGGTCAGGCGACCTGCTTATCATCTGAGCTAACTGCATAAGATTCATTTCTTTTTCGCCTCCTGCACAGGTTCAGGCTCAATTGCCGCTAATTTCCTCTTGATTTCGTCAAGCTCCGCCGTGAGCTTGTCTATTTCCGCCTTTGCGTCATAAGGAGCAGGGGCAGGCTGTTGTGCATTCGCCTGCAAATTCTCTTCCAGGCGGAAAGTAAGGAACACCGAAGCCCCTGTATTCGGATTGAAGGTCTTGGTGTAGATTGCACCATGAGCGAAATCGGGAATTATGCACGGTACGCCGCTAAAATCTGTCGGTATTGCCGCTGCTTCTTCAGGATTCGCTACAGGAATTACACGGAACTGCGCCGCCTGTTCTTGCTGATACGCAGGTGGAGCAACCACAGGCTGCATCTGCGGCATAGGTGACCGCATGTTGTTCTGCGGATAATAACCGCTATAAGGAAAGCTCATATCAAGCACCGCCTTTCTTTTTCTGATTTCAGTATAAAATAAAAAAAGCGATACAAAGTATCAACTCTGTACCGCATAACTATAAAACAAAAAAGGCGATGCAGATTAACTCTGCACCGCCGCTTTTATTATCTTATCTTCAATTTTGCCTTTTATTTTGTAATATTTATTGCGACTCAGGCACATCTTCATCATTATGCCGTCATCGGTAAGGTTGCCCTTTCGCAGATATTCAAGCATTTCAGCTTCATCATCCGTAAGGGTCACCTTTTTGTTAAGAACTTTGATATCTTTGGCCGTTAGCCATGATAAGTCGCCCACTCTCCAATCACCCAATCTTTCTTGACATTCCGCCTGTTGAGGCGGTTGATTATTGCCGTGACGGGTGTTACTGTTACAGCCGCCACCTGATTAACAGGAGCGGCCGCACTTGCGGTCTCGTTATTGTGGCGAGCCTGCCAGACGATGTTTGCAAGCACAAAATTTACGATGACAAGAACAATTATCACAAATATCAAAACTGCCTTTTCCCTTTTGTGCTTTCTGCCCTGCTTCTTCAGCAGCTCCCACTGTTCGCTATGATTGTCGTTCAAGGTTAAACCTCCTTAATGAATTTTGTCGAAACATAGGCTTTCTGCCCCTTGTATACGCAGGGAGTCCAGCCGTCATTATCTGCCCCTGTCACAAAGATAGGGTCATTTGTTTCCAGAACGCCGAGAACATTTCCTGCGGCCATAATAGGCGCTTTACGCACATTCAGCCTTGTAGTAGGCCTGTACAGCTTGTATGCGCCCACCTTCTTGAATAAGATAAGCTCATCCTTATACATCGAATAGCCTGAGCCGTCAGCGTGTCTGAGCCATTTTACACCGTCAATGGTGATAGTGCCGTCAATGGGATAAAGCTTGCCTTTCTCGCATCGGCCGTTGATGTTGTCGCTATTGCGGTTGTAACCGCTTCTGATTGCCGCTTCTCCGTAAGACTTATACACCGCCTTACAAGGCTTAACGTCATAATCCTCAGCAAGCACACCTGCAATAATGCGGTCAAACGGGAAATTCTTTCCGGGACAGAATGACCGCCCGGCAGGGTCGATTTCTCCATGACCAATAATGTGGTCACGGTCAACCTGAAAATCAATGCCCATTGACTTTGCATGAGGAATAATGCGGTTTTTCAGAATCCAGATAGCTGACTGCACCTGAGCTTCTGTTATATCTCCCTTTGCATTGTGCACGAATTCGATGCTGTATGTATAAAAGTTTGCATTAGTTTTACGAGATTTCACGATTTTGCTTGTCGCATTTTTATAATACAGCTTTTCATTCGGCTTTGTCGTCTGTGTTCCATTGCAGTAGGCCGCATCGTCATAGTCTACAAGGTGATAAATGTCACCGTTTGTGTCAATGACATCATTCGGTGAACACTGAGCCGCAGGGTTCAGGTACCATTTCAGGGCATCGTCAACAGACGTTCCGCCTGTCTGATGGCATACCAGCATATCAGGCTTAAGGCCGTATCTGCCCTTATAGTGATTCGGACTCGGTTTACTTATTTCCATCATTGTTTTCTCCCTTTACGTAGCTTTTAACCTGCTTATTCTTATTAAGCCATTCTTCCATCGTGTCAAGTGCCACATCTACCCACGCAGAGAACACCGAGAAAGGCACAAATGCGGCCACTATGGGGAACTGCTCAATAAACCAGTCGTATACTGTTCTGAGCTTCAGTTGCCCTGTGCCGCCGCCAAGATAACGCTCCGCCTCGATTACTGCGAATTTGAGCCATTCTTTGATTTTGGCCTTCTGATTGATAACCAGGTATGCGATTATAACAATTGCAATAACAGCACCGACTATAAGTGCAACAATTTCATTGATTTCCATTAACCTTGTACCTCCTCATCTTCCTTGTCTTTCTTGGTTTCGTGTTTGGTTTTTGCCGTCTTGATAAGCCCCATAATCCCGCACTCTCCGCCGATAAAGGCGAAGAAGCAGGTTATAAGGGTATCAGGCACGCTCCCCTGCTCCATGAATAGCCAAATCATCACAGCAGTAAACACCGCCGCTGATATGCCTATCAGTGCAAGGATGACGTTCATAGTGCCTGTTTTTTTCTTCGATTTTTTCGGAAAATTAAACTGAATAAAAGCCATATTTCACTCCTACTGTGATTAAACTTTTTCCCATCCGCATACATCGGGCGGATATGCATTGGCTTCCATAATCGACTTGTACAGCACTCCTTTATAGCTGACAACATCACCTGTGTTATAAGCATCAGTCGCACCAAGAGGCTGCGCCCATTCAGGATAGCCGTCTTCTGTCACGCCGATAGCTTTATACAGTGTGGGCGTCTTATCAGGCTTCCACTCCTTAGCGGAAGTGTGGTCATTCAGAACCTGATACAGCTGAGGGTCGCCAACGCTATTGACACCATAGGCGAAAACTTCCTTTGCCTTGTACTTTTTGCCGATTTCGTATGAAGGAAATACCGTTGCAACTGCCATCATTTCCGCCGCCTGTGTTTCAGGGTCAAGGGTGTTAAGGAAGAGCTGTAAAGCCTTACGAAGCTCTAAAAAGCAATTGATTGAATACATCAAACCTCACCTCCTGCAAGTGCGTTCAGTGCTGCTGTAATTTCTTCTAAAGTCATAACCTCGGGAGCAGGAGGGCGTGCATCACGCTCTTTCTGAATTTCTTCTTCAGTGCGTTCCTGAAGCTCTTCGTCTGTATACTTGTATCTGTATACACCGTCATCGGTCATTAAGCTCTTCGGCAGGTAATTGCCCTGTGCATGGTGGTACTTATCGCCTGCGCCTTCGTCAATTTCAAGCCAGCCTGTCAAGTCAGAGAGAAAGGCTGAACTGTTGATTGCGGTGACAAGGTTATTAGAGTTGGTCTTAATGTAGACCTTGTATGTGTTGATTAATTCGTCCATGTCTGCGCCTCCTTAAAGCTCAGCATTATACATCCAGCGACCATCTGCCTGTTGAACAACGGTCGGTGTGATTCTCATTATTGGCCTGAGGTCAACAGGGTTTATGTCGCCTTTTGTGTGATACTGGAGCATTCTTTGACATTTGATTGATTCAAGTGCAGGATTCGGCGTAACAAAGGGTGTGGCTACTTTGCCAGGTTCGAGTTTTATCCATTCAAGTTCAACATAATCACCAGTATTACCGCCATTCAGCCCGAGACCTACTCTATCATTAGCATCACTAAATAGAATATTATCTGTAATAGTATTCACACCAACTACCAAAGGAGTTCTAATATCCGATTCAGTTGGTATATACCACGAATCACCAGATATATCAACGACCTTGACACTTACTGTGTAAATGTCAGTTCGATTAAGATTATCTATAAACTGGAATAATGCCCACCAACCATCAGTATGATTATCAGTTGCAATAATGCGGATATTACCCGAATCAAGAACCTCAACACGTGTTCTTGTGTCAGTACGCCACATATCAACGGTCACACTCGACGACCCATACTCACTCTGCCCCCTCTGATTGATAGAGAAGTCAGGGTTTATAAGCAGATTCGGGTTGATATACTTTGCTTTTCCGACAATTGCCTCGCCGTTTGCGGCATGAGCAGTCTCGTCTTCAAGCAAGTTGTTCTCGTTCACTGTATCTGACATGAGGTTAATAAGTTCCTCTCCGTCAGCTGTCGTAACGTGATTAACTCCCATTGATTAACCTCCTATTGTCACCGTGATACCGCCTGCTGCATTCTCCGTCCTTGTGACAGGAATAGGCTTGACAAGCACCTGTGAGAGATAGTCAACACCCTCATCAGGAAGCACCGTCTGAGCTTCAAAGGAAGGAGTGACTTCTTTTGCCTGAGCTGTTGCTTCTCCCTCGCCTGTGAATGCGCCAGGCTGACCCATGATTATAACGCCGTTCTTGATATTCTGAGGGTTCTTGAGTTTTTCAAGCTCCTCTGGTGCGATTGATACCGTGCCTGAGCCATCGTGGAAGCCTATCGGAATATTTATAACGTCATCTGCGTTGGAAATTGTGTAGGTCTTGCCTTCATTGTTCGGCATTTCGCCTGTTTTTACCTGACCGCCTGCAGCAAAAGTCTTTCCTACAAGCACTTCTGCCGCTGTTGCAGTAAGCTCCGAGGAATCTACATCGAATGTGTTTGTGCCGACTATCTGATTACCTGCCTTGTCGTGAGCAGTGATGCCTTTGCTGAGTTTATCCTCAGAAACACTGTCCTGAGTGAGGTCAACAAGGACTTCACCGTCAACTATGATTTTATTATTAGCCATTTTGTACCTCCTTCATCGCTATATATATTGTTGTGCCGCCTGCTTCGTTTGAAACGTCATAGCGAGGTATCTTTTTTACGGTAACATTATCCGTCATCACTTTTTTTGCAGTTTCAAGCGTGATGTCGTTTTTCATTGAGGGCGTAACTTCATACTCCCCCTCATACTTAGGATAACTACCGCCTGACTGAGCAATCACGCCTGTGAGCTTATTGCCTGTGCCGACTACGACTACATGAATTTTATCACTCATTTTTACACCACCCTGAATAACCGCTTTTCTTCTTCTCCACCGAGGAAGGTGTTGCGCAGCGTGCCCGATTCGTTGGCAAGAGCTACGTCATAGATGTACTCCGCACGCTTAAGCCCTGACGTTTCTTCGGGAGAAAAATCAAAAGAAAAACCGCCCTCGCTGTCCTGCGTTGCGGTTTCTTTGAGTATAACAGGCTCACTGCCTGCGATTACTCGCACGGATAAGATAAACCGTTCACCCTCTGCAAGGATATACGGCTCAGTTTTTGTGTCATCCTTATAAGCAAGCAAGGGGAGCGTGAAGTTGTCACCCTGCGTGATGCTTATGTTGTTAAGTTCGTCAATTGTCAGCATTTCCGCCGCTCCTTTCCCTCTGTTCTTTCGCCCATGTCGGATAAAGGTATTCGTTGCAATAAGCCTTGACGCCGCCATTTCCATTTATCTTTTCGGATAAATATATATCTGCTGCCGCTTTTCTTTCCGAAAGAGGCATTTCAGGTGCCATTATTTTCAGCTGAAGAATCGACTTGTAATTATCAAGCATATGCTCCTGAATCTTCTCAAAGTGGGTTTCAATTTTCCTTACTGCCTTATATACAGCGACAAAACCTCCGCCGATTGTGCCAAATGCGCCGATTACGCCAGCGATTTTTACAAACAAATCAATATCCATTCTCACACCTCCGTTACTGTTTCGGTAACTGACGCCATTACGTTTTCCTGAGTATCAAGACAAATTGCGCTGTTAAGCTCATCTTCTGAGATAAAAGGGTAATAAAGACGGCTAGGGCCCGAAATAAACTGATAACCGAAATCTGCCGTGGGCGTCGCTTTTGTTTTGGCGTAGAATTCAAGATATACATAGCCATAGGGCGCAAAATCCTTCTTGTCATTGTATATCGTGGACCATACAGGGACTACCCCGAAATCGTCAAAAGAATATGTAAGGTAGCTGGCTATCTGGTTGCCGTTCACATACACCCTGAATGTAGTGGTAGTATCTGTGCGGCTATACACTTCAACCGTTATCTCGTACAGGCTTGTTGCCGTCGCCGTCTGAGAGTTGGCTCCGTTGAGTAGAAGGTTGGTGAACGTGTGTCCTGAAGTCTTATAGTTAGCGTGTGCCGCTGTGATTCCTTGAACGACTATGTTCGTTTTTTGCTGTGCAAGGATAATCTTGTTCCCGCCTACATACTTAACCTCATACGAATGAACGAAATCGGGAAGTGTTTCTTCTGTAAGTATTATAGCGTTTTCGATGGTGACGCTTTCTCCTCCGCTGCTTGTTTCAGAACTGTCCGCCTTATTCTCAACGTCTGAAGGAGCTGATTCAGTGTTGCTTGAAGTATAGGCAGATGTTTCATAAGATGGCGCAAAGCTATATACTGTTTCATCGAAGCTGGAATTGCTCCACTCCATTATTACGCCACTGGCGAATAAAGTTTTTTCCCCGTATTTTCCGATATAATCAATTTTATCTCCTATTTCAACTTCTCCGGTACCTTTGCTTGTTATTTTTCCGCCAAAATAACGCCACCCTTTGACTTTATCAAACTGATTGTCAAGTTGCTCTTCAGCTGCGCCTTGATCAACATTTTCCGAAGGGATAAACGTGTTATAGATAAGTGTTCCGAAAACCTCTTCATCTTTTATATATTCAACTTCGCCAAGCTCCGTATTACTTTGATAAATCAGCACGTTATTTCTGTACCAGTCTTTTGTTATCGAAATATCGACGATTCGATTGTCCGAAATATTGCTGATAGCTTCGTAGCTGGAAATTTTAACAAATCCGTCTGAATTCACAAACGCATTTCCTAATTGCATTTTTGCAACTTGCGCAATAACCTGCCTGCAAGTGTAAGGTCTTCCCGGAAAGCGTTTTCCGTCATTGTTTACAAAAGTCATCCCAGTCTTGATGTATGGGGCAGATAGTACTTGTACATTAACAGGCAGCACAAAATTTTCTTCAACCTTGCCCCCCATTTGTGCAATACATTCTTTCCACAGCTCAGTCAACGAGCAAGGATAGCTTAAGTCGAAACCGTCGAATATAGTCTCGGCGTACATCATAAGGTCACGTGCTACAATTTTAGTGATACCGCCTATTAATTCGTTAGACTCGATAAAAAAAACGCCAATAGGAATATAAACATCGCTATTTGCGTTTATATCACGAAATCCCGAATATACTTTTATTTTCTGAGAATTGGAAAGCTTGCTGTAATATTCAGGCGATAAGTCCGCCTTAAACTCGCCACAATAAGCTATACCGGTTTCAAACCGATTTGGTCGGGTTGTGGTTCCGTTGACATAAACCGCTGACATTATATGATCAGACCCAGTTATGGTGTCAACCACGGTGTCAGTCCAGTTTTTTCGTTCACCTTCGTAAACGTCAATTTTTATAAGCGGATATCTTCCGCTTCTATAAGCAAGTGATTTATATGTTTCGGGAAGATTTCTCACTACTGCTCCTCCATCGTGAATTTGATGTTAACGTAATACACACCTTTTGAACGATCATTATAGATATAAATCTCATCTTTAGTCATTACAGGCTCAGTAATAAACGTCGATTTCGTTAATTCATTTAAGTAATAAAATTCCGCCTCTACGGTGATATTCCCAAGCGTCAACTCAAGCTCTCTGAGTTCGTCAGCAGACATGATTTTTACAGTTGCTTCTATTCGCTTTTTGACATCTCCTCTATCTATTGCAAGTCCCCCGCTAAGAGTCGTTTTTCTTGTTTCAGAACGAAAAAAAGGTGTTATTGTTAATTTAGATATTCGTGGTATCTCTTTTTCTCCGAGTTTAAGAAAATATTTAGCCACAATTTTCCCTCCTTATACCTGCACAAAAACAGGCTTTCCTTTATTCCTGATGAGGGCGTTTATGTTATCAACTATTGCGCTGGCGAGCTTCGTGCCGTCAGCGAGATAAACAGGTATTTCAACAGGCTGCGGCATTACTGCAACAGAAACAAGCGAAGAAAGTAGCTCCTTGATGTCTTTAAGCACCTGTACACTTTCATCTTTTCCTGAAATTTCTCGCAGATCAGATAAAGGTGCAATTACTTCAGGATTAACTGCCGCATCCGCATTATCTCCGATAAACGCAAGTGTCTTACCATACGCAAGACCGCCATCCGCAAGTGCAGGAGTTTTTGCAAGAGCGGCTTTGCCTTGTGCCGCATAATAATCTGCCATGGTGGAGCTGGGCGCTCTATAGAGCTGACCTGTCGCTTTCAATGTTTCAAATCTTGCCGCTGCATCTGCTTCGGTTATAGTGTCCTTAAAATTTTGATTGAAATAATAAACCTTCTCCGAAGTGTCAAGAACTTCGTCCATAGCTTTTTTATATGCTTCCGCAGAATCTATACCGCGACGCATATACTCGTTGCTGAGCTGAATGATGTCGTCGTCAAGACTACCGTACTTGTTCAGCAATTCGGTTTCGTTGATCTCCCCCGCGTGTGTCGCCTCGTACAGCTTAGCGCCTGCATCTCGCCAGAAGGTTGTCACCTCGTCATACCATTTACTGAGGTTAGTGCCGAAAAGTCCATCAATAAATTCAAATGCACTTGAAAAAGCGCCTGTGTAAGCTTCTGCTGCTCTCTGTATGCCAAGAGCCCAGTCCCCGTCAAGAAACGCCACTATAGCTTCAAATGCGGGTATAACCGTTTTCGTGATAATATTTCCTACAAACTGGAGACCCTCTACAAGAAGCGGAAGAACAAGCTCTATTATTTCTGATACAAGGGGCATAAGTTCAACCACAAGTTCCATCAGTGGCGGTAATAAATTTTCCAACAGCTGAAACAGAGTATCCAGCAGAATTTCCGCCGTTTTTTCAAACTCACCTTCAAATCCTGAAAAAACGCCCTGTATTTTAGGCATCCACTCTATGAGCTTATCTGCAAATTTCTGAAACATCGGCAGTACAGAAGCGCCGAGAGACCTCACCATGCCGCCTAAAGCATTTTTTATATCAGCAATTGTATCACCGTAGACTACGCCTGCATTTACAGCATCTTGACTCATGACGATGCCGAGAGCGTCAGCGTTGTCCTTCAGCTGCTGAATGCCTTCCGAACCTGCAGCAAGAAGAGGCTTTAAATCAGTGAATGCTTTACCGAAAAGATCTGTACCTAACGCAGTAGCTTCCGCCGAATCTTCCATATCTGCAAGCTTGCTTATGACATCGCTATAAATATCATCGCTGCTTCTCATAGCTCCGTTTGAATCGTAGACTGAAACGCCCAATTTTTCAAACATTTCGGCACTCTTAGCGTTGCCTTCGGCTACTTCACCAAGTCGCTCATTTACTTTTTTGGCAGATTTTTCTATATCATCAAGGCTTGCTCCGCTTTGCTCGGCAGCATACTTGAATCGCTGAAGATTTTCTGCACCTATACCTGAGCGAAAAGATGCTTTGTCAATTTCATCTGCGTATTCTGCTGTCTGAGCGACTGCCTCGCCCATTGCAGCACCGACAGATGCTGCGGCTGTGGCAATTCCGGCAGCCCATTTCCCAGCAGTTTTTACGCCTTTTCCAAGCGTATCAGCAAGACCACTTGCTTTTTTATCTGTTTTGCTTATAGATTTATCGGCCTCGTCTGTGTTGACAAAAATTGAGCCGAAAAGCTTAAATATTTCCATTGAAAGAGCCCTCCCAATGAGCAGAATTCATCATTTTTTCAACAGAATTCAGTATTTCTTCTGCTGATTTCTTCTTTGTCAGAGGTTTAATCAGCATTTTTTTGAATTCTTCAAATCCCATTTGTCGGGTATACCCTTCGACTATCCACCTTGCCATGATTATTTCTTCATTTTCCGCCTCAAAAGCAGCATCAACAAGAGCATTGATTTGCGAAAAATCAAGAAATTCAAATATAGATAAATTTCCTGAGTATCTTCTCAGGATTTTGTCGAAAGTCCTGCTATCGGTGAACGCAGCGCAGATATAAAAAAACTTTTTAAATCCTTATTTGTTGCGATTATATCGGCAAAAAGCTCAAGAATTTCTGAAATTTCTGCTCCTGCAACATCCTTTTCACTTTTGCCTGTTATTCCGGCGAAAAACTCATATATTTCCGTTTCAGCCTTAGGGAGTTTATCCAGAAGTATCCCAAAAAACTCCATGCCGATACTTTCACTATCTGCACCTTTCTGATTACCCTTCTGCATAAGGTTAATAATGTCTTCCTTAGTGCCTGTTTTGTTTATAATTCTTGCGAATTTGAAAACGTCATTAAACGCTAATTTTCTTGTTGATTTCATGCTTTTTTCCTCCATTTTTCAAAAACATCAGGAGGGTTTCCCCTCCTGTTGTGTTAAATACCTTCGTCCTCGTTTGTAGCTTCCGTATTTGTTGTCTGCGCATTAGCTGCAGCTGTATCAGATGTTGTAAGAGGGCGATAAATCTTGAACGGCGGCTTAACCTCGTCATTCATATACTCTTCAAGGCTATTGTAGCCGTAGAAAGTACAGGAGATAGAGCCTTCCGATTTATCCTGCATATTGAACGTCAGGCCGTCCTCATTGAATCCGCTTGTAAGCTGAATGTAAATAGGCTTGTCTGAGCCGCTTAAGCATCCCACCCATGTGACGTTTTCGATAAAATCGCCCTCTTCGATTGACATTCTGCCTGTAATTACGTCATATCCCTCAATCTTGGCGCTTTCATCCTTGTTTACATCTGCAAGACCGAGAGCATCTTTAAGCGCTGCTGTAGTCATTTCCTTCAGCGTAAAACCGAGGGAAACTTCCCAGCCGTCTACATTTGCAAAGCCCTTGACTCTTGTGCCTGCACCGTCAACTGTAATCTGTCTGATTGTTGCAACCGCTCTGAATGAGCCGCCGCCGTCTGTGGCGCCGATAATTTTGCCTGCTTCCTTAGCGCTGGCATATGTATCTTCGCCTATAATAAAATTCTTGAAAAACGCACCGGCATCAAGCTGTAAATTTTCAACAGTCTTTTTTGTAATGCCATTATAATTGCGCTTCTGGAATAATGCCATTTTTTATTCCTCCTTGTAAAAAATAACTTCGTAATTATCTGCGTAATGGGATATTTTTTCACTGTCCTTGTACTCGACAAGTCCACCGCCGCCTG
>JAZUQH010000011.1:0-80408 GCA_045605605.1 Acutalibacteraceae bacterium | reverse complement strand
TAAAGCGGCAGGAGTGAGAACTGTAAAGACTATGGCAGAAACAGCCATCGCCCTTATAGGTACGAATACAATAGGCATTACCGATGTTGATTGGTTAGGTCTGCTCAGCGCCTGCGCTCTTTCGGGAGTTGTAACAGTACTTACCTGCATAAAGGGCTTGCCTGAAATAAGCGTGGTATGTTAAGGCTTGATTATTTCACAGCCCTTATAATAATGCGTTAAAATCTCTTCATAGTTACTGCCTTGCTTTGCCATATAGTTGGCACCGTTTTGACTCATTCCAACCCCGTGACCGTAGCCTTTAACAATAAAGCTGTAAATTCCATCGGTAAAGGCTACCTCGAAGCAGGCGGAACGAAGCTCCAATGCTTCGCTTACGGCAAAGCCCGTAACCTTTTTACCTCTTATATCGATTTCTAAAACGGTACCCGATTCACTTAATTTAGGATTTGAAAATGCGTTACCTTCCCCTGAAGCATCTGTTAGATGAGAAAGTCTTTGAATCAGCTCATCCGCAGAAAAAGCGGCAGTTGAAAGATATGTTTCGGCTAATTTATCACCTAAGCTTTCTACGGGTACGAGGTATGGCAGGGCGTTCCCCCAAACGTTTTCGCAGCTTTCCGTGCTTCCCGAAGAAATAGCGTGATAGACACTTAGGATTATTTGATTATTATATGTAATAAGCATACCCTCTACCGCCGATATGATATCATTGATTTTCTGCTCGTATTCGGAGGCTTTTTCACCCCATTTTTCAAGGGCGGCGGCTTTTGTTATATAGCTTTGGTCGGTTTTAAAATCGGTGGTTAGGTCGTAATCTCTTTTTTCCTTAGCCGCCTCATTCTTTCTAAAACACGCAAAGGTATAGGCGGCTACCGCCTGAGCCTTCAGCGCTTCTTTTTCGTAAAGGGCGGGCATTTCGGAAGCAACTACTCCGAAAATATAATCCTTTGCAGAAATTTCGCTTATCTCCCCTGTAGCAGAATCAAGCAGCTTAAAGGAGGCATAGCCAGTGGGCAATGTCTCCTTGTTTTCTTTAATTTCTTGTTTCGTATCTGTTTTAAGGGTTGTACTCCTTTCGCCCATAACAGAAATAGGGATAAGAAGCATAGCGCATATAATGCACATGGCCGAAATAAAAATCGATTTCATTTTTAACCTCACTTAAATATTGACTTTTTTGTAATTCTTGTTTACACTAATATATATGCTTAACATATACATATAATACTTTTGAAGGTGCAAAAAATGAAATATAGGAATATACTTATTGTCTTTATAATTTCACTTGTATTAAGCATAGGTCTTAGAACCTATGAAATAGTAGCTCTTACCGATTCGGCAACGGGTTTTGTTGAACACGAACATAGTTCTCTTGCAACCACTCTAACGGGAATTATTGCAGCCTTGGCGGCAGTAGTAACCGTTTGCGCTTGTACGGTAAAACGTAATCCTATGAAGCTTCCTAAAACAAGCATTATTCTAAGTGTCTCTTCGTTTTTGCTTTCCTTTGGCATACTTTTAGATATAGCAAACGTATATTTTTCCAGCAACGTTCCATACTGGCAAGCAGCCCTTGTTAATGTATCGGGCATTGTTTCTGTAGTGTTTTTTGTATGCTACGGCGTTACTGCCTTTATAAGCTTCCATCTGCCGAGAGCATTATTTATAGCGCCTGTTATTTATTGGCTTTTTAAATTGGTTTGCGTCTTCACCTCAATATCATCAATATCTCTTTTAATTGATTACGCATTTATGATGCTTGCAATTTGCGCAACCCTTTTGTTTATGTTCGAATTTTCAAAGCTTGCCAATAAAATAAATTTAAAATCAAGCTATAAAAGAATTCTTATTACGGGTTTTTTAGCGGCATTTTTCAGCTTTCTCACCGTTCTTCCCTCGCTTTTGGCAAGAGCCTTCGGAATAGTAACCGTCTTCAGAGAGGGAAGCGCCGATGCAGTTGTATATCTCCTTAGCGCTGTATTTATAACAGTATTTGTTATGAATATGTTTAAAAGCGGAAACCTTACAGGCGTAAAGAAAATTAAATAAGTATTTTAAAGGTTGATTTCTTTGTGAAGTCAACCTTTTTTAAATTGACAAAAAGGATATAATTGTATATAATGATAATTGGTTTATAGTGTAAATATATTTTGTGTTTCTTTTAGCTTAAAAGAGGGCATAATATTTTAGCTTCTTTAAGTAATTTTGATGGGAGTGCCGGATATGGAAAAATTTGTTATATGCGGCGGAAGAAAGCTTAAAGGCAGTGTTAGAATAAGCGGCGCTAAGAATGCAGCCGTGGCAATTCTGCCTGCAGTTCTTCTGGCGGATAGTCCCTGCACAATTGAAAACCTCCCTGAAATATCTGATGTTTCAACCCTTTTAAAAGCGCTTAGCGCTCTTGGTGCTGATATTCGTCTTATAAACAGAACAACTGTTGAAATTAACCCGAGCGGTGTACGTTCCTTTACCGTTTCAAAGGAAATGGCAGAGGGAATGCGAGCTTCAAGCTATTTTTTAGGCGCTCTGCTCGGCAGAGGCAATAGGGCGAGAGTGGCTCCTCCCGGAGGATGCGATTTCGGTGTAAGACCTATTGACCAACATATAAAGGGCTTTGAGGCTTTAGGCGCTAAGGTTATAATTGAAAACGGTATGGTGGATGCAAGAGCTCCCCGCCTTTCAGGCAGCTCTGTTTATCTTGATGTTGTTTCTGTAGGTGCTACCATAAATATTATGCTTGCCGCAGTTAAGGCAAAAGGGCTTACTGTTATAGAAAATGCCGCAAGGGAGCCTCATATAGTTGACCTTGCCAACTTCCTTAACTCCATGGGCGCTAATATAATGGGAGCAGGTACAGGCGTTATAAAAATCCGTGGCGTAGATAGTCTTCACGGAACTGAATATAGCATTATCCCTGACCAGATAGAAGCGGGAACATATATGGTTGCCGCCGCTGCTACAAAGGGTGATGTTATGATAGAAAACGTAACCCCTAAGCATCTTGAATCAATCATAGCAAAGTTGGTTGAGGCGGGCGCTACGGTGGAGGAATATGATGAGGCGGTCAGAGTAAAAATGGATGGCAGACCTAAAAGATGCAATGTTAAAACAATGCCTCATCCAGGCTTTCCAACAGATATGCAGCCTCAGATAGCTACTCTTTTAGCCGTCGCTGAGGGGACAAGCATTGTAACCGAGGGAGTTTGGGATAACCGTTTCAGATATGTTGATCAGCTTACCTTTATGGGCGCCGATGTTAAGGTGGACGGTAAGATGGCCGTGTTCACAGGTGTTAAGGAGCTTAAGGGCTCTCCCGTAAAGGCGGTGGATTTAAGAGCAGGAGCCGCAATGATAATTGCAGGTCTTATGGCAAACGGAACCACTGAGATTACCGATATAGTTCATATTGACAGAGGCTATGAAAACGTAGTTGAAAAGTTTTCGGCTCTCGGCGCCGATATTAAGAGGGTAGATGATACCCCCAATATTCAGATTTTAAAACAAGCATAAATATAAAGGCGGCTAAAAAGCCGCCTTAAATTTTAAAGGAGGGATAAAATGGCAAGAGTATGTCCGCTTTTCAGCGGCTCTACGGGTAACAGTACATATATAGCTTCGGGTAATACGGCAATTCTTATAGACGTAGGCGTATCAGGTAAGGCGCTCTGTGAAGCTTTAAGTACCATAGGCGCAGAAGCTGCCGATATTAAGGCTGTAGCCATAACCCACGAGCATATCGACCATATAAAAGGCTTGAAGCCCTTTCTTAAAACCTCGGGCGCTCTTGTTTATGCTTCCTTAAAAACTTTGGAAGCCTTAATAAATCTCGATAAGCTTCCTGCGGGTATTAAAACGGTTTGCGCAGAAGAGGATTTGGAAATAGACGGAATATGCCTTTCCCGTTTTGCCACAAGTCACGACTGCGAGGGCTCAAGCGGTTTTGTTGCAAGGCTTTCGGGGGGAGCAAAAATCTCCCTTTGTACAGACCTTGGAATTATGACTCAGGATATCAGAAAATACCTTTCGGGCAGTGACCTTGTGTTACTTGAATCAAACCATGATATAGATATGCTAAAAAGAGGTCCATATCCGCCGGAGCTGAAAATTCGTATTCTTTCGGATAAAGGTCACCTTTCAAATAACGCTTGCGCCGCAGAGCTGCCTGAGCTTCTCAAAAGCGGTACTACAAGAATAGTATTGAGCCATATAAGTCAGCATAATAATCTTCTTATGTTAGCACAGGGTGCCGCTAAGAGAATGTTGGGCGCAGCGGGCGCTGAAATGGGCATTGATTATCTACTGTATACGGCAAAGCCTAAGGATAACGGGGTGATAGTGCTGTGATTAAGGTGGATTTTATAACACTCGGTAAGCTTAAAGAAAAATATTTAAGAGAGGCAAGCGAGGAATATGAAAAACGCTTATCCCGTTACTGTGACCTTAAGATTTCAGAGATTGCTCCCGTAAATCTTCCCGATAACCCCTCATCTGCCGAAATAGAAAATGCTCTTTTAAAAGAAAAGAATATGATTTTAAAGCAGATACCAAAGGATGCTTTTACAGTGGCGCTTTGCGTTGAGGGAAAAGAGCTTTCAAGTGAGGCGTTGGCTGAGCTGTTTAAAGAAAAAAGCATAGAGGGGAAAAGAATCTGTTTTATTATAGGAAGCTCCTACGGTCTTTTTGAAGAGATAAAGAAAAGAGCGGATATGAGGCTTTCGGTTTCTAAGATGACCTTTCCTCATCAGCTTTTTAGAATAATGCTTTTAGAACAAACCTACCGAGCCTTCAAAATAAACGAAGGCAGTACATATCATAAGTAAGGAGTTAATGTTATGTTTGTTTCTTCACCTATAGAATTATTGGATGTGAGAATAGGCGAAAGAGAGGCTATCAAGGTATTTAAGGATGCAGGCTTTGAGGCCTTTGATATGTCCCTATTCAATATGATAAAAAAGGATAATGGGTATTATACCGATGAGGATTATATCGAAAGAGCAGAGAATTTAAGAAAATATATTGATGAGTTAGGTATTGTCTGCAATCAGGCTCACGCGCCTTTCCCCTCAAGCTTTGGCGATGATAGGGATGAATGGATATTCGATAGAATTGTTAAATCTATGGAAATATCCGCAATTCTCGGTGCAAAAGTAGTTGTTGTGCATCCGAAACAGCATCTTAATTATGCCGAGCACGCTAAGGAACTTTTCGATATGAATGTGGAGTTCTATAAAAGCCTTATTCCTTATGCCGAGAAATTCGGCATAAAGATTGCCACCGAAAATATGTGGCAGACCAACAATAGCTCTAAGGCTCCCTGCGATTCTGTTTGCTCAAGAGCGTGGGAATTTTGCGCTTTGATTGATGCGGTAAACAGTCCTTATTTAGTAGGCTGTCTCGATATAGGTCACGTTGCGCTGATGGCTGCGGATATTCCAAAGTTTATCAAGGATTTAGGAAGTGAGCGTTTACAGGCTCTTCACGTTCACGATGTTGATTTGCTTCACGATAACCACACCCTCCCTTTCCTTTTAAAGATAAATTTTGCGCCTATTATGCAGGCTCTCGGCGAAATAGACTATAAGGGTGACCTTACCTTTGAAGCAAACTCAATTTTCAGAAATTATCCACCTGAGCTTTATGTTTCGGTAGCCCGTCTTATGAAGGATACGGGTGACTATCTTGCTTCTCTTATTGATAAGGCAAGAAACTAAATAATTTCATAAAAAAATACTTGACCTTACAGAGCATTTGTGGTAGAATGTTATCACCTCTGTAAGGCTCTTTTTTAGGTAAAAATGAGCCAATTCAACGCAGATACGCTCTATATTGTATAGTGCTTTCCAAAGCGCTCAATATGCAGTGCTTGGGTACAATTTAGAGTTTTTTCTGTAATGAGGGAGGCGTTTACTTTACAAAGGAGTCAATCCTTTAAGTAAAGCAAAAATAATTTCCGTAAAGCGGGAGGTGCCGTTAATGAGAGTAAAAATTACACTCGCTTGCACAGAATGCAAGCAACGCAATTACAACACTATGAAAAACAAGAAAAATGATCCTGACAGGCTTGAAATGAACAAGTATTGCAGGTTCTGCAGAAAGCACACCTTGCACAAGGAAACGAAGTAAGGAGGGCTTTAGGTGAAAATTGTAAACAGAATTTGTCAGATTCTCGCAATAGTATTCGGCCTTGGTTCCCTTGTTCTTTTCTTTATGAATTTTGCTACTATTGTTTGCGATGGCGAGGCAGTAAGCCTTATCGGCGCACAGTTAGGCTTTGGTAGCAAGATTGAGGTTGGCGGTGAAACCGTAGATATGGCAAGATCGGCAGATATTCTTTTCTGCTTCTTCCTAACGGCTATTGGTTTCGTACTCAGCATCTTTGGATTTAAGTCCAAGAAGGTAAGATATTTTGCTCCTGCCTTTGGTCTTGCATCTGCAATTTATATGCTGGTTATCGCGCTTAGCAGTCCTTATAACTTTGTTGATGCCCGTCCTCTTACAACACTTTATGATGTAACAGCTATCGAGTACGCCCCCTTCGTTCTAATCGCTGCAATTGCACTTTTTGCATTCACAGCATTTGCTGTAGCGTATCTTCTTATTGATGATTATATCGAGGTTCTCGAATCAAAGGGAAGCAAGAAAACCATCTTTAAGAGAATTGTGCTTTTCCTTCGCGATTATAAGAGCGAGGTTAAGAAAATCGTATGGCCAAGCTTTAAGGATGTAATTAAAAACACCCTTATAGTTATTATCATCTGTGTTATCGTAGGCGTTCTTATCTGGCTTGTTGACTTTGGTTTAGGAAAGCTTCTTGAACTTATCCTCGGTGCATAGGAGGATTAGAAATGTCAGAACACAGCGAAGCAAAATGGTATGTAATCCATACCTATTCAGGCTATGAAAACAAGGTTGCAAGTGACCTTGCAACAATGGTTGAGAGCAGAGGAATGCAGGATCTTATTCAGGATATCAAGATCCCTACCGAAACCGTTACCGAAATTAAGGATGACGTGAAAAAAGAGGTAGAAAGAAAGATATTCCCGGGTTATGTTCTCATCAAAATGATCGTTACCGATGATAGCTGGTATGTTGTCCGCAATATCCGCGGTTGTACAGGCTTTGTCGGCCCCGCATCTAAACCCGTTCCTCTTACTGACAGTGAGGTTGCGGCACTTGGCGTTGAAAAGCACAGCGTTGAGGTTAAGTATAGCGAGGGAGATAATGTTAAAATTATCAGCGGTCCTCTTGAGGGTTACAGCGGCGTTGTTAAGACGGTTGACGTCAATAACAACAATGTTTGCGTTGTTCTCTCAATGTTCGGTAGAGAAACCCCCGTTGAGCTCGAGCTTGACCAGATTTCTCTCGAAGATTAGTGTTAATACGCATAAAGCTTTATATATGCTTATTAACTTCCGGCAAATTAAGCTTGCTCTACGGCTAAGGTTAACCGTCCGTCAGAGCAGAGATGCTTATTTGTCACGGTGGGAGGAGCAAGTATAGGATTGCTCCGCCAAGTGTTATCTAAACACGGTTACCACGAATTTTGGAGGTGCTATTTATGGCTCAGAAAATTACAGGTTACATTAAATTGCAGATTCCCGCAGGCAAAGCCACTCCGGCTCCCCCTGTAGGTCCTGCCCTCGGTCAGCACGGTGTAAATATTATGGAGTTCACCAAGGCTTTCAATGAAAGAACCAAGAACGATGGAGGTCTTATTATCCCTGTTATCAGCACTGTTTACGCAGACCGTTCATTCACATTTGTCACTAAGACACCGCCCGCCGCTGTTCTTATCAAGAAGGCTTGCGGTATCGAAACCGCATCCGGCACACCTAACAAAACCAAGGTTGCCAAGATTACCAGCGAGCAGGTAAGAAAGATCGCCGAAACCAAGATGCCCGACCTAAATGCTGCAAGTATCGAATCAGCTATGAGCATGATCGCAGGTACTGCACGTAGTATGGGCGTAGAAGTAGTCGATTAATTCTCTCTCGTGGGAGGAAAATTCCGATTTAACCACTTATTGGGAGGTAAACTTAAAAATGAAACACGGAAAAAAGTATAAAGATAGCGTAGAGCTAATCGAAACCGGTAAGCTTTATGATGTTGAAGAAGCAGTAGCCGTTGCTGTTAAGACCGGCACTGCAAAGTTTGATGAAACTGTTGAAGTTCACGTTCGCTTAGGTGTTGACTCACGTCACGCTGACCAGCAGGTTAGAGGTGCCGTTGTTCTTCCTAACGGTACAGGTAAAACCGTAAGAACTCTCGTTCTTGCTAAGGCTGATAAGGCTGACGCTGCTAAAGAGGCAGGCGCAGATTTTGTTGGCGCAGAAGAACTCGTAGCCAAGATTCAGAATGAAAACTGGCTCGATTTCGACGTTGTTATTGCAACACCTGATATGATGGGCGTTGTAGGTCGTTTAGGTAAGGTTTTAGGACCCCGTGGTCTTATGCCTACTCCTAAGGCAGGTACTGTTACACCTGATGTTGCTAAGGCTGTTACCGAAGCTAAGGCAGGTAAGATTGAGTACCGTCTTGATAAGACCAACATCATTCACTGCCCCATCGGCAAGGTTTCCTTTGGTCCTGAGAAGCTTCAGGAGAACTTTGATACCCTTATGTCTGCTATTGTTAAGGCTAAGCCTGCAGCAACCAAGGGTCAGTATATCAAGTCCTGCGTAATAGCTACAACAATGGGCCCCGGAATCAAGCTTAACGTTGCTAAATTCGGCGCTTAATAAAAAACAAAGACCTTCCGCAAGGAAGGTCTGTTTTTTTTATGTTTATTTATGTGTGGATTGTAGGGGAGGGGCGCGGGTGTCCGGTGGACACCTCTGCGTAGCAGAAGCGCCGACCGAGGCGGCAGCCGAGACTTCCCCTCCCGTCATTTGTTTTTGTAACGATTAAAAATAAAAGCCACTACCGTTTGGTAGTGGCTTTTGAGTTTTGAGCAAAAATTACTTAAGTTCAACAGTTGCGCCAACTTCAGCAAGCTTAGCCTTGATTTCTTCAGCCTCTTCCTTGCTTGCAGACTCCTTAAGAGTCTTAGGAGCACCATCAACAACAGCCTTTGCATCAGCAAGGCCAAGACCGGTGATTTCGCGAACAACCTTGATAACCTTAATCTTTTCAGCGCCAGCTTCCTTAAGAACAACCTCAAACTCGGTCTTCTCTTCAGCAGCAGCGGCAGCGCCTGCAGCGGGAGCAGCAACTGCAACAGCAGCAGCAGCGGATACGCCAAACTCCTCTTCTACAGCTTTAACGAGCTCAGAAAGCTCAAGAACGGTAAGAGTCTTTAACTCTTCAATCATAGCAGTAATCTTTTCAGATGCCATTTTAATTTCCTCCAATTTGTTTTAATTTAAGTTAAGTTTCAAAAATTTGATTATTCTGCAGATTTCTCAGCAGATCCGTCTTTATCGACGATAGCCTGTACGGCACGTGCGAAGGCTGCGATAGGAGCCTGGAATGCACTGAGTACAGTTGCAAGAAGTACTTCCTTGGAAGGAAGCTTTGCGAGAGATTCAATGGTTTCAATGTCAACTAACTTTCCATCGAGGAAGCCTGACTTAACCTTGAAGTTCTCGTGCTTCTCAGCGAAATTGCAGAGAATTCTTGCTGCAGCGGTGTAATCCTCGTTTGAAAGGGCGATAGCGGTTGTTCCTTCGAGAACTTCCTTCATACCCTCAAGCTCGGTACCCTCAACAGCACGGCTGAGAAGAGTGTTTTTAACAACGAAGTAATTAACTCCGTTTTCGCGAAGCTCTTTACGAAGTGCAGTGTCATCAGCAACGGTGGTACCGCTGTAATCAACAACTACGCCTGTAACGGCTTTACCAAGCTTTTCGGAAAGCTCAGCAACCAGCTTCTGCTTTTGCTCTAAAACCTTTGCGTTAGGCAATTGTTTCACCTCCGATAAATTTGCTCTTGCATCGGACGGAACATAATAAAATGTCCGCCCAAAGACCTTGGGCGGACATGAAAAAGCATAAAGTATTTCACGCGCACCTCGGCAGGCGTAAAACTTACGGCAAACTTGCCACCTGCTGTCTTTGGATTTGCAACATACTGATTATAATGGCTTTAGTTTAATTTGTCAAGTATTTTTTATAAAATTTAACAAAAATATCTTTGCTTAAAATCTTGCTTATTTATATAAATTATAGTATAATATATTAAATATATGTTGGAGGATTGTGTTTTGTCGTTTTTATCCCCTCTGAGTTTATATCCGCCTGAGCAAATGGCGTATATGAAGCGAGTAAAAGAAATACTTTCAAATAGATATTCCGATATACCTAAAGCCCATATAATAACCTACGGATGTCAGCAAAACGTAAGCGATTCCGAAAGAATAAAGGGAATGCTTGTGGCTATGGGGTATACCCTGACAGATACCCCTGAGGGCGCAGACTTTGTGCTTTTCAATACCTGCGCCGTTCGTGGACATGCTGAGGATAGGGTTTACGGTAATGTGGGCGGTATGAAGCAGTATAAGCGTAAAAGGCCTAATATGATAGTGGCGGTTTGCGGATGTATGGCACAGCAGGAATCGGTTGCCGAAAGGTTTAAGTTCAGCTACCCTTACGTAGATTTAGTTTTCGGCACTCAGGTTGAGCATAGGCTTCCCGAATTTATTTACCGCCGATTAACCGAGGGAAAGAGAATTTTTGAGCTTTCTCTCGATAATGGAGATATCGTTGAGGATATCCCTGTAAGCCGTGACGGAGATGTTAAGGGTTGGCTTCCCATTATGTATGGCTGCAATAATTTTTGTACCTACTGTATCGTGCCGTATGTAAGAGGCCGAGAGCGTTCAAGAGAGCCTGAAAAGATATTGGAAGAAGCAAGGAATATGGTAAAAGCAGGGTATAAAGAAATAATGCTTTTAGGCCAAAATGTTAATTCCTATGGCAAGGGCTGTGAACATGGAGTTAATTTTGCTAAGCTTCTTCGTATGATAAACGATATTGAGGGCGATTTCCGCATAAGGTTTATGACCTCGCATCCGAAGGATTGTACGGTAGAGCTTCTTGATGCCATCAGGGATTGCGAAAAGGTAGAGAGAAGACTTCATCTTCCAATGCAAAGCGGAAGCAGCCGAATTTTAAAGCTGATGAACCGAAAATACACAAGGGAATCTTACTTAGAGCTTATAAATGAGGCTAAAAAGAGAATACCCGATGTGGTGTTTACAAGTGATATAATAGTAGGCTTTCCGGGGGAGACCTATGAGGACTTTAAGGAGACACTCAGCCTTGTTAAAGAGGTGGAATATTCATCCCTTTTCACCTTTATCTTTTCTCCACGTCAGGGCACCCCTGCCGAAGCTATGGCGGACCCTGTAAGCCGAGAGGAAAAGGGCAAGTGGTTTTCAGAGCTTTTAAAGGTTCAGGATGTAATAGGCCTTAAAAAACAAAGGGAGCTTGTGGGCAAAACAGTTCGTGTGCTTTGCGAGGAGGTCTCGGACAGAGAGGGCTTTATCGTTGGTAAAACGGCGGGAACAGCCAGTGTGGAATTTGAGGGAGATATATCCCTTATAGGCAAATTTGCCGATGTGAAAATTGAGTCATTTACAAACATACTAAACGGTAGTTTGATAAATAATAATACTAAAAATTAAAATAAGCGAGGAATTTAAAATGGGAATTTTAGAAGCAACAAGAGAACTTGGTAAAGAGATGCAGAAGGACGAACGCTTTATCGCCTTTGCAAAGGCTAAGCTTGCAAATGATACTGATGAGCAGCTACAAAAGGATATCGGCGAGTTTAATATTGTTCGAATGAATCTTGAAAATGAAACCGGTAAAGAAGAGGTAGATGAAGCTAAGGTAAATGAGCTTAACGAAGAGCTTCGCAAGGTTTATACTAAGATTATGTCCAACAAGACTATGCTTGACTATAACACCGCTAAAGCAGGGCTTGATGCTATGCTTAATGACATTAACAGTGTTATTATGCAGTGCGCTTTAGGCGCCGACCCTGAGACCTGTGAGCCTGAGCAGGCTTGTTCAGGTAGCTGTTCTACCTGCGGCGGCTGCCACTAATCTGCAATTTTAAAGTTTAAAACAAGGGGATTTTAAAATATGGCTAAGACTGAATTATCGCCAATGATGACTCAGTATATGCAAATTAAAGAGCAGAACGAGGATTGCATCATTTTCTTCCGACTGGGCGATTTTTATGAAATGTTTTTCGATGATGCAAAAACTGCATCCGAAGAATTAGAGCTTACCCTTACGGGCAGAGACTGCGGTCTCAGTGAAAGGGCGCCTATGTGCGGTGTTCCTTACCATAGCTGTGAGGGGTATATTGCAAGACTTGTGGATAAAGGCTATAAGGTTGCCATCTGCGAGCAGACTGAGGACCCTTCCAAAGCAAAAGGTCTTGTTAAGAGAGAGGTTGTCCGTATAATAACGCCAGGCACCGTTATTGAGGATAGTATGCTTGATGAATCAAGAAATAACTATCTTGCAGGCGTTTATGCTGAAAACGGAGTTATTGGCGTTTGCTTTGCCGATGCTTCCACGGGACAAGCCCACGTTACCGAGATAGCTGGTGAAAATTCTATTCTTAGAGTTGCGGATGAAATTATGCGCTTCCACCCAAGCGAAATAATTATGACTGAAAAGCTTTCAAAGGAAAAGGAAATGGCAGATTTCTTGGCAGAGAGCTTTGAGGGAAGGGTGACCGTCAGGGAAGACAGCGCCTTTGATAAGACCTACGCAAGAAATCTTATCTGTGAGCAATTTTCGGTTATAAGCCCCGAAAACTTAGGTGTTGCCGATAAAAGCACATCTGTGAGCGCTATAGGCGCAGTTATAGATTACCTTAAAGAAACAGGTAAGATGACAAACACCACCCTAAATGATGTAAACGTTTATACCGAGGCTCAGTTTATGCGCCTTGATATGACAGCAATCAGAAATCTTGAGATAAGCGAAACTATGCGCTCAAAATCAAAAAAAGGCTCTCTTTTATGGGTGTTGGATAAAACCAAAACCCCTATGGGCAAGCGCCTTATAAGAAGCTGGCTTCAGATGCCACTTCTTTCAATCCCCGAAATTACACTTCGTCAAAATGCAGTTGAGGAGCTTTCAAACGATACTGTGATGCGTGGCGAAGCCTTTGAGTATATGAGCGGAGTAAGGGATGTAGAGCGCCTTATAACCAAAGCGGTTTATGGCTCTGCAAGTCCCCGTGACCTTTTAGGCCTTGCCGCAACCGCTCATCGCTTCCCATACATAAAGGCTCTTTTGCAGGGTGTTTCAAGCCGTATGCTTAAAGGCGTTTATGATGATATTGATACCCTCGAAGAAATAACCGAGCTTATAGATGCCGCCATTGATGAAAAGGCGCCCATAACCGTTAAAGAGGGCAAAATTATTAAAAGCGGCTTTAATGAAGAGGTTGATACCCTAAGAAGAGATATGAACGGCGGAACCGATTATATTACCGAGATAGAAACAAGAGAAAAGGAACGCACGGGAATTAAAAATCTTCGTGTGCGCTATAATAAGGTTTTCGGTTATTATATTGAGGTTACAAACTCCTTCCTTGATAAAGTTCCTGAGGATTATATCCGTAAGCAAACTCTAACAAACTGCGAACGCTTTATAACCGAGGAGCTTAAGGAGCTTGAAAGAAGAGTGCTTACCGCTAAGGATAGGGTTGTAAGACTTGAATATGAAATTTTTGATGAGATAAGAACAACGGTTGCAAATGCGGCAGAGCGTTTCAGAAAAACTGCTAATGCCATAGCAAGATTTGATGCCCTTTGCTCCTTTGCCGAAACTGCGGTTAACAATAATTACTGCAGACCCCTTATCAACAATAGCGGGGTTATAAATATTAAGGCGGGAAGGCATCCCGTGGTTGAGCAAATTATAAATACCCCCTTTGTTACAAACGATACACTACTTGATAATTCCCAAAATCGTTGCGCTATTATAACAGGACCTAATATGGCGGGTAAATCCACCTATATGCGTCAGGTGGCAATTATTACTCTACTTGCTCAAACAGGCTCCTTTGTTCCTGCCCAAATGGCAGAAATCGGCCTTGTGGATGCTATCTATACAAGGGTTGGCGCTTCGGATGATTTGGCTTCGGGCAAATCTACCTTTATGGTGGAGATGAACGAGGTCTCGGAAATACTTAAAAACGCTACGAAAAACAGCCTTTTAATCCTTGATGAAATAGGCAGAGGCACCTCAACCTTTGACGGTATGTCAATAGCCCGTGCGGTGCTTGAATTTGTAGCCGATAAGAAAAAGCTTGGCGCAAAGGCACTCTTTGCCACCCACTATCACGAGCTTACCGCTATGGAAAAGGAGCTTTCAGGTGTTAAAAATTATAATATCGCCGTTAAAAAGAGGGGCGATGATATAATTTTCCTGCGGAGGATAGTTTCAGGCGGCGCTGACAGAAGCTACGGTATCGAGGTTGCAAAGCTAAGCGGAATACCAAATACCGTAATAGAAAGGGCTAAGCAAATACTTAAAGAAACCGAAGAAAACGGTACGGTTACCTATAAAACAGTTAAAAGTGAGGATAGTCAGTTGCCTCTTGAAATGGCAAATGCTACCGAAATTTTAGAAGAGCTGAAGGCTCTTGATGTTAATACGCTGACGCCTATTGAGGCTATGGGTATGCTTTTTGATATTGCCAATAAAGCAAAATCGGTATAAATAAAAAAGAAAGAAGGGAAAGAAATGCCAAAAATAAATGTGTTGCCAAGAGAACTTGCCGAGCTTATTGCCGCAGGTGAGGTGGTGGAAAGACCGGCCTCTGTTGTAAAAGAAATGGTAGAAAATTCTATCGACTCGGGCGCTACTCATATAACCGTGGAAATCAAACGCGGCGGTGTTACATATATTCGTGTCACGGATGACGGTTGCGGCATTTCGCCTTCTGATGTACCCCTCGCCTTTCTCCGCCACGCTACAAGCAAGATAATAAAGGCGGATGACCTTTACAGCATCTCTACCTTAGGCTTCCGAGGTGAAGCCTTAGCGGCTACAAGCAGCGTTTCAAGAATAGAGATGTTTACCAAAAGAAAAGAGGATACCCTTGGTACCCACTATGAAATAGAGGGCGGAGAAGAGATATTAAACGAAGAATCAGGCTGTCCTGACGGAACTACTATAATCGTAAGAGATTTGTTCTATAATACTCCTGCCCGAATGAAGTTTTTAAAGACCGATATGGGTGAAGGCAATGCCGTAACTGCAGTTTGCGAGAGGGCCGCCCTTTCCCATCCCGAAATTGCCTTTAAGCTTATAAGGGACGGAAGGCAGACTATTTCTACCTCAGGGGATAATAAGCTTCACTCGGCTATTTACTCTGTTTTGGGCAGAGAGTTTGCAGGTACCTTGGTTGAGGTTAATACTACCTTAGAGGGTATAGGCGTTTCGGGGTATACCTGTAAGCCTATATATTGCCGTCAATCTAAAACGAGTCAGATAGTTTTCTTGAACGGGCGTTTTGTTCGTTCAGGAACGGTAAGCGCCGCAGTAGAAAGAGCTTATAAGAATAGCGCTATGGTGGGTAAGTATCCTGCCTTTGTGCTTAATCTTACGGTGCCCTTTGGCGCTGTGGATGTAAATGTGCATCCTGCAAAAACCGAAATTCGTTTCTCTGACGAAAAGAGAATTTTTGATGCGGTTTATTATGGAGTTAAATCGGCTATTGAGCAGGGTGATACAAGACCTTCGGTTAACATAGGTACGCCTAAAAAGGCCATACCCTTAACACAGGAAACCGAAAGCGTTAAATACCGTCAGTCTGCGGTGGATTTTTCGATTTATAATAAAAATATGGTGGAAAAGTCCTATACTGTGCCACCAAAGCCACAGAGTATAGATAAGCCTAAAGAAAAGCCCCCTGTTCTTCATCAGGATAATACCCCCTTCTTTGAAAGAAAAGATGTTAAGGATTATTTAGAAAAAAGGGAAGTTACTGGGGCTCAGCCAAAAACAGAGGCTAAACCCGAAGAAGAAATAAAAGAATACACTCCCGAAAAGGAAGTAAGGCTTATAGGCGAAGCCTTTGCAACCTATATTGTTGCAGAGCAGGGCGAGAGCGTATTCCTTATAGATAAACACGCCGCCCACGAGCGAATTTTATTTAATGATTTAAAGAAAAATCAGGCAATAGAAACTCAGAATCTTTTAGCCCCCGTAACCGTAAGACTTGAGGCGGAGGAATATACCGCTGTTTTAGATAATTCAGAGCTTCTTTTAAAGGCAGGCTTTGATATTGAGGAATTCGGAAGTAATACGGTTATAGTAAGAGCTATTCCCTCAATGCTTTGCAGTGAGGATGTGTCTGCTATTGTTTTAGAAGCGGCGGCAAGCCTTGCAAAAACGGGCAGAGTGGATATCGAAAGAATTGAGGATATATTCCATACTGTTTCCTGTAAAGCCGCTATTAAGGCAGGTTACATTACTACTGATACCGAGCTTTTAAGCCTTGCAAAAAGGGTGCTTGGGGATAGGGATGTTATGTATTGTCCTCACGGAAGACCTGTTGCCTTTGAGATAAAGAAAAAAGACCTTGAAAAACAGTTTGGCAGAATACAATGAGTGAAAAAATTAAAGTGATTTGCGTTGCAGGGCCTACCGCATCGGGTAAAACCGGGCTTGGAATAGAAATAGCAAAGGCGGTAAACGGGGAAATAATCTGCGCCGATTCTATGCAGATTTATAAGGGTATGAGTATAGCCTCTGCCGCTCCTACTATGGAAGAAAAAAAAGAGGCAACCCATCATCTTGCCGAGTTTTTAGAGTATGGCGAAAGCTTTACGGTTTCCGATTATGTTCTTGCGGCGCGTGAAAAGATAAATGAGATAGCAAAAGAAGGCAAAACCCCCATCATAGTTGGCGGAACGGGGCTTTATATAAGCTCCCTTGCCGATAATATAATTTTTACCGAAGGCGAAACCGATTTAGCTTTGAGGGAAAGATTAAATAAAGAGCTGGAAGAAATCGGCGCTGAGGAAATGCTCAAGAAACTATATGAGCTTGACCCCGAGGCTGCAAGCAAGCTTCACCCTAATAATAAACGAAGAATTATAAGAGCTTTCGAAATTTACGAAACCACAGGTCTTACTAAAAGTAAGCAAAATATTCTTTCGAGAAGCGAAGAAAATCCTTATGAGTTTATTATGCTTGGCATAAATTTTTCCGATAGGCAAAGGCTTTATGACCGTATAAATTTGCGAGTTGATAAAATGCTTGAAGCGGGACTTTTGGATGAAGCAAAAATAGCTTTCAATAATAAGAGTGACAGAACCGATGGCGCAATTCAGGCAATTGGTCACAAGGAGCTTTTCCCTTATTTTGAGGGTGAGTCTTCCTTAGAAGAATGTATAGAGAAATTGAAGCAGTCAACAAGGCGCTATGCCAAGCGTCAGATAACCTGGTTTTCAAGGGATGAAAGAATATTTTGGATTTATCCCGATAAATCGGATGATATTGTAAAAGAGGCATTAAAAATTATTAAAGGAAAGGAGTAAATTTAATGAAGACTAACACCGTTCTTAGAATATTCTTAATAACACTGGTATCGGTGTTTTTATTTCATCAGATTTATTCTTCTGTGTATAAGCCTGTTACCACCGAAAGCGCTTCCTTTTTTGAAACGGTTGACGGACTTAAAATAACAGGCACTATTATCCGCAAGGAAAGTGTAGTTACAAACAAAACCAAAGGCTCACTGCATTTTTCCATTAACGATGGAATGAGAGTTGCAAAGGATGGCGTGGTAGCCTATATTTACGGAAACGATGAGGCTCCCATCACTCTTAGCACTATTGCAGAGCTTAAAAAGCAGATAAGCGATATTGAAGATATGATAGCCTATAATGATTTACAGGCTGTGGATTTAGAGCTTGTAAACGGAAAAGTAGATAAAGCTTTAAACGGCGTTATTTTAAGTGCCCGCGGCGGTAATTTTTCAGGTGTGAATGAGGAACTTGGCGAACTTTTATCGGCAATAAACCGCCGTCAGCTTATAACGGGTGAGCAGACCGATTTCACCGCTAAATTAGAGTCCTTGAAAACAGAACTCTCAAGCTTAGAAGCAACCCTTCCAACTCCTAAGGGAAGCATTAAGGCATCCCAGTCGGGTTATTTTGTTTCGGGTACTGATGGATACGAAACGGTGCTCACGGGTGAGGATTTATCTATTATCACCCCTGAGTATTTGTCTTCGGCAAAGCCTGAGAAAACACCCGATAGCGCTATAGGAAAAATTGTTTCGGATTACGAGTGGTATATTGCTGCGACCGTCAGCCTTAACGATTCCCTTAAATTCAAAGAGGGTGATTCCCTTAAAATTAACACAAGTATTAAATCACATTCAAGCCTTTCGGTTAATGTGGAAAAAATAAATCTTTCCGAAGAGGGAGATAAGGCTGTGGTGATATTCTCCTGTAGGCAGATGAGCAGCGAGCTTGCAAATCTGCGCACGGGAAGTATGACGGTTGTGAGTGACAGTTATTCAGGTCTTAAGGTTTCCCGAAGAGCCCTTAGAGTTGTTGACGGAAATTCAGGTGTTTATGTGGTAAGCGGAAGAAGTATTAAATTTGTACCCGTGAATGTTTTGTATAGAGCGGATGATTATATAATCTGCGAACAGCAGGTAAGCAATTCATCGGTGCTTCGTCTTTATGATGAGGTGGTAGTGAAAGGAAGGAACCTTTATGACGGAAAAATCGTCGGTTGATATTTTTGATGAAAATTTCAGCCGTATAAAAGAAGAAATAGCAGAAAGCGCTGTTAAGTCGGGGAAAAGATATGAAGATATCACCCTCCTTGCCGCCACCAAAACCGTTGATGTAAGTGTTATAAATCACGCGATTAAGAGCGGAATAGAGTATATCGGCGAAAACAGAGTGCAGGAATTGCTTTTAAAAAACGATTTTTATCTGCCTGTGCATAAGCATTTTATAGGTCATCTTCAGACCAATAAGGTAAAGGATATTATTGATAAGGTTGAGCTTATCGAATCGGTGGATTCAATTCGCTTAGCCAAGGAAATTTCAAAGCAGGCTCAAAAGAAAGAAAAGCAGATGGATGTTCTTATTGAAATCAATATAGGCGAAGAAGAATCAAAATCGGGCTTTAGGGAAGAAGAGACATTTGAGGCGCTGTGTCAGATAAGTGAGCTTGGGGGCATTAAAATTAAGGGACTTATGGCAATTCCCCCCATTTGTGAGGATGAAAAGAAGCTTCGCAGATATTTTTACAGAATGCATAAACTGTTTGTTGACATTGGGGCTAAAAAAATAGATAATAGTAGTATGGATATTCTGTCTATGGGTATGTCTGAGGATTTTAGAATAGCCATAGAGGAGGGAGCAAATCTGGTGAGAATCGGAACGGCTCTTTTCGGCAGAAGAAATTATAATTTATAAAATAAAATTCAAGAAAAAGGAGAATTTTTGATATGAGCATTTGGGATAACATTAAAAACATTATGACCATTCCTGAGGATGATTTTGAGGATGAGATGGAGGAAACTGCTGAGGAGCCTAAGGAAAGAGAGGAATATGTTTCCAAAAAGCCTGAGGTAGCTCCCCGTATAATCAAATCAAAAGCTGCAAATTATTCTGCAAATCCATCACAGATGCAGGTTGTTTTAGTAAAGCCTGATAGATTTGAGGATGTTGAGGCTATTGCAGACCATCTTAATAATAAGAAGACGGTTGTTTTAAACCTTGAGGATGCAAACCGTGAGGTTTCAAGAAGAATTATTGACTTTTTAAGCGGTGTTGCTTATGCCAACCACGGAAATATCCGCAAGGTTGCCAACAGCACCTTTATAATCGTTGCCCGTGACGTTGATATTATGGGTGAATTGATGCTTGATGAGCTTGGCGAAAGTAAGCTTTACTTTTAATGGATGAAAAAGTTTTCTGCGCACGTGTAAAGGATACGGCACAGCTTTGTGCGCGCACCGATAAACCAAAGTTTTTAGGCTTCCTTACTGAAGGCGAAACTGCTAAGGCTCAGGAGATTTTAAAAACGGTTGGTGTAGGGTATGAGTTTTTCGGCGGATTTGAGCAGGCTGATAGACTTATGCTTTGCTGTAAGCCTGATTGGTGCGAGGAGGTTTTCTTTCCTATAGTCGCCATAACGGCAACCTTCAGGGAATGTGATAACCTCTCCCATCGGGATATCTTAGGCTCCCTTATGGGACTGGGTATAACCAGAGAATCGGTGGGCGATATACTTATAGAAAAGGGTAGGGCTGTTTTCTTCATAACAGAGGAAATTGCAGACTTTGTGTTATCAGAGCTTACAAAGGCGGGAAGAGTCGGTATTAGGCTTAAAGTTGGAGCCGATTATCCGCTTCCTCAGCTCAGCAGTCTTGTGACCTTTAGAGAAACGGTGGCTTCCCCAAGGCTTGACTGTGTTGTAGCCGCCATACTTAAAATTTCGAGAGCAAGGGCAGAAGCCTTAGTGGAAGATGGCTTTGTAAGCATAAATTCTGCCGCTTGTCTAAAAACAACAAGGCTTATTTTAGCTAATGATAAAATAACCGTAAGAGGAAAAGGCAAATTTATCGTTAACAGTTTAGCGGATAAAACCAAAAAGGGTAGAACAGTTCTTGAGTATTCAAAATATGTATGAACGGAGAATAGATGTATGTTAAATGCAAAGGAACTAAAAAACATTAAGTTTTCAAAGCAAATGGGCGGATATAAGCAGGAGGAGGTAGAAATCCTGCTTGACAAAATCGAGTCGGATTATGAGGTCTTTGAACGCACAATAAAGGAACTCAATTCTGAAATTAAAAACAAAAACGAAGAGATAAATGAACTCAAGGAATCTCAGAAAAGCATTCAAGAGGTTCTTATAAACGCTCAGAAGCTTGCCGAGCAAATGGTAAATGAGGCAAAGCAGAAGAGTGAAGAGATAATCAGATCAGCCGAAGAAAGCATCGTTAATATAACAGGTAAGCAGAGAGATGTTATTGCAAGCTTTGAGGAGGAGCATACCCTTCGCCTTAAAAAAGCAGAAGAGGAATATGAAAGACTTATTGCTACCTTAGAGGTTAAAAAAGCAGCAGTGGAAAAGGCTACAGAGGATTGTGTACAGCGTCAACAGACCTTATTTAATAAGCTAAAGCTTGAAATTGCATCCTTTAAGGCTGATATCTCTTCTAAATATAAACAACATATCGAGCTTTTAAATAAGCTTCCCGATGAAGTGCCTATGGATCCTAAATCGGTTGCCGAGCTTTTAGTGGCAGATGTAGAAGCGGCTCCTGAGGTTTCGGGCTATGTTGTAAATTCCGAAGAGGCAGAGGAGGAGCCTTCCCAAGAGGAAGAACCCCAAGAGATTTTAGAAGCAGAAGAAATTTAATTTTCACGGAGTGATTTTGTGATATCATATATTTTTGCAGTAATTACGGGAATTGCATTCTTTATATTTGACCGTTACACAAAGGATTTGGTTTCAAGCACCTTTATTTTATCGGAAACCAAGGATTTTATTCCCGGTCTTATAGATTTTACCTATATTCATAACCGTGGCGGAGCGTGGGGAATGCTTAGCGGTTATACCTGGCTGCTTGTCAGCCTTACGGTTATAATTATGCTTGTGTGTATAGCACTTTTACTCAAATATGGTTTTAAGGATAAGCTTATGTTCTGGGCGATTTCCCTTATATTCTTTGGAGGGATAGGCAATATGTATGACCGTCTTTTCAATGGCGGTAACGTGGTGGATTTTATACATCTTTCCTTTATGCCACAGTTTCCCGTGTTCAATATTGCCGACTGCGCCATAGTTATAGGCTCGGGACTCTTTATAATCTACTTTGTTATAGGTATGATTAAGGATAGCAGGGATAAAAGAGCTGTGATTATTCCCGAAGAAAAAAGCAATAATGAGTAAAATAGAAAATATCTATGAGGGTGGGGGTGTAAGGCTTGATGTTTACACATCCCTTTGCCTTAATGCCACTCGCTCCTATGCCGCAAAGCTTATAGAGGGCGGATATGTTAATGTGAACGAAAAAACCGCCTCAAAAAACACTAAGCTTAAAAACGGCGATAAAATTGAGATAACCGAGCCTGAGCCTGAAAGCTACGAGGTTAAAGCTCAGAATATCCCAATAGATATAGTTTATGAGGATAATGATCTTCTGGTAGTTAATAAGCCGAAGGGTATGGTGGTGCATCCCGCCGCAGGAAATCCTGATAACACCCTTGTAAATGCAATTATGTACCATTGCGGCGATTCGCTATCGGGCATAAATGGGGTTATGAGGCCTGGTATTGTTCATAGAATTGATAAGAACACAAGCGGTCTTTTGATGATAGCAAAAAACGATACTGCCCACAATAGCCTTGCTTTGCAGATAAAGGAGCATAGCTTTACAAGGGAATATGAGGCAGTGGTTTACGGTAATTTAAGGGCAGATAGCGGAACCATTACCGCACCTATTGGAAGACATCCCACCAAGCGTAAGCAAATGGCGGTTACCGATAAAAACAGTAAGGATGCAGTAACTCATTATGAGGTTTTAGAGCGTTTTGGCGGCTTTACGCATGTAAGGTTAAGACTTGAAACGGGCAGAACTCATCAGATAAGAGTTCATATGTCTTATATAGGTCACGCTGTTGCGGGTGATGATGTTTACGGACCTAAAAGCGTTATAAAAAAGCTTGAAGGTCAGTGCCTTCACGCTAAAAAGGTGGGCTTTATTCATCCTGTAACACAGCAGTATATGGAGTTTGATAGCCAGCTCCCTGATTATTTTAAGGCGTTTTTAAAGGAGATTTCTAAATAAAATGGGAATTTTTGAAGGCTGTCTTTTGGCATGCGATGTGGATGGCACCCTTCTTTCAGAGGGTGTGATTCCTGAAAGAAACATAGAAAAAATCAAATATTTTTTAAGTGAGGGCGGTGCCTTTTCACTTGCAACGGGCAGAACACCTAGCGCCGTTAACCCAATACTAAGGGTGCTTGGCGAGGTTTCCCCCTCGGTTATGGCAAACGGCGGAGTCATTTATGATTTTAAGAATAAAAAAAGTCTTTTTTCTCTTAAAATTCCAAAAGAGGACCGATTTGTTCTTAAAGATATTTTGGATAAATTCGAGGGTGTTGCCGCCGAGGTGCATATAGGTGAGCTTGTTTACGGCTTTAACGATAACAATGAAAGCCGTGACCACGAGGAACTTGAAGAATTCGGGCTTGAGCGTTGCTCCTTTGATGAAATGTGCAATATGGATTTTGAAAAAATAATCTTTTTTGCGCCCGATGAGGATAGCTTTAAAAGAGTTTTGGAATATTCCGAAACACTTAATATTTCTTCAAGGTTTATAAAAACCTCTACTTTTATAGGGGGAAGAAAAAGGAACTATATCGAGCTTGTACCTAAGGGAGTTTCAAAGGCTTTAACGGTTAAAAAGCTTTGCGAAATGCTCTCTGTTAAAGAGGGATGCCTCTTTGCTATGGGGGATTACTATAATGATGTGGAAATGCTAAGGGCTGCGGATGTAAGCGCAGTACCAATGGAAACCCCTGAGGATATAAAGGAAATTGCCACTAAAACGGTGGGAAGTGTTAAAAACGGCGCGGTAGCCGATTTTATAGATTATCTGTCGCAGTTAAGAGCTGTGACTTTGAAAGGAAGCATATGATGGACAACATTAAAAAGACAGAACTTAAGAAAAAAGCCTTAGATGTTCGTATGGGCATTATTGAAGGCGTACATGCGGCAAAATCTGGTCATCCGGGCGGTTCTCTTTCCTGCACGGATATTCTTACCTATCTTTATTTTGAGTATATGAAGATAGACCCTAAGAATCCAAAGGCAGAAAACCGTGACCGTTTAGTGCTTTCAAAGGGACATGCGGCTCCTGCGCTTTATTCTGTTCTTGCTAACAGAGGTTATTTCCCCGTTGAAGAGCTTAAAACCTTAAGACATATAGGCTCAATTCTTCAGGGACATCCTGATATGAAGCATATCCCCGGTGTTGATATGAGCAGCGGCTCTTTAGGTCAGGGTATTTCCACCGCTTGCGGTATGGCGCTATCTGCTAAGCATTTCGGCAACGATTATAAAGTGTTTACCATCCTTGGTGACGGTGAAATAGAGGAAGGTCAGGTTTGGGAGGCTGCTATGTTTGCGGCTAATAAAAACCTTTCTAACCTTGTGGCTTTTGTTGACTTCAATAATCTTCAGATTGACGGCACCATTGATGAGGTTAACTCTGCAAAGCCTATCGATAAGAAGTTTGAGGCGTTTAATTGGCACGTAATCACCATTGATGGTCACGATTTCGACCAAATTGAAGCCGCTTTAAAGGAAGCAGAAACAATAGATAAGCCTGTTGCAATTATTGCAAATACCGTTAAGGGTAAGGGCGTTTCCTTTATGGAAAATCAGGTTTCCTGGCACGGCTCTGCTCCCAATGATGAGCAGTATGAAAAAGCAATGGCAGAGCTTAAGGCTCAGTATGATGAGATATAAGGAGGGAATTTAAAATGGCAGAAGTAAAAACAGTTGCTACAAGAGCATCCTATGGTGAGGCGCTTGTTGAGCTTGGTAAAAAAAGAGACGATTTCATTGTTCTTGATGCAGACCTTGCCGCCGCTACTCAGACAGGCAAGTTCAAAAAGGAATTCCCCGAAAGATTTTATGACTGCGGTATCGCAGAGCAGAATATGATAAGCATCGCCGCAGGTGTTGCCGCAACGGGCAAGAAGGTGTTTGCAAGCTCCTTTGCTATGTTTGCCGCAGGCAGAGCCTTTGAGCAGGTTAGAAACTCTATAGGCTACCCCCACTTAAATGTTATTATCGGCGCTACCCATGCAGGTATATCTGTGGGTGAAGATGGCGCAACGCATCAGTGCAACGAGGATATCGCTCTTATGCGCACTATTCCCGGTATGACCGTTATTAACCCTGCTGATGATACCGAGGCGCGTCTTGCAGTTGAGGCAGCTCTCGATGCAGACGGTCCCGTTTATATCCGCTTTGGCAGACTTGCAGTTCCCGTAATCTTTGGGGAAGACTATAAGTTCCAAATTGGCAAGGGCGTAGAGCTAAAAGAGGGCGGCGATGTTACTATCGTTGCAACAGGCCTTATGGTTAACGAGGCTCTTGAGGCTCACGAGCTATTAAAGGCTGAGGGTATAAATGCCCGAGTAATCAATATTGCTACCATTAAGCCTCTTGATAAAGAAATTATACTTAAAGCCGCTCGTGAGACGGGCGCTATCGTTACCGCTGAAGAGCATTCTATTGTAGGCGGTCTTGGAAGCGCAGTTAGTGATGTTGTTTGCGAAGAATACCCCGTTCCCGTTGTTAAGCTTGGTGTTAACGATGTATTCGGTCACTCAGGCCCCGCTGTTAAGCTTCTTGATGAATTCGGGCTAAGAGCTGTAAATATAGTAGAAAAAGCAAAACAGGCACTTTCTCTAAAAAAATAACAGAGGTGTTTCCAAGTGAAGCAGATGAATGTAAATATTGCAAGAAGTGAAGAAACCGATGTTTTGGTAATTGGCGGCGGTGTTGCAGGCTGTGCGGCGGCTATTGCTTCTGCCAGAAACGGCGTTAAGACGGTGCTTGTGGAAAACACCGGTGTATTGGGCGGCCAGGCAGGTATCGGTATTGTTACGCCTATTTCTGCTACCTCTACAAGAAGCGGTAAAAGCTTCGGCGGTATTATGAAAGAGATTTGCGTAAACGTTCGTGAAATGGGCGCTAAATATTGCGCAGGTAAGGATACTGCCTTTCCTCATTGGTCAATTGCATCTCCTCATATTATTAAATATGTACTTCTTAAAATGTGTGTGGATAGCGGAGTAGAGGTCCGTTTCCATACAACCCTTGTTTCTTGCGAAAGCGAGGGAAACAATATATCATCTGCAGTTTTACTCGATAAATCGGGCTTTATAGAAATAAAGGCAAAATCCTTTATAGATGCTTCGGGTGACGGAGATTTAATCGCACTCTCAGGCGCCGATTTTCAGCTTGGAAGTGAAAAAGGTGTTCTTGATTCCTTAACGGATAATGGGCTTAATGTCCGCCATTTTTCCGATGAGGATTATGAGGGCTATGAAGAGGACGAAAAGGTTATGCAGCCTGCCTCCATATTCTTTGTAATGGGTAATGTGGATTTTGAAAAGGCTCGAACGCTTGATAATAAGCATCTTCATTTCGGCGACCTTGGTATTACTAAGGAACGCTTTATGGAATGGGAGTTTGCAAACTCCTATGGCTTTGAGGTAACTGATGACAGTATTCCCACCCCTCAGGGCAGAGTCCTTGTTACAAGAGGGCCGAGAAGTGATATGGCAGTTATCAATATGTCCCGAGTTATCGGGGTTAACGGCGCCGATGCTGATAGCCTTAATGACGGTGAGATAAAAGGACAGCTTCAGCTTATCGCCATTGTGGATTTCTTGCAGAAATTCATTCCGGGCTTTGAGGAAAGCTATCTTATACAGTCTGCAAACACCTTAGGCATCCGTGAAACAAGAAGACTTAAGGGCAGATATATCTTAACGGGTAACGAAGCAATCCTTTGCGAACCTCGTGAGGATGCGGTTGCCAAAGGCTCTTATATAATTGATATCCACGACCCTAAGGGCAAATCTGCTGCCGTTGGCGGAGATATTAAGGGAGATTGCTATGATATCCCTTACGGTTGTCTGCTTGCTAAAGAGTTTGATAACCTTTTGGTTTGCGGAAGATGTATATCGGTTGACCATGTTGCTCACGCAAGTACAAGAATACAGGGCACTTGTATGTTAACAGGTCAGGCGGTTGGTACCGCTTCGGCACTTGCAATAAAACAAGGCATAGCCCCTGCAAAGCTTGATGTTAAAATTCTTCGTGAAAAGCTAATAGAAGAAGATATGTATCTATAAAAAAACAAGCCTCGGCGAAAGCCGAGGCTTGTTAAATTTTTTAAAGCTTTGAAAATCCGTGGCAGTTTATAAGAGCATCTATCT
Organism: Acutalibacteraceae bacterium; assembly: GCA_045605605.1. Lineage (GTDB taxonomy): Bacteria > Bacillota > Clostridia > Oscillospirales > Acutalibacteraceae > UBA737. Next base: position 53,424 of record JAZUQH010000011.1, on the reverse strand, counting down.
TTTCGCCACGCTTACACATAGGACATTCGTTTGCGCTAAAGGTTCCGTAATCCTCAAGATTATGGGGATTAAAGGCTGAGTGAACGGGAAGACCGCCACAGGTTTCAACCGTTGCAAAAATTGCCGAAACGCCTACAACCATACCGCTATAGTATTTAACAGCTTCTATTGCTGCCTCAACGGTTCTGCCTGTTGAAACAGAAGCCGCAAGAATAAGCACGTGCTTTCCTGCTATCATAGGAACGATGTTATCTCTGAAAAGAAGCTGACTTGAGTTTACCGATTCGGGAGTTACAACATAAATGGTCTGATGAGCATTCATATTGATATAATCGCCCTTGGTAAGCTTATCTGCAAGGCAGGTGCCGATGACCTCGGTACCGTCAAGACAAAGGATGGTATCAACTATCGTATCACTATAGTAATAAGAGCTGATTTCCTCTGCAATAGCTTTTGCTTCAGAAAGGCGGGATTTCTGTGCCGCAACATCTATATAGTAGTTAGTGTGGCAGTTGCTTGTGGCAAAATGACCTTTAGCAACACGAAGATGAAGATTGTTGCGCTTGGTTTGAATTTTAAAAGAGTTAATGGTTGGCATAGTAATCCTCCTTGTATATATAATCTAATTATATTTTATAATAAAATCGACTATATTACAAGAAAAATTATTTTGTGTAGCCAAGCTCCTCAATAAGCTTTGCGATTTTTTCTGTGTAAAGCTCGCAGGATTTTTGATTAGAGCATTCTACCATTACTCTGATAACAGGCTCTGTGCCGCTTTCACGAAGCAGAATTCTGCCTGTGTTACCAAGCTCTTCTCCTACCTTCTTAACGGCATCAAGAATGCGTTGGTCGCCTGTTACGGCAGATTTATCCTTAACGGCAATGTTCTTAACGGTCTGCGGATACATCTGAACAGGAGCGGCAAGTGCGCTTAAGGTGGATTTTGTTTCTACCATACATTCAGTGAGCATAATGGCGGTTAAAATACCGTCACCCGTTGAAGCATACTTTCTTATAATAGTGTGACCGCTCTGTTCACCGCCTACGCTGCAATCGTTTTTAGTCATAGCCTCGTGAACATATTTATCACCAACGGTGGTCTGAATATACTTAATACCCGCTTCGTCACAAGCGCGGAAAAAGCCAAGGTTGGACATAACGGTAGCAACAACCGTGTCGCCCTTTAAGAAGCCCTTTCTTCTCAGCATCTGAGCTAAAATATATATAGCGTGGTCGCCGTTTACGATATCGCCGTTTTCATCAACTGCGATACAGCGGTCAGCGTCACCGTCAAAGGCGAAGCCCACGTCACAGTGATTATCCTTAACAAATTTTCTAAGTCCGCCTATATGGGTGGAGCCTGCATTGGTGTTGATATTAACGCCATCGGGAGAAGCGTTGATAACATGAGTTTTAGCGCCCAAAGCATCAAATACAGACTTTGCTATCATCCAGGCAGAGCCGTTAGCGCAGTCAAGGGCGATATTAAGGTTCTTATACGAATTAGCGGCAACCGAAATAAGATAACCTACATAGCGGTTTCTTCCTGCAGAGTAGTCAATAATTTTACCTATATTTTCTTTAACAGCATAGGGAAGGTCATCTTGGAAGCCAAACTCCTCCACATTACCGTCAATATATTTTTCTACAAGAGATAAGGTATAATCATCCATCTTCTCTCCGTAGGTATTGATAAGCTTAATTCCGTTGTCATAGAAAGGATTGTGAGATGCGGAAATCATAATACCGCAGTCAAAATTATCTTGTCTTGCTACATAGGAAACACTGGGCGTTGTGGTAACGTGAAGCATATAAACATCAGCGCCTGATGCAGAAAGACCTGCCGCAATGGCATATTCAAACATATAGCTTGAACGGCGGGTATCCTTACCCATAACGATTCTTGTTTTATGACCGTCACGGTTGCCCGAAAGGGAGGAGGAATAATACCAACCGAGGAATCTGCCTATTTTATAGGCGTGGTCGGCTGTAAGCACTGTTCCTGCTTCACCTCTGAAGCCATCGGTGCCAAAGTATTTAAAGTTGTAGTCAACTACCTCTGTGGGAGTGAAAAGGGGCTCTGTATAGGTGGGAGCCAAAGGAATTTCATCCTTTAATAAATCATCAAGTGAAATATTGAAAATATTTGATAGCTTAAGTACCACGTTAATTTCGGGTATTGATTTATCGGATTCCCATTTGGAAACAGATTGTCTTGAAACCTCTAATTTTTCGGCTAACTGCTCCTGAGAAATCTTCATAGCGGTGCGGAGAATAGAAATTTTTTGTCCTAATGTCATAATATATGACCTCCTTTTAACCTTGATTTTAATATAGTATAACCCTTCCGTCAAGCAATTATTGTAAACATCTTTTTGTCAACTGTTGGTTGCTAAAATAAAAAAACCGCATAATTATGAGGTTTTTGTCGTTTTGTATAAGTTTACTTCACACATATTGTAGGGGAGGGGTTCCCCTTGCGTCAATTTTCGCATAACAAAAAATGGGAGGCACAACGCCTTCCTACTCATAGAAGCCAACACCCCGAGGTTTAACCTCGGGGTGTCTTAATTTTACGGATTATCGAACCAATTAAGTAATATGCCTGTTGACGGCCAACAAGCGCTTACACGCCACGCCTCACCCGATGGGTGAAGTGTGTCTGATATATTGATTTGTTCTGTGAGCATACCCTTGTAAAAAGGCAATTCAGGTGAGGAATCATAAAACTCTCCATCAAATGTTGTGATACAGTTGATGGCGGCATTTTTAATGTTATAGTAAAGTTCTTTCCATCTGCTATCTTTTGTAATTTCGCCTAAATCAAAAATAAACCTTGCTGAATTTGTGCATATACCTGGGCCGATATGATGATTTTGAACATTTGCAATAACTCCGCCGCAAACATTTAAGCTCTCGTTAAGTGAGCCTTGCGGGAAAGGTGGAATATAGCTTACAACCCAGCTTGAAAATAACTTTGCGGCATCAATAGCCATTTTAAGAAGCTCATCTTCTTTGAAAATCTGATAGGCGATAACTAAAGCGTTGCAAAGAGCGGCGCAACTTTCGGAATCATCGGCGCCTTTTATATCAGCGGGTCCGGCGTTACATCTGCCTGTATTAATACATTTATTATAAAGGTTTTTACAAACTTCCTTAAAGGCAGTTCTAAGTTCTTCATTATGGGGGAAATGATATATGCCCTCGCTAAGAGCTAAAGCAGGAAAAGCTCCTGCGCCGCTTTCCTCACCGTAAACCTTAACGGTATCTCCGAATATATTCCAGTAGGTTTTAAAACTGTTATTTTTCTTCCATATATCAAGGATTATATCAATACCATTTTTAAAATCCTTCTCCCAATTTTCATGGGTAGTTCCGTTTTCTTTTTCAAAGCGAATAGCTCTACCTAAATAATATATATAGTCGCTATACATCCTGCAATGGTCGTGAAGAGGTGGTTGATAATACCAATGCTTATCATCAAGCCAAGCATTTCCGTCAAAAACCGGATATTTAATACCGCAGGGTGAGTTGCCGTTTTCGGATAAGAAGTCAAGATACTCCATTGCAAAATCATGGTATTTTCCACCGAATTTTAATAATGGCAGTGCGGTCATAGGACCGGAACACCAGCCTATCAGTATATTCCAACCGGGAGTGGAGTTTTTATAGGGAAAGCTACCTTCTAAATCTGTAAATGCATTTAGAATCATAGGATTTCCGGCGCTGTTTCTTACACAATGCCTTTCAAAAATCCAATCCCGTACAATTTTGCACCCCTTTTCTTCGCTGATTTTAGGCGTGTTTTTTGCAGGGTGAAGTTCCGAACGAATAGTGTTGTTCCAATAAAAATCAAACAAATCGGTGGTGTTTTTACAGCTAAAATCCGTGATGCTTAGTCTAAAGGTTATAGCGGTCTTAGGTTGCAGGGTATAGGGTGTGCGAGATAGATTTTCAAAAGACTTGTGTTTGTATTTTTTCTCCTCTTTTGCAGGAGCAAAAAAGGTAAGGGTTTCGTGTTCGGCATCAAGCTCTACTCCGTTCCAACCTGCCTCAGTTTTGTGGGAAATTTCAAAGTTTTTTCCTGAAGTTTCGGTTTTCGTAAGCACTGCAGGGAAGGCGGCGGCTGATAGAGAAACGCTGAATTTTGGCCTATCGGGAAGTCTTAAGATAGGTATGTCATATATATCAGGTTGAACATTTCCGTCATAGTAAACGGCGGGAATAAGGGTGAAGCAGTTTTCCCCGTGCTTCCAAGGAAAGCGAACTCCCCAAAAACCGCAAATATTGGTATCGCTATTGTTAAATATTCTTATATGCCAACCTGTATTCTTAAAAAATGTAGCAGAGATGTTAGCTCCTTCAAATTCTGCTTTAAAAAATTCTATATCATTAACCTTGCCGTACTCAAATTTTTCTATTTCGGTTTCTTTATTATAATCCCTTGAAAAAACGAATTTAAATGGCAATTTACCCTTCATAAAACTTGCTCCGTTCATATAAACTAAAAAAAGTGACACCTTATTATATAATAACAAGGTATCACTATTCTCGCAATTTGTCAATCAGATATAGACAAAATTTGACTTTTGTGCAAAAGCTTTAGTTTCCTATATAATCCGCATCAAAGGTGATTACGCAACAATAGGTTTCGTTTAGTTCCTTTGCGAGAGCATTTATTTTTTTATCAAGTTCTTTATCACTCAGCTTTAAATCAGCGGGAACAACAACGTCAAAAATAAGGTTTGTTCGGTTTTTGGCATTGGGTGTCATACGAAAATCGTGAAGAGTCATACGGCTGTCTATAGTCTTTATAGCCTCGCTCATTTCGCTTCGGGCTTTAGATACGGTTTCATTATCCGTATCAATAGGGTCCATATGGATAACCAACTCAACGCCCGTTTTTTCAAGGACTGATTTTTCGCAGATATCTATCTGCTCGTGACACTCTACTATATTTATATTGTATGGTACCTCAACGTGAACCGAAGCCAACTGTCTTCCAGGGCCATAGTTATGTACTATAAGGTCGTGAATTCCAACAAAATCCTCAAATGAGGATATAACCTCTTCAATATCATTTATAAGCTCTATATCGGGGGGTCCGCCCAAAAGCTGATCTGTGGTATCCTTAGCAGAGCTGAGTCCCGCATAGATAATAAAGAGGGAAACGAGTATTGCCATTACCGCATCAAGATTAAAGGGTAGGGAAACGAGCCGTGTTACAAAGCAGGAAACAAGAATAGCCGTGGTGGCAACCACATCGTTTATAGAATCCTTTGCAGTGGCTAAAAGAGCTGAGGATTCGATTTTTTTACCAAGCTTTTTATTAAAGAAAAACATCCAGAGCTTCATAAGAATGGATATAGCGAGAATTATAACGGTCCAGATATCGTAAACGGGAGCGCCTTCACCGCTTATCAGGGTTTTAGCCGAGTTGATAAGCAGATTAACGCCAACTATTAAAATAAGCACCGAAATAATAAATGCAGACATATATTCAATTCTGCCGTGACCGAAGGGATGGTCCCTATCGGCAGGTTTGCCTGCAAGCTTAAAGCCGATAAAGGATATTACGGAGGAGCCCATATCCGAAAGGTTATTCAGTCCGTCAGCAATAATAGAAATACTTGAAACGATGACGCCTATTAAAACCTTCATAATGCAAAGAATAATATTGCAAACTATTCCCGTTACAGAGGCTAAATTGCCGTAGGTATTACGAACTGCTTTATCCTTTATATCATCCTTGTTTTTAACAAATAATTTGATAAGAAGATTAGTCATATCAAAGCTTTGCTCCCTTTGAGCCCTTGCTACCGAAGCTAACGCCTGATAAAATATTGGTTTCGATAGTGAAGGTCAGATTATCGCGGTTACGCTGTCTTTTAAAAGCAACCTCAACAAGTCGGTCAATCATATCGCTGTAGCTAAGTCCCGTTGCCTCCCAAAGATAGAAGGCAAGAGAGCCTGGGATGGTATTTATCTCGTTAGCGTAAACCTTATCAGTCTTAGTATCATAAAGGAAATCTATGCGAACAACACCTGAAGCGCCGATAGCCTTAAATATATCGCAGGCAAGAGCCTTGATTTCTTCTGCTTTTTCATCACTTATATCGGCGGGGATTTTTCTGCCAAGAGAAGCCATACCCTTGCTGGCGCCCTTAGATTTTCCGCCACCCTTATATTTATCATCATAGGAAAGTATTTCATCGTGCATAAAGGGCTCTTCGCAAACACTTGCCTTGCAATCATCTGCATCGCCTAAGACTGAGCAGTTAATTTCTCTTAGGTTTTCAATAGCCTTTTCGGCTAAAATTCGGTCGGTGAAAGAGAAGGCAAGGTCTATAGCCTCATATAGCTCGTTTTCGTTTTTAACCTTAGAGATACCAACGCTTGAGCCTAAATTAACCGGCTTGATAATAAGAGGGAAACCAACCTCTTCTTTTATTTTTGCGCAGAAGGCTTCTTTATCGTGATAATATTCTCTTGCTCTTACTGTAATGCAATCAAGAACGGGAAGCTTTGCAGTTTTTAAAACATCCTTAAATACTGCCTTATCCATACCCACAGCCGCAGATATAACATCACAGCTTATATAGGGCAGACCTAAAAATTCAAAATAACCTGCTATGGTTCCATCCTCACAGTTGGTTCCGTGAACAACGGGGAAGGCAAGGTGGACTGCAACATCCTTTTGCTTTTTAAAACGCTTGTTATCTAAGAAGTGCATAAACACTCCGTCACCTTCCTTTATAAAGGTAATTCTATCGGCTTCCTTTATAAGAGTGGGAAGGTCGGAATAATTTTTGATTTCGAAAAGATTTTTGCCACTGTACATAGAGCCATCCTTAGCTACATACACAGGGGTAACATCATATTTTTCCCGATTGATTGAGCGCATTGCCTGAACAGCCGAGATAATCGAAACCTCGTGCTCAACCGAGCGGCAACCGAAAAATACTGCAATGTTTGTTTTCATAAAAAGACCTCTTTTTCTCTTAGTTGAGATAGTTATCGGGTAAATCGTTTTCTATAAGAAGAACGGTATCCTTATCTGCAAAGGATAGATAAATATCCAGCGCATCCTTAAAGCTTTGGGCAACATAGAGATTTTTTCTGTCAAACTCAGTTGCTTCAACCGCCGCCTTTAAAGGCTTAGAGCGGTTTTTGCCTACAAGGATTATTATATCACAGAATTTGGCAGCTTCAAGACCCAAGGCATAATTACAGTCATATTCCTTATCGCCAAGCTCTATAAGACCGGGGGTGATTATAACCTTTTTAAATCCGTCAAAGCTACCAAGCACGTTTACAGCTTCAATACAACCCTCAGGGTTAGAGTTATAGGCATCATCTATAAGGAGTGAGCCGTTATGGAATGATTTAAGCTCAAGTCGGTGTTCGGTGGGCTTAAGGGTAGAAACAGCAAAGGCTATATCCTCGCAGCCTACTCCCATAATATAAGCCATTGCTGCTGCGGCAACTATATCGGCAACCGAATACTTGCCAAGAAGCCTTGTGGTCACCTTTATTTTTTCACCGTCAAGATTAAGGGTAAAGGTGGAGCCGCTTACACTGTAGCTTATATCCTCGGCATAATATTTACTACCACTGCCAAAGGTGATAACATCATCTCGGTTGCCAAGTCGGTTGGCAATTTCCTCGCTATCTCCGTTCACAAGGCAAACGCCCGATTTTTCAGCAACTGCATCTGCAAGCTCGAATTTGGTCTTGAAAACGTTATCAACGCTTTTAAAGGTGTCAAGATGCTGAGGACCTACCGAGGTTATTATTGCGCTATCGGGATGAACGATATTGCATATTTCCTTAATATCGCCTTTGTTCTTCGCTCCCATTTCGCAAACGAAAACCTGAGTTTGAGGCTTTAATTGTTCTCTTATGGTGCGAACAACACCCATAGGAGTATTAAAGCTCTGCGGAGTGCAAAGGGTATTATACTTTTCGCTTAAAATACGGGTTAAAATAAATTTAGTGGTGGTTTTTCCATAGCTTCCCGTAATGCCGATAACCTTTAAATCGCTCTGCTTTTTGAGAAGTTTCTTGGCATCGGAAATATACCATTTATTAAAAATCCACTCAATAGGCTTGGTAATTGCCCAAATAACAAGGGTAAGGGTTGGCGCCACAACACCTAAAAGAACGGTTATAATAACGCAGAAGGTAAAGCTTCTGAAATTTATTTCAAAAAGGGTAAGGAGAAGAATGAAAATTATTATCGCTGCGGCAAAGAGCCTTTTAACTCTGCCTGTAAAAACAAGCTTTTTGATAGAGACTTTCTGAGTAATGACCGCATCGGCTATTTTCCAAAAGGCGAAAACTGCCAAAAGCGCCGCCTCGGCAAAATAGAAATTAAAAGCAAAGAGCAGGGAGGCTACGCAAAATACAAAGGTATTAAGCACCAATTCGTTTGAATAGGCGTTAAGTACCCATTTGATATACCTTGACGGATAATATGAATTTTGCTGAAGCATCTGCAGCTGCTTGACCTGAGAAAAAATACCCGCAACAGCAGAAAATACCAAAACAAGCGTAACCGCTATAAGCTGGAGTTCCATATAATCAACCTACCTAATAAAGCTTCTGAGTATTGCGTGAGCCTCAAAGGGCCTCTCACAGAAGGAATAATGTCCCGTTCCTTTAATTACACAAAGTCCGCAGTCATCAATAAGCTTTTCTAAAATTTTTGCATCGCTAAGGGGAGTGGCGGTATCGTTTTCGCCCCAGATAAGAAGGGTGGGGCAGGATATGTTGTGAACGATATCCCTCAAATCAGTATTAACAAGGCTTACAAGGGTGCTTCTGAGCACGGGGGGCGCCGCATTGTAATCGGCAGAGCCAAAATGCGCCCTTGCCTTATTTAAAAGATTTTCGGATTTATTTTTTATAATGGGCATAGTAAGTACGGCTTTAATAGTCTTAAAGCTTTTAGCTCTCAGCTTCTGCTTTAAGGTTTTCTTAGGTACTATACCCGCCGAATCCAGCAGAACTATTTTAGGTGGAGAGAGAAGCTTATCCCCTGCAAGCTTTAAAATAACCCTTCCGCCGTGGGAATGACCTATAAGAATAGGATTACCAAGATTTACCGCTTTTATAAATTTAATAACCAAATTGCAGTAATCATCAATATTCCAAGGGCTTTCCATAGTATCGCTGTTGCCACAGCCTGGGAAATTGAGGGCAACAAGGCGGCATCTATCCTCTAAAGCCGACATAATACCGTTATAAACATCAAAGGAAGAACCCCAACCGTGCAAAAGCAGAACGGGGATACCGCTTCCCTTTTCGGTATATTCGATATTTAGTCCATTAATATTAACCACCATATTACTGCACCTACCTTATTTTTGACTACAATTATAATTATTATATCAAATAAAACTCTAAAAGAGAAGACTTTTTTAATAAATAATATTATTAAATACTGTGGGGAAGAATATTACGGGTGATAAAATGAAGAAAAAGGTTAAAAATTTTGTAACCATAAGCCTTATGGGAATGCTTATAGGAATAGTAAACGGATGCTTTGGAGCAGGGGGCGGAATGATAGCCGTGCCTATGCTTAAAAAGGTGGGGTTGGATGTTAAGGAAAGCCATGCAAATGCAGTTGCGGTGATACTTCCTATAACCTTAATAAGCGGAATAGTGTATATAATGAAGGATTATGTGAAATTAAGCGATGCGATAAGCTTTATTCCTACGGGAGTTTTAGGAGCCGTGCTCGGCACTCTTGCCTTAAAGAAAATTTCTCCCTTGTGGCTTAAAAGAATATTCGGTGGCTTTATGGTGTGGGCGGGGCTCCGCCTGATTTTACGATGAATATGGGCGCCCTTTTAGCAGGGCTTTTATCGGGAATGATAGGGGGTATGGGACTTGGCGGCGGCGCGGTGCTTATTATTTATCTCACAGTTTTCCTCGATACTCCTCAGCTTAAGGCTCAGGGTATAAATCTTTTGTTTTTTATTCCCATCGCCATTACTGCAGTTATTATTTATGCTATAAAAAAGCAGATAAAGTGGAAAAAGGTTTTGCCCTTGGCGCTTGGCGGAATATTAGGCGCCTTCGGTGGAATATTTCTTGCAAGAATACTTGGCGGTGATTGGCTTTCTAAGCTTTTTGGCGGTTTTATTACGCTTCTTGGCATAAAAGAAATATTTTTTACAAAGAAATCTTGCTTATTGCGCTGATGAATGTTATAATAAAAACGAATAAATGTTCGCAAGGAGAGAGCCTTATGTCAAAAACCCCATTAACGCAAAAGCAGAGCGAGGTTTATAACTATATTGTAAAGCAGATGTCAAAGGGCATTCCGCCTACAGTAAGAGAAATATGTAATGCTACGGGGATTAAATCCACCTCAACGGTGCACGGTATTTTAGGTGTGCTTGAAGAGGGGGGCTACATAACAAGAAATGCAGGCTATTCAAGAGCTATTAAAATTGATAGTGAATATGATTCTTCTATGGTGCCTCTTGTGGGCAAGGTAACGGCAGGTCAACCCATACTTGCAGTTGAGCAGATAGAGGATTATATCCCTTATCCTACTAAGAGCGCAGAGGGCCTTTTTGCCCTTAAGGTTTCGGGACTCAGTATGAAAAACGCAGGTATTTTAGATGGGGATATTGTTGTAGCCGATAAAAACGCACCTTGCAAAAACGGAGATATTATAATCGGTATGGATGGGGATGAGGCAACCGTAAAACGCCTTAGCATAAATAAGGACGGTAGCGTTGTATTTTTACCCGAAAACCCTGATTTTTCACCGATTTATCCTGAGAAGCCATCGGTGCTCGGCAAGGTAGTTGGAAGCTATAGAAAGTATTGAAAAGGGTAAAATAATATGTTAAAATATGTAGAGATTTTTACCGATGGCGCCTGCTCGGGCAATCCGGGTCCTGGCGGTTGGGGAGCAGTTCTTCGTTACGAGGGCAGAGAAAAGGAGCTTTCGGGGGGAGAAAAAGAAACTACCAATAACCGTATGGAGCTTACTGCGGTTATTAAAGCCCTTTCGGCGCTTAAGGAGCCTTGCAGAGTAAAGCTTGTAACCGATTCAAAATATGTGGCTGACGGGGTAACTAAAGGCTGGGCGGAGTCTTGGCAAAAGAACGGTTGGCGTAAAGCAGATAAAAAGCCTGCTTTAAATCCTGACCTTTGGGAAGAGCTTTTAGGCCTACTTAAAATTCACGATGTAACTATCGAGTGGGTTAAGGGTCACGCAGGTCACCCTGAAAATGAGAGATGCGATGAGCTTGCGGTAAACTATTACAAATCCTTGTGAGGCAAATTTAATGGAACGAAAAATAAAAATAAGATATTTGGTTGAAGGGGCGCTTATAGCAGCTGCTTATGCGGGACTAACCCTTGCAGGTATAGGCTTTTCCTATGGGGCTATGCAGTTTAGAATAGCCGAAATATTAACAGTGATGCCTATCTTCACTCCTGCCGCAATACCGGGACTTGCAGTGGGCTGTTTTATAGCAAACATAGCCTCCTTTAATGCGGCTGATATGATATTCGGCACCCTTGCAACCCTTTTAGCTGCAGTGGTAACCTATCTTTTAAGAAATATATGCATAAAAAAGGTTCCCTTTTTATCTCTGCTATCTCCCGTTATTTTTAACGGCTTGATAATCGGACTTGAGCTTTATCTTTTAAGCGCTACCCCTTGGGGATTTTGGGCTACGGCTTTATCCATAGGGGTAAGTGAGTTTATTATATGTGTAATACTCGGCATACCTACCGTGTTGCTTCTTAAAAAATATAATATTTTTGACAAAAGGGAACTTAAAAAGTAAAAAAAGGATGGTGCTTTATGAACTTTACACCTGTTGATAATATGGGTAGAGTAGAGGGCTTTTGCATTATAAAAAATGTGGAGCTTAAAACCTCATCTAAGGGCGATAGCTACCTTGATTTTGACCTTGCTGATAAGGATGGGGAAATCAACGGAAAGCTTTGGCGTTATACTAAGGAGGAGCACGGCGAATATAAGAATAACGATTTGGTTAAAATAAGAGGTACCATTTCTCAGTATAACGGTGCGGATCAGTTAAGAATTGAGAGAATCCGCCATACCATAGAGCAGGATAATGTAAATATTGAGGATTTCATTCCCTCTGTCACATTTTCTTCTCAGGATATGTATAAAGAACTAATATCGGTAGCTGAGGATTTTACGGATAAGGACCTTAAAAAAATCGTTACGGCTATTTATGAGGACAACAGAGAGGCGTTATTATACTGGCCTGCCGCATATAAGCTTCATCACGCCTTGCGAGGCGGACTTTTGATGCACACCCTTTCTATCGTCCGCTTAGCCGAAATGGTTTGTGAGGTATATCCCTTTATTGATAAGGATTTACTTCTTGCAGGTGCAATGCTTCACGATGTATCAAAGCTTGAAGAGTTTGTTGTAAACGAAACGGGAATGGCAGAAAGCTATTCGGTTGAGGGCAACCTTTTAGGTCATCTTACTATGGGCGCAGTTAAGATAAATAAATACGCCGAAAAATTAGGCGTTCCCCGTAAAACCGCAATGCTGCTTGAGCATATGGTGATTTCCCACCACGGTGAGCCTGAATTTGGCGCCGCAGTAAGACCTATGTTTATCGAAGCCGAGCTTTTATCCCAGCTTGACCTTATGGATTCAAGAATTTTCGAGATGAAGGAAGCAGTAGCAGGAGCGCAGGAGGGCGATTTTTCAGGCAGAGTATGGGCGCTTGATAACAGAAAGCTTTATAACCACTCAAGAGTGGATTTAGATAAGGAACCAAAATTATTCTGAAAGGAAGTTTAAATTATGAAAATAACAAAAGATATGCTTATAGGCGATGTACTTGATATTGATAGAGGCGCAGCAACCTACTTTTTTGAAATAGGTATGCATTGTCTTGGTTGCCCTGCTTCAAGAGGAGAAACCATTGAGCAGGCCTGTCAGGTTCACGGAACCGATTGCGATGCATTACTTGCAAAGCTTAACGCATTTTTTGCCGATAAATAATGAGGCCCTTAAGCCAAAGGCTTTCGCTTATAGCATCTTTTGCAGAGAAGGGTAAGAATATATGTGATGTGGGTACAGACCACGGATATTTAAGCGCCTATCTTTCTTTGTCAGGAGAATACGGTTGTATTACAGCAACCGATATAAACGAAAAGCCTCTTATGAACGCAAAAAAGAATTTAGAAAAATTAGGTATTAAAAACGTAAAGCTCGTCCTTTGTGACGGGCTTTCGGGCGTTACGGAGCAAGAGGCTCAGAATGTTATTATAGCAGGTATGGGCGGCGAGGTTATAGCAGGTATAATCTCAAAATCTCCCTTTCTTAAAAGCGCTTCTCCCCGCATTATTATTCAGCCTACCACCGCCGCGTTTTATCTGAGAGAGTATTTAGCTCATAACGGCTTTTCGGTGGAAGAGGAATCGGCAGTAGAAGAAAATAAAAAGCTTTATTCTGTTATGGCGGTGCGATTTACGGGAGAAAAGCGAAGTCTTTCCGAATGTGAAAAAAGAATTGGTATACTTGATACCAAAAAAGAGGTTAATATCCGTTACATAAAAAAACAGCTTAACATTTGCGAAAAATGCGCAAAGGACCTTGAGGGTATCAAAGATAAGGAAGAAGAGTATAAAAAAGCGTATGCTTGCGCTAATGAGTTAAAGGCTATATTGGAGGGCGAAAATGGCATTTGACGGTGGATTTATAAAAAAACTCACAGCAGAGCTTAATGAGGCTGTGGATTGCCATATTGATAAAGCCTACCAACCTTCCCGAGATGAGTTGGTTTTTCTGTTGCGCAAAAAAGGCTTTGCAAAGCGCCTTTTAATGAGCGCAAGACCTAATTGCTCAAGGGTTAATTTTACTGAGACTAAGCCAGAAAATCCTGCTGTGCCGCCTAATTTTTGTATGCTGCTCAGAAAACACTTTTCGGGCGCTAAAATAATTTCTGTAAGTCAGCCTGAGATGGAGCGAATAATAGAATTTTCCTTCGAAGCCACCAATGAGATGGGGGATAGAGTTAACCCTAAAATAATATGTGAGCTTATAGGCAATCAGAGTAATGTTATTATGCTTGGTGATGATGGACGGATTATTGATGCACTTCGCCGAAGTGATGTTGAAACAGCAAAGCGTCTTATTGTGCCGGGTGCAAAATATGAATACCCCGAAGCTTTATCAAAAAAGAACATTTTAGATTATCCGCCGCAGGAAATAGTGAGATTTATAAGGGAGCTTCCCGAAATGCCCTTGTGGAAGGCTATACTTACGGTTGCGGATGGACTCTCTCCCCTTATATGCAGAGAGCTTTGCCATAGAGCTTTTGGAAATGATGTTTTAAATACCGAAATTAAAGAAGAACCGCTTATAAAAGAAATAGAAAATCTAATCTCTGCTTTAAGGGGAAAAGGAACTCCCGTTATGCTTTTAGATTCCAATTCCTGCCCTAAGGAGTTTTCTTTTTATCCCATAACACAGTATGGAGGTCTTTATAACTTTAAGCAGTATGAAAGCTATAGTGAGCTTTTAGATGCCTTTTACAGTGAAAAGGATACTATGAGCCGTATTGCAAGGGCATCAGGCGATTTAAGTAGACTTGTAAATAATCTTATAGCAAGGGCAAATAAAAGGCTCAATCTAAGACTTAAGGAATTAAACCAGTGTAAAGATAGGGAGCATCTTCGTATATACGGTGAGCTTATAAAGGCAAACCTTCACCTGATTCCCTCAGGAGTATCATCTGTTAGAGTGCCTAATTTTTATGATGAAAATATGGCAGAAATCGAAATACCCTTAGATATTACTATGAGTCCGCAGAATAATGCGGCAAAGTATTTTAAAGAATATAAGAAAAGCTATTCTGCAGAGCAGTCACTTACTGCTCTTACCGCTAAGGATAGGGAGGAAATTGCTTATCTTGAAACGGTGCTTTTGGGACTTTCGAAATGCACCGAAACCTCAGAAATAGCACAAATAAGAGAAGAACTGCTTTTAAGCGGATATATAAAGGCTAAAAATACGGTCAATAAGAAAAAGCCCTCTGCTCTTAAGGTTGAAGAGCAAATTAGTCCCGATGGATTTAAGGTGTTGGTGGGTAAAAATAATATGCAAAATGATTATATTACTACCCGTATTGCAGAAAAAACAGACATATGGTTTCACACTAAGGAGATACACGGCTCTCATGTGGTGGTAAGGAGTGACGGTAAGGAGCTGCCCGAAAGCACTGTGATTTTTGCGGCAAGGCTTGCTGCAAAAAATTCAAAGGCTAAGGATTCCTCCAATGTTCCTGTTGACTATACTTTGATAAAATTTGTGAAAAAGCCTTCAGGAGCAAAGCCGGGTATGGTTATTTATACTACTAACAAAACAGTGTTTGTAAATCCTAATGAAGAATAAAAAGGAGAAATCTGAGTGAAAATTGGCGTATCAACCTCTTGTTTTTACCCCTTGCTTACCGAAAAATCTTTAGAGCTTGTAGGCAAAAACGGAGTTAAAACTACCGAAATTTTCTTCAATGCCAACTGTGAGCTTGAAAAGAGTTTTATAAATGAACTTGTAAAAATAAAGAGCTTTTACGGAATAGATGTGGTATCCTTACATCCTACTATGTCACTTGCCGAATCTTACATGCTTTTTTCAGGCTACGAAAGAAGATTTAATGAGGGGCTCGACCTATATAAGCGTTATGCTGAGGCGGCAACTAAGCTTGGAGCAAAATATATTATTATGCACGGCGGAAAGCCTAATAAGTTTTTAACAGATGAAGAGTATTGCCATAAGTTTTTTGAGGTGGCGAAGGTAGTCAAAGAAAACGGGGCAATGCTTTTGCAGGAAAATGTAGTATTGTTCAGGGCAGGCAGCCTTGATTTTCTTAAGCTTTTCGTTAAAACCTTAGGCAAGGATGCAAATATCTGTCTTGATGTAAAACAATCTGTAAGGGGCGGCTATTCCCCTTTTGATGTTGTTAAGAGCGTGGGAGAGAATATAAGGCATATTCATATCAGCGATAACGGACCTAAAGGGGATTGCCTTCTTCCATCGCACGGCACTTTTGATTTTGCAAAGCTGTTTTATGAGCTTCACAAAAAAGGCTATAAAGGCGATGCTATAATAGAGGTTTATGATTTTTGCTATAATGCTTATAGCCAGGTGTTCGATAGCGCCAAGTATGTGGAAAATAATGCACTTGCAAATTATAAGAATAAATGATATA
The DNA here is from genome assembly GCA_045605605.1 of Acutalibacteraceae bacterium. Lineage (GTDB taxonomy): Bacteria > Bacillota > Clostridia > Oscillospirales > Acutalibacteraceae > UBA737. The sequence goes on along the minus strand of JAZUQH010000011.1, from coordinate 37,189 downwards.
ATAATACGAGTATATAAATATAATCAGGAAAGAGGATGTAAATGAAAGAATTATCTCTTATCAATCTTCTGGAACTTGCGTGGAAAAGGATATGGATTCTTGTGTGCGCAGCTGTGGTTTGTGCTGCAGGAGCATTTTCCTATTGTCATTTTTTTGCGGTACCAAGATATTCTGCCACTGCGTCCGTTATGGTAACAAACGGAGCCATTATTGATAATAACGCAGGTTATGAGAAGGTTCAGTCAACCGATATTTCCGCATCTTTAGCACTTAGTAATACAGTTGTAGATATTCTCAGCACTCCAGATGTGTTTAAGGAATTGGCAACGGAGCTTGGGAATTATACATATAGGGAGCTTATGGGTATGACCTCGGTTGCCCGTAAGAATGAGGATACCCTGTTTATAAATATAAACGTGATCACCTCTTCGCCTGAGGAGTCGGTAAGAGTGGTTAATGCATTTGCAAATATTGCTCCCGATTATATAAACGAGTTTGTTCCTTATTCAAATGTAAAGGTTTCTGCCGAAGCCTTCAGCGCCAGCAAGGTATTTCCCAATACAATAAGATTAACCATTATGGCAGCAATAGTAGGTGCTGTTCTGGCCTACGGTATTTTCTTTATAGCAGAAGGCCTTAACAGAACTGTTAACAGCGAAAACGATTTTGTTGCCGAATTTAAAATTCCCTTGTTAGGAACCGTTCCCGATTTTGAAGGCAGTAACAATGATGCTTACTATTCGAAGGGAGGCAGAATTTATGAATACCGATAACAAGATTGCTAAGGAAAGCAGTGAGGTTAAGTCAAACAAGGTTCCTTTTGCAGTAGCGGAGGCTTACAAATCCATAAGAACAAACCTCTTGTTTTTGTTAACTAAGGAAAAAGGAAACGTTGTTATTGTTTCAGGCTCCGATATAAGCGAGGGTAAATCAACTACGGCTGTTAATCTTGCCATTGCTTTTTCACAGCTTGGTGATAAGGTTTTACTAATCGATGCTGACCTTCGCCGTTCTTCTATTCATAAAAAGACCAAACTTGAAAATAATAAGGGACTTTCTGATGTTTTGGGCGGATTTGCGGAATTTAAGGAAGTTGTTAAGAGTGTTAATCCTTCCTTAGACGTTTTAACCTCAGGTCATCAAGCGCCCAATCCATCTGAGCTTTTAGGCTCCACCAGATATGAAACTCTTATAAATGAGCTTAAAGAGCAATATAATTATATTATAGTGGACACTCCACCTGTAAATGTTGTGTCTGATGCCCTTATAGTTGCTCCTAAGAGCGATGGCGTTGTTATTGTGGTAAGAGATAAGTTTACTATGAGTGATGCTCTCAAAAAGGCTGTTGAGGCATTTGAATTTGCCAACATTAAGGTGTTGGGCGCCATTATGAATGCCGCAGGTGCAAAGGGCAAAGGCAGATATTACAAAAAATATAACAATTCGTATAAGTATTGATTTAAAAGGGGAGGTATTTACTAATATCTCCCGTTTTTTAAAGGAAGGAGGGTAGAAATGATGCTGCTTGATATTCACAGTCACATACTCCCCTGTGTTGACGATGGCGCCAAAAACTTAGAAGAGTCTATAGAGCTGCTTAAAATGCTTAAGAGTCAGGGTGTAACCGATGTTGTGGCAACCCCTCATTTTTACCCGCATATCCAAAGTGCAGAGGAATTTTTAAAGTCCCGTCAAGATGCTTATGATAAATTAAAAAATGAGATTAAGGATAAAGATTTACCCAAAGTTCATATTGGCTGCGAGATGTTTTATTATGATGATATGGGGAAAATCGGAGATATCAAACCCTTTGTAATTGAAAATTCCCCCTATATTCTTTTTGAGCTTAGTATGACCACCGTAACTAAGAGGGTGGTAGAAACAGTCGAAAATCTGTGCGATATGGGTTATGTGCCTATAATAGCGCATATAGAAAGATATCTGCGATTTCGCGGAATTAAAGGAATACTCAAGCTTATATCTGAGGGGAAATGCTTGGCTCAGGTGAATGCATCCAGCATTGTTTCCGTAAAAAATAATCGCAAAATTCTTAAGCTTGTAAAAGCGGGTTATATTTATATTTTAGGTAGCGATGCTCATTCCGTTAAGGGAAGACCGCCCTTTATTAAAGAGGCTCTCGATATTATAGAATGTAAAATCGGCCGTCAATATAAGAACGCAATGCTTGTAAATTCCGATAAGCTTTGCCGTAAAATTTTCGGAGATGATTATGAATAGTAATACAGTAAAAATAAATAAATCAGGTGATTTGGTATATATTACTTTCCCAAAGCTTTCTTGCTGCGGCGCTGTTAATCACGGCTTTACAACCAAGCTTGGCGGCGTAAGCGAGGGATATTTCTCCTCTATGAATATGAGTTTTTCAAAGGGTGAAGAAAGGGAAAAAACCGAAGAAAACTATCGCCGTATATGTAAGGCTATAGGAAGCGACCTTTCTCATCTCGTGCTTAGTCATCAGACTCATACCGATAATATTATGACGGTAACCAAAGAGCATCTTGGCACAGGCTATACAAAGCCTTCCTTTGCTGATATTGACGGTCTTATAACAAATGAAAAGGGAGTCGCCCTTGTAACTCAGTATGCTGACTGTACGCCATTGCTTTTTTGTGACCCCGTAAACAAGGTGATAGCCGCATCCCATTCGGGTTGGCGAGGAACGGTCAAGCAGATAGGCGCAAAAACCGTGGAAAAAATGGTTAGCGAATTTGATTGTAAACGAGAAAATATTATTGTCGCCATAGGGCCCTGTGTCTGCAAGGAATGTTATGAGGTTGATAACCCCGTTTTAGAGGAGTTCGAAAAAACGGATATAGACCTTGAGGGTGTTTTCACTCCCACGACTAAGGAGCATTATCTTTTAGACCTTAGACTTGCGAATAAGAAAATACTTATGTCAGCAGGAATAAAAGAGAAAAATATAGATGTGGCCGATGTTTGCACTTGCTGCAACAGTGATTATCTTTATTCACATCGTGTTATGGGCGAAAAGAGGGGTAATCTTGCGGCAATTATAGAATTAAAATAATGACTACCGACTTGGTCGGTAGTCATTATTTCTATATTCATTCGGAGTTGCGCCGTATTTTGTTTTAAAGCGCCTCATAAAATTAGCATAATCCTTAAAGCCGGCGCTGTGAGCAATTTCTGCTATGCTCATATCCGTAGATTTTAAAAGCTTTGCAGAGTGATTAAACCGAATATTGTCAAGATAGGATTTAAAGCTTATTCCCATGGTATCCTTAAAGTATGTGCAGAAATAAACGGGGGATATGCCAAGATGCTTGGCTACGGATTCAAGGGTGATTTCAGAGCCTAAATTACCTAATATATAAATAAGAGCCTTGCGGATGTGAGAGTTGCCCGTCGGTGAATAGGGAGGAGATACTTTGGCAAACTTTTGAAGAAGACAAGCAAGCAAGGTTTTTTTATAGGCCTTGTTATGCTCCCTTTGGGCGAAAACCATTTCTTTTAAAAGTGTGTGAATTACCTGCCTGTCATCACCTAAAAGCTTAAGACCTACAGGCGCGCCTTGTTCAATAAGCTCATTTACATTAAGATCCGAAAAAACATCAAAGGTGAAGCTTACATTTATCAGCTTGAAGGGTTCGCTTGTATTTAGGAAATGGAAGGATGCGGGAGTGGTTAGAAAAAACATATCAGGCGCTAAGGGGTAGGAAATATTATCTACCTCATAGGTTCCTGATCCTGAGAGGATAAATTCTATTTCAAAATATTCGTGTCTATGAAGCTCACAGTTGCATTTCTCGTCGTGAACGTAGGCAGAGATACCACCGTCATCCTTAAGAAGCTCTCTATCGGTGAAAACCTTCATTACTTCACTCCCTTTCAAAAATATTATACATCATATATTAAAAAAAGCAATATAAATAATAAAAAAAGCTCTTTACGAGGCTTACTTTTCAGAAGTCACGCAAAGAGCGTTTTTAACTATTGTTCATTTAATTTATAAGAAAGAGTCATAAGACTATCGCCGAAATGCATATTTTCAACTGTTATCTGGGGATATTCCGCGCCGAAATCATAGTGGCTGAAATTCCATATGCCGCGAATGCCTAATTTAACCAATTGGTCCGCTATGGCCTTTGCCTGCTCTTTAGGTATACAAAGGACTGCGGCTGTAGGCTTATTTTCTTTACAGAATTCATCAAGATTTGAAATGCTCCTTATGGGCATATTCCTTACAACTTGACCGATAAGAGCTTCTTTTCGGTCGAAAACTCCGATAAGACTGAAGCCTAAAGCCTCAAAGCTTATATGCTGAGCAATAGCTCTACCTAAATTTCCTGCGCCGATAAGAATGATATTATCCTTACGGTCGAGGCCCAATATTTTGCCGATTTCTTCTCGGAGAAGCTCTACGTTATAACCGTAGCCCTGTTGACCAAAGCCGCCGAAGCAATTAAGGTCCTGCCTTATCTGACTTGCAGTAAAGCCCATTTTTTCCGAAAGCTGTTTGGAAGAAATCCTTGCAACACCCTCGGATTTAAGTTCGCCTAAAAAACGGTAATATCGGGGTAATCTTTTAATTACCGAATCGGAAATGCCTTTATACTGCACATTTACCACTCGTTTCTATTTCATTATATATCAATTTTATTACCTTGATAAAAAAATGTCAAGAAATTTTAAAAAAGGTATTGACAAATCAAAAAAATCGGTTATAATAAAATCAGTAATCATTACTGATTTAGGAGAAGGCGATGAGAAATTATTCAAGACAGCGTGAGGCAATACTAAAGGTGTTGCATAATTCGAAGTCACATCCCACCGCCGCGCAGGTTTACGCAGAGGTGCGAAAGGAAATACCTAATATAAGCCTTGGCACCGTTTACCGTAACCTTGCTTTACTTGTGGAGGATGGAGAGATATTAAGTGTCACAGTAGGTGATGGGAACGATCATTTCGATGGAGATAATTCCTTCCACCTGCATCTTCACTGTAAAAAATGCGGCTCTATTGCAGATGTGCCTGTGGATGAAAATATGGCTAACCTTTTCGAAAAGGAGAGCTTTTGTCCGCAAAATGCTGTTTGTGTAGTTTACGGAATTTGCCGTAACTGTAATAAGTAAGGGTTTAATTAAAAATTTTTATATTTATTTTTGGAGGTCAAAATTATGAAAAAGTATGTATGTTTAATCTGCGGTTATGTTCACGAGGGGGATAATGCTCCTGACGAGTGCCCCATTTGCCACGCTCCTGCATCTAAGTTTCAAGAGCAGGCAGGCGAGAAGACCTGGGCTGCTGAGCACGTTGTAGGTATTGCAAAGGGCGTTGATGAGAGAATTATCTCAGGTCTTCGTGAGAACTTTAACGGTGAGTGCTGCGAGGTTGGTATGTATCTCGCTATGGCACGTGTAGCTCACAGAGAGGGTTATCCCGAAATCGGTCTTTATTGGGAAAAGGCAGCTTACGAAGAGGCTGAGCACGCTGCTAAATTTGCAGAGCTCTTAGGTGAAGTTGTAACCGATTCTACCAAGAAGAATCTTGAGATGCGTGTTGATGCTGAAAACGGCGCAACCCTCGGTAAGTTTGAGCTTGCTAAGCTTGCAAAGGAATTAGGCCTCGATGCTATTCACGATACTGTTCACGAAATGGCTCGCGATGAAGCCCGTCACGGAAAGGCTTTTGAAGGTTTGCTCGCTCGTTACTTTCGCTAATAACGAGAATCAAATCGAGATGGATTCTTACCATAAATTAAGCTACGGCTTGTTTGTGGTAACGGCAAGGGATGGGGATAAGGATAACGGCTGTATTTCAAATACTGCAATACAGGTCGCTCTTAACCCTGACCGTATGGCCATTGCCTTGCAGAATAACAGTCTTACAAGTGAAATGGTCAAAAAAACGGGTAGGCTTAACGTATCGGTGCTTTGCGAAGATGTGCCCTTTGAGGTTATAAAGCATTTTGGTATGCAGTCGGGCAGAGATGTTGATAAGTTTGCAAACTGTGATGTGGATGCAAGAGCTAAAAATGGTATAAAATATATTTCAAAATATACAAACGCCTTTTTCTCTCTTGATATTATTTCCTCAACTGATGTCGGAAGCCACACCCTTTTTGTAGGTGATGTTACCGAAGCAAAGGTGTTAAGCGAAGAAAATCCTTGTACCTATGCCTATTACCATCAAAATATAAAACCTAAAAAATCATAAAATTTCCAAATGTATTATAAAAAAATATTCATATAATACTTGCAGGAGGGAAAAGACTATGAAAAAATTATTAGCAATTCTTTTTACCGTAGTTTTAGTAGCTTCACTTTCCGCCTGCGGCACCGATAAAAATATGGGCGGAAACCAAAACGACGGTAAAAACAGTATGATAGAGTCAGGAATTCTTGATACTACTTCCACAGAAGCTAAGCTTTCTGCCGATGAGGCGCTTGATATAGCCCTCAAAGAAGCAGGGGTAACCAAGGAAAATATACGTGAGCTTGAAAATCATCTTGACCGTGAAAACGGAGTTTTAGTTTACGAAATCGAGTTTAAATCGGGCAATATGGAATATTCTTATGATATAAATGCTAATACAGGTCTTGTAGTCGATAGAGATAAAGACTTGGATAATTAAAATTAAAACGGCGAAGCTACGGCTTTGCCGTTTTAATTTTAGAATAAACTTGAAAAATTCCCATAGGTGTAATATAGTATAATCAGTAAACCTTATGGGAGGGCAAAATGGAAGCTTTATTTGGTAATAAAAAGAAAAATTTATTTGTTTTAATTTGTGCTGTTTTGTATTTTGTTCTAACGGTTATTACTATAATTGAAACGGGTTTTTATTTAACACTTCAGGGCATACAGTCTTTGCTTTTAACTATGGCATCATTGGCATTAGTTTTTGCAATTTGTACTGTAAATAAAGATTTCAAATTTAAAAAATTCGCTTTTCCTGCATCCTTTGCGCTTTTCACAGCGGCTTATTTAGTATCCTCTGTTTCATCGGCTATCACCATCCTTTTTTATCTTGATGAGCCTTTGGTTGCCGCTATGTTTTCTTTAAATTTTGTTATTCTTTTCGCTCATATTTTAATGCTTATAAGCGCCTGTTCTAATTTTAAGAAAATCATTTTTTTAAGAATAGGTGCCCTTGCTTTTATAATATCAACAATGTTGCTCTTAATCCTCGAATTTATTAATGTAGGGGGATTTGAATATTTTGCAGCCTTGCCTGAGGGAGTTATGGCAGTAAGCTATTATTCGGCTGTAAAAACAACAGTTATTATTATGTTTTATTTTAGCCTTTTTCTTTTGACAATAACTAAGGATAAAAAGCAGGCGTAGTTATATAGATTTCATATAAATCTAAAACCCTTCATACAATTTGTATGGAGGGTTTTTTATGGAGTTTTTAAAAATTTTTGCCATAGCAGTTTTAAGCCTTGGAGCGCTTATTCTTTTAGGGCTGTACATAAGGGGCAGAAAACCCATAAAAAGCCTTATTTTAAACGCTTTATCGGGCATTGCGGCGATAGTAATTATAAATTTAACAACTAAATTCACAGGTATTCATATCCCTGTTAATTGGTGGAGTGTTATATCCGCCTCGGGACTTGGGGCTCCTGCAGTTATCGGTATCATTTTATTGCAGATAATAATCCCCGTATAAAAGGTTATTTACGTTGACAATTATGGCGTAAGGAATTATAATATACAAGAGCTTTAAAAAGGGAGGGATACTTTTGTCGTTTGCTTTTTTTCTTTCTTTCGTATTTACCGCTTTAACGGTTTTTTTGATTTATAATACCGTAATAGCCATAAGCGGCGGGAAATACTCAAAGGCTTTTTATTGTCTTTTGGCAAACTTCTTTCTTTGCGGCATAGGCGTATTCCTCGTTTTTGAAAACACAAATTATATAGCGCAGTGCTTTTCGGGGGCGATTTTCGGATTTGTGCTAAGTGCTATAGGAGGATTTATATTTAAGCAGTTTTCTCCTTATACTCTTAAAGAGTGGTGGCAGATAATAAAATCCTTTGCCGTATTCTGTTACGGAAAGCTAAAAATTTATGTCCCCGTTGCTTTAAAGTTTGCAAAAGAAAAATCAGCAGAGATATACTTATGGATTAAAAACCGCATAAAGAGCCGCAAGAAATAAACCTTGCGGTTTTTTGCTTTAATAAGTAATTGACTTTAAGTTAAGTATATAGTAAAATATATATAAATATAAATTTAGAGGCTAAGGAAGTGTTTTTATGGAAACGAAGCCCGTTTTTAAACGTTTGCTTTTAAAGCTTAGCGGTGAGGTTCTCGCAGGTGAAAGGGGAACCGGTATTGATTTTGATAAGGTAATAGAGGTCTGCCAAAGCGTTAAAAAATGCGTGGAATTAGGCGTGGAGGTTGCCATAGTAGTAGGCGGAGGCAACTTCTGGCGCGGTAGATCAAGCGGTCAGATGGATAGAACAAGAGCCGACCATATGGGTATGCTCGCTACCTCCATTAACTCTCTGGCTTTAGCTGATGCTCTTGAGCAGTTAGGCGTGTGCGCCAGAGTGCAGACGGCTATTGAAATGCGTCAGATAGCAGAGCCCTATATCAGAAATAAGGCTATAAGACATCTCGAAAAGGGAAGAGTAGTAATATTTGGTTGCGGAACGGGTAACCCCTTCTTCTCCACCGATACTGCCGCAGCTTTAAGAGCTGCAGAAATTGGCGCAGATGTAATCTTTAAGGCTACTAATGTTGACGGCGTTTATGACAGCGACCCGAAACTTAACCCCAATGCTAAGAAATATGATACACTTTCTCATCACGAGGTACTTGCTAAGCAGCTTCATGTTATGGATAGCACTGCCGCATCTCTTTGTATGGATAACGATATTGATATCCTTGTATTTAATCTTAATAATCCCGAAAATATTGTAAGCGCTGTTCTGGGTAACCATAACGGCACATTAGTAACAGAAAAGTAGGAGGCTTTTTTATGCAGGAACTAATTAAAAATACCGAAGAAAAAATGGGCAAAACCTTAGAAGCATTAGACCGTGAGTATAAGGCTGTAAGAGCAGGCAGAGCAAATGTATCTGTCCTTGATAAGATAGCCGTTGATTATTACGGCTCACCAACCCCCATTCAGCAGATGGCAGCCGTTTCGGTGCCCGAGGCAAGAACACTTTTAATTCAGCCTTGGGATGCTTCAATGCTCAAGGAAATTGAAAAGGCAATACTTACCTCTGAAATCGGTATCAATCCTCAGAATGACGGTAAGGTTATCCGCCTTAACTTCCCACCTCTTACAGAGGAACGCCGTAAGGATATAGTTAAGGATGTTCGCAAAACAGCTGAGGAATCAAAGGTTTCTATCCGTAATCATCGCCGTGATGCTCTCGATAAGCTAAAGGCACTTAAGAAGTCAAGCGCTATTACTGAGGATGATGAGGCAAACGGTGAAAAGAAAATTCAGAACCTTACAGATAAGTTCTGCAAGGATGTAGATTCTCTTTGCTCAGCAAAAGAGAAGGAAATAATGGAAATCTAAATCAGAGATAAAAAAGTGGCGCATCCTTATATGCGCTGCTTTTTCCTCTGTGAAAGGAAAATTTATGCTATTTAATAAGAAAATAGCGCAGGAAAGAGTATTACCGAAACATATCGCTATTATTATGGACGGTAACGGCAGATGGGCAAAAAAGCGTTCTCTTCCGAGAATGGCGGGTCACGCCGCAGGGTCTAAGACCTTTAAGGATATAGCCCGTTACTGTAATAAAATAGGTATTAAGTATCTTACGGTTTATGCCTTTTCTACGGAAAACTGGAAAAGACCTAAGGATGAAGTGGATAACATTATGAATATCCTCAGGGATTATCTTAAGGATACCGAAAACTTTAAGGATGAAAACATCCGCCTTCAGTTTATAGGAGAAAGGGCGCCTTTGGCACAGGATATCAAAGAGCTTATGTTAAAGGCTGAGGAGGATAGCAGGGATGCTACAGGTCTTCACCTTAATATAGCCCTTAACTACGGCGGCAGAGATGAAATAGTTCACGCTGTTAAAAATATTGTTAATAAAGGCATTAAGGCAGAGGATATAACCGAAGATACCATATCCGAAAATCTTTATACCGTAGGTCAGCCCGACCCCGATTTTATTATAAGACCGAGCGGTGAATTCCGCCTTTCAAATTATCTTATCTGGCAATCGGCATATGCAGAGTATTGGTTTTCCGATGTGTTATGGCCTGATTTTAAACCTAAACATTTAGAGCAGGCCTTGGATGAATTTTCAAAACGTAACCGTCGCTTTGGCGGAGTATAGGAGATGGGTATATGAAAACTCGTATAATTTCAGGAATAGTTATAGCCGCAGTGGTTGTGGCGGTTTTAATTGTGGGTATGACGGCGCAGCCCCTTGTAATAACCGTATTTTTAGGTTTGCTTTCAGCAGTAGCTGTATTTGAATTGCTTTGTAATGTGGCAAAAATCAATGATTTGTTTTCACTTGCTATAGCATCGCTTTTTTCACTTGTTTATATTTTCTTTAAGGATTCAGCCTTTAAAAATTTCATCGATAAAAAATTCATTGAATCTCAGCAGCAGGGCAACCTGGAATCAGGCTGGAAATATATGAGAATGCATATTGAGGATATTTGCTTTGCTATTCTTGCAATTTTTGTTTTGCTGGCAGCAGTGGCAATTCTTAAAAATCATAAGAAGTTTAGCCTTGCTCAGATAGTAACTCTTGTGGCAATGCCTATTATTATTTCAAGCGCATTTTTATGTCTTGGAAGTATTATAAACGGCAACAACGGAATATATTATTTATTGCTCCTTATTAACTTCTCATCAGTTTGTGATATGGGCGCATATTTCATAGGCGTTAATTTCGGCACTCATAAGCTTTGCCCTGAAATCAGCCCTAAAAAGACGGTGGAGGGCGCCCTAGGCGGAATTCTTTCAAGTATAATAATAAGCTTTTTGTTCACCCTGATATTCAACGTAAACAAGGCATATATACTCATTCCGCTTACCTTGGTTTTCTGCATAATAGGTATGCTTGGCGATCTTTTTGCTTCGGCTATAAAACGTTCGGTAGGCATTAAGGATTACGGAAATCTTATCCCAGGTCACGGCGGAATACTTGACCGTCTTGATAGCGTTTTGTTTATAGCTCCCTTGCTTTATGCCGTTATCAGTCTTGGTGTGCTTTAATGAAGGAGCTTATAATTTTAGGCTCTACAGGCTCCATCGGTACTCAAAGCTTAGAGGTTGCCCGTTCACAGAATATTCGTGTAAGGGCGCTTAGCGCAGGCAGTAACGATAAGCTTTTAGAGTCTCAGGCAAGAGAATTTAAACCCGATATAGTTGCCCTTAGTGATAAGGAGGCTGCGCAACGCCTTAAAATCGCCCTTAAGGATACCGATATAAAGGTACTCTCAGGGGAAGAGGGCGTAATTGAAACAGCTTCCTATAAGGGTGATATTGTTCTCAGCTCCATAGTGGGTATTGCAGGGTTAAAGCCTACCCTTGCCGCCATAAACGAGGGTAAGGATATTGCCCTTGCCAATAAAGAAACTATGGTAACGGGTGGGACTATCGTAAATAGACTTGCAAGAGAAAGGAATGTAAATATTCTTCCTGTTGACAGTGAGCATTCGGCTATTTTTCAGTCCTTACAGGGCGCACCTGAGGGTAGCCTTAAAAAGATTCTTTTAACTGCATCGGGTGGACCTTTCTTTAACAAGACAAAGGAAGAGCTTAAAAACGTTACGGCAAAGGATGCCCTTAAGCATCCTAATTGGTCTATGGGCGCTAAAATTACCATTGACTCTGCTACCCTTATGAATAAGGGACTTGAGGTAATAGAGGCAGTTCACCTTTTCGGCGTTAGCGCCGATGATATTGAAGTGCTTGTCCATAGGCAGAGCATTGTTCATTCGGGCGTTGAGTTTTCTGATGGCGCCGTTATAGCTCAGCTTGGCACTCCCGATATGAAAATACCCATTCAGTATGCGCTTACCTATCCTAACAGGGGGGGTAAGTTTGAAAATCTTGATTTATTTAAAATCGGTACTCTTACCTTTGAAAAACCTGATATGGATACCTTCCGTTGTCTGCCCCTTTGCATAGAGGCGATAAACCGAGGCGGTCTTTATCCTACCGCTGTAAACGGCGCAAACGAAGAATCGGTAAGGCTTTTCTTGGAGGGCAAAATTGGCTTTTTGGATATTGCAAGATTTAATGAAAAGGCAATGGAAAAGGCAGTGAATAAAACCGATTATACGGTAGAGGATATTTTTGAGGCTGATAAACTCGCTCGGGAAACCGTTTTAGAAAGCTGCGGCGCAATTTAATGTATTGGTGTGATATATATTTCTGAGTTTCTTAATTTTTTAAATAACGTATGGCCTTATCTTGTGGCAGTTATTGTTTTCCTTATACTCATAGTCATTCACGAATTTGGCCATTTTATAGCTGCTAAGCTTTTAGGCGTTCGTGTTAACGAATTTGCAGTAGGCTTCGGACCTAAGCTTTTTGGCTTTAAGGGTAAGGAAACAACTTATAAATTTAATCTCATCCCCTTAGGCGGATATTGCGCTATGGAGGGTGAGGATGAAAAAAGCGGTGACGATAGGGCGTTTTGCAATAAAAAGCCTTGGCGCAGATTTATAATCGTTTCTATGGGCGCTATTTTTAATATTCTTCTTGGATTTATTCTCATAGGCTGTATGCTGCTTCCTACCAAAACCTTTACCACCACTACCGTGGCTGGCTTCTACGAGGAGGCTGTAAGCTGTGAGCACGGTCTTCAGGTAGGGGACAAAATCTTAAAGGTTGACGGAAGAAGAATTTTTACCACCTATGATTTAAGCTATTCCTTTACTAACGTAGGGGACGGAAAAATTGATATAACAGTTTTAAGAGACGGCGAGAAAAAAGAGTTAAAGGATGTTAAATTCGGCACCTTTACCGAAGAGGGAATTACTTACCTTACGGTTGATTTTACCGTTGAGGGAAAGAAAAGAACATTAGGCTCCTTTATTTCTCAGACCTTTAAAACCACCCTATCTTATTTTGCGGTAATATGGCGTTCTTTAATTGACCTTATTACAGGCAAATATGGTATAAGCGCAGTATCGGGTCCTGTGGGTGTTACAGCAACCATAGGTACCGCCGCAAAGCAGAGCCTTGCAAATCTTCTTCCCATAATGGCGCTTATAACAGTAAACTTAGGCGTATTTAACCTTCTCCCCATACCCGCCCTTGACGGTGGCAGACTTGTGTTTATCCTCTTTGAAATGATTTTCAAAAGGAGTGTACCTCAGAAGTGGGAATCGGTTATCCACGCCGCAGGATTTGCAATTTTAATAGCCTTTATGCTGATAGTTACGGCTAAGGATATTTTCGGACTTATTTTTTAAATGAGGTAACCTATGTATACCAATAAAACGACTAAAAAAATCAAAATAGGCAATATCTCTATAGGCGGAGGAAGCCCCGTTGCAGTTCAGTCAATGCTGAGTGTCCCTGCCCACGATATAGAGGGTAATGTAAAGCAGGCGCTTGCCTTAGAGAAGGCAGGCTGCGAGATAGTGCGTGTATCGGTGCCTGATAAGGAAACCTTGAAAACGGTAGAGGCGCTTAAAAAAAACTTAAATATTCCCCTTGTTGCCGATATCCATTTTGATTGGAAATTGGCAGTGGAAAGCGTTTATGCAGGGGTGGATAAGGTAAGAATCAACCCAGGTAACATAGGTGATGATTCTCACGTAAAGAAAGTTGCCGATGTTTGCAGGGAGCATAATGTACCCATAAGAATTGGCGTAAATTCAGGCTCCCTTGAAAAAAATATTCTCGCTAAATACGGCTCTCCCACGCCCGAAGCAATGGTGGAGAGCGGACTTTATCATATTTCTCTCCTTGAAAAATTTGATTTTACAGATATTGTTTTATCCCTTAAATCCTCTGATACCAAAAGGATGTATAATGCCTACACCTTAGCGGCGGAAAGGTGCCCGTATCCCTTGCATCTCGGTGTAACCGAAGCGGGAACCGAAAATATGGGTGTTATAAAATCCGCCGCAGGAATAGGGGGACTTTTGCTTCGCGATATTGGCGATACCGTAAGAATTTCCCTTACTGATGACCCTGTAAAAGAGGTAGAGGCGGCAAATAAGCTGCTTAAAGCCATCGGTCTTAAAAACGGCGGAATAAAATTTGTTTCCTGCCCTACCTGCGGAAGAACCTCAATTGACCTTATCGGTATAGCAAAGGCGGCAGAGGAAAGACTTAAAAATGTTAATAAGGATATAACCGTTGCCATAATGGGTTGTGTTGTAAACGGTCCGGGTGAGGCTAAAGAAGCGGATATCGGCATTGCAGGTGGCAAGGGCTGCGGGGTGCTTTTTAAAAACGGTGAAATTCTTAAAAATAATATCCCAGAAGAAAAACTGCTTGATGTTTTAGTAGAAGAAATAGAAAAAATATAACGGAGTTGTAAAAATGTATCCCTTTAGTAAGCTTTTCGGCAATTTAATAGGTGAGGAAATGATGGCTGTGTTTTCGAATGCAGTTATAGAAAAGTGCGACCTTAATTCCGAAAAAAGAGAACTTAATGTAGTTATAAAAAGCGAAAATTATATAAGTAGGGATACTCTTTTTAAATTCCGTAATCATATTAAAATTGCTCTTAATCTTAATGAGGTGCAAACCCAAATTACCTTTAATAAGGCCTCCTTCTGTAAAGAAGCCTGCGCAGATATAACTGAGGAGATAAAGCATTTAAAACCTGCTCTTAACGGTTATTTTAACGGCGCTGAGTATGAAACGCAGGGTGATACCTGCATTATCACCTTAGGCTTTGGCGGTATGAAAACCATAACCGAATGCGAATTTGAAAAGCATTTTAAAGCACTTGCCAAAAAGAGCTTTGGTATAGATATAGAAGTTAGGTTTGCAGGTCAGCTTGAGGATGTGGAAATGGAGATTCCTCCAGCACCGGTAGAAGAATCTCGCCCTCAGAAGAAAAAAGAGATAACCGAAGAGCTCGAAAAGGAATATGATTACATACCAAAGGACGGACTTCCCGTATATCTTGAAAGCGCCAAGCTTTTCTTTGGCAGAAAAATAAATACCGATGTTATGAGGCTCAGCGATATAGTGCCTCCCGATATGGACGGTGACAGCAAGGTGTTTATTGCCGCATGGGGCGAGGTTTTCGGACTTGAAACTAAGGTTAACGATTCCCGAAGTGGCGGTAAAATCGCAAAGGTAAAATTCTATATAAGTGATAACACAAGTTCTATATCAGCAGTTATAACCAAGTTTTTCGACCCCCGTTACAGTAAAAATATGGATGAGGATGCAAATGAGTTTATGAACTCTTTAGCTAAATTATCCAACGGCTCTTGCGTGGTTGTTAACGGTGATTATTGTTACGATAATTGGAGTCACGAATATGTGCTTCAGGTTAAGGCTTCGGCTTCTGTTAAAAAATATGAGCCAAAGGATGATTATGAGGGAGAAAAGCGAGTAGAGCTTCATTGCCATACCAATATGTCGGCAAATGATGGCGTGGTTTCTGCCACCGACCTTATTAACCGCGCTTATAAGTGGGGGCATAAGGCGATTGCTATTACAGACCACGGTGTTGCTCAGGCTTATCCTGAGGTTGCTATGGCAGTATCAAAAATCCGCAAAAAAGGCGGAGAATTCAAGGCAATTTACGGAATTGAAAGCTATTTTATAGATGATACCCGTCATAATCTTGACGGACTTACCAATAAAGAAATAGGAAAGCTCAGTAATCATCAGATAATTCTTGTGAAAAATCTTAAAGGTCTTAGAAATTTATATGAGCTTATTTCCGATGCTAATCTTAATCATTACCACGGCGCTCCGGGTAGACCTATCGTTATGCGCTCGGTGCTTGATAAACTGCGTGACGGACTGATTTTAGGCTCCGCCTGTGAAGCAGGTGAGCTTTATAAAGCTATAGTTGACGGTAAGCCTGATGAAGAGCTTATGGAAATCGCAGATTATTACGATTACCTTGAAATCCAGCCCTTGACCAACAATGAGTATATGGTCAGGGATAGCGGTAAGGAATTCAAGGATAAAAAGGGCGTTGTACAGCCAAACAGATTCAAGCACGTTACAAGCTTTGAGGTGATAAAGGATTTCAACCGTAAGGTTGTTGAAATAGCCGATAAGCTTAACAAACCTGTTGTGGCTACGGGAGATGTGCATTTCCTTAATAAAGAGGATACCATTCTTCGTCAGATAGTTATGGCAGGTAAGGGCTTTAGCGATATTGAATTTCCCTCAACCCTCTATCTTAAATCCACCGCCGAAATGCTCAGTGATTTTGATTATTTCGGTGATAGAGCATATGAGTTTGTTGTAGAAAACCCCAACAAGATTGCGGATATGATATCAGAGGATGTAATTCCCGTTCCTGAGGGCAATTTCCCACCCGTAATTGAGGGCTCGGATGAAGAGCTGCAGCAGATTTGTTGGGATAATGCCCGTAAAAAATATGGCGACCCCGTTCCAGAAATTGTTGCAAAAAGGCTTGAAAAAGAGCTTACATCTATTATAAATAACGGCTTCTCCATAATGTATATTTCAGCGCAAAAGCTTGTGGCATACAGCGAAGAGCAAGGCTATCTTGTAGGCTCACGAGGCTCGGTAGGCTCCTCCTTCGTTGCAACTATGGCAGGTATTTCTGAGGTTAATCCTTTAGCGCCTCATTATGTATGCCCTAATTGTCAGTACAGTGAGTTCTTTACCGATGGTTCGGTAGGTTCAGGCTTTGATTTGCCTGAAAAAAACTGTCCTCACTGTAATACCCCCCTTAATCGTGACGGTCACGATATCCCCTTCGAAACCTTCTTAGGCTTTAAGGGTGATAAGGTGCCTGATATCGACCTTAACTTTTCGGGTGAGGTGCAGAATACCGTTCAGGAATATACCAAAACCCTGTTTGGTGAGGAGAACGTTTTCCGTGCAGGTACGATTTCTACTATAGCCGAGCAAACAGCCTTTGGTTATACTAAGAAATTTATCGAGCATATGCAGACTATCGACCCTAAATATAACAGCATTATTGAAAACAAGGCGGAAATTGCCCGACTCGCTTCAAAGGTGAAAAATGCGGGAGTAAAGAGTACAACCGGCCAGCACCCTGCAGGTATGATAATAGTGCCTAACGGTATGAAAATTTATGATTTCTGTCCCGTTCAGCACCCTGCGGATGATGTTAAGAGCACTATCATCACTACCCACTTTGACTTCCACTCTATTCATGATACAATACTTAAGCTTGATGAGTTGGGACACGATGTTCCCACAATATATAAGTATTTAGAGGAATATAGCGGCATCAACGTTAACGATATTTCAATGAGCGACCCTAAGGTTTACAGCCTCTTTACCTCTACCGAGGCATTAGGTGTTACTGCGGATGAAATAAATTCAAAAACAGGTACATTCTGTCTGCCTGAGTTCGGCACCTCTTTTGTAAGAGGAATGCTTGTGGACTGTAAGCCAAAGAACTTTGCCGACCTTTTGCAGATTTCAGGACTTTCTCACGGTACCGATGTTTACCTCGGTAACGCTAAGGACCTTATAGATAACGGCACCTGTACCATTTCAGAGGTTATCGGAACAAGAGATAACATAATGGTTTACCTCATCCATCAGGGTATGGAAGAGGGAAGAGCCTTTAAGATTACCGAAACGGTTCGTAAAGGTCTTGTTGCGTCAGGTAAGGTTTCTAAGGAAGATTGGGCTGCTATGGAGGATGATATGCGTAAGGTTAATGTACCTGAGTGGTATATTGAATCCTGCCATAAAATCAAATATATGTTCCCAAAAGCCCACGCTGCCGCCTATGTAATATCGGCTATAAAATTAGGTTGGTATAAGATATATGAGCCATTAGCCTTCTATTGCGCATACTTTACTGCACGTCCTGAGGATGTGGATGTGCCCGTAATAGTAAAGGGCAGAGATGCTATAAGAAGAGCTATGAACGAAATTCTTGCTAAGGGTAAGGAAGCCTCTAAAAAAGAGCTTGATGTTTATGAAATTTTACTCGTGTTCAACGAAATTTTGGCGCGTGGTATAAAGGTGTTGCCTCCGCACATTAAGAAATCTCACGCTATGAAGTTTTTGCCTGAGGATGGCGCCATAAGATTACCCTTTGGCGCAGTATCAGGCGTTGGAGAAAAAGCGGCATATTCTATATATGAAGCGGCTCAGCGTGGTAACTTTGTTTCCCGTGAGGACTTTGCCATTGAAGCAGGTGTGTCCAAAACAGTTTTGCAAAATCTTGCTGATTTAGGAGCGCTTGGCGACCTTCCTGATACTAATCAGATATCTATGTTCTAAATATTTTCAAATTAACAATCCCGAAAAACCGCTTGAATAAAGGGCTTTTCGGGATTTGTTATATTTTCCCTTGGATTTTTTGCAAAAAAAGGTTGCAATTTTGTAACTTTTAGGTATAATAAATAAGGTGGATGTTACAACTTTGTAACCATTTTGAGAAAGGAGGCAGAGCTGCAGTGTTTAAGGATGTAATTTCACATATAGTAAAATTCTTTGGTGTTTGCAAAGAAAAGGCTGTTAAGGGCATTAGTTTTATTGCAAAGAAGTCTAAAGAATACGCTGTTGTTTGTAAAGATATGGCCATTAAGCTTTTTGAGCTTTTGAAGCTATCAGCAAAGAAATTTTATCAGTTACCCCGATATGTGAAAATATCTGTTATGTCGGCAGCTTGTGTGTTTGCAGTTATTATAGGTTTAACAGCTGCAGGCGTGCGCCTCTGCTATAAGGTTAATTATGAGGGTAGTATAATTGCTACCGTTAAAAATAAAAATCAGTTTGCAAATGCCGTTTCTTTGGTAGAAGAAAGGGTGGAGGGTAAGGATGTTGCCTCTGCAGTAAGTAAGCCCTCCTATTCTTTAGTTATAACTCTTAATTCTAAAATATCAGAGAATGAGGATGTTGCAAGTAAGATTATTGAAAAGTCGTCAAATATTAAATCAGCTACTGCGGTTATCGTTGACGGCGAAAGCGTTGCTTGTGTTGATACCAAGGAAGCAACTGCTTATTTAGAAACCCTTTATTCCGCTGCAAAGCCTGAGGGCGTTGAATGCGAAGTGGCGTTTCAAGAGGATGTTAAATTTGAAGAAGGTTACTTTATCGCAAGTGATATTGAGAAAATCTCCGCTGTTGAGGACAAGCTCTCAGCCCTTACCTTAAAGGCAGTAGCTACAGTTACAAGCGATGTTACAATACCTTATAAAACGGTTACTAAAACCACTGATTCAAAGTCTGTTGGCTATCAGAAGACTCAGGTTAAGGGCCAGAACGGTATTAACCGTATAACTGAAGAGGTTGTTTATATTAATGGCGAAGAGAAAAGCAGAACCACTCTTTCAAATATCGTGGTTACAAAGCCCGTTGATGAGATTCTTTTAGTAGGCAATGCCAGAGCGACTGCAACTGAGAGTGAAATCAGGGTTGCTAAGAATTCAGGCTTTATTTTCCCTCTCCCTAACGGCACCTGGCAGGTAAGCTCTTGGTGGGGCGACGGAAGAAATCACAGAGCCCTTGATATCCGCGCGCCTAAGAATACTTCTATTTTTGCGGTATCAGACGGTGTGGTTACCGATACCGGATATACAAATAGCTACGGTTATTATATAGTAATAAGACATAATAATGGAATTTCCACTAAGTATGCCCACGCAAATCAGCTTTGCGTAAAAACGGGAGATAGAGTAAAAAGCGGCGATGTAATCGCCCTTGTTGGCAGAACAGGAAACGCTACGGGAAATCACCTTCATTTTGAGGTAATAGTAAACGGCACACGCAGAAATCCCGCACCCTATTTAGGTCTTAATTAGTTTAAGTTATTAAAGCGCTCTTAAAAAGGGCGCTTTTTTTATATCCAAACCACAATAACTTGTGAAATGCAACTTGACTAAACCCCATATTATAGTATATAATATAAACTGTATAATAATGTAAATAAAGGCGGGTAAGAAGACTTGGCTAAAGCGAAAGTGCAGTATGATAATACAAGTATTCAAAAGCTTGAAGGTCCTGACCGAGTAAGAAAACGTCCTGGAGTTATTTTTGGCTCTGACGGGCTTGACGGTTGCGAGCATTCGGTTTTTGAAATAATATCTAACTCTATAGATGAAGCCCGTGAGGGTTATGGCAAAAAAATCGTTGTAACATACCATAGCGATGGCTCGGTAGAGGTTCAGGATTTTGGTAGAGGCTGTCCTGTGGATTATAACTCTAAATACGATTGCGAAAACTGGGAAATGGTTTTCTGCGAAATGTATGCAGGCGGTAAGTACGATACTAACGGCGACTCTAACTACAGCACCTCTATAGGTCTTAACGGCTTAGGTCTTTGCGCTACTCAGTATGCGGCAGAGTGGATGGATGTTGAGGTTAAGCGTGACGGCTTTAAATATAATCTCCACTTTGAAAAGGGCTTTAATAAGGGCGGACTTAAAAAGGAAGAATATAGCGGTCGCGAAACGGGAACAAAAATCCGTTGGAAGCCTGATATTGAAGTTTTTACCGATATAAACATACCAAGAGATTATTTTATAGATACCTTAAAGCGTCAGGCAATAGTTAATGACGGTCTGCTCTTTGAATTCCGTGAGCAGCAAGGAAGCAGATATATAAATCAGGAGATAATCTATAAAAACGGCATACTCGATTATGTTAATGAAAAGGTAGGGGAAGAGCGTCTTACCTCAGTTCAACTTTGGAGCGCCGAGCGAAAGGGCAGAGACCGCGAGGATAGACCTGAATATAAGGTCAAGATAAACGCCGCTCTTTGTTTTTCAAACAAGCATACCCTTAAAGAGTATTATCATAACTCAAGCTGGCTTGAATACGGCGGTGCACCTGAAAAGGCAGTGCGAAACGCCTTTGTTTATCAGATAGATGCTTATCTTAAGCAGAACAACAAATATAAAAACGGCGAAAGCAAGATAACTTTCTCAGATATTGAGGAGTGCTTAGTGCTGGTTACCTCTTGTTTTTCGCCAGGCGGACTTGTTTCTTATGAGAATCAGACTAAAAAGTCCATAACAAATAAGTTTATTGCCGATGCGATGACCGATTTCTTCCGTCATCAGTTAGAGGTTTACTTTATTGAAAACAAGGCAGAGGCAGAAAAAATTGCCGAGCAGGTGCTTATCAATAAGCGTAGCCGTGAGAGAAGCGAAAAGGAAAGAATCAATCTTAAGAAAACCCTTGCCACCAACAACTCAATGGTGGATAGGGTTCAGAAGTTCGTTGACTGCCGCAGTAAAGATGTGGCTGAAAGAGAGCTTTATATAGTTGAGGGTGATTCGGCTTTAGGCTCCTGTAAGCTTGCCCGTGATGCCGCATTTCAGGCTATTATGCCCGTAAGAGGTAAGATACTCAACTGTCTTAAAGCAGAATATGATAAAATCTTCAAAAGCGAAATCATAACCGATTTGCTTAAGGTTTTAGGCTGTGGCGTTGAGGTGAAATCAAAGGCAAATAAAAATCTTTCAACCTTTGATTTAAATAATCTTCGTTGGAATAAGATAATAATCTGTACCGATGCGGATGTTGACGGCTTCCATATCCGTACCCTTATTCTCACTATGATTTACCGCTTGATGCCCACCCTTATAAATGAGGGTAAGGTCTTCATTGCGGAAACTCCTCTTTATGAGATAAACACTAAGAGTATGGCATATTTTGCCTACGATGAAAACGAAAAGAAGGATATTCTCGAAAAAATAGGGGAGGAAAAATATACCATTCAGCGCTCTAAGGGACTTGGTGAAAACCAGCCTGATATGATGAATATGACTACTATGAACCCCGAAACGAGAAGACTTATTAAGGTTATGCCTGAGGATGCCTCAATAACTGCTGAAATTTTCGAGATGTTGCTTGGTGATAATCTTGTAGGAAGAAAAGACTATATAACCGAAAACGGATACCTTTATTTAGATGATACTGATATTAGTTAAAGGAGAATAAAAGTGGCTCCGAGAAAAAAGAAAGAAACCGAAATTAAACCAAAAGCAAAAGAAGTAAATGCCTATATAGCAGGTGCGGGAACGGTTGTTGACCAGCAGGTCACAGAGACTATTAAGTCTAACTTTATGCCCTATGCAATGAGCATTATCATTTCCCGTGCTATTCCTGAGATAGACGGCTTTAAGCCCTCTCACAGAAAGCTTCTTTATACAATGTATAATATGGGACTTCTCAAAGGCTCAACCATTAAATCGGCAAACATCGTTGGTAGAACCATGCAGTTAAACCCCCACGGTGATGCCGCGATTTATGATACAATGGTCCGTCTTTCAGAAGGTCACGATGCGCTTTTACACCCATTTGTAGCCTCTAAGGGCTCCTTTGGTAAGGCATATTCCCGTGATATGCAGTGTGCCGCCGCCCGTTATACCGAGGCAAAGCTTGCTCCCATAGCCGAAGAATTATTTACCGATATCGATAACGATACGGTGGATTTTGTAGATAACTATGATGCTACTATGAAGGAGCCGGTGCTTTTCCCCGTAACCTTCCCAACCATACTTGTTAACTCAAATATGGGTATTGCGGCAGGTATGGCAAGCTCGATTTGTTCCTTCAATTTAAAAGAAGTCTGCGAAACCACTATAGCCTATATTAAAGATGACAGCATCAATATAGCCGATACCCTTTTAGCCCCCGATTTTCCCATAGGCGGCGAGCTTCTCTATAACCGTGATGAGATAGAAAAGATTTACGAAACGGGAAGAGGAAGCTTTAAGGTAAGAGGCGTTTATACCTATGATAAATCTCAGAATTGTATAGATATAACCGAAATCCCCCCCAGCACCACAAGTGAGCAGATAATCGAAAAGGTTGTTGAGCTTGTAAAGGCTAAAAAAATAACCGAAATTAACGATATCCGTGATGAAACTGACCTTAAGGGCCTCAAAATCACCATTGATTTAAAGAGGGGAACGGATGTAGAGAAGCTTATGAAAAAGCTATTCAAATTAACTCCCTTGCAGGATAGCTTTTCTTGTAACTTTAATATTCTTATTGCTTCATCTCCTCGTGTTATGGGTGTTAAGGAGATAATTTCCGAGTGGGTTGCCTTCCGTGAGGAATGTGTCCGCAGAAGAGTTTACTTTAAGCTTAATAAGGCTAAGAAGCGTCTGCATCTTTTAAAGGGTATGGAGAAGATTCTTCTCGATATCGATAAGGCTATAAAGATAGTTCGTGAAACCAAAGAGGAAAAAGAGGTTGTTCCAAACCTTATGATTGGCTTTGGTATTGATGAAGAGCAGGCAGAATATGTAGCCGAAATTAAGTTGAGGCATTTAAACCGCGAGTATATTTTAAAGCGTCTTGAGGATATCGAGGATTTGGAAAAGGAAATCGCCGATATGGAGGATACCCTTAATTCCAGAGCCAGAATCAAGAAGATAATCGTTAAAGAGCTTGAAGGCGTTATGGCGAAATACGGTAAGGAACGCCGTACCAAGATAATCTCCGCTGAAGCAGAGGAAGAGACAAATGATGAAATCTTTGTCGATAATTCGCCTGTAACTCTTTTCTTCACTAAGGACGGATACTTTAAGAAGATTACACCTCAGTCTCTTAGAATGAGCGGTGAGCAAAAGCTTAAAGAGGGTGATGAGATTACACAGACAGTGGAATCCACCAACGCCGAAGAGCTTTTATTCTTCACCACAAATGCGCAAGTATATAAAACCCGAGTCGATAGCTTTTCCGATGGCAAGGCAAGTGTCCTTGGTGATTATGTAGCCTCAAAGCTTGATTTTGATGAGGGCGAAAATTCCATTTATATGGTAAATGTTTCTTCTTATATAGGCTATATGATTTTCATATTTGAAAACGGAAGAATAGCCAAGGTGCCAATGAGTTCTTATGAAACTAAAACCAACCGTAAAAAGCTTATAAAGGCTTATTGTGAAAAGTTTAAGCTTCATACCGCCCTTTATATTAAAGAGGAATGTGACCTCCTTCTTTCTTCAACCAACGGCAGAATGCTTATTGTTAACACCGCAAGTCTTTCTGCAAAGGCTACTAAGGATAACGCAGGTATTGCAGTTATGACTCAGAAGAAGGGACAGAGGATTTACACGGTAGAGGTTTATGATAAAGGGACGCTTGAAAATGAGCATCGCTACCGTACCAAAAATCTCCCTGCCGCAGGAAGCGTAAAGCAAAGCAGTAGCGCTGCTCAGACTCAGCTTGATATTTAAAAAACAAAAAACCGCTCGAAAGCTATTGCAATCGGGCGGCTGTCCGCCCGAACTGCAAACGCTTGTTAGCTCTGGCTGACAGTTATAATATTAGCATAAAGCCAAAAAATATAAATGGTATTTTTTGGTATTTGGAGTGAACACAGAAATGAACAAAGAATTAGCAAAACAATATGATCCAAAAGAAGTAGAAGACCGCATTTATAAAATGTGGCTTGACGGGAAGTATTTCCACGCTAAGCGTGAAGAGGGCAAGGAAACCTATACCATAGTTATCCCTCCGCCAAATATCACAGGTCAGCTTCATATGGGACACGCTCTTGATAACACTCTTCAGGATATTCTTATCCGTTTTAAGAGAATGCAAGGCTTTGATACCCTTTGGCTACCCGGTACCGACCACGCTTCCATAGCAACCGAGGCTAAAATCGTTGAGGCTATGAGAAAAGAGGGTGTTACCAAGGAGGATTTAGGTCGTGATGGCTTTTTAGAAAGAGCTTGGGCTTGGAAAAAGCAGTATGGCGGCAGAATAGTTGAACAGCTTAAAAAGATGGGCTCCTCTTGCGATTGGGATAGAGAGCGTTTTACCCTTGATGAAGGCTGTAATAAGGCTGTTAATGAGGTTTTTGCAAACCTTTACGAAAAGGGACTTATTTATAGAGGCGAAAGAATTATCAACTGGTGTCCCCATTGTCAGACCTCTATCTCTGATGCAGAGGTTGAGTATGAGGAGCAGGCAGGTCACTTCTGGCATCTTCGCTATCCTTTAAGTGACGGTAGCGGTTATTTAGAGCTTGCTACAACAAGACCTGAAACCTTGCTTGGCGATACCGCAGTTGCAGTTAACCCTGAGGACGAAAGATATAAAGACCTTGTTGGTAAGACCGTTATCTTACCCTTAGTTCATAGAGAAATTCCCATAGTAGCAGATAGCTATGTTGAGATGGATTTCGGTACGGGCGTTGTTAAAATCACCCCTGCTCATGACCCCAATGACTTTGAGGTTGGTCTTCGCCATAATCTCCCCGTTATCAATGTTATGACTGATGACGCTAAGATAACAGAGGATTATCCTAAGTATGCAGGTATGGATAGATATGAGGCAAGAAAGGCAATAGTAGCCGACTTAGAGGCAGAGGGCGCCCTTGTTAAAATCGAGGATTATACCCATAACGTTGGTACCTGTTACCGTTGCAGCACTACCGTTGAGCCTCGAATTTCTAAGCAGTGGTTTGTTAAGATGAAGCCTTTGGCTGAACCCGCTATTAAAGCAGTTAAGGTGGGCGAAACTAAGTTTGTTCCTCAGAGATTTGAAAAGATTTATTTCCATTGGCTTGAGAATATCAGGGATTGGTGCATTTCCCGTCAGCTTTGGTGGGGTCACAGAATTCCCGCTTGGTACTGCGAGGAGTGTGGCGAGATAACCGTTTCTAAAGAAGAGGCAAAATGCTGCGCTCATTGCGGAAGCAAAAAAATAGTTCAGGACCCCGATACCCTCGATACTTGGTTCTCATCTGCCCTTTGGCCCTTCTCAACACTTGGTTGGCCCGATAAGGATGCAGAAGACTTTAAGCACTACTATCCTACCAATACTTTGGTTACGGGCTATGATATTATTCCTTTCTGGGTTATGAGAATGATGTTCTCAGGTATTGAGCATACGGGTGAGGTTCCCTTTAATACAGTACTTATTCACGGCCTTGTAAGAGATTCTCAGGGCAGAAAGATGTCAAAATCCTTAGGAAACGGCGTTGACCCCCTTGAAGTAATCGATAACTTTGGCGCAGATGCCCTTAGATTTTCACTTGCAACGGGTAATAGCCCAGGTAACGATATGCGTTATATACCTGAGAGGGTTGAGGCAAGTAGAAACTTTGCCAATAAGATTTGGAATGCCGCAAGATTTATACTTATGAATCTTGAGAGCGATGAGGTTATTCCCCTTGATGAATCTAATTTCGCCCTTGAGGATAAGTGGATAATTTCTAAGTACAACAGAGTCGTAAAGGATGTTACCGAAAATCTTGATAAGTTTGAATTAGGTCTTGCTGTTCAGAAGCTTTACGATTTTATTTGGGATGTTTTCTGCGATTGGTATATTGAGATTTGTAAATCCCGTCTAAACGGTGAAGATAAAAAGGCTGCAGATACTGCAAGAGCAGTTCTTACCTATGTATTTACAAATACTTTAGCACTTCTTCACCCATTTATGCCCTTTATTACAGAAGAAATCTGGCAGTCACTCCCTCACGGTGAGGCGCAGGCTCTTATGGTATCCAGTTGGCCTCAGTTTAAGGAAGAATTTAATTTTGAGGCTGAGGAAATTGAGTTCGAAAAGATTATGTCGGTTATAAAGGCGGTAAGAAACCGCAGGGCCGAAATGAACGTTCCTCCCTCAAAGAAGGCTAAAACCTTTATTGCAACATCCTTTGCGGACACCTTTAATATGGGTAAAACCTATATCTGCCGCTTAGCCTCCGCCTCAGAGGTAGAGGTAGGGGAGAGCTTTGATATAGAGGGTGCAGTAAGAGTTATAACCGATTCTGCCACCGTTTATATGCCTATGAAGGAGCTTGTGGATATTGATGCAGAGTTTGAGCGTCTTAATAAGGATATGAAGAAGGCTCTTGAGGATAAAGAGTTCTTTGAAAGAAAGCTTAATAATCAAGGCTTCGTAGCAAAGGCTCCCGCAAATGTTATTGAACAACAGAAGGTAGGTCTTTCTAAGGCTCTTGATAAAATCAAGATGATTGAAGCAAGTATGGAAGAGCTTAAAAATATGTAATAAAAAATCACCACTCGTTTGAGTGGTGATTTTGTTTATACTATTCATACTTAATAAGGCTTTGGGCTTCTTTAGCATTTTTGAAGATTTTAGCTGAAATAGCACCGAAAAGAGCGGCGCCGAAAGCAGCCTCTTCCTTGTGAGCAGGTATCTTAAGAGCTGCGCCAAACTTTTCTTCGGAAAGCGTTATAAACGGTTTATTCTTTCTGATTCCGTTGCCTGAGCCGTAAAGACGGCTCTTTTTTATATTCATCTCTTTGTAAAGACCGTAAAGTTCATCTGCCATACCTTCAATTACGCCGAAGGTCAGATTTTCGGGGGTAAAATTCTCAGTAGAAATTCCCGTAATGCGTCCAAGTATATTAGTATCTGCCCTTGTGCCTGAGAAACGGGTATCCACAGTAAGCGGAGATGTGGCATCAAGCACCATTTTATCCATAATCTTATAAACTTCACCATCTTCAAGAGGGTAGTGGTAACTAAAAAGCTTTTTATAAAAATCCTTTAATACGGCAAAGGCTCTGCCACCGCAAAGGGCGGCGCCAACTATTAGATATTTACCTTCGAAATAAGGTCTTGCTTCAAGATTTTCGCCCTTAATAACCTTATCTGTTACTATAGATACCTGACTTCCCGTACCTACATTTAAAAGAACTCCGTCTTCATCTTGAAGGGTTGAAAACACACTCGCCTGATTATCTCCGATAGCAACGCCTACGGGGATATTTTTATATGTACCTGCCACGGTATAGCCATCAACCACATCTATATTGCAGTCATAATTAAAGGTTTTATTTTTAAGGTCAAAAAGACCAAAGCTTGCCGCATCGCTTATATGGATTTTAGCCTTTTTAAGTCCACAAAGCTTCATAACGAAGTAATCGTGGATGGTGGAATACCCTATAGCATTTTTAGGACGGATATTATTAACCTTATTATAAAAATCCGTAACATTGCCGTAGCCTGCATTACTGCCCAAGTGCTTCGCATAGGTGGTATCCTTATAAGGCTCGTTGCCTCTTAGGTCCTGCCAGGTGTAAAGAGGACTTACGGCATTACCGTCCTTATCTGTATAAATAATACCGTGCATCTGGCCCGTAACACCTATGGAAACGGTTTCCTTACTTATAAAGCCTTCTAAAATCTCGGTTGCAAGCTTTATAATCTTATCTGCCGACTGAATTTTTTCGAAATTTTTATCACTCTTTATAAATGCGTCACTGTTAACGGTCTTTGATTTTAAAACCTTACCTGTTTTAGCATCTATAACAACTCCGCAGATACTCGTAGTGCCGATATCAATTCCAATTATTTGCATAAATTCACCCTAATAACACTCGGTAACTGTAAGATTACCGCTTATTTTATATTTGCCCATAGCACAGGCTGGCATAAAGAAATAATCGCCTTTTTTGATATTCTTTTTGTAATTTTCGCCTGAAAGCATACCCTCGCCCTCGGTTACAATATAGATAGCATAGCTGTTATCTATATTTAAAATATCCTCACCACCTGTTAAGATAAGGCGGTTAATTATAAAGCAGTCGGTGTGTTCTTCGCTTACTACCGAATATTTTTTAGCTTCATCCTTTTTGTATAAAAGAGTTGGAATAAGCTTAGAATCGGGAGCTTTACCAAAATCAAAACAGCTTACCGCTACGCTTCTATCAAGTCCTAAGTACATTTCCTTGTCATTAAGCTCATATTCACCGCAAAAATGCTCGGGCTGAATGGTAAAATCCGTAGGCTCCTGCACTTCTAAAATAAGACAGCCTTTACCTATAGCGTGTACCGTACGGGCGGGAACAAAATATACCTCGTCCTTTTTAGGAGTTATAGATTCCATAAGTCTTTCCATAGCATCCAAATCGGTTTTGCTTAAATCTATGGCTTCTTGGAAAGCTTCTTCGGTAACTCCCTCTTTAAAGCCAAAGAAAATTTTTGCATCCTCTCTTGTGTCAAGAATTGTCCAACACTCAGTTTTGCCGTAATCCGAATTAAAATGCTCTCTTGAAAAGGCTTTATCGGGATGCACCTGAGCGGGTAAACGAATGGCGCTATCAAGAGCTTTTACGAGTATTCTCAGCTTACCCGCCTTGCCTAAAAGCTCGGTGGGGTACTTTTCAATAAGCTCATCGAAATAGTATTCCGAATCCTTAATTTTAGAAACTCCCTCCTTTTCAGAGGCAGAATCCTTGTTAAGCGCTTTGACTGCAGAGGCTATCCATTCTTCAGGCTGATATCCGTCTTCCGCTTTGTCACCAAAAAGACCTGCAAAAAGCTTTCCGCCCGTATAAACTCTGCCTACTCTGTTTCTTTCAAAAAATAAAGGTTCAAAATTCATAGTTTTCTCCTAACAACCAATGGAAGTTGATTTAAGGTCAAGTCTTGTAATTATATCCTGTTGAATTTCAGGGGAAAGGTCGAGGAAGTTTACAAAGGTGCCGTGAATTCTCATTATATAAACTCCGCTTGGAGCATACTTTTGAGGCTCTGCCAGAACCTTTCTCAATATTTCGGGAGTGGTAACATTAACGTAAAGATAGAAGGGTGAAACGCCCTGCTGATATTCGTTAAAGAATAGGGGAGCAACAATATTATCACGGAATTTAAGTCCCTTTTCTTCGTAGGACTTGCCTGTGAAATATTTAGGGTCAATACCAAGATGGGAAGCGTATCCGCCGTTAAATTGATGGAAGGGAAGCCTCATATTTGAAAGCATTCTGAAGCCTAAGCCGTTTGAAGCCTCGCCATAGAGTGGGTCAACGCCATAGCCTAACATATCACGGGATTTTCTGCCATCGGGAGTAGCGCCTACCCAGTATCCATAGGTAAGGTGTGTTGAGGGACTCGAAAAATCAGGGCGGAAGGGGTTACCTAAATAATTTTTCTTAGAGCGAAGCATATCGGATACCTTGTTTGCGATATCGGCAGCTTCATCATCAACCTCTGCTATATTGTTGCCGAATTTAGAACAGCTCAGTAAAAATTCTCGAAGTTCCTCATAGCCTTCAAAGTTTTTCTTGATAGCATCTATCAGCATTTCCTTGCCGTCGGGATACTTTTCAATAAATTTATCAATGGCAATAAAGGAATCTGCAAGAACGGTAAGACCGTGAACCAAGCATCCGCTTCCGTTATACTTAGTACCCTGATTTTTAGGGTCACGCATATCGGCGCCATATTCAAGGCCACCCATAAAACAGCTAAGGAAGGGAACACGAAGATTACTTAATGCTACCGAAGCGCCATTACCCGCCTTTGCCATATCATCCGTAACCTTATCGAGAGTTTTATAAAAGATATCTCTGATGTTTTTAAGGTCGCAGTCTTCAGTTTCCATAAGCTTTTCGCCCGTTATGGTAGAATAACCGCCTGTAAGCACCATTTCGAGAACCTTGGGGAGATTTAACCAGCTGTTAGTGGTGTTGCCGTTATCCTTACCCATAATAAGAGGCTCCTGACAGCCTGCAACACTGTAGTCAGGTATGTCATCTTCCTCTACGCCATTGTTTTTCAGCACCTCAAATAAGGCATCGTCATTAAAAAGAGAGGGGGTAAGCACGCCTGCCGAGAAGAAAAACTTGCCCATTTCCTCATATAGCTTAGACGGTGTGTTTTTATGCAGCTTAACCGAAAGTATAGGCTGAGGGAGATTCATATCATAGTAGGCGTCAAGTATAGCGTAGGACATAATGTTTGTAAGGTCGTTGCCCTCTAAATCTCTGCCGCCCACAATAACGTTTTGAGAAATTGCCCAGCTTCTGTCACCAATATTATAAAACACAAGGAAATGCTTAAAGAGTTCACTTGCTTGCTCGCGGGTTAAGTCGTTTCTATAAGGCTCAAAAATTCTATCCGCATTTCCTACCGAGAAGGCATAGGGGTTCGGTGCCTGCTCTAAGCACATAATCTCCCAAAGGAGAATATAAAGCTGTAATGCCTCGTATAGATTTCGGGCTCCGTTACCTCGTATGTTTCTAAGAGTATCCTCTAAAAATTCGAGCTGAGCCTTACGGTTTTCACTGCAGGTGGATTTTTGCTCGGAAATTAACTCTAAATATCTGTCAATAAGGATTTTAACAGCGCTAAGGGATATGGCGGCAGCCTTATAGAATTCGCCTTGCTTATCCTTAGTGGATTCAATCATTTTGTCAATTCCGTGCTTGAGAGCGAATCTAAAATCTGGAATAACGTGTCCCGTTACCTGCTCAACAAAGAAAATAACCTCTTTTGTATAGTTTTCGGCATCGCTATAGGTAGCGTTTAAGCTTTTAACATAAGGAGTTTCGGCGGTGAATTTGCGCACCTTATCTATTCTTTCCTTAGTAAATTCTTCGTTAGGCTCAATATCGCCGTAAATAGCCATGGGGTCACAGTAGCCTGAAAATCCCTTAACCGTAAAGGATGGGTTGATAAGCGCATAGGTTCTTGCAAAGGCATCCCGTTGGGTGCCAACAAAAATAGCGTTATCGCTAAGGCTTATGGGCATCTCCCTTAAAACATCGCATAAAAGATACGCCTTCTTAACCTCTGCGTCAAGTCCGTCATACTTATTTGAGTTGTTCATTTCGGTTTCCTTAGCTAGAAACCAACCGTCAAGTCTTGCTATTGCCCTTTCTTCCTTAAAAAGAGCCTTTGCCATAGCAGTAATTTCACCTGATTTGTAAATGCTTTTCATAAAAATTCTCCTTAAGTGGTAACAATTTTTAACCCGTTCATTATAAAGATTTCTATAAATTTATCAAGGGTATCTTGCGTTACGAAGCCATCCTTAATTTTATATTCGCTTTTCCATTTTTCCTTGCCGTATTCGTGGTATAAAAGAAATTCAAAAACGGTGTTATTCGATGCGTATTTTTTAAAATATTCTGCAAAGCCCTGAGGATTATGGGTGTTAACGCCGTTTATGAGAGGAATTCTTATATGAAGCTGTCTTCCCGATTTACAAAGAGCCTCAAAATTTATTTTAATCTGCTCGTTGCCGATACCTGTGTATTCTTTTAGTATGGCGCTGTCAAAATGCTTGAAATCCATTATCAGATAATCTATATACTCTGAAATTTCCAAAAGCCTTTTAGATGTACCGTTGGTTTCAAGGCAGGTGTGTATATTTTCTTTTTTTAGCGACTTTAAAACCTTAATTAGCTCATCTGTCTGCAGGGTAGCTTCTCCTCCCGTAAAGGTAACGCCACCACCTGAAAAAAACATAGGTCTACAGCTTAAAGCTTCTCTAATTATATCATCCACACTGTAATCCTTGCCTGCGTTTTTATCCAATCCATCTGCATTGGAGCACCAAAGACAGCGCATATTACAGCCCGATAAATGATAGACAAATCGGTTGCCCGGTCCATCCTGAGCAAAGTTAAAGCCTTTGCCGAAAATCCTCATAAGCATATTCCTCTTTCCATACTTTAATTTTAATATATCACAAAGTAAAAAATTTTAAAATTGACAAATAGGAAATTAGGATGTAAAATAAAGCAAATATGTAAAGGGGATGGGTTTATGAAAAATATATTTACAAGTCAAAGTGTTCATAAAGTAACCGAAGCGAATATTAACTTTTATAACAGCCCCTTTATTCATCCCAAAAGAAAAATGAGTGAGCACGATTTTATCTATCTTTTAAAGGGTGAATGGAAATTAGGACAAAATGATAAAACCTATGAGCTTACTAAGGATTCCCTTTTAATTCTTAGTGCGAATAACACCCACTATGGCATAAGCCCCTGCCTTGAGGCTACAAAAACTATGTATTTTCACGTAAGCTGTGAAAAGGGTGATGGACTTTTCGATGAGGCAAAATGCACCGATGGGGAGGTTTGCCTTGATACCCTTATAGATGCTTCTGAAAACAAAAATATTAAAAAGCTTTTTTTCGAGATAGTTAACTGCTATCTTTCGGGGAACAAACGAAAAGCCGACCTTTATTTTGAGCTTTTGCTTTGTGAACTTAAAGAAAATCATCTTTATACTACGGATAATGAGATTTCTACACAGATAAAGAAGATAATACACAATAACCCCGAAAAGTTTTACAGTAATAAAGAACTTGCAAGCAAAGTAAACGTTTCGGTTAAAACGGCAGAAAACAAATTCAAAGCAAAGTTCGGAACCACTATCCATCAATATATACTAAGCTTTAAAATCAAAGAGGCGCTTTCGTATTTTGAGATGTTCCCCGAAATAAGCATTAAGGAAATAGCTTGTAACTTAGGCTTTTATGATGAATATCATTTCAGTAAGCAGTTTAAGAAACTGATGGGAGTATCCCCCTTAAAATACAAGGAACAAAATAAGGAATAAAAAAGAACGGAAATCCACGATTTCCGTTCTTAATTTTATTTAGAAAGCATTACCTTATCACTCGTAAATGCGCTTCCGCTTGCTTTTTCGAAAAGGCCTAAAAGCTCACTTATGGTAAGCTTTTTCTTATCTTCGCCCGAAACATCTACTAAAACCTTGCCCTCGTGCATCATAATAAGACGATTTCCGTGGGAAATAGCATCCTGCATATTATGTGTAATCATAAGAGTGGTGAGCTTGTTTTCGTTTACAAGCTTATCGGTTATCTGAAGCACCTTAGCCGCAGTTTTAGGGTCAAGAGCGGCAGTATGCTCATCGAGAAGTAATAGCTTAGGACGTCTGAGCGTTGCCATAAGTAAGGTGATAGCCTGACGTTGACCGCCTGAAAGGAGTCCAACCTTGCAGGAAAGTCGGTTTTCAAGTCCTAACTCTAAGGTGGAGAGCAGTTCTTTATATTGCTCTCTTTCGTTTCTCTTAATTCCCCAAATAAGCTTTCTCTTGGTGCCTCTTCTTGCGGCTATGGCAAGATTTTCGGCTATCTCCATATCGGGAGCAGTGCCTTTCATTGGGTCTTGAAAAACTCTGCCTAAAAAGGCAGCGCGCTTATGCTCAGGCATATTGGTAACATCAACACCGTCAATTTCTACCGTACCGCTATCGGGCTTCCAAACACCCGATATAGCATTAAGCAGTGTGGATTTACCTGCTCCGTTACCGCCGATGACCGTAACGAAATCCCCATCGTTAAGGGTGAGGTTAAGACCGTTAAGGGCTTTTTTAGCATTAACGGTACCCGCATTAAAGGTTTTATGTAGATTTGTTATCTTAAGCATTCTGCTCACCTCCGTTTTCTGTTTCGGGGATAGCTTTCTGCTTAGCGAAATATTCGTCTTTAAGATAGGGGACGGCTAAGAATATTGTAACGATTATTGCCGAAAGCATCTTAAGATAATCGGTCTTAAGTCCTAAGAGAACTACAAAATTATAAACGATATAATAAACTATTCCGCCGCCAACAACGCCTATAAGGCTTACAACAAAGTTGGGCTTAATTTTAAGGGAAACAGAAAGTCCTATAAATATGGCAGCAAGACCTATTACTATAGCGCCTCTGCCATCGTTAATATTAGCAGAGCCTTTATACTGAGCAAGAAGCGCTCCTGCAAAGGCAACGATACCGTTAGATATTGCAAGACCTATAACCTTATTAAGCTTAACATTTATTCCTTGAGCTCTGCTCATATCAGGGTTATCGCCCGTTGATTTTAAGGTGAGTCCCACCTCGGTATAGAAGAACAGCCAAAGGACAACTATAACGATAACTATAAGCCCACCCGCTACTATCATAGAACGGATATTATCACTCATATGAACAAGCAGATTGTTAGCCCTTGGGTCTATGGCAATAAGGGATTTACTGCCAAGGATAGCAAGATTAACCGAATAAAGCATAAGCTGGGTTAAAATACCCGCTAAAATTGCAGGGATTCCAAGAGCAGTATGTAAAAGTCCCGTTACAACTCCTGTGAGCATACCTGCAAGCAGTGCCACGATAACACTTGCCCAAACGGGAAACCCTAAGGATATAAGAACTGCGCATACGCATCCGCCCGTGCAGATAGAGCCATCTACGGTAAGGTCGGCAATATCAAGGATTTTATAGGATATATAGACGCCTATAGCCATAAGTCCCCAGATAAGACCTTCGGCAACGGCGCCTGGTAAAGCGTTAAGAAAAGCCATTTTTTACCTCAAATAAATTATTTTTCAGGAACGGTAATTCCAAGAGTAGCGCAAAGCTCGTTGTTATAAACAACAGAAGGAGTAAGGGTAGCAACCTCGAAATCCTCGGGTGACTTATTGCCAAGAAGAATTTCAGCAGCCATTTCACCTGTCTTCTTACCTAACTCATAATAGTCGATAGCAAGACTTGCATAGCAGATAGCGCCGCCGTAGCTTGTGAATACAGGAACCTTCTTTTCGGTGCAGATAGTACCAACAACAGAATCATTATCAGCAACGGTATTATCGGAAGGAACATAGATAGCCTTGCAGTCACCTGCAGCCTTGGTAACGATGGTCTGAAGCTCGGTGGTATCAGAGAAGGTGTAAGCCTCAACAACAATTTCCTTAGCTTCAAAGAGCGCTTTAACAGCCTTATACTGAATAAGAGAGTTTGATTCGTTGGTGCAGTAAATAACGCCAACCTTATCGCCCTTTTGGAGCTTTAAGGAATCAATCATCATCTGTGCCTGTTCATCAAAGGGAACTGCATCAGAGGTGCCTGTTACGTTTTTTGGGATATTACCTGAGAAGGTATCGCTATAATCGGTAACAGAGGTGCCAAGCACTGGGATAGTGGTTGTAGCATTAGCGGCTGCAAGTAATGCAGGGGTAGCGTTAGCCATAATCATATCAACATTCTTAGCGGTAAGGGTGTTAATAACAGTGGTGCAAAGGTTAGGCTCGCCTGCAACCTGAGTATCGAACTCAACGGTCTTGCCTTCTTTTTTAAGAGCCTCGGTTAGAGCATCAACAAAGCCGTTTGTTGCCTTATCAAGTGATTCGTGCTCCATAAGCTGACAGATGCCAACGGTAAAATCCGCCTTATCACCGCAAGCGGTAAGGGAAAGGCAAGCGCCTAAGCTTAGTACAAGTACTAAAATAAGGGATACAATTTTTTTCATAATAAAAACTCCTTTTATAATTTATAATATAAAAACCCTGCATCCAAAAAGGATACAGGGACAGTTTATAAAACCGTGTTACCACTCTGCTTCATTTCTTCCTCACAAAAGAAACCTCTATAGGTGCTAATACACCTTGGCGATATAACGGTCGCAACCGGTAAAGCCTACTATTGTTTCAGCCCACAACTCGCAAAAGGAATTCACCGAAATTCTTGTTACTGCCTCGCACCTCACGGCAGCTCTCTGAAACTTAAAAAACGGTTACTGGTTTTTGCTCAAGCGTTTTTAAATCACTATAGAAGTATTTTATATAACTTTTTTTAATTTGTCAAGAGTTTTGTTATGACTTCTTTCTTATTATAAAATATGAAACCCAATAAATTATCAGCAAGAGGCATACCGAGAGAGAAATGTATTGCGAAAGCAAGGGAGCATCAAAGAACTGTAAAACAATTACTGCAAGGCAGGAAATAATGATATAAAGCGAAAAGGTGAAGGTTTTTGCCTTGTTGGCAATATAAATATTGCGTTCGTCGGTTTCGGCGATTTCCTGTTTTTTTACAGTTTCATCATTTTTGGTTATAAGCATATGATTTCTTATGCGTACTATACCTATAAGTATAAGGGCAAAGCCAAAGGAAGAAATAAATTCATTTTCGGTTTTTATTACCAAAGAGGTAATAATCATTGCAGCCCCTAAAACAATATATGTTATAGCAGTGAATAATCTGATTTTCAATTTCTTTTTAAAATCCATACTAATCCTCCTCAAAAATAAAAATTTCTTCTATACTCAAATTAAAATATTTCGAGATTTTATAAGCGAGATTTAATGAAGCGTTATATTTTTCGTTTTCAAGAGAAATAATTGTCTGCCTTGTTACACCAAGGCAGAGCGCTAATTCGTCCTGAGTAACGCCCTTCTCTTTGCGCAGATTTCGTATATTATTTTTCACAGCACACCTCCGAAAAAGTATAGCTTGCTTTACATTTTGATTATAAATGAAAATTTACGAAATGTCAAGTAGATTTTACATTTCAAAACATTTGCGAAGCAAATATTTCATAGCGAAGCTATTTCATATTACGAAGTAATATTTCACTCGCCGTAAGGCG
>JAZUQH010000010.1:0-5140 GCA_045605605.1 Acutalibacteraceae bacterium | reverse complement strand
ACCTAACCAATCAACATCGGTAATGCCTATTGTATTCGTACCTATAAGGGCGATGGCTGTTTCTGCCATAGTCTTTACAGTTCTCACTCCTGCCGCTTTAAGCCACTTTAAAGTATTTTCTTTCATAGCCTTACTCCTTTATAATTCTTATCTGTAGTCGGTCAATTGCCTGACCGTAAATTCCTGCATAACCCGAATTGGTATCGTTATAGTTTCTAACCCAAGGAAGATAAGCCTTACCCTTAGGAGATACTCTATACTCTACCGCATAGCCCTTAAGGTTTTCGAGATACATCTGTACCCCGTCTATTTCTCTGCCGTAGATACCTGCATAACCGTTCTGAGCGCTATCTAAATCCTTAACCCAAGGTAAATATTTACCGCCTACGGTATGGACTCTGTAAATAATATTACCTTTACTGAGGTTTGCCCTGATACCATCAATAGCTTTGCCTATAATTCCTGCATAGCCGTTTGAATTTACCTCGTTGTAATCCACTATATCACTAAGCCAGCTACCCCTACTTGTATGAACGGCATATATTACGGATACGCCAATTGGCAAATCCTTATCTATATACTCTGTGGGGTTAATTCTCACGTTATCCTTTCTTACCTCAAAATGTAGATGAGCACCGTAAGAATTGCCCGTATTCCCCATAAAGCCTATTTCCTGACCTTCGGTAACAAAATCTCCAAGCTTTACAAACACTCTATCAAGATGTGCGTAGAGAGTGGAATAACCGTTGCCGTGGTCTATTTTTATACAGTTTCCGTAGCTTAAATTTCCCTTTGAGCCCTTGTTGTTTTTCTGCCCCGTCTGACAAAAGGTAACCTTACCGCCTGAGTGAGCGATAACTGCTTCAAGGCTTGAGGGCGCCTTTACTACATCCACGCCCTTGTGAGAGCTTGAATATACATTAGTGATTCTTATATCGCCCGATTTTAATATTCTTGACATAATAATTTCCTCCTTACTACTCTCTATGATACAAAGTCATTTTTGTTTCAATTTTTTGAACCCTACTGTTTAGCTTATCTATTTCCTCGCCGTGTTTAGTAAGCCTTTTATTCTGAGTGGAATTATCTGTTTTTAAGGAATTTATGCAATCCCTTAATTCCTGCACCACTATTCTCAGGTCATTTATAGGCTGAGTTATTTTTTGAATAACGCCTATAAATCCGCCGAGCGTTACTACCGCTAAAACTATGTATCCGATAATCTGCGCTTGTGGCATATTTAATCCCTCCGATTAGCTTTTAAGCAAAATATATTCATAATACTTAAGCTCGTTTTCAGAGATAAGCCTTGTTATTTCGTTGAGGAAATGCTTAGCAACGTGAAGATTACCGACCTTACCTAAGTGTGTTTTGCTACCTGTTACTGCGTTGCCCGTGCTATTATCACCTACAACAACATTACCTTCCGCATCTAAATAGAATGGGTGATATTTTAAAGTTTCTTCTGAATTTTTAAATTCAGCCATATCGATAACACCAAGAACATTATCTGAATACAAATCAGCAATTTTATTTATTACGGTATTAGTGGTTTCAACATCAACAGTGGTATATACATTGCCTAAAACTATCCTCGCATAAGGATTTGCCTCTATGATTGCTGAAATTATCTTGCAATAGCAGCCTGTTCCGTTTTCTGCAAATTCGTTATAATTAGAATAAGGCTTCACATCTGTATCAAGCGTATCTGTTAAGCCGTGGGTTACTCCATCAACTGTGTTGCCGTTAGTTCCAAGCCATATAATAAAAAAGTCATAGTCGGCAAAATTTAGACCTTTGAACTTATTTATCAATACTTCTCCGGTCAACTCATCCTGACCCTCATAAGCGTTCCACCAATACACAGGAGAATAACCGCTTACACCTGCATTTTTTACAGACCAATTACTCATTTTACTAAGGAAGTAAGGATAATTCTCCGCTATGGCTTTTCCCGATGAGTGACCTTGTAATCCGCCGTTATAATAACAGCCTTGTGTCAGGCTATCACCGATACAAAGAACATTGTTTATATATTCCTTTAAAAATTCTCTATCAATAGATTCGGCTTTAATCTGTTTGATTTCCTCGGTATTTTTCTCTATATCTTTTTCAATTTCTTTTAAGGCATAAACCTTATAAGTAAGAATCGCAGATACATCTTCAGGGGTGATTGTTGCGGACGGATTATATGCAATATTAAGTCTAAAATATTTTGCGGTTCCGTCAAAGGAATATTTTTCTTTATAGATATCTTCACCATTAGTATCGATATATCTTAAACCTTTCTCACCATAAGGGGTGCTGTCTATATAATTTTTATCCCCATCATATTGATAAACTCTTACCCTTACACCGCTCGTTATTGATAATTTAATAAAACTATCAATATCAATAAAATCGGTTCTTACTGCCGTAGAAGATGTAGATTCTCTTCCGTTAGAGCCGTTTATCGCACCTTGTAAGGTTTCTATTTCTTCCGATTTTTCGCCTACTAAGTCTTCACCGTTTGCCTTGATATCTTCAATATCGGTTTTAATAGCTTCGATATGAGCCTTGTTTTCGTCTATATCCTCTTGCAATTCTTTTAAAACGTGTACTTTTGAAGTAAGAATTACAGATACATCTTCAGGAGTGATTGATGCCCCTTCAACAGTAGACCAACTAATTTGTAATCTTATATATTTTGCCGTTTCGTCAAATTTATAACTATCTTTATAAATATCCCCCGTTAAACCTGCTAAAGCATCAAAAATAACATAGTCCTTATTTTCTTCGCCGTAAGGCGCTATACCAATAAGATTTTTATCGGTATCGAATTGATAGCAGTGTATTTTTACACCATTTGATGCTGAAAACTTTACAAGGTCATCAATACTAATAAAATCAGTACATACATTACAAGTTTCATCATCAGGATAAATAATATCTCCTGTTCTTTCGTAGGGTATTCCTTGTATAAGCTCTGCCCGTTTCGTTTCTTCATATAAAAGCTCTTTTTTTAAAGACTGTACTTCCTCTGATGTAATGGTGGCGATTTCTTCCTTATCCTCTTGGGTTAACACATAAGAGTCACCTTTATCACCCTTGTCACCTTTATCGCCCTTATCACCCTTTTCTCCCTTAAAAGCTCCTCTATCGGCATCGGCCCTTACGGTATCGGCTATCTCTTTTGCAGATGTGCAAATATCAATAATCTGTGCATATTGGTCGGGCGTAGGCTCATCGGGTAAGACTCCGTCAATGCCACCGCTTTTTGTTACGGGGATAAAGAAAGGTTCGCTTGTTATAACGCTATCCCCTTTATTTCCTACAAGGCTTAATGAAAAGCCGGGATGTTTTATTACTTCAAAAGGAACGAAACAGGTGTTTTCATCAATAATAAGGCTGTTTCCATCTTCGAGCACCACTGCAACCGTTTTATCCTTGCCCTCGAAAATTGCCTTCTTTGAATAACCCTGCCACTGCTCATCGCAGATAAAATTTACCCTGCGAAACTTTACGCTATCTGATACAACCTTTTCGAAATGCACCCGCAATTCCTGACCTAAAATATTAGCAGTTATCATAATTTTCTCTCTTTCTGCAATAAATTCTGCAACCTAAATTCATATTACTACGCCAAAAAGTGCCTTTCACCGACAAACAAGCAAAACACCGCAGATTCATAAGAATCTGCGGTGTTTTGTTTTTATTTAAGTATTAAATTTACTCAGTGAGCTCTTCCTTTTCTTTTTTCTTTTTAATCAGGAAAATAACAAGGAAGGTGCCTGCGGCAATTACAACAACTGCTACAGCAGCAATTATAATCCAGAGATAGTCAAATCCCTCGCCATTCTTTCTAACCTTAATGACCTTCTTACGACGCTTGGTTTCTTCCTCTTCTTCCTCTTCCTCAGCTTCCTCTTCGGATTCGGATTCATCCTCATCCTCATAGGAGTCATCGGTGAAGTCATCGCCGTAATTATCGTCCTCATCATCTGTAGGAACATCGTTATCGGTATCAATAGGCTCATCAAGGATTATCTCAACCATTTGACCTAAAGCTACGCTGATTGCAGAAGAGATATCGTTAACTGTGAAGAAATAATAGCCATCCTTGTTTTCGAACTCTATCATTGAAAGTCCGCCGAATTCGCCCTTGAGAACAAATATATCCTCTGTGGTTGAATATAAGCTTTCTGGGATGTAAATTTTTACTTCTCTTCCGCCTGTATCGGTTACAATATTTCCGTTTACATCGAAGAAATAAATCTCATATACATCGGTAACAATGTTAAGGCTTTGCTCCTTGGCAGAAGCTTTTTCTTCAGGAGTTGCAGCTCTCTTAACTACCATTATATCCTGAATGGTATCAAAGACATCGTTATCACGAAGAGCTAAGATTTCAGCCTTAATGCCTGTTGCCTCATCCTCAACAGTTGCGGCAACGCCGTTTACGGCGCGGCTCTTAAGCTCAAGTCCGTTAACCTGAATTTCGCCTATAACTGCGCCAATATGGTCGAAGTAACGAGTATAAGCCTCGTGTTCTCCACGCAAGAACTCCATACGAACATACTGAGCTACCTGAGGAACGAACTCATATGTATAGTATGCATCATCAACCGACTGAGTCCAGCTCTTGGCAGGTACTGCATCCTTTTCGAAGAGTTCTACGGAATCACTGCCAAAGTAGAAGTTAAGCTCATCAGGCCAATATTCCTCATTGCTTCCGCCAACGAGAGTAATATCGTCAATAGCGTTAAGGGTTCCAAGGTCAAGGAGTATGTTAACGCTTTCTTCTCCGTTCTTACCGCCAAACAGGTCATAAACGGAATCGTTATCGTTATCAAAGGCCTTTGCTATGGGGTATTTGTTAGCCCAATTTGACCAGGAGCCTAACCACTTATTACCGTGTGTGGAAGTTCCTGAGAAGAATCCGGTTTCCTTTTCCTGCAGATAGAATGAAGCCGCATCGGGATTTTCTTCTACAAGGTTCATATAGGTGAATTCCTGATCATTTCCGCCTATGGCAGACATTTCACTGATAACAAGATCTTCACCCTCATTTTCGAGAATTTCGAAACGTATGTAACGCGCCTTTATGGGAGATGAAGCATATCCCTTACCGAAATAAGTTTCTCCCAGTCCGTCAGTTTCG
>JAZUQH010000009.1:0-1713 GCA_045605605.1 Acutalibacteraceae bacterium | reverse complement strand
CCGTAAAGGCAAGCTTGGATTTATGGGAATTGAATTCATCCGAGGAAATAAGCTCCTTAACAAAAACAGGAGTGGTTTTATCGTTGGGGATTTCAATACCTACAACGGTTTTACCCGGAATTGGTGCAATTCTTATGCTGGATGCGGCAAGATGCATCTTGATGTCATCCTGAAGAGACTGGATTTTTGCAATTCTTACTCCGGATTTTGGCTGAACCTCAAAGCGGGTGATTGCAGGTCCGATTTCTATATTTACCACATCGGCATCAACACCGAATTCATTAAGCACGCTCTCTAATTTTTCAAGCTTTTCCTGTAATGCCTCCCTGGTGGTACCGATACCTCTTGCCTTATTATCCTCAAGAAGCTCAATGGAGGGGAACTTATATTCTATTTTTCTGTTAACAGGTCTTTCGGGATATTCTGAATCCGAATCCGCCTTACCCCCCAGCATATCCTCAATTTCATCCTTCTCCTTAAGAAGTGCTTCCTCTGCTGCGGTTCTTCCCCCGTCATCAAATTCAACCTCAGCTTCCGTATCAAAATCCTCCTCAAAGGGGATATCTATATCCATATTTCCTGCTGTATCCTTAGTATCCTCGTCGGATATATCAAAATCAGGAATAAATTCCAAAGGCTCGGGAACCGGCTTTTCTTCCTTTTCAGACTCCTTATCTCTGCCCCATACCGAATCTATGTCAAAGGGCTTTTTAACGGGTGCAGACTCCTCCTCATCGGGAGAATCATCCTCTTCGGGATTTTTATCCTTTTTACTCTTTTTAGGCTCTTTTTCCTTTTTGGGTTCTTTCTCCTTTTTGGGAGCTTTTGGCTTCTTTTCCCTGCCTTCGTTAAGATCCTCTGCGAAATCCTGGATATAGTCGATTAAAAGCACGAAGGGCTCATAGAAAAACAGCACGGTAAGAACTACTGCAAGTGCCCAGAAAAGTATTGCGGCACCGGGGAAGGT
The DNA here is from genome assembly GCA_045605605.1 of Acutalibacteraceae bacterium. GTDB lineage: Bacteria > Bacillota > Clostridia > Oscillospirales > Acutalibacteraceae > UBA737. The sequence continues at coordinate 746 of JAZUQH010000009.1, read as the reverse complement.
TATTACGCTTTTTATAGCCTCACCGATAAACCCGCCGATTATACCCCCCGAAGAATACTCAATACCGTTGTTATAAAGGGTTTCAATCTGAAGCGCAACCGGTTCTCCCCCAAAGGTATGAAGCTCGGAAAGTACCGATACGCAAGTTAAAATTCCGCCTAAGAGATAGAGCTTGCCGTAGCCTCCGCCCTGCTTCTTTTTAATGAAATAGTAAAAGAAGCCGAATACCATTGCAAAGGGAAGTAAGTAGGAGCCGCATCCGAAAACGCCAAGGAAGAAGCCCTTAAAGCCCTTGCCGAAGCCTCCTAAAAGCTCTGAATAGAAGCTTAATATAAGAAGCACTGATGTTGCAATATACAAAAGCACAAGGCTGATAACGGTTACCGCCTTTCTTCTTTTTGCACGCTGCTTAAGCTCTGTCTTTGTAAGCTTTGGTCTTTTATTTGTTTTTTTAGTTGATTTTTTCTTTTTCGTTGCCATAATATACCTCTTTTTATCCTCTTACAAGAATCAGCAGAGTCAGAATACCGATTCCCACATTGTAAATTATAAACCAATGCATTTTCTTACTTTCAACTGCCTTATATACCGAATATATCGCAATTCCTCCGATGCCTACCGCACCGAGGAAAAATCCGATATAATAAAGAATACCGAAATTAAATACAAAGCCTCCCGAAAGATTTAAAATAAGCTCGTAGATAAAGGAAAACACCGCCCACACGAGGGTTATCAAATATGCATAT
>JAZUQH010000008.1:0-9368 GCA_045605605.1 Acutalibacteraceae bacterium | reverse complement strand
CAGAACGATATTTACACCAACCTCGCTTTGCTGCTTTCCGACCAGTGCCATCACACGACCAAAATCGCCGTTTTCAAAGATGAATTCTGCACAGAGTTCCGTGACAGCAGGGAGTTTGGCGGTTCTGTGTTCAAGCAGTTTGAAGATTCGGTAAACTATCTTGCTTTGTGCAACAAGACTGCTTCCACGATCAAGGGTGTCGTTCGCACCGACAAGAAAGACTATCCCGAAGAAGCTATTCGTGAAGCTCTGCTCAACGCTCTTGTTCACCGTGACTACGGTTTCAGCGGCAGTATCATTATCAATGTGAATGACAGCAAAATGGAGTTTATCTCTCTTGGCGGACTTCTGCCCGGCCTTTCTACCGAAGATATCCGCATCGGTGTTTCTCAGCCGAGAAATAAAAAACTGGCGGAAGTATTCCACCGTCTGCGTCTGATTGAAAGCTACGGCACCGGCATTCGCCGTATTTTCAAGCTGTACGAAAACTGCCCTGTGCAGCCCACGATTGAAGCAACAGCCAATGCGTTCAGAATTGTACTGCCTAACATGAACGCTGCCGATACTGCAAGCGAAGATGTACCGGCAACCACCGGAAAGGCCACCGCAGCGATTACCCCACAGATGAAAACAGTAATGGATTATCTGGCAGAGTACAGCGAAATGACCGACGAAGATCTGCAGGAGCTGCTGAATGTCAAAAAGACGAGAGCCTATCTGCTTGCCCGCCAGATGAATGAGAATGGATTGATCGAAATTGTCGGCAGAGGTGCGGGCAAGAAGTACAGATTGAAGTGAGGACAAAAATATGGATGCACATAAACTCTGGATGCTTAGAGATTTTATAGGAACAAATAAAGTTCTGTTCCGTATCCCCGTATATCAGCGTAATTATGACTGGTCTGAATCTAACTGCAACCGCCTGTTAGACGATATTTACGGCATCATGCAAAGCGGCGATAAACATTTTCTTGGCACAATCGTCTTTATGGCTGCTAAAAGTGGTGGTTTTGCATTACAGGAATACATCATCATAGACGGTCAGCAGCGTCTGACAACGTTGATGCTTATTTTGAAAGCGCTTTCCGTTGTCTCAGAAAGTGTTGGCGATGATTGCTACCACGAGATCGAAGAACAGTATCTGCACAATAAATATTGTGATGAGGAATTCAAGGTTAAATTGAAGCCCATCAAATCAGACAATAATCAGTTCCTTCTCCTGTTGGAAGACAAGATTGATGAGATGGATGAGGATACTCATATATACCATAACTTTATGCTTTGCAAAGAGCGCTTTGAGCGCTGGGCGGAAAAGGGTATCAATCCGTCTCAGGTACTTGATGCACTGACAAAACTGGAGATCGTTGAAATTGTTCTCACTAAAGGAGAAGACGATCCGCAGGTTATTTTTGAAAGCATCAATTCTACCGGTTTGGAGCTGTCCAACGCTGACCTCATTCGAAACTATCTGCTGATGAATGCAGACGATCAGGAGAAGTTGTACGAAAACTATTGGCTGTACATCGAAAAAACGCTCCGAAACAAAATGGATTACTCCAATTTGGATGCGTTTTTCATGCAGTATATCGTTTATAAGACCAGTAAGCCCGTAAATAGCAGACAGCTTTACAACAGTTTCGTAAAGTTGTTCAAGGACAGCGGCTATTCACAGGAAAGCATTTTGAAGGAGCTGCGGTACTATGCCGAGATTTTCGGAGCCTTTGTTTACGGCAGCGACAAATATTCTGATCGTATCAACAAACTGCTGTATCGTTTGCGTGTGTTAAATCAGACTACTTGTTATCCCTTATTGCTGCACATATTTGACGACTATCATCAGGGAGTCATTGCTGAAGAAACCGTAGAAAAGATTCTGCAATTCATCCTTGCATACCTGTTACGCAGAATGGTTTGTGGTGTTCCTTCCAACACCCTGCGAGGATTGTTTACTTATCTGTACAACCGTATTTTCAAGGTGGCATCCAACAAGCAAAAGTATTATGAAACGCTCAATAAATTCCTGTTTACGGTTTCTTCGAAAGATGTCATCCCTTCTGCGGCAGAATTTGAGAGAGCATTGCAAAAAGCAAATATCTATGGTAACAACGCATTGTGTCGTTTCCTTCTGTTGGATATTGAAAATGGTGACGGCAAAGAAATCCTGCAAGCTGAGAACCTTACCATCGAACATATTATGCCTCAGACATTGAGTGCGGATTGGAGCCATATCCGCCCCGAAGAACACGAAGAATATCTCCACACACTCGGCAATCTTTCCGTTACCGGATATAATTCTGAACTGTCAAACAAGAGCTTTGCCGAAAAGCAGGAAATTATCCGTGAAAATTCGAAGGCCGTTGTTCTGAACTGCGATGTTTTGGATAAAGAGAGTTGGAACATTGCGGATATTCAAGCCAGAGCAAAACGCCTTGCAGGAATTGTCTTGACAAGATACAAAATTGACCGTGTTATTGACGATTCTATAGAATTTGAATACATAGAAACTCTGACACTTGATAACTATGATGAAGTTACAGGAAAGAAGCTTGTTTCCTTCAAATTGTTCGGTGAAACATATCGCCAAAACAAGTATGCACTGATGCTGCTGGACGTTATCAAATTGCTGGACAAGAAGATTCCCGGCAAATTACAGGCATTGGCAGAAAATAATTATTCCTTCAACTCTACAAAACGCAAACATGTGCATTTGAATCTGGATGGATCGGGTATGCGTTGGCCGTGGAAAGTGACCGATGGCATCTATTTAGAAGCCAATCTGTCGGCGTGGTCTTGCATCCGATTTATCGAAAACCTGTTGGCTGAATTCGGTTTTGAGAAAGATCAATTCTCTTTCAATATTGTTGCGGAAGAACCGAGCGAAACCGACGAAGACGAAGAATAAATTCAAGGAGGTGCCGCAATGGAACAGACTTATCTTCCCGGTAAAATCCGTGACCGCATACAGGACTTGATGAAATCCAACAAAGTCACACAGGCCGAGCTTGCTACCCGCATCGGCTGTTCGGAAAGTATGTTGAGCCGTTTCATCAGCGGCAAGACAGACAAGCTGGGCGACGAAAATATCATCCGCATTGCTCGTGTGTTCAATGTCTCCACTGACTTTCTGCTTGGCGAGGTCGATATTCCCGACCGTCTGAATTACGATATTTCCGAGCTTGGCCTGTCGGTGCAGGCGGCGAGAAATCTGTACACACACAGAGTGAATCCACAGGTGGTTAATGCGCTGCTTGAAAATCCGGAGTTCGCCAATACCACAAATCTGATCTCCGGCTACTTAGATGACGAACTCGCCAAAGGCTTTGCGGCACAGAATCAACTGTACGCAACAGTCGCCGGTATGCTAAAAAGCCAGCCGGAGGCAGTAGACGACGTTAAAAAATTACAGACCCCGGCATATCAGGCTGACCTTACTGCAATCCAACGCTCGTTCATGGCTGCTGTACAGGCAGTAAAGAAAGAGGCTGGCAATGACCTGTCTGCCAACCGTGAATTGACCTCGCAAGCAGTAAAAAAGATTTATGCCGAGCTGACCAAAGGGCAGAAAAAGCCAAACCGCAAAATCACTGCAGAGCAGATCGGTGAAGCGGTGGCACAGTCTGTTTCCCATTTGCCCGGCATTGATACAGAAGCGGTCAAGCAGATGTTTCTTACGATGACCGGCACGGTAAAGAACAATGAAAAGAGCCCCGATGACCAATGAACAGCTCTGTGCGTTGGCCAAGCAGGGCGATGCCGATGCGCAGAATCTGCTGATTGAAAATAATCTCCGATTCATCAAAAAGACAGCGCATGAGGTGTGGAGCACACAAGCCGAGCTGAATCGTTCTCTGCGAATATCCCTTGATGATCTCGTTCAGGAAGGCTCGTTGGGGTTGTTCGGCTGCATTGATTGCTACAATCCCGACAGCGGAAACCTATTTCTGACATACGCCGCTTCTGCAATACGGAACGCCATGATCGACTACATCCGCTCACAGAATGTGTCCTTTGAGGCGAAGAATCTGAACAGCATTATTTCTCTGGACGAGCTTGCAAAAGATGAGGTTCGAAGCAAACATAATTTTATTGCAGACCCCACTCGTCAGACTCCGGAACAAATCTATCTGGCACAGGAACGGATTGATGATATCCACCATGCGCTTGATATGATCGATGACCGAGAGGAACGGTATCTTCGTTATCGCTTTGGCTTCGACGATGATATGGAGCAACCGTTGACGGAAACGGCGAAGCATTTTCATCTATCTGAGAGCAGAGCAAAATCCACAGAAGCTCTTGCCTTGGATAACGTGTGGTTGGAACTGCCGTGGTGGTATTAGGGGTGCGGGGATGCGTCGCTGCGGCGAGTTTTATATACCTCTTGCTCCCCCGGTGGTGCAGCACAGCTTCGGTCACCGACCTTCGCTTTGCCGCACCACCTACACCCGAAGAACGAATATGGTGCAATTTTAATTATCAGCCATTTGCTGCGGCCAAAAAATTGCCATCATTTTGATGGCTTCAATTTATACAAGGAACTTCCGATAAGTTTTATTATCAGGAAACAGGAGGTCAACATTTATGTTACCCGAAGAAAAGGCAAGAGTAAAAATAGATAAGCAATTATCCGATGCCGGATGGGACATTGTAGCTCGTGATGAGTATGTTCCGTTCAATGCTTCTGCGGTCAAAGAAGCATTAATGCAAGGCAATAAAGAAAGCGACTATCTCCTTTTTGTTGATGATAAGGCGATTGCTGTTGTAGAAGCCAAGGCCGAGAACAATGATCTCGGCAATGTTGTTGCGCAACAGGCAGAATGGTATTCGCAAAACCCTCAAGGATGGGTAGGCTTGTGGTTCCCCAACCAAATTCCTTTTGTTTATCTTGCAAACGGCAATAAAATATATTTCAAAAATATGCTTGAACCGGATAGTGAATATATTGAGCTTGCTGAAATGCACTCTCCGAAGAAAATGCTTCAAATTATCGGTAAAAAATCGGAATACGGAGCATTGCCTAAAATTGAGAAAAAAGGACTTCGTGACTGTCAGTATAATGCAGAAGTAAATCTCGAAGCGTCTCTAAAAGCCGGCAAAAAGAAAGCTCTTGCTATTCTTGCAACAGGATCGGGCAAAACATATCTTGCATGTCTTGCCTCATACCGTCTTTTGAACTACACCCCTACAAGACGTGTCCTTTTCCTTGTTGATCGAAATAATCTTGCTCGTCAAACCGAAACTGAGTTCAGTCTATTTGATCGTACCGAAAAACAAAAGCCGATGAACAAGCTTTATCAAATCAATCGGCTTAAAACGCCTGAAGATATTCAAGGCGATATTATAATTTCTACTATTCAGAAATTGTTTGCTGTGCTCACAGGACAAACCATTATTGACGATGATGAAGATAAGGAGGATGAAAGCATTGGATTAAAAGATGTTGTTAAAAATGAGCCTGCTGTCGTTCTTGATGGCGATTTAAAATTACCGCCCAATTATTTCCAATTTATCATTGTCGATGAGTGCCATCGCTCAATCTACGGAAAGTGGAAAGCAGTTCTTGATTATTTCAAAGATGCGAAAATCCTTGGTTTAACTGCCACACCGATTCCTGAAGCACAGGCTTATTTCAGTAATAACGAAATAGCAAAATACACCTATGATGATTCCGTTGTTGATGGTGTTAATGTTCCTGCACGTGTTTATAGGATAATTACAGAAGCAACCGTTCACGGCGGAACGATTGCGGTGGGAGAAACCGTAACGGATGTTAATCGTGCCGGTGAAGTAGTTGACACTTATACCGCACAAATTCGTATTGACTATGCGCCCAATCAGTTAGACCGTTCCGTTATTAATCCCAATCAGATAGAGGCAGTATTAAAGTCCTATATGGATGCAATTTATACCGACCTTTATCCCGAAAGAGAGGAAAAGTGGCAGTATATCCCTAAAACTCTCATTTTTGCCAAAGACGATAATCACGCAACAAAAATAGTAGAAGCTGCTAAAAAAGTTTTCGCAGTAAAATTTGCAAATGGTGAAGTTCCCGAAAACTTTGTGCAGAAAATTACTTATTCGGCAGGCGACTCCAATGCCCTTATTCGTGATTTGAGAACTGAAAAAGATTTTCGCATTGCAGTTACCGTCACCCTTGTTGCAACGGGCACGGACGTGAAACCGCTTGAAGTTGTCCTTTTTATGAACGATGTCAAATCTGATGTTTTATATACGCAGATGAAAGGCAGAGGTTGTAGAACATTAGGCAAAGACAAACTTAGAGAAGTTACACCCAATGCAGACAACAAAAACTGTTTTTATATTGTTGATGCCGTTGGTGTTACGGAGCATGACCACACGATTCCCCAGCCCGGCAAAGGTGGCGAAGGCGGAAATCCCAAGCCGTTACGTTTAGATCAACTTCTCGAACGCCTGTCTCACGGTGAGGTTTCAGACGACAATCTCGCTTTACTGCGTGATTATTGCTCTACCATTCAAAAGCGTTATGAGTTTCACCCGCTTTTTGAAAGACATCTGAATATGTTCATTTCGGATTACGGCTTCACTCCGAGAGAATTGGCTAACAATATCAATCAAGCTCTTGCTCAAAATACTCTGCCTCCTTATACCGATATTTCGGATGATAATACGGCTCGAAAAAACTTGATTTTCTGTTTAATGGGAAATCTTCAGGCAAGAAAGAAACTGCTTGAACTCCAGCGTGGTTATTATGCTGTAACGCCTGAGAAAGAAGATGAGGTTATTTATAAAGGTTTTTCTAAAGAAACCGCAAAAAGCTTTATTGCTAACTTTGAGCAGTATTTGAATGACAATGCCGATAAAATCGAAGCACTCAGAATCATCTATAATTCCGAAGATACCGTGATCACTTACTCAATGCTTGCGGAATTGCAGGATAAACTGATTGCCGAAAACGGACAGTTTACGCCATATTACATTTGGAAAAACTATAAAATCCTTGATGACGATGGAAATGTTGAAGAACTCGATATTAAACAAAACGTCAAGGCTTTGACACACCTTATTCAGCTTGTAAGGTATGCTTATCACAAAAACGACCAGCTTGTCAGCCTCATTAAAGGTTATTCGCAAAGGTTTAGCCTTTATTGCGGACAGGCTCAACGTGAGCTGACCGAAGAACAAAAAGAAATTTTGAAACAGATTGCTGATTACATTGTAGAAGAAGGCTCAATCAGCACAAATGAGTTGAATTCTTTTGATACGGATTTATGGCGTAGAGCAATGAAAAGCTTTGGCGCAACGGCTCTTGCACAGGAAATCATTACACTTTCAAAATTTATATTAAAGGCGGCATAAAATTATGGCAGATATTCAAAAAAGTGAAGCAACGTTGGTTAAAAAGGTATGGGACATCGCAAATGTTCTTGCCGCCGCCGGCGTCGGCTTTACCGACTATATCACTCAGCTTACATATATTCTTTTTCTCAAAATGGATGCTGAAAAAGAGGAATTAGGTCTTGGTAGTTCCATCCCCGAAGGCTACAAGTGGAGAGACATTGTTGAGTTGAATGGTGATGATCTTATTGATAAGTACGAGGAAGTTTTGAAGGAGCTTTCAAAAGATGACGGTCTAATCGGAACGATTTTCACGAAGGCTTCAAATAAGATCAACAGTCCGGTTCATCTTGCCAAGGTATTACAGATGGTTGGCAATGAAAACTGGTATATGATGGAGGGCGATTTCAAGGGTGCAATTTATGAGTCAATCCTTGAAAAGAACGGCCAGGATAAAAAGAGTGGTGCAGGACAGTATTTTACCCCTCGTGCCCTTATCAAGGCTATGGTTGAAGTTACCGATCCTAAGATTACTGAAACAGTTGCAGATCCTGCCTGTGGTACGGGCGGCTTCCTCCTTGCTGCGTATGAACATATGAAACCGCAGAGCAGGGAAATAACAAAACAAAATTTCCTTAAAAATAACGCTCTGTTCGGTGCGGATAATACTGCCCTCGTTGTTACCCTTGCATCTATGAACTTATATTTGCACGATATAGGTACTGCAAAGAGCCCGATCATCTGCCAAGACTCTTTGCTTGATACATCTGAAAAGATGTTTGATGTTATTCTTGCAAATCCGCCCTTCGGTATAAGACCGCAAGGAAGCGTTGCCGTTGATAGTGCGAGACCTGAATTTATTAAAACATCCGACAATCAGGTTAATTTCCTACAGCATATCATGTCAATTGTTAAAACGGGCGGCCGTGTTGCTGTCGTTTTGCCTGACAACGTTCTTACTGACGGAAAGGCAACCGCAAAAGTGCGAGAGAAATTATTGGCTGATTTTAACCTCCACACAATCCTCAGATTGCCTACCGGTATCTTCTATGCCGGTGGTGTTAAAACCAATGTTCTGTTCTTTGAAAAGGGCACAAAAACAAAAGATATTTGGGTTTACGATTACAGAACGGGAGTAAAGCACACGATGGCTACCAAGCCAATGACTCGTGCAGATCTTGATGATTTTGTTAATTGCTATTGCTCCGGTCATTTGGAAGATCGAAAAGAAACATATTCTGCGGAAAACCCCAATGGCAGATGGAGAAAATTCAGCGAAGAAAATGTATATTCCCGTGACCAATTAAAGCTTGATTTCAAATGGATGGATTTAACTGAAAAGGATGAACGTACTATCGCTGAACTTCTTGACGAAATGCAGGAAAAAGCATCCGCTATCGGTGAGGCCGTTTCAAAGCTTCAGGAAATTCTCGGAGGCATTGACCTATGATTGATACAAAAGCCTTAAGAGAAAAGGTGCTTGACCTTGCCATCCGTGGCAAGCTGGTTCCCCAAGACCCAAATGACGAACCGGCTTCTATTCTGTTGGAACGTATTCGCCAGCAGAAGCAGCAGATGGTCAAGGAAGGTAAACTGAAAGCCAAAGACATAAAGAACGATACCGTCATCTTTGTCGGTGAGGATAATTTACATTATGAGAAGTTCGCCGATGGCAGCGTGAAATGTATCGAGGATGAGATCCCGTTTGACTTGCCAGAGGGATGGGCGTGGGCGAGGATTAAAACGGTTTCTGTTGATTTGCCATATGGAACCTCGAAGAAGTCTAATTCATCTGGAAAAGTTGCAGTTCTCCGAATGGGCAATTTACAAGATGGTGAGATTGATTATTCCGATCTGGTATACTCTTCGGATGAAGCTGATATAGAAAAGTATTATCTGCTGGAAAACGACCTTTTGTTTAACCGAACAAACAGCGCTGAATGGGTAGGTAAAACTTGAATATATCGAGGGGATACCCCTGCAATATATGCAGGATACCTTATCAGAATAAGGACTTCCCTTTGTGGAGAATACCTGAATGCCGTTATGAA
>JAZUQH010000007.1:0-78330 GCA_045605605.1 Acutalibacteraceae bacterium | reverse complement strand
GTTCTCTTACCGTTACGAGTCTGGAGCATATAGAGCTTACCATCTTCAACGCTGAATTCCATATCCTGCATATCACGATAGTGATCTTCAAGAATTTGACAAACCTTGTTGAATTCTTCGAATGCAGCAGGGAACTTCTCAGCCATTTCAGCGATAGGCATAGGAGTACGAACGCCGGCAACAACGTCTTCACCCTGAGCATTGGTGAGGAACTCACCCATAAGACCGGGTTCACCTGTAGCGGGGTCACGGGTAAAGGCAACGCCTGTACCGCAGTTATCACCCATGTTACCGAAAGCCATCATCTGTACGTTAACAGCGGTACCCCAAGAATAAGGAATATCGTTATCACGACGATAAACGTTGGCGCGGGGGTTGTCCCAAGAACGGAAAACAGCCTCAACAGCGCCCATTAACTGCTCCTTAGGATCGGTGGGGAAGTCCTTACCAATCTTATTCTTGTATTCAGCCTTGAACTGCTCTGCAAGAGTCTTAAGGTCGTCAGCAGTAAGATCAACGTCCTGAGTAACGCCCTTTTCTTCCTTCATCTTGTCGATAAGCTCTTCAAAGTACTTCTTACCAACTTCCATAACTACGTCAGAATACATTTGGATGAATCTTCTGTAGCAGTCATAAGCCCAACGGGCATTGCCGCTCTTAGCAGCCATTGTTTCAACAACATCTTCATTAAGACCGAGGTTGAGGATAGTATCCATCATACCGGGCATAGATGCACGAGCACCTGAACGAACAGAAACGAGAAGGGGATTTTCCTTATCACCGAACTTCTTGCCGGTGATGCCTTCCATCTTATCGATGTATTCCATAATCTGTGCCTGAATATCATCGTCGATTTTTCTGCCATCCTCATAGTACTGCGTACAAGCCTCAGTAGTAACAGTGAAACCCTGAGGAACGGGAAGACCGATTTTGGTCATCTCAGCAAGGTTAGCACCCTTACCGCCGAGGAGTTCACGCATGGATGCGTCGCCCTCGCTAAAAAGGTAAACAAACTTGTGACTCATTTACGAATCAACCTCCTAAATAATTTGTGGATATAAATCCATTTTTAACTGATTAGACCATAACATATATAAATATGCGTGGTATCTATGTCATTATAACAAATTCATTTACAAAAATAAAGACTTTTTTGCAAAAATTTGGATTTATATGATAAAAAACCAAAGTTAAACCGAAAACTTAGATAAAAACTATGATTTTTTCACATAAAAACCGCCGCTTTTAAATAGCGGCGGCAAAAAATTTATCTGTTTTTAAAATTGATAACTCTTAAAATAACGGGGGCGAGAATAATATTTGTTACAAGCTCAAATATAAAATTACCTCCTGCAAGACCTAAGAACATATAGGATGCTGCATTACTAAAACCCTCTGCAATACCCCACTGAGTAATGGTGCTCATAAAGAAAATCTTGCAGCCGAGTAAGAAAACACCCGTATTAACAACAGGGCATACAACCGCCGCTAACATAACGGCAAGGTACTGATTATGCCTTTCAACAAGCTTATAGGTTATTCCAGCTAAAAGTCCGCAAAGGGTACCCTTAACAAGAACGGTTACAATAGTTCCTACAACATCTACTGTAAAAAATGCAGCTGCATCGCCGCTTAAAAGCACAGCAACGCCGAAAACAAGCCCTAACCATCCGCCGATTTTATATCCGCACATTGCAGCGCCGATAACGATAGGTACTAAAACCAAGGAAATGGAAAAGGGACCTAAGTGGATGAATGAGCCAAGTAGCTGTAAAACTACTACAAGCGCCGTAAGCACAGCGCCAAGCACTAATTTCTTAGTGCTTTCCTTACTTTTGTTTGTCATAAAATTACCTCCGATACTGTCCTAAGGATGCTTCGCCTCAGTGAAGAGATAAGAGTGAAAAGTGAAAAGTTAAGGTGTTTGCTTCGCAAACGGATATAACTTACTTAACTTAACCGAATTATCCTTTTTTGGTACAGTTCATAAATTTATGTCATAGCCATTAAGGCTTAACATACGGTTTATTTATTTTTCTCGTAAATTTCCCTAAGACCGTCAAGAAGCAGATTTTCATTATAAATTATATCGCTCTTGCAGTGGGTGATAATTTCCTTTGAAAGTCCACCCGTTGCTACAACGGTGGGTATTTCATCAAGCTCTTCGGAAATCCTTTCAATTAGTCCATCAATCATAGATGCTGTGCCTAAAATCAGACCCGAGCGCATACAGTCAACAGTATTTCTGCCGATAACCGATGGGGGAGCCGAAATGTTTATTGAGGGTAGCTGAGAGGTGTTTTCGCTAAGAGCTTTGAGGGTGAGCATAACGCCTGCCGCAATAGAGCCGCCTAAAAACTGACCTTCGCTATCAATAACGCTTACGGTAGTAGCAGTTCCCATATCAATTACGATGCAGGGAAGGGTATATTCGGCTATTGCACCAACAGCACCAGCAACCAAATCGGCGCCGAGCTGAGCGGGGTTATCAATTTTTATGTTAAGCCCTGTTTTGAGTCCGGGACCGAGCTCCAACGGAACAATATGGCATAAAAGGGAAATAGCCCTTGCAACTGCACTTGCCACAGTGGGAACCACCGAGGATATGATGCAGTCCTCAATAGCCCTGTAATCGATATCGTGAAGAGCAAGGATATCCTTTATTTCAACGGCATATTGGTCGCTTGTAAGACATGTATCGGTAGCGAGTCTTGCGGTGAAAAGCAGTACGCTTTCATCATAAACTCCAAGCGTTAAATTAGTGTTACCAATATCAATGGCAAGAAGCATAATTATAACTCCTTTTCGTGAATTTTAACATTTTGTTTTCTTAACTTTTCTTGTAAAGCAGAAATATCTATTTCGTCAAGATTATGCGCCATAGCAGCTGCTGTGCCCGCCGCTTCTCCCGAAACTGCGCAAACGGGGATAACTCTCGTTATATCCCATAAATCATCATCCGATGAAATACATCTGCCTGCCGCAAGAAGATTTTTTATCCTTTCACCCTTAAGGCAGGAGAACGGAAGCTCGTATATAGGTCCGCACTTTTTCCAGTCGGGATAAAGACCTACGCTATCTGCATATTCCTTATGCATCTCGTTTTCGCCTTGAGTATATTTGCCCACGATTCGCCTTGTCATACGAAGCTGAGGAATTGAAGGCATAGTGGCAAGGGAGTGACTATCTGTTAAAGGACCGTTTTTGAAAAATTCTTCAAGCATAAGCTTGTGGGAAAGTATAGTTCTCTCAGTATTTTCCTTGGCATCTATACCCGAAATAGATTTGGTGGTTTTAACCACCTCAAGCTCATCGTCCTCCTGTTGAGAATCACAGGCTCCAATAGGGCGCAAAAGGATTTTTCCGTTAAGATTTTCAACAAACCAAGCGGCAAGAATATTGCCTCCGCGCTCAGATAAAGCAGTTTCTTCACCTGCAAGATGGCATATATCCGCATCTCCCGTGCAGTCAACAACGGTTTTTACCGAAATCGCCTGTCGGCCTGATTTGTTTTCGGTTATAAGATGAGTAATAAAACCATCCTCACATACTGTATCGCAAACGGCAGTGCCGTAAAGAATATCTACTTTATTTTTTATGAGCAGCTGTTCGCACCGCACGGCGAATACATTTGGATTATAGTAAGTGAGGTAGCGGTCCTTTTTTACCTCCTCATCCTTTATCCAATCCTCTGCTTTGTGGGTGTACTCACCGCCATCAGCTACCGAAAGCTTTATTAGCTCCTCGGCAATACCATAGCAAACCTGTGTGCCTTTTCCGTCGCAGATAGGTAAATAAATAATTATAAGTCCTGCCGTGGCAAGACCGCCTAACATATATTCTCTTTCTATAAGCAGAGTTTTAGCACCGTTTCTCGAGGCTGCTAAAGCGGCAGAGATACCTGCAATACCGCCACCCACAATAACGGCATCATATTCACTTGTTACGGGTGTGCGCTTTTCTTTCTCTGTGATATACATTTACTCACCCCAAGTACAGTTTTCTATATTTTAACATCTATACATAGAAAAATCAACCAAGTAAAGTAAAAAAGTAGTTGACTATTTTGCTTTTAGTTGTTATAATGATGTGTGCTAAACGGAGAAATATGCCGTTTAAGTCCTTGCTGTGCGTAACCGCGCATGGCCAAATGTCCAGAAGGAGGTGCAACGAAATGACCAATAAGTATGAGGCTGCTCTTATCTATTCTGTAGCAGGCGGTGAAGAAGCCGTTAACGCTCTTAAGGATAAGTTTAATGACCTTATCGCTAAGAATGGTACAGTTGAAAACGTTGACGAATGGGGCAAGCGTCGTCTTGCTTATCTCATCAACGATGAGGCTGAGGGCTACTATGTGTTTACCACATTTACAAGTGCTCCCGAGTTCCCCGCAGAGCTTGAGCGTGTAGCCGGAATTACCGATGGCGTTCTTCGCGTTATGGTAATCAAAAAGTAATGGAGGATTTTTAAATTATGTTTAATCTTGTTGTTTTAACTGGTCGCCTTACTGCCGATCCGGAGCTTAAAACCACTCCCAACGGTATCTCAGTGACTTCATTCTCCATCGCCGTAAGTCGCCGTTACCGTTCAGGCGAAGAAACTCAGGCTGATTTCATCAATATTGTTGCTTGGCGTCAGAATGCTGAGTTTATCACAAAGTATTTTAAGAAGGGCAATATGATTGGTATCGAGGGCTCTATTCAAACCCGTCGTTATACAGATAAGAACGGCAATAACCGTACTGCTTTTGAGGTTGTTGTTAATAATGCCCAGTTTGTTGAGTCTAAGAGGGATTCTGCATCTGCAGGCGCTGATGATAGCGCAGCATCCTATTCTAATGCTGATGCAGGTGATTTCACCGAAATCGGCGGTATGGATGATGACCTTCCCTTTTAATACTCTTTTAATTTGATAAAGGAGGAACTTTCAAATGGAAAAGAACGAAAAGCCTGCATTCAGAAAGGCTCGTAAAAAGGTTTGCCATTTCTGTGCTGACCGTGTAGAAGAAATTGATTATAAGGATGTAGCTCGTCTTCGCAAATTCGTTTCTGAACGCGCAAAGATTTTACCCCGCCGTGCAACAGGCACCTGTGCTAAGCATCAGCGTGCTCTTACAACCGCTATCAAGCGTGCACGTCAGGTAGCACTTCTTCCTTATGTTAATGACTAATTAACTAATTTAGCCTCGACATTTGTCGGGGCTTTTTTTGTCAAAAAAAGTTGACATATAATAAATAGTATGATATTATCTTTTTATCGATAGAGGCGCGGTTGACATTAGTAGCACCAAAAACGCTCGGATAAGTGGGGTGTGAAAGGGGAAACCGCCGAAACGGTTTATCTTTATCCGAAGGTAAATTGTTGGTATATTGCAGAATATGTAGTATACTGTCACATTGCGTGGAGTGCTATCAAAGGATTTGTATCTTTTACGGTAAGCGCTTTTAGTGTTTACCGTTTTATTTTTAGGAGGAGATAAAAATGACAGCAAAAAAAATCATCCCTAAAGTGCTCATATTTGCTTTCATAGTGGCATTCGGCGTACTTTGTGCTTTCACAGGTCCGATAACCGAACCCGTTGGAACCTTATGGTCACTATTCCCACCCGTTGTGGCAATAGGCTTGGCGCTTATCACTAAAGAGGTTTATTCCTCACTCTTTGTAGGTGTTTTGGCAGGCGGACTTTTAGCTTCAGGCTTTAAACCCCTTGAAACAGTTGATAAGATTACCAATGAAGGTCTTATCGAATCTGTATCAGGTACCGCAGGTATCTTCGTGTTCCTTGTAGTGCTTGGCGCTATAGTGGCGCTTCTTAACAATGCAGGCGGCTCTCAGGCATTTGGTAACTGGGCAGCCAAGAATGTTAAGGGTAAGGTGGGCGCCGCCCTTGCAACCTTCGTTTTCGGCGTTCTTATCTTCATTGATGACTATTTTAATTGCCTGACCGTTGGTGCAGTTATGCGCCCCGTAACAGATGAGGCAAAGATTTCCAGAGCTAAGTTATCTTACTTAATAGATGCTACTGCAGCGCCTATTTGTATGATAGCTCCTATCTCTTCTTGGGCAGCAGCCGTTTCTGAGTATGTTCCCGAGGGTCAGGATGGTCTTTCCCTTTTTATTCAGGCAATTCCTTATAACTTCTATTCACTTTTAACCTTCGTGTTCATTATCGCTCTTACTCTTATGAAGTTTGATTACGGCCCAATGAGATTGCACGAAATGAATGCAGCTAAGGGCGACCTGTTTACCTTTGGCGGCGAGGTTAAGGATGAGGATGAGGTTGAGTATGATGAGGAAGAGGTTCTCGATAAATCTCACGCCCGTGTTATTGACCTTGTTTTCCCGATTCTTGTTCTTATTGCAGTTTGTGTTTATGCCCTTTATTATGTAGGTCAGAGCGGCGGACTTAATTTTGCCGATGCTTTCGGTAATACTGATGCTACAGTTGCTCTTCCTTGGGGCGGACTTATTGCTTTGGTAGTTGTTATTATATACTTTATTGCAAGACGTCTTATAACCTTTAAACAGGCTATGGCTTCAATTCCTAAGGGCTTTAAGGCAATGGTACCTGCTATCCTTATTTTAACCCTCGCTACTTCCCTTAAGAATATGACAGGTCTTTTAGAGTCCGATGCCTTTGTTGAAGCAGCCCTTGAAAATGCAGGCGGGCTTCAGAATTTCTTACCTGCAATTATATTCCTTGTTGCTTGTGGAATTTCCTTTGCAACAGGTACCTCTTGGGGAACCTTCGGTATCCTTATTCCTATAGTTCTTGCAATCTTCCCCGTAGGAAGCGCACTTGGAACTATCGGTATGTCAGCTTGTCTTGCAGGCGCAGTTTGCGGCGACCACTGCTCACCCATTTCGGATACAACCATTATGTCCTCTGCAGGTGCTCAGTGCAACCACATAAACCACGTTTCAACTCAGTTGCCTTACTCTCTTACCGTAGCCGGTATTTCCTTTGTTACATATATACTTGCAGGCTTTGTAAACAATTGGATGGTAGTTCTTCCCATCGGCGTTGCTTTAACTATCGGCACACTTGTTGTTTTAAAATTCGCTACTGCTAAAAAAGCATAAAAAACATTGCAAATTATTATCACTGCATCTATAATGATAGGTGCAGTGATTTTTAATTTAAGAAGAGAGAAAATATGAAGAGAGAACTTTCAAAGCAAACAGAAATCGAGCGCAGTATTATTAAAAGATACCGTAAGGTTATCTGGAATAATTTCGTGGGCGCAGTTAAAGAATATGAGCTTATAAAGGAAAATGATAGTATAGCCGTTTGTATTTCGGGCGGCAAGGATTCTATGCTTCTTGCAAAATGTATGCAGGAGCTTAAAAAGCATAGCGAGGTGCCTTTTTCTCTTAAATATATCGTTATGGACCCAGGCTACGCTGAGCCTAACCGAAGGCTTATAGAAGAAAACCTTAAAACTATGGGCATAGATGCCGAAATATTTGTAAGTGATATTTTTGATGTGGCATATAATGCAGGAGGTTCCCCATGTTATCTGTGCGCCCGAATGAGAAGGGGAGCGCTTTATGCTAAAGCCAAGGCTATCGGTTGCAATAAAATCGCCCTTGGTCATCATTTTGATGATGTTATAGAAACCCTCCTTATGAGTATGATGTACTCTTCGGAAATAAAAACGATGCTACCGAAGCTTCACAGCACCAATTTTGAGGGTATGGAGCTTATCCGCCCGCTTTATAAGGTAAAAGAAAAGGATATAATAAATTGGTCAAACTATAATGAACTGAGATTTTTGCGATGTGCCTGTAAATTCACGGCAGATAGCGAGGAAATCGAAGACCTTTCCAAACGAAAAGAGATAAAGGCGCTTATAAAAGAAATCAAGAAAACCAATCCAAATGTAGATGATAATCTTTTCCGTAGCCTTCATAACGTTAATATGGCGACAATACCCGCCTGGCGTGATGAAGATAGCGGCGAAATACATACATTTTTGGAAAGATATTGAAAAAATAAGTGTTGTATAGTATAATGAGTTTATAAAATAACAGGAGATGAATATGGAACTAATAAATCTGATTATTGAAACCGGTTTGCCTTATATTATTTCTTTCCTTGAAATAATGGGTATATTTGTCGTTGCTTGTACTGCAGTCAGGGGATTTTGGCATTATATCCAAAATACCTTTATGAAAAAGAATATAGATTTGCAAACAAATCTTGCCCGTGGTCTTGCAACGGGACTTGAGTTCAAAATGGGAGCAGAGATACTTAAAACTGTGCTTGTTAAGGATTTAAGTGAGCTTTATATTTTAGGCGCAGTAATTTTGCTTCGCGCTCTCCTTAGTATCCTTATCCATCTTGAGCTTAAGAAAAAAGAAGAGAATAAATAAAAAATCAACCGCCGCTTTTGCGGTGTTTGTTGATATATAGCTTCTTTGAATAAAAATGGAGATGTTTTTTATGGAAAAGATTAAAATTATTATAGATACAGACCTTGGCGGCGATTGTGATGATACAGGCGCCTTAGCGGTTGCGTATAATCTTGTTAAAGAAGGCAAGGCAGAGGTTCTTGCTGTTACTCATTGTTGCTCTGCAATCGGCGGCGCGGTGGCAGTAAAGGCTATTAACGATTGGTACGGTATGGGTGATATCCCTATAGGCAGATGTGAGGATGAGGCCTTTGCGCGAGATAAGCAGGCCGAGCTTTACGGCAACGCTCTTATGAATGAATATCTTAAAAATAATGATATGCCCGAATTTGAAAATGCGGTAAGGCTACTTAGAAAAACTCTAGCTGGAAATGATAATGTAACCCTAATTACCATCGGTATGTTTAATAATATTGCCGACCTTTTAAGGTCGGGGGCCGATGATATAAGTGAGCTTTCAGGCGTAGAGCTTGTTAACAAGAGCGTGGATAAGCTTTATTCTATGGGCGGTCATTTTGAAGACCTTACCTATGCTGAATATAATATAAAGCTTGATATTGCAGGCGCTAAGTACGTTGCTGAAAATTTCCCCAAGCCAATCATATACTGTGGCTTTGAGATAGGTCACAATTTGCTTACGGGAAAAAATCTTGAAAACCTTCCTGATTGCCATCCCGTTAAGTTTTCCTATGTTACATATCTTAACAAAGTAAAAATTGGCGGAGTGCTTCGTGATAGCTGGGACCCTATAACCGTTTACTGCGCTGTGGAACAAGAAAGCGAAGCTTTTTCCTTGAGCGAAGGTTATAAAATAGGTTTTGATGACGAAGGAAGAGTGCTTTTAGAAAAGGGCGGCAAGGATTATTATATTAAAGCCGAAGTCTCAAATGAAGAAATAGCTCAGATTATCGATGCGTTAATACCTTAAATATTGAGTTATAAGGGGAGATAGAAATGTCAAAGATTTTAGTTGTTGGTAGTATCAATATGGATTTAACCATAGAAACAGAGCGTATGCTTAAACTTGGCGAAACCATAAGCGGTAAAAATTTTAAAACACTTGCAGGTGGCAAAGGCGCAAATCAAGCCGTTGCGGCTTCAAGACTCGGCGGAGATGTGAAATTTTTAGGCGCCGTTGGCGAGGATAGCTACGGTAAAGAGCTTTTGGAAAATCTTGAGAATGAAAATATAAAATTTGAAGGCAGTGTTTTAGAAGGTACTACTACGGGAATAGCCGTTATAACCGTATGCGGTGGTGATAACTGTATTATATTAGATGGCGGCGCCAATATGAAAATAACCCCTGATACCGTAAGGGCAAAAAGGTGTTTGTTTGAGTGGGCAGACTTTGTGGTGTTCCAGTTAGAGATTCCTTTAGATACGGTTTTGTGCGGGGCAAAACTTGCGAGAGAATGCGGCGCTAAGGTGGTTTTAAATCCTGCTCCTGCTCAGAATTTACCTGATGAAATCTATAAAAATACAGATATTATAATTCCTAACGAAACCGAAGCAGAAATAATTACGGGAATTGCGATTAAGGATAAAAATGATTGCGAAAAAGCCGTTTCGGAATTGCGAAGCAGAGGAGTAGAGCAGGTTATAATCACACTTGGTGATAAAGGCTGCGTTTATAATAAGGAGAGCGAGATTATATTTAAAGACCCGATAGAAACAACAGTTGTTGATACAACTGCTGCAGGCGATAGCTTTATCGGCTCTGTCTGTGTGGCTTTAGGAAACGGAAAAACAATAGATGAGGCTGTAGATTATGCTACAAAGGTTTCGAGTATTACCGTAAGCCGTAGAGGAGCCTCCGTTTCAATTCCTTATGCAAATGAAATAGAATAACTGCATTATATAAAATTAAGACCTCACTGCTAAACACAGTCTGACCGCCGAGCAATTAAACGCTCGGCGGATTATTGTATAACAAAAAAACGCTTCGCGATTATATTCGCGAAGCGTTTCTGTATTTAGAGGGAGTTATCCCCGTATTGTTTTTAAATGCCATATTAAAATTACGAATGCTCTGAAATCCGCTTTCAAGAGCAATTTCGGCGATGCTTTTGTCGGTGTCCTCAAGTAGCTTTATTGCTGTTTCTATACGGTAAATATTAACGAAATCCGTAAAGGTCATATTAAAGATTTTTTTAAAAAAACGGGACATATAATTGTAATCATATCCAACTAAGTCTGCCAAATCTGTTAGTGTGATGTGTTGGGTGTGGTGTTTTAATACAAAGTCGGCTATAAGGGGCATAATCTGAGCTTCTTTTTTTGATTTTCCTACCAGAGTTACATTTGCAAGAAATTCTTCGCATAATGTGTAAAGACAGGATTTAAGCGAATAGATAGAAGGCTCACCATTATTGATTAGTCGCACTTTTAAAAAATCTTCTGTATATTTATTGCATCGGAATGAAAATCCGTCCGCCTGCTTGTTCATTATTTCCTTGGAAAAGTATCTCACAAAATCTTCCGAAAAAACCAGAACCCAATAGAGAGTGTTTTCTTCGGGATGGTAACTATGTATATCATAGGGGAGACAAAGCCCGAATTCGCCCTTGCTCAATATATAATCCTTGTTGTTAACGGAGCATTTTACCTTACCGCTAACCACATAAATAAGTTCAAGATTTCGATGGAAATGAAACTTCCAAATCTGGTCGGTATAAAAATACGCATTATAATTATAATTGGTAAGTGAGTTGAGTGGTTGGTGAAATATCATGGAATATACCTCAAAAAGATAAAATATTTCCTTTATTATACAATATAACGCGAGAAAAAGTCAATATATTGCTGTAAAATGAATATTGGAGGTGGGTACTATGGATAACAAATTCTTTGAATTTATATTGAATAGGGAGCATAGAAAATTTCGGCACAGGGTTGATTGGAATCTTGCGGATGTATATGCTGAAAAAGGATTAAGGCCCATAGAGCGTATGACCGATAGATTCAGCAGACTTTGTGAGGAAGAAAAGCCTATTATATTTGACGGCGAACAAATAGTATTTATAAGAACAGTAACGAATCTGCCTGATATATTTACAGAAGGCGAATGGAAAGAAATTAAGAGCAAACACTATATTCACGAATTGGGCTATCTTTCAAATCTCAGTCCTGATTATTATGGGGCTATTTCTAAAGGGCTTTTAGAGCTTAGAAAAAAAGCTGATGCGTACGGCAAAAGCGCTATTGATAGCATAATTAAACTTTCGGATAAATATCTTGAGAAAGCGAAAGAATTGGGTAGGGAGGATATAGCTGAGGTGCTTAATCAGGTGCCTCGTTATCCCGCCCGTAATTTCAGGGAAGCGCTGCAGTTTTTTAGAATCTTGCATTACTCGTTATGGCTTGAAGGAAATTATCATAATACTGTAGGTAGATTTGACAAATACATTTACCCATATCTTAAGGCTGATTTGGAAAAGGGAATATACACCGAAGAAACCGCTCTTGAGCTTTTAGAGGATTTCTTCTTATCTTTTAATAAGGATAGCGATTTATATGTTGGTGTGCAGCAAGGTGATAACGGTCAAAGTATGATGTTAGGGGGTATAGATGAAAACGGGGAAGAGGTGTTTAATCTTCTATCACTGCTATGCCTTAAGGCTTCGTATAATAATAAAATGATAGACCCGAAAATAAATATCAGAGTTTCGAAAAACACAGCAGAGGGAATATACACCGAGGCTTCAAGGCTAACACGTGCGGGACTCGGTTTCCCACAATATTCCAATGATGATATAGTAATCCCCGCTCTTATGAAATTAGGATACAGTAAAGAGGACGCTTCGAATTATACGGTTGCTGCCTGTTGGGAGTTTATAATTCCAAGTGTTGGAGCAGATGTTGCCAATATTTCTGCCGTATCTTATCCTAAGGCATTGGATGTAGCTATACATAAGAATCTTGAAAATTGCAAAACCTATGAAGAGTTTTTTGCCTGTGTTACAGATGAAATCAAAACGCTTTGCGATGATATTTGCGATAATATAAAAAATCTTTGGTTTATTCCTTCACCGTTTATGAATGTTCTTATGGATTGTAATATTTATGAGGGTGGGAAATACAATAATTTTGGTATACACGGAACAGGTATTGCAACAGCCGCAGATAGCTTAGCCGCCATAAAAAAATATGTTTATGAGGAAAAAAGCATATCAGCAAGAGAGCTTTTAAAAGCCGTTGATGAAAACTTCGAAAATAGTCCTGAGCTTTTACATAAGCTGCGCTTCGAAACTGTAAAGCTCGGCGATAATGAAGACTATGTAGATGATATAGCAACCAAGCTTCTTGATGCGTTTTCTAAAGCGTTAAAGGGCAAAATTAACTGCAGAGGCGGTATATACCGCGCAGGAACGGGAAGCGCTATGTATTATTTATGGCATGCAGATGAGATAGGCGCTTCCCCTGATGGCAGAAGAAAAGGTGAGGCATTCGGTACTAATTATTCGGTAAGCCTTTTTGCAAAAACAAAAGGACCCATATCAGTCATAGCTTCTATGACCAAGCAGAATTTTTCCGAAGCTATTAACGGCGGACCGTTGACACTTGAATTTGACCAAAGCGTTTTTGAGGGGAAGGACGGAGTGATTAAGGTTGGTCGCCTCGTTAAAAGCTTTATTCAAAGAGGAGGCCATCAGCTTCAGCTTAACGCTGTTAACAGAGATTTGCTGCTTGATGCTCAGAAAAATCCTCAAAATCACAGAAGGCTTGTTGTCAGAATTTGGGGTTGGAGCGCATATTTTACCGAGCTTGATAAGTCCTATCAGGATCATGTTTTATCAAGGCAGGTTTATAAAATATGACAGGAACGATTTTTGATATAAAGGAAATGGCAATGCATGACGGCCCTGGTATTAGAACCACCGTATTTTTTAAGGGTTGTCCGCTCAGATGCAGTTGGTGTCATAATCCTGAGGGGTTAAAAAAAGAGCCTCAGCTTATGTATAAAAAAGCCAAGTGTAGAGAATGTGGGTTATGCAGAAGGGAATGCGGGCATAAGGAGTGCAAGGCCTTTGGCAGATGCCTTTATATATGCCCTGAAAACTGTTTGGAAATTTCAGGTAGAAATGTTGAGGCAGGGAGCTTGGCAAAGGAGCTTAAAAAAAACGCAGCAGTTCTGGGAGATTCTTTTGGCGGCTTTACCTTTTCCGGAGGGGAGCCCTTGGCTCAGCCTGTGTTTCTTTTAGAACTTATGGAGGAGTTGAAGGACTACCACCTTTGTATAGAAACCTGTGGATTTGCCGATAGCGAAACATTTAAGAAGGTTATAAGTAAGCTTGATATGGTGATTTTTGATATCAAAATTGCAGATAGTGGTAAGCATAAAGAGCATACAGGAGTTTCTAATGAAATAATACTTAAAAATTTCAAAATCTTAAAGGAAAGCAAAATACCGCATCTTATAAGAACTCCCTTGATTCCCAATATAACCGATACGAAGGAAAATCTAAATGCCATTAGTAAAATTATAGATGAAAGTCCTTGGGAAAAGCTGCCCTTTAACAGTATGGCAAGGGCCAAATATGAAATGCTTGAATATAATATGGAGGAAGAGTAATACTATGAAAAAAATATATTTAATGTATCCGCAGAAAAAAGGTGAAATTGCCCCTGAGATATATGGGCATTTCTCGGAGCATATAGGCGGAGTAATATACGACGGTATCTGGGTGGGAAAAGATTCTAAGGTACCTAATATTAACGGCTTCCGTAAAGAGATTATAGAAAAACTAAGGGCTATAAAAGCTCCCGTTATTCGTTGGCCCGGAGGATGCTTTGCAGAAACTTACGATTGGCGTGACGGAATAGGCAAAGAACGCCGTGTAAGAATAAGCTGGTGGACAGGTGAGGACGGCAGATACGAAAGTAATGAGGTCGGTACTCATGAGTTTATGGATTTTTGTGAACAAATAGGCGCAAAAGGATATTTCGCCGCAAACCTAACAAGTGTTACCCCTTTACATATACGTAAATGGATGGATTACTGCCTTTCTCCAAAAAGCACCACAGCTCTTGCTTTAGAAAGAGAGGAAAACGGTCATCCTGAGCCGTTTGATATACCTTATTGGGGCGTGGGTAATGAAAATTACGGTGGCGGTGGCAATATGCGACCTCATTTTTACGCAGATGAGTATTTCAGATTTGCAATGCCTATGAAAAATGCTTTTAGGGACAAAAAGTTTATTGCCTGCGGCTCTAATGCACAGGAGTTTTATTGGACTAAGGAATTGCTTGAGAGATTAGACGGAAGGCACGGCTGTCAAATGGATGGCTTTGCTATGCATTACTATTGTGGGAAAGCAGGGGATCCATTAACCTTTACCGATAGTGAGTGGGTTGCCCTTCTTAAAAATGCGGCTAACATAGAAGAAGTAATTAAAAGAAACTGGAGCTTGATTAGCGGCTTTGCAAGACAGTCAAACTGTAAGCTTGTTATCGATGAATGGGGATGTTGGCATCCCGAAGGCTCCGGTCCAAGCAAAGGCGCTAATTTATATGAACAGCAAAGCACCCTTCGCGATGCTATGGTCACTGCCCTTACGCTTAATATATTTAATAATCATTGTGATAAGATTATGATGGCGAATGTTGCGCAGCTGGTAAATAATCTTCATGCGCTGTTCTTGGCAGGGGGAGAAAATTGTATTACAACTCCAACATACCACGTCTTTGATATGTATAAGGAGCATCAAGGCGCTGAAGGTATAGAGGTAACTGTAACCGATAATGATGAGTTCGAAAAATCAATCACTGTTTCTGCATCGGTTAAGGATGGCAAAACATTAGTCACTATCGGTAATCTTTCCTGTGAGGAGGATTCGGTTATAGCTTTAGAGGGAGTAGGGGCAGAAATCCCAAAAAACGCAGAGGCTATGCTACTTTGTCATGAGGATATACATGCCCATAATACATTTGAGTCACCGAATGAGGTTGTTCCCAAAAAAGTAAGCCTCAACCCCACAGAGCCTATCACAATTCCTAAAGCGGCAATATTGGCTATTCGTTTTTAAAAAACAGCAGTGTTTAATTTCAAACCTCTAAAGGAACGCTTGGCCTTTGCTATTCACCTTTAATTTTACTGATAGCGCCTTTTTCAAGGCGGGAGACCTGAGCCTGAGAGATGCCGATTTCCTTTGAAACCTCCATCTGAGTTTTACCTTTTATAAACCGTAATGAAAGGATGTTTTTCTCCCTTTGACTTAGGTTTTTAATCGATTCCTTAAAGGCGATTTCATCAAGCCAGTTTCGGTCATCGTTGCTATCACCTATTTGGTCAAGAACATAAATTGTATCGCCGCCGTCGGAATAAATAGGGTCATATAGGGAAATAGGGTCCACAATGCTTTCAAGGGCAATAACCACATCTTCACGGGGTATATCGAGCTCTTTGGCTATTTCGGTTACAGTAGGCTCACGCTGAGTTTCTGCGGTAAGCTTTTCTTTGACCTGCATAGCCCGATAGGCTGTATCCTTAATAGAGCGGCTCACCCTTACAGAATTATTATCCCTCAGATACCGTCTTATTTCGCCAATAATCATCGGCACCGCATAGGTGGAAAAACGAACATTTTGGGTAATATCGAAGTTATCAATGGATTTGATAAGACCGATGCAACCCACTTGAAAAAGGTCATCGGGATTTTCGCCTCTGCCCGAAAAGCGCTGAACTACGCTCAGTACCAATCTGAGATTTCCGTTAATAAGTTTATTTCGGGCGTTTTTATCACCGTTTTTGGTAAGCTTTAAGAGTTCTTCCTTTTGGCTCTCCTTTAAAAGTGGTAATGTTGAGGTATCAACACCACAAATAATGACCTTATTGTTGTACATAAGCGGCACCTCTGTAAATTCTTTTGTATAAACATTATTACCGCTTGCGTATGGAAATAAACTTTTAAAATATTTTTCCTTTCGACTAAAAAGACTTGTATTTTCAAAAAACTTTTTATTCTGTGAAATGTCGAAATTCTTGACATTTTTCGCCAAAAGCTTTAAAATAAAAAAAGAGACATTTCCTTTTAAAGAAATGTCTCAAAAATGGAGCTGACGATGGGACTCGAACCCACGATCTGCTGATTACGAATCAGCTGCTCTACCAACTGAGCCACGTCAGCGTCAGTAAATAGATTATACCAATTATATTGTAGTTAGTCAAGAGGATTTTATATGAAAACAGAGTATGCAACTAAAGCAAATGAAAGAATATATGAAGCGAGAAAAAAGGCAGGCTTAACTCAGGAGGCGGCAGCCGAAAAGCTTAATATGAAAAGGAATACCTATGCCCGTATGGAAAGGCTTGGGAATCCCAATTTAGATGATTTGGCTAAAATTTCAGATTTATATAATGTTTCGTCCGATTGGATTTTATTTGGAGAAGAAAAGCCAGAGCCTTTCGCTAAGCCTATGCGACTTGCTCAGGAAATAAATCCTATTGCCAATCTTCCCTTTGTTATATCTCCTTATGAAATTAAATGCCTTAAATTACTTCATCTTGTGAGAAAAAAGAAAAATCGGGATGCAGTTCTAAAATTCATAAACGATATACGTATGGCTGAAATAGAAGAAAACGAAAAAAAGCAGAATTTGGATTAACCAAATTCTGCTTTTAATTTCTATTTTATCTCTTCAACAGTTACCTTTTCAATAATAGGCTGCATATTTGCAGGTACGGTACCGTTATTATCAACAACGGTGGTGTTTTTAGCTACACTGTCAACCGTATTCATACCCTTTGTAACACAACCGAAGGCAGCATACTGTCCGTCAAGATAGGTGCCGTCAGCGTGCATAATAAAGAACTGAGATGAAGCGCTATCCATACTGATGCTGTTTCTTGCCATTGAGATAACACCACGAGTATGAGAGATTGGGTTTTCTACGCCGTTTGCAGTAAATTCTCCCTTGATTTCTTCATCACTGCCGCCTGTGCCGTTGCCGTCAGGGTCACCACCCTGAATCATAAAGCCGTTAATTACACGATGAAAGGTAAGTCCATCATAAAATCCTTCGTTTGCAAGCTTTACGAAATTCTTAACAGTTATGGGAGCAATTTCACCGTAAAGCTCAAGCTCTATATCACCGTGGCCTTTAACGGAAATCTTGGCGGTGTGGGTTGCCTTGTATTCACCCGTAGAGGTGTTTTCCTTACTTCCGCCGCAACCTGCAAAGCAAACGCAGATAATGCAAATGGTAAGGGCTAATGCAAATATTTTTTTAATGTTTCTCATTCTTTATCATCCTTTTCGTATGGAATATATCTTACCTTTCGGCTTTTGGTACGCCCCCTATTCATTTTATAAACAAGGGCGGCAAAAATTATAATTGCAACAGCAATAATAATATAAACAGCAATCATATAAGGAGAGGTAAAGAAGTTTTTGATTCCTCTGCCAATGGCTAATATAAAGTTTTTCTTTATATCCTCACCTGCAACAAGATTAACGGTGCCTATAACCTTTTCAGCATAGATTATATCGGCAGTGCCAAGCACAGTACCTTTTTTAACGGGGGCATCAACGCTTTTACCTTTAAGCTTTGGAACTATGCTTATGGTGGATTGGTCGGCATCCTTAGGGAGTACGGAAATAAACCCTTCCTCTATATATAGGGGAACAAAATCCGTTTCCATAGAAAGCTCAACCTTCATTTCACATATAGGCTCTTCGGATTTGGCTATTTCCTTAAACTCAAAGGTGGTAAAAGCCCATTTATAAAGATTTTTACTATCCAAAAACTCGTACCTTTGCGCTCCGCCTGCAGTGCATCCGAAAACAAGACACATATAGTTATATCCGTTATATGATGCTGTGCTTACAAGACATCTTCCAGCTTCGCTTGTGAAGCCCGTTTTAACACCCTTAGCGTAAAGATAGTAGTAGTTAGTTGTGTTATCTTGCAAGTAATTTGTAGTCGAAAGGGTGTGAGCAGGCTCGGTTGCGGTGGCTTCGATTCTGTATCTTGTGGTTTCACAAACCTTCTTGAAAAGCTCATTTTTAAGAGCATACTTTGTGAGTACATAGGTATCCTGAGCGGTGGTATAGGTTTCTTCATCGTGAAGCCCTACGGGATTTGAATAATGAGTTCCTGTAAGGCCTAATTCCTGAGCCTTTAAATTCATCATATTAACAAAATTATTAACCGTTCCGCCATAATATTCTGCCGCAAGGTATGCGCAGTCACCACAGGAGGACATAAGAACCAAGTAAACTAAGTCAAGCTGATTTATTTCCTCACCTGCTTCGTACCAGGAAACAACGCTTCCCGTACCGCTTATAAGGTCTAAAGCGCTCTCTGTCATAGTGACTGTTCCCTCGGGATTAAAAAGCTCACTTTCAAGCATAAGGGTTACGGTCATAATTTTTGTTATTGAAGCAGGGTAAACCTTGCTGCTTTCATTTTTTGAGTATAAAACCTCACCTGTATCAAGAGATACGAGTAATGCGCTTTTAGCATCCACCTCAAAGCCTGTAGGCTCGTAGGCAGAGGCTCTTATTGGAAGACTAAAGGCGATTAAAAAACAAAAAATAAATGAAAATATTTTTTTAACCATAGAAATCTCCGTATATATGTGTTATAATCAATTTAAAGTATCAATTAAATTTATTATACATTAAACTTTCCAAAAATAAAAGAGGAAAATTAAAAAAGTGAGGTGAACCGTATGATTTATGTAACAGGGGATATGCACGGGTGCCTTGAAAGGCTTTACGATAAAGAATTCAGAAAGCTTAAAAAAGGCGATGTTTTAATAGTTTGCGGAGACTTCGGCTTCATATTTGACGGTTCTAAAACCGAAAAGCAGGTAATAGATTTTTTCAGTAAGAGAAAATTTGTAACAGCATTTGTTGAGGGAACTCACGATAATATGGAAACCATATTCCGCTGCCGTACAACCGTATGGAAAGGCGGCAAGGTGCATCGAATAAAGGGAAATCTTCTTCATATGATGCGAGGTCAGATATTTGATATTGACGGAAACCGCTTTTTCACCTTTGGCGGAGGAGAAAGCACCGATAAGGATACGAGGGTTGATAAAGGCCTATGGTGGCGAGAAGAGGAAGCTACTCCTATGGAAATGGCAGACGGAGCGCGGATGCTTGATGAGGTTGGCTGTAAGGTTGATTATATAATTACCCATGAGCCGCCCTCACTGGTTAAAAGCGCGATGCTTTTAAGAAGAGGAGATAGCGATAGGGTTAATAAGCTTAACGGTTACTTAGAGGAAATAGGCAGAGCCTGTACCTTTAAGCATTGGTATTTCGGCTCTCTTCACGAGGATAGAGTTATAACAGGTCATCATACCTGCGTGTATAAAAAGCTTATTCCCATAAAGCCTCAGCCTCGCCATCGGGAAGATGAGGAATTTGTAGTAGAAATATAGATGCTTACTCACCTGCTTGACAGGTGTGGTATAATATACAGAGATTCCAATTTGAACTTTTGGAGGTATTTATGTTAAATACGGAAAGACTTTGTCCTGGTTGTATGAATGACAACGGGGATGAAAAAATATGCCCTATCTGTAAATGGGATAGTGCTTCTCAAAATAAGGAGAATGCGCTTCCTGTAAGATATTGGCTTTCTGACCGATATATGATAGGCAGAGAGCTGCTTGTAAACGGAGAGGGAATAACCTATCTTGGATGGGATAATGCAGAGAATACTGCGGTGAATATCAAGGAGTATTTCCCTGCAGGTATAGCATCAAGAAATCCTGATAAAACAGTTTCTATGACTGAGGGTAAGGAATTTGCCTTTAATGAGGGACTTCTTAAATTTATTGAGCTTAATAAAAACTTGAGTGAAAACCCGTTGCCTACAGTAGTTCCTATTCGTCAGGTGTTCGAGGAGAACGGAACTGCTTATACTGTAACTGATACCCTTTCGGGCATAACCTTAAAAGCATTTCTTGAGCGAAATGGCGGCAGTCTTAAGTGGGAGCAGGCAAGACCGCTTTTCCTTCCCCTTATTGATACTGTTATGGGGCTTAATGAGCTTGGAATTATTCACGGAGCAATTTCTCCCGAAACAGTATATGTCTGCCGTGACGGTAAGCTTCGCCTGACAAGTGTTTGTATAAATGAAACCCGTGCTACTAAGGGTGAGCTTTCTGCTAGTGTTTACGGAGGATATGCAGCCCCCGAACAATATGGAATAGGCACTGCCGTTCTTGGCGAATATACAGATGTTTACGGTCTTAGCGCAACCCTTTTCAGAGTTTTAATAGGAACTGTTCCTCCTGATGCTAAGGAGCGTATAAGCGGCGAGGGATTATCCATTCCTTCGAAATTTGCCGATGAGCTTCCTCGTCAGGTATTAGTTTCCATTGCAAACGGATTACAGCTTGATTTGGATAAGCGTACGGGTAGCGTTGATACCTTCAGAAACGAATTGGTTTACGGTGAAACTAAGGAAAATGAGCGTCGTGCTGCGGCTAAAAAGGCAGCTGAGAATAAGTCAGCAAACAGTAATAATGAGCCCGAAAAAAGAGGCTCCGCTGTAAAGTATGCCGTAATTTCTGCAGTTTGTACCATAGTCGTTTTTGCAATTGCTTTCTTAATTCTTTCAAAAACCGTGTTTAAGGATGGCATTATGGGCGGCGATCACGAGCCTGTTGTAAGCAATCCCGAATCTGTGGTTATGCCGTCTACGCCCTCAATCGGTGATATGGACGAGGGCGCAGAGGAGTCTAAAATTCTTTATACCGTTCCTGATTTAACAGGAAAATATTATTATCAGATTATTGATGAAGAAGAATATGAAAGATTCAAGTTTGTTATTAAGGGTAAAGAATATTCTGATAAATTCGCGAGAGGTACTATTTGCGCTCAGTCTGTAGAAGAAGGCTCAAAGGTGGAAAGCGAAACCGAAATCGCCATTACCATAAGCCTTGGCACACTTGAGGTTAAGGTTGCTAACGTTGAGGGGCTTGACGAAAATACCGCTAAGCTGGAGCTTTTAAAGCAGGGCTTCCTCTATGAAAATATAGAGGTCGTTGAAAAATACGATACTGAGGCGAAGCCCGGTGTGGTACTCGGTCAGGAGCCGGAATACGGGGATAGCGCAAACACTGAGGAAATCATCCGCATCTATATAAATAGCTATAAAGGTGATACGGAAGATACCGATGTATCTGAAGAATAAAAAATAATACTTGATTTTTTAAATAAAAGTGTTATAATGTTATTGTAGTACTTTAGAAAGGTGAGTGGGGCAACCCGCTCACTTTTGTTTTGAGTAAAATTACTCGGAGGTGTAAATATGGCAGGCGTAGCCGAAAAGGTGTTTGCCCTTGTTAAAGAAACGGTGGAAAATGAGGGCGTATCACTTTGGGATGTTCGGTTTGTTAAAGAGGGAGCAGCCCATTATTTAAGAATTTTCATTGATAGTGAGAATGGCGTTACCATTGATGATTGCACCAATGTATCCCATGCAGTTGATCCCATTATTG
This sequence comes from Acutalibacteraceae bacterium, assembly GCA_045605605.1. GTDB lineage: Bacteria > Bacillota > Clostridia > Oscillospirales > Acutalibacteraceae > UBA737. The sequence continues at coordinate 56,453 of JAZUQH010000007.1, read as the reverse complement.
ATGAGGCGGACCCAATAGATTGCTCATATTATCTTGAGGTATGCTCAGCAGGTCTTGGAAGAGAGCTAACAAGAGATGAGCACTTTACCGCTAAAATAGGCGAAGCTGTAAAGCTTAAAACCTTTAAAGCTATTGATGGAAGCAAAGAATTCATCGGTAAGCTTATATCCTTTGTTGATGGAAGGGTTACCGTGGAGATAAACGGCGAAAATAAGGAATTTTCCAAAAAAGAAATTTCAAAAATAACCTTGGAAGATTTTTGAAAAGTATATTAAACGGAGGTAATAGATAAAAATGGCTAAGAGAATTACTGCAAAAGAGAAAAAGGAAAGCAAGGAGTTTTTTGAGGCACTTCGCCTTATGGAGCAGGAGAGAGGAATTCCTATGGAATTCATCGCTGATAAGATAGCTGAGGCTATCGTTGTTGCCGCTCGTAAGGATTACGGCGGAAATGATATTGTTTCCTGCAAAATAGATACCGAGAATGAAATATTCAAGGTTGTTGCCCGTAAGGAAATTGTTGATGAGGTTGAGGACCCCTTTACCCAGATTTCCAAAGAGGATGCGGCTGATATTGATCCTAAGTCTATTGAGGATGGCTTTATTGAGATTAAGCTTGACCCCAAGAAGTTCGGCAGAATAGTTGCTCAGAATTCTAAGAACAACTTCCGTCAGGGCGTTAAAGAGGCTGAAAAGGTTCAGGTTCTCGCTGAGTTCCAAAGCCACAACCGTGAGCTTGTTACCGCCGTTGTTGAGCGAGTTGATACAAAAACGGGTAATGCAATACTCACCATCGGTCATAACGAAGCAACCCTACCAAAGCTTGAGCAAGTGCCCGATGAAATTCTTAAAGAAGGCGACCATATAAAGATTTACGTTGTAGGCGTTAAGGAAACCGAAAAGGGACCGAGGGTAATGCTTTCCCGTACCCATCCGGGCCTTGTTAAGCGTCTTTTTGAAACCGAGGTTCCCGAGATATTTGACGGCACTATTGAAATTAAGGCAATCTCCCGTCAGGCAGGCTCCAGAACAAAGCTTGCAGTATGGTCTGAGAATTCTGAGATTGATGCAGTAGGCGCTTGTATTGGTCCTAAGGGCGCCCGTGTTAATAAGATAGTAGAAGAGCTTGCAGGGGAAAAGATAGATATTGTTAAGTATAGTGATGATCCCGCCGCATTTATAAGCGAGGCACTTTCTCCCGCAAAGGTTGTTTCTGTAGAAATTCAGGATGCGGATGCCAAGATTTGTAAGGTTAGCGTTCCCGAATCTCAGCTTTCCCTTGCAATCGGTAATAAGGGTCAGAATGTACGTCTTGCCGCCAAGCTTACAGGCTGGAAGATAGATATTCATCCCGAAAGCGGATTTTTCGGCGAATAATTTTTGAAAGGGAAGAACTGTATTGAAACCCAGAAAGATACCTACAAGAATGTGCACAGGCTGTAGAGAAATGAAGCCGAAAGCAGAGCTGATAAGAATAGTAAAAACTCCCGAAAATGAAATCAAGCTTGATTTAACGGGTAAGCTTTGCGGAAGAGGAGCATATATCTGTAAAAGTGAAGAATGCCTTGATAAAGCAAAAAAAATAAATGCTTTAGCAAGGGCGTTTGAGCGTCAGGTGGATTCCGAGATTTACAGCAAATTAAGGGAGGAGTTAAAAGATATTGAATAATAAGCTTTTAACACTTTTAGGTTTTGCTTCAAAATCGGGGAATTTATCCTTTGGTTTCGGAGCGGCAATAGCCTCTGCAAAAGAGCAAAAATCCAGACTTCTTATCGTTTGTAACGATATATCCTTGAAAAGCTTAAAGGAAGTAAGATTTTATGCTGATAAGTGCAAGGTAGAAGTAGTATTGCTTAAGGATATAGATACCTTTACGTTAACTAATGCAGTGGGCCGCAAATGCGGAATTCTTTCTGTGAATGACAGTTCGTTTGCTGATGCAATTTTGAGATTGGGAGGAAATGTTTAATGAACAATAAATATAAAGTTAGTGATTTAGCCAAGGATTTTGGCGTAAGCTCTAAAGAAATAACTGCTATCGTTATGGATGCTATAGGTGAAGAGAAAAAGTCAGGCGCATCCCTTAACGAAAATGAAATCGGTATTTTCTTTGATTTTATAACCAAGAAGAATGCAGTTAAGAGCTTTGATGAATATTTTGCAACGGGCGCTGCGGCTCGTGAAGAGGCAGCCAAGGCAAGACAGAGCGAAAAGGATAAGAAGCTTGCTGAGCAGATGGCAATTCTTGAGCAGTTAAAGGCTGCCGCCGCTGCTGCAGAGGGCAATAAAAAAGAACCCGCCGCAGAAGAAAAGCCTGCTAAAAAGCAGGAAGCTAAGAAAGAGGAAGTAAAGGAAACCAAGGCTGCTCCTAAAAAGGAGGAGAAAAAGGTAACCGAGAAAGCTTCAGAAAAGGCTCCTAAGAAGGAAGAAAAAAAGACCGAGAAAAAGGCAGATAAGCCTAAGGAGAAGGAAGTATATACAGGTCCTTTGGTTGCTCCTCCTAAAAAGGAAAAGGGCGAGAGCGTTGCTCCAAACAGAGGTCCCGCTCAGCTTCGTCACGTTGATACACGTACCTCCAACGTTAATATTGATAAATATAATGAAAAGTATGAGACCATTGCCCCTGCTCATTCAATGAAGGATAACTTCACCCGTAAGCAGAAGATTAAGCAGAAGTCTCAGGATTACAGAAGACCTCAGGGCGCAAAGCGTGAAACCGAGGCTGATAAGCTTCGCAGAATGCAGCTTGAGCGTATTAAGAAGACTCCTATTACAGTAACCGTAGGCGAAGAAATCACTGTAAGTGAGCTTGCCGCAGCTCTTAAAAAGACTGCCGCCGAGGTTATTAAAACCCTTATGTCCCTTGGTATGATGGCTACTGTAAATCAGGTAATTGACTATGATACTGCCGAAATCGTTGTAACCGAAATGGGAGCAAAAATTCAGCGCGCAGTTGTTGTTACCATTGAAGAGAAGATTATGGATGTTACCGAGGATGCGGCAGAGGATCTTAAGCCCAGAAGTCCTGTAGTAGTTGTTATGGGCCACGTTGACCACGGTAAAACCTCGCTTCTTGACTCTATTAGAAATACTGCCGTAACCGATACAGAGGCAGGCGGTATTACTCAGCATATCGGCGCATACAGAGTTAATTGCAACGGTCAGGATATCACCTTCCTTGATACTCCGGGACACGCCGCATTTACCTCTATGCGTCAGCGCGGCGCTATGGCAACCGATATCGCAATTCTTGTTGTTGCCGCTGATGATGGTATAATGCCACAGACTATTGAGGCTATTAACCACGCTAAAGCCGCCGAGGTTCAGATAATTGTTGCAATAAATAAAATGGATAAGCCTGAGGCTAATCCTGATAGAATTATGCAGCAGCTCACCGAACATTCCCTCGTTCCTGAGGTTTGGGGCGGTGACGTTATCTGTGTTCCCGTTTCAGCTAAAACGGGTGATGGCATTGATAATCTTTTAGAGAACGTTTTACTCGTAGCAGAAATGCTCGAGCTTAAAGCAAACCCCGACCGTAAGGCAAAGGGACTTGTAATTGAAGCCCGCCTTGATAAGGGTAGAGGCCCCGTTGCAACACTGCTCGTTCAGAACGGTACCCTTAAAACAGGCGATATAATAGTTGCAGGCACCTCTGTAGGTCGAGTAAGAGTAATGATGGATGAAAACGGCAGAACTGTTAAGAGTGCAGGACCTTCTGTTCCTGTTGAGATTACAGGTCTTGCAGAAACCCCAAGCGCAGGCGATGGCTTTGATGCCGTTTCTGATGAGAGACTTGCCCGTGAGCTTGTTGAACAGAGAAAAGAAAAGATTAAGAATGACCTCTTTGATTCGAAACAGAAGGTTACTCTTGATAACCTATTCAGTCAGCTTAGCGAGGGAGACCTTAAGAACTTTAATATTATCGTTAAGGCCGATGTTCAGGGAAGCGTTGAGGCAGTAAGAGAAAGTCTTGAGAAGCTTTCAAATGAAGAGGTTAAGGTTAGCGTTATCCATGGCGGCGTTGGTGCAATCAACGAATCCGATGTAATGTTGGCTCAGGCTTCGGGCGCTATCATTGTAGGCTTTAATGTCCGCCCTGATGCCGTTGCAAAGGCTACTGCCGAAAAGGATGGCGTAGATATCCGTATGTACAGAGTTATCTATGACTGTATTGAAGAGGTAGAAGCCGCTATGAAGGGTATGCTCGCTCCTAAGTTCAGAGAGAGCATTTTAGGTACCGTTGAGGTTCGCAGCACCTATAAGATTTCAGGTGTTGGTACAATTGCGGGTTGTTATGTGGCTGACGGTAAGGTTACAAGGGCTTGTCAGATTCGTGTCGTTCGTGACGGTATAGTTGTAGCCGAAGATAGTATCGCATCACTTCGCCGCTTTAAAGATGACGTTAAGGAAGTTGCTCAGGGTTATGAGTGCGGTATCGGTCTTGAAAAATTCGGCGATATTAAGGAAGGCGATCAGTTTGAAGCCTTTGTTATGGAGGAGTATAGAGACTGATGGCAGGATATAAAATAAACCGAGTAACATCAGATATAAAGCTTGCCCTTTCGGAGCTTTTACGTGAAGTAAAGGACCCAAGGGTAAGCAAGATGCTCAGTATAATCAAGCTTGAGGTTTCGGGCGATATGTCCTATGCTACCGTTTATGTAAGCGCCATTGAGGGCGAGGAGAAAACCGTAGAGTCTGTAAAGGTGCTTAATAAAAATGTTGCAGGATATTTAAGAAAAGAGCTTGGAAGCCGTATGTCACTGAGAAAGGTGCCTGAGCTTCGCTTTATTGCTGATAATTCAATAGAAACAAGCGCCCATATCTCAAAAATAATTGATTCTTTCAATAAATAAATTTCTGAAAGGAATTTTAAGGGTTTAATGATAATTAAAAATAATATTTCCTGCCGTCTTCTGAACTTAGGACAGACGGCAAGATTCCTTAAAAAGCACGATAACTATGTAATTTTAACCCACGCTTCACCTGATGGTGATACCTTAGGCGCCGCTTATGCTCTTTATTACGGACTTAAGGAAATGGGTAAGGTTGCAGAGGTTTTGTGCCCTGAGGTGATACCCTCAAAATATAATTATTTTGCAAGAGAAACCGACCACGTAGTAGGAGAAGATGTCACTGTAGTTGCAGTAGATGTGGCTGATAAGTCTCTTTTAGGTTCTCTTAAGGAGAATTTTGGTGATAAGGTTGACCTAAACATTGATCATCATATTTCCAATACTATGTATGCTAAGAATCTTTATCTTGATTCTGCGGCTTCGGCAACCTGCGAAATAATTTATGAGCTGCTTCTTAAGCTGCGTATAAATATAAACGATATTACGGCTAAAGCGCTTTATACGGGAATTGCCACCGATACGGGATGCTTCAAGTATTCCTGTGTTACTGCAAAAACCCACCTTATTGCTGCAAATCTTTATGAATTTGAGCTTGGAGCTGCAAACATCAATAAACTGATGTTTGATACAAAATCAAGAAAGTTAATCGAGCTTGAAAAAATGGTGCTTGAGAGCGCTGAGTATCATTTTGACGGTAAATGTATGCTCCTCTCGGTTACTGCTGAGATGCAAAAAAAGACAGGCTGCTCAGGTACCGAGCTTGAGGGAATTGCAGTGTTATCGAGAAGCGTTGAGGGCGTTATTGCAGGCGTTACCTTAAAGCAAACAGGGGATAACGAGTTTAAGGCATCTCTTCGTACCTATCCGCCACTTAATGCTTCGGCTATATGTAAAAGACTTGGCGGCGGCGGTCATAACGCTGCGGCAGGTGCTACTATTTGCGGTAGCTTAGAAGAGGTAAAGGAAAAGGTGTTGAGCTCTGTAAAAGAGGCTTTGGAGGAAACAGATGATAGGTCTGCTGCTTGTAAATAAACCCCAAAACATTACATCCTTCGGCGCAGTTGCGCGAATAAAAAGATTAGCAAGTGAGCGCCGAGTAGGCCATACGGGAACTCTTGACCCTATGGCTACCGGCGTTTTGCCCGTTTTTTTAGGTAGAGCAACAGCACTTTCTTCCTATCTTTTAGAGGCTGATAAAACCTATACCGCCAAAATAAGATTAGGCATCACTACCGATACGGGTGATATAACGGGTAATATACTTAGTGACTGTCAGTCAGAGATAGCCGAAAGATATAGTGATGCGGATATAAAAACCGTTCTTGATTCCTTTAAGGGAAAACAGCTTCAGACTCCGCCTATGTTCAGTGCTCTGAAAAAAGACGGTGTGCGCCTTTACGACTTAGCCCGTCAGGGTAAAAAGGTAGAAATAGAGCCAAGAGAAATAGAAATATTCAAAATAGAGCAAATCTCTTCTCTTTCAAACAATGAGTTTGATATAAGCGTAAGGGTATCTAAGGGCACATATATTCGCTCACTTTGTATGGATATAGGGGAGAAGTTAGGCTGTGGAGCAACCTTATCCGCCCTTTGCAGAACAAACGCTTCGGGTATTGATGTTTCAAAATGTGTAAGCCTTGATGATTTAACAGAGGAAAACATCAAGGACTATATAATAAGCGAAGAATTAGCGGTTGAATATTTACCGAAGGTAGATGTAACAGAAAAGCAGGCTATCCGCTTTTCAAACGGCGGTCAGCTTGACCTTGACCGACTAAAAATAAATAATGTTAATGACGGTGAGCTTTATCGAGTAAGATATAATGATAAGCTTTTAGGCCTCGGTGTTATAGAAAAAGAGAAAAATCAACTTGCGATTAAGTGTGTTATAAATAAGCTATGAGAAAGGGGGAGGCAGTATGGAAAACGCAGTAATTTTAGGCACCTTTGACGGTCTGCATTTGGGACATCGTGCAGTTATCGAAAATGCTAAGGGTTATAATATTATTGCCGTAACCTTTAAAATGCCTCCGAAAACAGTATTTGATTCTTCTGTTGGAGTTTTAATGTCAACAGAGGATAGATTTGCTTGTCTTAAAGAGCTTGGAGTGTCAGAGATATATGCTCTCAATTTTGAAGAGGTTTGTAATATCGAGCCGGAAGATTTCTTAAATATTATTTATAACCGTTATAAGCCCTCGCTTTTTGTCTGCGGTTTTAATTACCGCTTCGGCAAGGGCGCCAAAGGGGAAAGCGAAACATTAAGAGCATTTTGTAACGAAAAGAAAATAGGGCTTAAAGTGATCGAAAGTGTTAAAAATGATGGTGTTATAGTATCATCAACCCTTATAAGAGAATATATTTCGTCAGGTCAAATCGAAAAGGCAAACCGTCTTCTTTATAAGCCTTTCGGCTTTTCTGCCGATGTGATTAAGGGGGATAAGCGTGGTAGAGCCTTAGGCTTCCCCACTATAAATCAGGTCTATCCAAAGCTTCTTCAATCGGTTAAATTCGGTGTGTATGAGTCGGCAGTTCTAATTGATAATATAGAATATAAGGCAATTTCAAATATCGGAATAAGACCTACCTTCCAAACAGAACATATATGCAGCGAAACCTATATACTTAACTTTAACGGAGATTTATACGGAAAATCTCTTCGGGTTGAGCCTAAGTGTTTTTTGAGAGAAGAACGAAAATTCTCATCAGAGGATGAGCTTAAAAAAGCTGTTTTAGCAGATATAAAAAGCATTTCCCCTTAATAATTTGGTTGACTTTTTATAATAATAATTATAAAATAAATACAGAACTTATTTTTAGGAGTAAGCTATGAAAAAAATTCTTAAGATGGTGACTTTATTAGCCGTTGTTATCGGTTGCATATCCTTAGCAGGATGCAGTGAGGTAGATAATAATTACGGGGTGGAAAGCGATGTATCCTCTGCTGAAGAGAGCACCGTTAAAATTGAAATTCCCGAAATCAAATCTTCAGATACGGTTATGCCTACCTATTTTGATATAAGCCTTTATGATGAGGAAAACTATTCTAATGTTTATCTCGGTAAGGATTATAAATATAAGATAACCTATTCAGGCAGCAATTTGTCTTTACCTACCGATTATAAAACCCTAATAAAAGAGGGTTGGAGCTTTAAAAACCCAGAGGAATATAATGAAAAAACCACTGTATTTGCAGGTGAAAAGCTTCAGGTTCGCTTTGTTAATGAATATGAAAATGTGATTGATGTGGTGTTTTATAACAGCGGTAAGTCCTCCGCTGCCATAAAAAAATGCCAGATTGTTAAGTTTGTTATTTCTGAAAACTCACTCAATGTTCCTGAGTCCGAGTTTGGTCAGTTCTGGGTTAACGGTGTTAGCAACGGCTCGGCTATTACCGATGTAATTGAACGCCTTGGTGCGCCCTCGCACTTCTTTGCAGTGAGCGCTACAGATTATCATCTTGATTATTTTATATCTAAGGATGATAAGCGCAGCGGAATAACGGTTTGTGTTGACCCTGTAAACGATAATGTAAATTCTATTGAGGTTTCATATTATAAATAAGAAAAATGCCGCTTGAAGCGGCATTTTTAATAAGGAGATTTCTATTTATGGATTATAAAAAATGTTTTACTCCTGCCGATTTTCTTCTTCCGAAAAAGAGTTTTGAGAAGTGGGCAGTAATAGCTTGTGACCAATATACCTCAGAGCCTGAGTATTGGGAAAAGGTAAAGGCAAACGTTGGCGCTGAGCCCTCGGCACTTAATTGTATTTTGCCTGAGGTTTACTTAAAAGAGGATAATTCTGACAGTGTAAATAAAATCAACAAAACTATGAATGAATATATATCATCAGATGTATTTGAAGAGGTTAAAAATAGCTTTATCTTTATTGAAAGAACTCAGCCTGACGGCAGAGTGCGCTCAGGAATAGTCGGTAAAATTGATTTAGAAAACTATGATTTTAATGTTGGAACAACTGCAGCTGTAAGAGCCACCGAGCAAACTGTTTTATCAAGAATTCCGCCGAGAGTTGAAATAAGAAAAGATGCTCCTATTGAAATGCCTCACGTAATGCTCTTAATTGATGACCCCGAAGATAAAATTATGGGTGATTTAAGAGAGAATAAAGAAAATCTAAATAAGCTTTATGATTTTGATTTAATGGAAAATGGCGGTCATATAAAGGGCTATCAGGTGGAAAATGACCTTTGCGATGATATATGCTCTAAGCTTATGACCTTGGCAGAAAAGCATAACGGACTTCTATTCTGCGTGGGCGATGGCAACCATTCCCTTGCAACCGCAAAGAAATGTTATGAAATAAATAAGACCGAGCTTTCCCGCTTTGCCGCAGTTGAGGTGGTTAATATCCACGATAACGCCTTGGAATTTGAGCCTATCTACCGCGTAGTATTTGGTGTTAATCCTCAAAAGCTAATTGATGATTTTATAGAGTATTGCGGTGGTGAAAGCGATAGTGCGGATGCTAAAATTTATACCTGTGTTTACGGGGAAGAGGAAAGAGTTATTCGTATTAGCTCTAAGGAAAAATTAGCCGTTGCAACTCTGCAAACCTTTCTTGATGAGTACCTTAAAAATTCTTCTGCCGAGATAGATTATATTCACGGCATAGAATCTACCCGAAAGCTTTCCAAAAAGGAAAATACAGTAGGCTTTATATTTGACGGTATGGGCAAAGATGAGCTTTTTGATGCGGTAGCTCAGGATGGCTCACTGCCGAGAAAAACCTTTTCTATGGGACACGCAGATGATAAACGCTTTTATATAGAAGCGAGAAAAATTAAATAAAATTAACGCCCTTGAAAAAGGGCGTTTTTTATTGGCATAATAATATTGGTGATTATATGGAATTTTATAAGAGGGCTATTGAATTGAAGGAAGAAACGATAAAGCATCGCCGTTTTCTGCACCAAAATGCCGAAAGCGGACTTAATATGCCAAAAGCGGTGTTATATGTAACCGAAGAATTAAAGAAAATAGGTATTAAACCTAAAAAATGCGGTGCGGGTGTGGTTGCTGAATTAGGAAACGGAAACCCCGTTTTGCTTCTCCGAGCCGATATGGATGCGCTTCCAATGAAAGAGGAAAGCGGCCTTGAATTTGCCTCAAAAACTAATTGCGCTCACACTTGCGGACATGACCTTCATACCGCAATGCTTCTTACAGCCGCTAAAATGTTAAAGGAAACAGAAAGTGAATTAAAGGGAACCGTAAGGTTTATGTTTCAGCCATCTGAAGAAAATTTAACAGGCTGTAAAAATATGATAGAAAACGGACTCTTTGAAAAGTGTTTACCCGACTTTTCCCTTGCTTTTCACGTGGGAGCAGGTAAAATACCCGTTGGAGCAATTATGTATAACAGCGATTCGGTTATGATGTATGGCGCCGATAGATTTAAAATAACCGTGTTTGGTAAGGGCGGACACGGAGCGATGCCAAACCTTAATTCAAATCCTATAAAGGTGGCAGTGGATATATATAAGGCCTTTGAAGAATTAACCACTGAAAATACCCTTATAACCATCGGCAGATTTTTAGGCGGAGATACGGATAATATAATCCCTGATAAAACAGAAATAGGCGGAAGCCTAAGAACAGAACAAAAGGAAAAAAGAGATATAATCTTAAAAGAGATGAAAAAAAGGGCAGAGAATATAGCAAGTAAAAACGGATGCAGTATAGATTTTACCCTAAATGCGAGCGTTCCGCCTCTTGTTTGTGATGAAAAATTCACCCAAACCGTAGTTTCTTATATCAGAGAGTTAAATGTACCTGAATTTAAAGAAATAACAGATGTTAAGGTAACAGCCTCGGATGATTTTGCCATTATAACCGATAAAGTGCCATCGGCTTATATATATCTTGCGTCAGGCTTTAGTGATGAAAGAGGAGAATATACCGCCCATAATCCAAAGGTTATGTTCAACGAGGACGTCTGCCCCATAGGTGCCACCGCCTTTTGCAAAAGCGCTTACGAGCTACTAAAATAAAAACTCCCCGAAGGGAGTTTTTTTATGCATCTGTTTTTTGAGAACCGATAGGATTTACAATACTGAAGCCAACATTTACAAGGTGGTCGGCAACGCGTTCAAGTCCCGATATTATTGATGAATAATAAGGGCTTACATCGGCGCTACAGTTGCCTTCGGCAAGACGTGCAAAGTGACTTGCTATAAATGACCTTTTCTTGTCGTCCACTGCTTCTTCTAAAACAGCAAGCTTAGGTAATTCTTCTTTATTTAAGTTTACAAAAGCATCCTTAGATATAGCAAACATTTGCATAATGCTTTCACGCATTTCATCAATACCGCTATGCGCCTTATCGGAAAACTTGATATTCTTATTAAGCATTTCTACACCGATTTCGTGGAAATTCTCAGCGTTATCACCGATACGCTCAAGGTCGTTGAGAACATGAAAATACGTGCCGATTATTTTTTCATCGCTTTCTTCCACATTAGCCGACAGCCTAATTAAAAATTGGGTTAAGGCGCGGTTAGTGTAGTCGATAATCTGTTCATTGTTTTCAACGGTTTCGCTGTGCTGTATAGAGGCATTATCAATGGCGGCAAAAGAAAGCCTTGTGTTTTCCTCTACAAGTGAGAGCATATATTCAATTTCCTTCTTAACCTGCATAAGTGCAACAGGCGGTGTGGTTAACAGTCTGTCATCAACATATTTAAGGGAAAGTAATTCTTCGGTTTCCTTTTTATCCTTAATAACTGCGCAGGAATATTTAACTAACTGCTTTACAAACGGAAGCAAAACACAGGTGGTAGCAACATTAAATATAACATGGAAAGCAGATACTCTCATTTGAAGTGACATTTGGTCATCCCCAGGGAAGAGAGAAACCAAAAGGTTTACTATTGGCTCCTTGAATATCCAAATTATTATTGTAAAAATAGCTGTTCCGATTGTATTAAAGGTAAAGTGGATAAAAGCTACACGCTTTGAATTGGCATTAGCGCCAACTGATGCAAGCAAAGCGGTTACACAGGTACCTATATTTGCACCAAGTATGATAAATAGCGCCATATCAAGCGGTAATACACCTGTGCCCACCATTGTAATTACAACACCTGTACAAGCAGACGAGCTTTGAATAAGGGCGGTAAAGATAACACCTACAAGAATTAAAAGCAACGGAAAATCTATTCTTTGGAAAATATCTGTAAACATACCCTCAACAAGCGGATTACCAAAAGCCTGTTCGCTACTCATTACTTCAAGACCTACGAAAATAAGTCCCAAACCACAACAAAGGCTACCTGCAATTTTCACTTTTTCCTTTTTGAAAAAGCCCATCATAACACCCGCAAAGGCAAGCAGGTACATTGCCATATTAAAATAATCATTTTTTAGAGCTACCAATACACCTGTAATGGTTGTACCGATATTCGCGCCCATAATAATTGGGGTTGCCTGCATAAGCGTCATAACACCTGCATTTACAAGTCCGATAACCATTACCGATGTTGCCGACGAGCTTTGAATAATTGCCGTTACACCTGCGCCAATTCCTACACCCGAAAAACGATTGTTACTGATTCTTTCGAGTAAGCGCTTCATTCCCGAGCCTGCGCTCTTTTCCAAGGCGTCACCCATAAAATTCATACCAACTATGAATACACCGACACCTGCCAATAGCCAGATAAGGCTACTAATCAACTGCATTACTTCTCCTGAAGATACCATATTTTTTCTCCTTTTCATTTTTTGCAAGGTTAATTGTACCAGTTGACTTTAAATAAGTAAAATAGTATAATATTATAAAGTTCATATAAATTTGATTATGATAATTATTGTGGAGGGGTTTATTATGACTATACGGCATCTTAAGATTTTTATATGCGTTTGTAAGCATAACAATATGACAAAGGCCGCCGAAGAACTTTTTATTGCACAGCCTGCCGTCAGTAATACTATTGCCGAAATTGAGAAAAATTACAATGTGAAATTATTTGAGCGCATAAATAAGCGGCTGTTTTTAACCGACGAAGGCAAAAGTCTGCTTATAAAGGCGCAAGAAGTTATTTCGGCATTCGATGAATTTGAGGAGCAAGCGTTCAATTCTTCGAAAAAACCGCTTTTAAAAATAGGCTCGTCGCTTACCATAGGCAAGCAAAAGTTACCTTGGCTTTTGCGAAATCTTAAAGAAAGCTTTCCCGATATAGATTTTCAGATTTCTATTAACCAAACGTCTATAATAGAAAATAAAATTTTAAACGGCGCGCTTGACTTTGCTTTTATTCAAGGCAAGCCATCCAACCAAAATATTAAATCCCGCCTTGTTGACTGCAACACTTTAATTGCGGTATGTGGCAAAAAATATAATATGCCCGACACCGTAACACTAAAGGAGCTTTGCGAATATGACCTATTGTTGCGTGAGGATGAAAGTGTATCTCGTGAATTTTTAGACCATATTTTTGCTCTTGAAAATATTGTTGTAACTCCCGTAATGGAATCTATAAGTAACCAAGCACTAATCTCTGCCGCCGTACAAAACTTGGGTGTTACCATTATGCCCGAAGCGTTGCTTACCCGTCAACTAAGCAATGGTGGACTTCGCAAAATAACCATTTCAGATTATGAATTCACACGAAACTCATACCTTATCCACCACAAAGACAAGTCCTTCGGCACTGTTAAAAAAGAAATTTTTGATTTTTGCTATAAAAATTATAAGCATAAGCAGAACTGAATAAGAACGGGAGACGCAAAGAAGCGTCTCCCAAGGCAGTTTTATTTTATATATTCTTTAAGTATAGGTATTGCCTCATCAAGTGAGTTAAGCTCCTTGAACATAAGTCCTTTAACCTCATCGCTGAAGGGCGTGATATCTTCAATGCCAAAGGTTTTCATACCTGCCGAAGCGCCCGCCCTTATACCGTTTTCGCTATCCTCGAAAACGAAGCAGTTTTGAGGGCTTACGCCTAATTTTTCAGCCGTTAAAAGAAAAATATCGGGAGCGGGTTTCCCATTTTCAACATCGTTTCCGCAAATAATGGCATCAAAATCTTCTGCAATGCCAAGCTCGTTTAAATGGTGCATAACAGATGGTCTCGAGGTGCCTGAGGCAAGGGCAAATTTTATATTGTTTTCTTTGAGAAATTCCAAAAGCTCCTTTGCGCCTTTTTTAAATTTAACAACCAAATTCTTTGCAATATATTCTCGCATATCGGTTCTGAATTTTAATAAATCAAGCTGAGGATATTTATTTTCCAAATATTTTCTTGAGCCTGCCTCATTAGTTCCGCAAACATCGGGAACACATTTGCCCATATCCTTAAAGCCCTGTAATTTCCCTGCATAATCGTAAGCGGGAATGCAGATGCGCTGAGTATCAAGCAAGGTTCCATCCATATCAAAAATTACGCTTATCATAATATCACCTAAAATACAAACTGAAGAAGTAAAATGTTGCAAAGAGTTCCAAGAATAATGCTTATAAGGGTGTTTTGTTTTAAAACATAAGAAATTCCCACAACCAAAGTAGAAATAAATGTGGGCAAATATCCCTCGATGCTACCGAAATTCACCTCTTTAAGACAGTAAATAACAAGCATACCCATTATTGCATACGGTAGAGTTCTACCGAGCTTTTCGATTATTTTAGGAGTTTTTCTGTTATCTCCCCAGATAACAAAGGGTAGGAAGTGAAGCAAAGCCGTAACCAAAGCAATAACAGCCACCGTAAGCCAAACATAAAAATTACTCATTTTCCGTATCCTCCTTTTTTATACATAAAAGAAGGGCAATGATTAGCATTGCGGGGATAAGAAATTTATCTGCGCCGAAAATAAACAGAGAGCATATAGATACGGCAACTCCGATGATAGCAGGGAAGTGCCTTTCGCTTGTTAGCCATTGCTCTAAAAATATTGTTATAAAAAGAGCAGTAAGGGCAAAATCTATTCCCTCGCTGTTAAACTTAATAACAGAGCCCGCAATAGCGCCGAGAAGAGTGCCTGTAACCCAATAGACGTGGTTAAATATAGAAACAAAAAGATAATATTTGCCTCTTTCTTTATCGTTGATATCAGGATTATCGTGGCAAACGAGGGAGTAGGTTTCATCTGTAAGAGCGAAAATCAGATAAAGCTTTTTAAGTCCCATATTTTTATATCTGTCTACCATCGAAATACCGTAAAAAATATGACGGGCATTAACCATAAGGGTAGTAAGAGCCGTTGTTATTAGAGATGCTCCTCCCGTGAGCAGACCGATAGCCGCATATTGCATTGAGCCTGCATAAATAAAAAAGCTCATAGCAAAGGCAAGTAATATGCTAAACCCATTGGATTTTAGTATAATACCAAAGCCAAAGCCTAAAACAAGATAGCCCGTAAGCACGGGAATTGTTGAAATCAAGGCTTCTTTTAAGGTCTTTTTCACGGTTACACCCCCTATTTAAAATACTTTTTTAGTTTACCACAGTAGTAAAAACTTGTCAATTTATATAAATAGTATTATAATAGATATATAAAATTTCTGAGGTAACCTATGAAAACTGATAATTTTAATAAATTGATGTTTACAGTATCAATGGTAATTTTCGGTACCATTGGTTTATTTGTGAAAAACATCCCTCTGCCTACGGGGGAAATAGCTCTATACAGAGCCTTGCTCGCAGTACTTTTGGTAGGCGGATATCTGCTCATTACAAAAAAGAAAATATCATTTAAAAATTGCAGGAAGGAGCTTGTTTTATTGCTTCTTTCGGGTGCGGCTATGGGCTTTAACTGGATATTTTTATTTGCTGCATATAAATGCACAACCGTATCTGTTGCAACACTAAGCTACTATTTTGCTCCCGTTATAGTAACGGTTTTAAGTCCCTTGCTATTTAAAGAAAAGATGACCTTAAAAAAGATTGTTTGCTTTATATTTTCTACAGCGGGACTTATTTTAATTACGGGACTTGGAAATTTAGGCGGTAATTTAATGCATATTAAAGGCATCGCTTTTGGTATAGGCGCAGCCATCCTTTATGCTGCGGTAATGCTTCTTAATAAGGCTATTAAGGGTATTGGCGGAATAGAGAGAACCTTTTTGCAGTTTGTTTCTGCCGCTGTGGTTTTAGTTCCTTATGTTCTTTTAACAGACGGTATAAATATAACCTCTTTACATACTAAAGGCGTTGTTTTTCTTATAATAGTGGGCTTAGTGCATACGGGTTTAACTTATCTTATGTATTTTTCTTCCCTTAAGGAATTGGAGGGACAGCAGGTAGCGGTGCTAAGCTATATAGACCCCTTGGTTGCCGTTTTGGTTTCGGTGCTTATTTTAAAAGAAGAAATTACTTTAACCCAAATAATCGGCGGAGCGCTTATTTTGATTTTCACATTCTTAAACGAAATAAATATAAAAAAGCGGAATTTACAGTAAAATGTAAATTCCGTTTTTTATTAAAACAAATCTTTTATAAGTGTTTCTATTGCCTCATCATCTTTTATAAATTCGTGGGTGCCGCCGTAAACCTGAAATTTAACCCAATCGGTGCCAACCTCTTTGCAGATATCTTTGATAGTATCAAAGGATTTTTGGCTGTTTTTATAATCAAACAATTCATCACTATCTCCAATAGCAAGGTGAATTCTTCGTGGGTAAATAAGACAGGCAACTTGAGCATCATCGAACATAAAGGCAGAATTCCGCCATACCCAGTCACTCCAGCCCACATTATCCCTCGAGTTAAAGAATGAGGAGGAAACTGCCGATTTTATACGTGTATCAAGCGCTGTAGTGAATAGGGTATAGAAGCCGCCGTAGGACATACCCACCATACCGAAATTCTTAACATAGGGCTTTTCTTCAAAGTAGTCCATTATCTTAGTAAGAGTAAATACCTCTATAGCAGTTATTGAACTGCCAACCCTTTTAAGCCTTGCATCAAGAGATTCTCTGTCAAAATCAACCTCGTAATTGGGCTTATCCCACAAAAGAAGCTGTAAGGCGAATACATGAACACCCTGCTTTTTAACACGCTGCAGCATATCATTGTAGTTAGAGGTACCCCCGTAAAAACCCGAAATAAATTCAGGGGTACCAAGACCTCCGTGCTGAACTAAAACAAGAGGTTTTTTCTCTTCACCCTTAGCCTTAAAGAATAGTCCCGAAAGGGTAAGACCTTCTAAAACCTCGAAGCTCATTCTAAAGCATTCGTGGGTTTTATCCTCAAAAAGCTTTTCTTCTTTAACCTTGGTTTCCCAATTGCTGTTATAATCAGCAAGGGGCCAACCAAGCATTCTTCTGAAATCTTCACGGTATTTTTCGGGAGAAGAAAAAATATCTTTAATGTACTCCTTGCGGATATTCTTAGCCTCTTCCTGACGCCTTTTAAGTATCAGGTCAAGACCGCTTACATATTCTTCCTTTTGCTTTTTTGATAAAGCTTTATCTTCTGTATAGCTCATATAATCACCTCAATGGTTTTGAGTTGAGAGTCCTGTTAGATTTTATTCAAAAATTCTTTTATTATATTTATTTCACTTGGCTTAGAGGAATAAAGCCAACATTTTTTATATTCTTTAAACCAAGTATTTATATTGTTTACAAACTCTTCGCTTGTCTTTCCATCCCTTTTTATTTGAAGAACGGCTTCGTTTAAAAGGGAAATACCCTTTGCGGTAGTTCTTATTACGGATAGGGGATAATTGCAGTCGTTAAGCTTTTCACATATCTCTTGGCAATCGGCAATGCTTTTTTTGATTTCCTCCTCTGAAGAAGTGAATTTTTCAGCATTGCGGTTTTCAACCCAATCATAAAGATTTAGCCAATGGGCAGTTTTTTGAGCTCTGCCTAATTTAAGCAGTATATCCGATATATCAAAATCAGTTTTATAAACAAGCCTTGATACCGCTTTATTAAAATCTTCGTCTGCCTTGGTTTCCGTGTTCCAGGATATAGAAGCGCCGAAAACCGTACCGTAAAGGGAGCATTCTATATGGGCGGGATGACCGTAATCGCCCCAATTGGTATTAAGCATACCGAGCGCTGTGTTTTTATAACCTGAGCAAACCATTTTGCTTATATTAGGCACCGATATATCTATAAATTCAATAAGCGAAAACCAGGCATTATTACCGGGGCAAACTATCTGAGTAAGTCCGGTTTCTTTTACCTTTTCGATTTTTTGTGTATCAGGAGACATATTATATTCCCAATTAAGAAGAATTACATCCTTAGGGATTCGGGGTAAAAGGTCAGGGTGCTTAAGGGCAATATCGCCCCACATCATAACGGTTTTACCTTTAGACTTTACATAATCAATTATCTTTTCAACAAAATCTATGTAAAGGGAAGCACTTTCTTTTCCCTTGTTTCTGCCTTTGCCAAGGTCAAAGGTCTCATCACAGCAGATATTAAAATACTTAGAACGGAAAAGGGGAAGATATTGGTCAATAAGAGAGGTTATTACTTCAAAGCTTTCGGGATTTAATGGGTCTATGGTGTGGTGCATCATTCTTTCCCGCCAGAAATGACTTTGAGCAACAAAGCCCTCGAGCTCACAAAGGTGAGCAAACTCTTTTTTGCTCAACAGCTCATATAGATGACCAAAGGTAGAAAGAGAGGGGATAAAATCTATAAAATTATTGTAGCAATACTCATCAATTTCTAAAATATCCTGCCTTGTTAAATAATCATTCTCTGTTCTGTTATCATTTTTAAATTCCAAAAAATCGAAGGTATGCTCAACATAAAGCTGTAAGGAGTTGGTCTTATAGCTTGCAAGAATATCAACTAATTGCTTGATTCCCTTTACGCTTGGCACTCTGCCTCTCGTTGCATCGTGATAAAATCCACGGTGCTTCATATCGGGATAATCGTTTATACAAAGGGCACTGATTTCACAAGTGGATTCACTTAGTATCTGCATAAGGGTTTTAATGCCGTAAAAACAACCTGCATCATCGCCGCCTGTTATAGTTATAGCATCACTGCTAATATCAAGAATATAGCCTTCACTCTTTAAGGAAGCATCTTTTTTTATATAAATTGGATTTTCTGCGTCAAGTAAGGAGAGGGCTAGATTATGAAAATTACCCGTTTTACTCTCGATTTGCTCTTTAAGGTTTAAAGCCGCCTTTATAATTCTTTTATCAATTCCGCTTTCAATAAGTATTCTGCATTCGAAAAGAGAAAAAGAACCTTCTTTATAAATTATGCTTTTGGGTTTTGGTAGTATATGATAAGCCATAAAATAACCCTCCTTAATTTTAGAATATTATAACATCTTACTGTTTAAATGGCAATAAAAAACTCCCGAAAATCGGGAGTTTTGATTTTAATTAAAGAACAAGTGAGGGAGCGGAATAAATTCTTGCAGCCAATTCCTGATTAAGCATATAAAGACTCTTGGGGTCAGAACCGAAAAGCTCCATCTTTGTAATTAAATCGTTAGCGTTGGTTTCCTCTTCGCCCTGCTCCTTAACAAACCAGTCAAGGAATTGCATAGTTCTGAAATCTTTAACTTCATATGCTGCTGCATAGATATCGTTAATAAGCGAGGTTACATATTCTTCGTGCTCAAGTCCTGCTTTAAGTACATCCATATCACAGCTAAATACCTTATCAGGCTTATCAATAGCTTCTAAGGTTACCTTCTGATTTTCATTCTGAAGATATCTGTAGAAAAGCATTGCGTGGTCACGCTCTTCCTGAGCCTGAATCATATACCAGTTGGCAAAGCCGTCAAGTCCTCTATCCTCAAAATAGTTAGAGAAATCAAGGTAGAGATATGCAGAATAAAATTCCTTATTGATTTGCTGATTTAAAAGTTCACGTACTTTATTGTCCATAATAAATACCTCCGTTAGTTTTTATTTATTTTATCATATTTTTTTAAATTAGTCAATTAAACTAATCTTCAGGTTTTTCAAAAATAGGGAATTCGCCTTTTCCTTTTGCGGTGGATATTTCTTTTCCTCCAACCACTGTCCAAACAAATTTGTAAGTCCTATAAAGCCTAGTTGTAATATTTACGGGCAAGGAATTTCTATCAAGCTTATTGTAGGATATAAAGTTAGGCTTGGCTATAAAGTTAAGAGCCATAGCAGCGCCTAAAGCCTTAATAAAATTCACCTTAGGGTCTCTTAAATAATTGGTATATAAAAGGCCTCTGAAGGAGTTGGGGAGAAGCTTGCCCATTTTACCTATAAGGAAAGGATTAAAGGATTCTAAGCAGTAAGGTCCCTTATAATCCTTTAATATCTCTGCCGCCTTTTCGCAAACCTCATAATTAAAGTCTTCGCCTTTGATTTCAACAAGAATCGGCACCCTGCCATCAACCAACTCCAAAACCTCTTTAAGAGTGGGTATTTTCTCATCAGTTCCTTTAAGAGATAGCTCTTTAAGCTCAGTAACCGTTAATTCATTAAGCTTTTTGTCAAGGCCCGTCATCCTTTTGAGATTGTAGTCGTGAAAAACCATAACCTCGCCGTCTTTTGAAAGCTGAATATCAAGCTCCATACCAAAGCCCTTACTTGCGGCTGCCTCAAAGGCAAAAAGAGAGTTTTCGGGAATGCTTTCGTTATGCAGACCTCTGTGAGCATAATCGCAAAGTAAAACCTTGTCAGGCTCTTTATTATAAGGCCTTACGAGGAACAAAAAATAAATAAGGACAAGAACAATTAAAACCGAAAGAATAATAAAAAATGCAATCATATTTAGTCAACATCCAAATGTTCAAGTATGCTCTTCTGAGGGATTTCCTGAGCATCGCCGTGTTTAACAAAAAACATAGTTACAAAGGAAAATGCCACAAATAAAGCACCAAAGGTAAAGAATGTAAATCTCATACCAAAGGCATCATAAAGGAAGCCTGAAAGTATGGGAGCTACTATCTGTGCTGCCATAGAGGCGGTGTAGTAATAGCCTGTGTATTTGCCGACATTTCCGTGCTTTGCAAGCTCAACTGCCATTGGGAAGGAGTTTACATTTATAGTAGCCCAACCTATACCTGCTAAAATAAATATGGGATACATAATGAGTTCGGGCGTATCGGGTGTTACAAATATGCCGAAGAAAAAGGCAAGAGTGAGCATGGTAACACCTGCAAGAACGGTTTTTCTTCTGCCTGCTTTAGAGGCAATTATACCAACGGGTATATAAGAAACGATGGCCGCCGCCTGAGCTATAATAAGAGTGAAGTTAAAGTCAAAACCTAAAATGTTGGTGGCATAAACCGAATATTTGCTTGTAATGGAATTATAGCCGATATACCAAAGGGCAACCGAAGCTAAAATCAGCATAAAGGACTTAAACTCTGCCTTTGATAGCTTATGAGAGGAATTGTCATTTAATTCTTCTGTCTTGGCTTCCTCAAGACCAAGCCTTATAGATTCCTCTTCCATTTCCTTTGCCCATTTGTTTTCCTTAACGCTTAAAAGGAAGATTATAAAGCCTAAAAGCATAACACAGCAAACGGCAAAAACATAAGGTGTATATTCCATAAAGCTGTTCTTAGAGGTGGCGAAAACCATACCTAAAACCAAAACGATTATTCCACCTGCAGTACCCGTAAGGTTTATAATTGCGTTGGCTTTAGAACGCAAGGGCTTAACCGTAACATCGGGCATAAGAGCCACTGCGGGAGAGCGGAATATAGCCATTGCAATAAGGGTTACAAGAAGAGTTGCGATAAAGCCTATAAGGGCTAAGGGGTTTTTAAGGGTTAATTGCAAAGCCGCTTGTGTAGCACCCGTTTCCATTTCGGGAATACCAGCCTTTAAAATAAGGGCTAACTGATAATTATCAATAAATGTAAGACACACAAATGATATTACCGCAATTATGGTTCCTATGAAGATAAAAGGTGTACGCTTACCAAATCGTGTATTTACCTTATCTGAGAGTGAGCCAAAAATGGGAAGCATAAATACTGCTAAAACGTTATCTAATGACATAATTGCACCTGATGCGGATTGGGGAAGACCAAAGTGGTTCGTGAGAATTAAGGGGATTATGGCATCATACGCTTGCCAGAAGGCCTGAATTAGAAAAAACGCCATACCAACGAGTAAAACGCGCTTGTAATTAAGTTTCATAATTTTCATCTCCTTTGTTTTTTATGATTATACCATATTTTTCTAAACTTAACAATACTAAAGAAAATATTGAAATTTATGGAATAAAATAGTATAATTCTATTAGACGAAAGTCTAATTTGACTATGGAGGATGAATTTATGAAATGTGAAAATTGCGGTTTTGAGTATGATGACGCAGTTGGCGTTTGCCCTAACTGTAATGGTGTTGCAGCAGAACCCGTTAGTGTAAACCCTGCTGCAGATAAGGTGCTTGGAATGCTTAAGGATAGCTTGTTCTTAGTGATTTGTATTCTTGTTAGCGTTTCCTGTATTTTGTCTTTAAGCACGGGAGGGGTGCCGCTGCTTCAGATTTTGATGGCGGTTTTCCTTTGGATCGCTTTTGCTCAGGGCAGAAAAGGCTTTGCTGATTCATCTCAGCTTAAAAATATAAGCGGAACTATATATGCAAATTATGTTTTAGTAAATATTGCTACCATTTGCATTATGGTTTCAGGCGCATTGATAGGATTGGCTTGGCAATTTATTGCAGATGCTGCCGCTACTCAGGAGCTTATAGATGAGGTAATCGGTTTAGTGGGTATTGAAAATACATATTTGGTAGAAACCTTGTTTGATATTTCGGGATTGTTTGTAGCAGGTATTATTGTAGCGGTTGGCCTTGTTCTCTTGCTTATAAATGTTTTAGGCTTCCGCAAAATTCATCGCCTTGCGAAATCCACATATCAGAGTGTAGATTTTTGTGTCCCCAATTTTGAAAATGCAAACGGTGCTAAAAATTGGATGGTAGTCTTTGCAGTGCTTGAGCTTGTGTCTTCTGCATCAGGATTTTTAGCTTGGCAGGTAAATGCTGCGCTTACCAGCGCCTGTCTTGGTGTATGTTATATATTCGGAAGTATACTCGTTTCAAAATATTTAATAAATAAATAAACAAAACAAAAATGCACATTAGCGGAGATACTTCGTAAAGAAGCAGTCTCCGCTTTCTTTGTAAAGAAAAACGGAGACTGCCGAAAATAAAGAACTTCATTATTGCAGTGTTATAGGCAATCTTAAATTTTTTCAAAAAAAGACTTGCATTATTATTTTAGATGTAGTATAATAACTTTACGCCAAAAAATAAATATCGCGGGGTAGAGCAGCTGGTAGCTCGTCGGGCTCATAACCCGGAGGTCGCAGGTTCAAGTCCTGTCCCCGCAACCAAAAAATGCAGTCGACTTTGTCGGCTGCTATTTTTTTGGTTGCAATGAAGCGCACCTAACGGTGCATGAAGAATGAAGTCGCCTTCGGCTATGAAGCGTTGCTTCGCAACATTAATAATTAAAAGTGTGCTTCGCTTCATACGAGCGAATGCGAGTGCTTCATATTGGCGAAGCCAATGCTTCATTTTTCATTGAAAAGGCTTTATAGATATGTTATACTTTATCTAGAAAGCAGGTGCTATTATGCGTAATGACAAACTATCAGTTCAATCAATGGATTTTGCCGTTTCTATTATAAATCTTGTGAGATTATTGAAAGAGAATAAAGAACATATTATTTCTAATCAAGTTGGTCGAAGCGGCACAAGCATAGGTGCTAATATCCGTGAGGCACAATATGCACATGGAAAATCGGACTTTATTGCAAAATTGCAAATAGCACTTAAGGAAGCAAACGAAACAGGATATTGGTTAGAGTTACTTTATAAAACCAATTACATAAATGAAAATCAGTATAAAGAATTAGATACCGTCTGCACAGGACTTCGGGCAATGCTTGTGGCATCCATTAACACTGCCAAGGAGAATTCAAAATGAGTAATGCAAAATATATTAGCAGTATTCTATTTGATAATTCCTTAAGTGAGAACTCCTATCTGAATGATTTACCTATTATAAAATATCTTGCTGCTAATAAAGAACTAAAGCTTTCTTCTAATATTACTTTTTTTGTGGGCGAGAACGGTACAGGTAAGTCCACCTTGCTTGAAGCAATTGCAGTTGCGTATGGTTTTAATGCTGAAGGCGGCACAAAAAACTTTTCTTTTTCTACTAAAGATACCCATTCGGAACTTTCCGAACATTTAACTTTAACTAAAAGAGATTTTGCAAAGGACGGTTTCTTTTTAAGGGCGGAAAGTTTATATAATGCCGCAACATATATTGACGAGGTCAAAGCAACCCACAACTATGGGAATGTTTCTTTGCACAACCAATCGCACGGGGAAAGTTTTCTATCTATAGTACAAAATCGCTTTAGCGGAAAAGGTTTATATCTTTTAGACGAGCCCGAAGCAGCACTTTCTCCTATGCGGTTAATGACTTTAATTGTTGAAATGGATAGTCTGTTGAAAAACAATTCTCAATTTATAATTGCAACTCATTCACCGATTTTAATGGCATTTCCAAATGCAGAAATATTACAGTTTTCTGAATCAGGAATTGAAAAGGTGAAATATTATGAAACTGAGCATTATAAAACAACAAAACTTTTTGTTGAGGAACCTGAGAAAATGATTCATCATTTAATTGGTTCTAATAATTGAAAATAACGGTTTTCAGACACATTTTATTCGTGCCATTAAGTTCAAAACTTCCAAAAAATCTCTTTGCTCCTTTTGGAGTGAAGAGGTTTTTCTTATTATGGAAAACAGGCAGGACTTGAAACGACCTCCAAACTCTGCGAGTGAAACGAGTAAAGAGTTTGGGAGAACGGTCCGGGTTTAAATACCAGCGGATTGATACATCTTCCGATAAGACATCGGTGTCATTCCCGTATACTTTCGGAAGACGCTACAGAAATAAGCCGATTCGGAAAAGCCGCACCTAACTGCTATATCCAAGATCTTGAGCCCATCATCTTCGATAAGCATTCGCTTGGCGTTTTCTATCCTTATGTTGCGCAGATAATCAACCGGTGTGCTTTTTTCCTTTTCACGGAAAAGCTTAAATATTAAAGACTCCGATACCCCGACCGCTGCGGCAATATCCCCAACAGATAAATCCTGCGCATAATTTTTATCAATATACCGCTTTGCTTTTTGTAAAGTGGCATTGTCATTTGTTTTATTCAACTCATTGAAGTATGTAACTATCAACTCGTAAACGCGCGTCGACAGTACGTCGGGAGATGCCCCTGCCGAAGCAAGCTCATATATTCCTTGCATGATATGCCATACGATTTCGCTTTTAAGAAAGGAATAGCCGCCAGCTCTGTAATATTCCAGAAGTTCTTTTACAAGCTGTCCGTCAAAAGCCACCCAAGCAGTAATGAAAAGCTTGTTCTTTCGCCTGTAGATCACGGGATAATCCTTTCTGAAAAACACTGTATTTCCCTTTTCAAGCACATACGTAGCGTCGGGGAACTCAAAAATCCCTTCTCCATCTTCAACGTAAAGAAAATGGTAACACGGAGAATCGTTCGTGCGATCGCGGTATTCCTGATTATGCCCTTTGCCTACCGAAAACATATATACCGGCAAAAGCTCCTGTGTCCTACTGTCTGTTATTCCTGTTTTTGCTGTGTTATTCATTTTTATGTGATCCTGTACAGTATTTTTATATTTCGCTGTGATTCTTATGTTGAAAAGCGATGCAATTTATATTATACTAAAACTTAGTTCTTAAGTCAATATATAGACAAAAGATCGGTTTTATTTAATATTTGTTTGTGAATTCGCCTCCTAAATTACTTCAAGAAAAACAATCCTCTCCACCCTGAGAAAGCATCTGAAAAAATGAAGAATTTTTGTATACTCCAATTCGCAAAACCCTTAAACTAATCAACAATTCCACAAAAAATAGAAAATATAAAAATTTCAAGGAGAAGCATATGAACAACTCAATCAGATCCACTCTCGGCTCAACAGCGCTCACCGATTGGCGTATAGTAACGAAGAAAAACGCCAGCGTTCTCGAAACGATGCTTGCAAGACATATTTCCCTTTATTTCAAGAATACCTGTAATACGCCGCTCCCAATATCGGACGATACAACGGAGACCGCCAACGAGATACTTGTAGGCAACACGACTCGCACCACGCTTTCTCCCGAAAAAAACGGCTTTGCGGTTTCTTTTACAGGGGGCAAACTACAGCTCGTTATGGACGGACTTCGCGGCTTTGAGGGGCTTTTGGAGTACTTGAAAAGCTGCTTGTTTTGCTCGGAGATAAGCGATGGCTTTTCTTACGTGGCTAAACCGAAAAACAAACTTGACGATGGCACGAGCTTTATCGATTCGCGTCTTGGTGACATTCGAATTATGTTCTATAACGTATACGGCTGGTCGGGCTACGGTCCATCCAACATACGTCACGCAATGCAGGCCGAAATCGTAAAGGAATATGCGCCTGATGTACTTTGCTTACAGGAATACGGCCAGATGCCCCCGCATGTCTGCTATCATGAATGCTTTACGCCTCTTATGCAGGCAAACGGATACACGGATGCAAGTGTTCATACGGATTATGTCAACAACACACCGCTCTTTTACCGGCGGGACAAGCTGTCTCTGATAAAATCCGGATGCTTTCTTTATTCCAAGCCCAACAACGCAAATTCTAAAAGCATTACTTGGGCAGTACTACAAGTAAAAGCTACGGGCAAGAGATTTGTTGCCATATCCACCCATATGATGTACGATCAACCCGGAATCGATGCAAATGCCGCGCGCGTTCAAAACGCACACGAGATGCTCAATGTTATAAGCGAAATACGCTCACTTGATCACGCTTTTGCGGACATTCCGCTTATAATGGGCGGAGATATGAACTGTAACGAAAGTTCCGAACCTCAGAATATTTTTACGGCAGCAGGTCTTATAAGAGCCTTCCGGGTAGCTGATGAGAAAAACGATAATTGCTGCTTACATCCCTATCCCATATGGAGCGATGACGACGGAACCTTTGTCCGTTGGGCCTGTGTCGAAGGTACTAACGAGAATGCCATAGATCACGCGTACGTTTCCAAAAACGTTACCGTAAAGACATATGCATCGGTAACCTCCACCGTTCCGCTTTGGTGTTCCGACCATATGCCCCTTATCGTTGAAATAAACATTTAACCGCAGGAGGTTACTATGAGTAAACTACCATCAAAAAAGCAACTTGAATTTCTCGATTGGGAATTCGGGGTGTTCTTCCATTTTGGAATCCGCTCATTTTTCCCGGGTCACAAGGATTGGGACGGAAAAGAGATGCCTATGGAAGCATTCAATCCCACCGAACTTAACTGTGAAAGTTGGCTTAAAACGGCTAAAGCAGGCGGAGCAACCTATGTCATTCTTACCTGTAAGCATCACGATGGTTTTGCTCTTTGGCCCACCAAGTATTCCGAATACAGCGTTGCGGGATCCCGTTGGAAGGACGGTCGAGGTGACGTTGTCCGTGAATTTGTCGATGCCTGCCGCAAAGTGGGATTGAAGGTGGGACTTTATTATTCCCCCGCTCAATGGGGAAAATATGCTATCAGCTTCAAAAATGCAAAGGAATACGATGAATATTTTATCAACCAAATCCGTGAACTTCTTACCGGATACGGAAAGATCGATTATCTTTGGTTTGACGGTTGCGGCTCGGAGGGACACGAATACGATAAGCCACGTATCGTAAAGGCAATCAACGAATATCAACCGGACATCCTCACTTTCTGCGATCCGGAATGGAGTCCGGGTGTGCGCTGGATCGGCAACGAGGATGGCTATGCTTCCTTAAACAACCCGCTTGTTGTAAGCAGTACGGATTTCTCTGAGCTTTCAACAGAGGAACAAAAATTGTCTTCAGCTATGTTTCTGCCTGCAGAGTGCGACTGTAAAATACGCAAGACTTGGTTCTATGATGACAACGAGGAAACGCTCAAATCGGTGGATGAACTTTTTGGTATGTACGAAATGTCGGTGGGACACGGTTCTAACTTTCTTTTGAACATCGGGCCGGACAACCGGGGGCTGCTTCCGCAGGCAGATGCAGAGCGCCTCCTTGCACTTGGTAAACGGATCAGAGCTTCTTACGGCCAACCGCTGGATTTCTCCGCTCCCGTAAAAGAAGGCGATACTTATATCATCACTCACAAGGAAATGGACGAGTCCTCCTGGGAAATGCCCACCGAGAATCATCTTTCCAATACCATTGTTATCAGCGAAGACCTTACCAACGGTCAGAAGATATCCTCTTTCTCCGTATATGCATATCTTCCCCACTACAAGAAGAAAAAAATACAGGTGTTTGAGGGAAAAACCGTTGGACACAAGGTGTTCTGTAAATTCAGTCCGATTCGTGCCACAAAATACGAGGTTGTAATAAACGCTTCTGACGGTGAACATAGAATAACGGATATCAAAGCATTCTATGTAAAATAGTTGATTATACCGATATCTTTTTCGGTGCAACTTGCCAAAAAATCTCTTTGCTCCTTTTGGAGTGAAGAGATTTTTCTTATTATGGAAAACAGGCAGGACTTGAAACGACCTCCAAACTCTGCGAGTGAAACGAGTAAAGAGTTTGGGAGAACAGGCTGACAGCCACGTCCCCCTTTGTCGCTTTGCGACATTTCCCCCACACTGTGGGGGAATCTTCAGTGGACTGTTCGATATCCGGAGAAGAAAGTCCTGTCCGAAGCAACCAACAATGCGAACCGATTTAAGCTTCGGCGCTTAATCTCGTTCTTTTTTCTACATCGCTGATTTTCATATCAATCACCTTCTGTTGTATTATAAACTACGCCCCAAGGGGAATGTCAAGTGTATTTGTTGTGGTAACGTCCTTGTCTGGGCATCCGCCCCACTTTTCTGCGTCTGCTGTAAGGGAAATTTGTTTTCTGAAAGGACTTGAACCATCAAACAGCACGCTTGTGACTTGACAACAGGTCACTCCCGCATTATAATTTGTCTGAAAGCAATTTGTTTGAAAGGAAGCCTAAAAATGAAGACCGCTTACGATAATAACAAAGCCTTAATGCAAAAGGTCACTCCCTCTATGTCTTGTGATATTTCCGCCTTTGAGGAGTGGCAGATTTCCGCCAGAAATAAACTTTCACAGCTTTTGGGGTTGGATAAGTTTAATAAGGTTGATTTGGATTTCAAGATAGAATATCAAGAAAAAAGCGAAGGTGTTACCGAAATTCGTTTTACCTATCAAAGTGAAGCGGGCTACCGTGTTCCTTGTCATATGCTGCTCCCCGACGGAATTGAAAAACCCCCGGTGATGATCTGCTTGCAGGGACACTCGAAAGGAATGCATATTTCCTTGGGCAGACCTAAATTCGAAGGTGATGAAGACACCATACGCGGCGGCGATCGGGATTTTTGTGTGCGTGCCGTAAAAGAAGGGTTTGCCGCCATTGCTTTGGAGCAAAGAAACTTCGGTGAATGTGGCGGGGACAAAAACGGCCCCCGATGTCTTTACTCAAGTATGGTGGCGCTTATGATGGGGCGCACCACAATCGGTGAGCGCGTGTGGGACGTTTCCAGACTTATAGATGTCATCGAAGCCCAATTTAAGGATGTTGTAAACGCCGATCTAATTTGCTGTATGGGCAATTCAGGCGGAGGCACCACGACTGCATACGTTGCGGCTCTTGAAGATAGAATCGTTCTTGCTATGCCTTCGTGTGCCATGTGCACGTACAAGGACTCTATTGGAGCTATGCCACACTGTTCTTGTAATTTTGTTCCTCATATCGCTGAATACTTTGATATGGATGATCTTGTCGCTATGGCATATCCTAAATATTTCATTCAGGTGTCCGGCAAAGAGGATAATATTTTCCCGCTGGTTGCTGCCGAAAAGGTTTTTGACAGCGGCAAACGCGTGTATGACGCATTGAATGCGGGATCCCGTTGTACTCTCGTTAAAGGGAACGGCGGGCATAGATTTTACGCAGATGACGCGTGGCCGATCGTGCATCAATATCTTGGTATCTAAATCGGTGTGACGAGCAAAAAACTCAGTTTCCCTTTTGGGCTACTGAGTTTTTTTGTTATAATATTATAATTGTCTCGGTTATCTATTGCTCTTTGGAATAGCGCTTAGGGGAAACGCCGTTCATTTTTTTAAAAACTGTTGCGAAATAATTACTGTCATTAAATCCGCATTTCAGGGATATTTCGGTTATTGAAAGGGTAGAGGTTTTTAAAAGCTTTTTAGCGTTTGCAAGTCTTACGGCAGTTATATATTCGTTAACACCAAGTCCCGTAAACTGCTTAAAGGATTTTGAAAAATAAGAGGGACTCATTGCAAACATTTGTGAAAGGCTTTGGAGTGTTAAATCATCACCGAAATTTGCCGTTATATATTTGGCCGCATTCTGAATAACTAAGGGTGTGCCGCTAAGTTCCTTTTCGGTATCGGGCTTATCTTCTCTTTTTAAAAGGATAAGCAACTGTCCTAATAAATTTTTACACATATTAAGATAGTTTTCTTCCTTGTTTTTATATTCAAGATATAGCTTTCTTACAACCTTTTCTATCTCTGACTGTCTTTCATGGGAAAGAGAGAAGAGCTTTTTTTGTGCGTTATAATTTGTAAGCTCTTTGTATTCTCCGCCTAAAAAAGCATCGTCATATAAAATGAGTATTCGTTCAGAGGCGGTGCCTGCAGGGTATGAGGTGGTATGTATATAATGCCTTTTAACCATAATAACATCACCGCTATTTGCCGTGAAAAGCTCATCCTTTATAAAATAATTAACCTTTCCCGATAAAAGAAAATAAATCTCATTAAAGGGGTGGGTGTGTTCGCAGAAGGTTGAATTTGCAGGGTTTCTGTTAAGAGAGACCTCAATATGTCCTTTTTGAGTATTATTTTCTTGAGCCATAACAAACCTCCAAAACATATATATTTGTATTGTAAGTGACAAAAGGGTATAAGTCAACAAAAATTTAATGTTTTTTAACGAAAACAACAAAAAATTCATAGCATTTATTAAAAAATCGTTATATACTCAAGGTACAAAATAAATTTCTGAAAAGGAGATAATTATGAAGCATTACGGAAACAGAGTAGAAGATTTAAAAATTGCATATATCGGCGGTGGCTCACGCGGTTGGGCGTGGGGTCTTATGAGTGACCTTGCAGCAGCTGATGATATAAGCGGCGATGTTTATCTTTACGATATTGATATGAAGGCCGCCGAGGATAATGTTATCATTGGTAATAAGTTCAATGATTTAGCAGAGGCTAAATCAAAGTGGAACTATAAGGCAGTTGACAATATAAAGGATGCTTTAGTTGGCGCAGATTTTGTTGTTATTTCTATTTTACCCGGCACCTTTGATGAGATGGAATCTGATGTTCATACTCCCGAAAAGTACGGTATATATCAGTCTGTTGGTGATACAAGCGGTCCAGGAGGAATCGTAAGAGCGCTTCGCACCTTACCTATGTATGAGGGCTTTGCTCTTGCAATTAAAGAGTATTGTCCGAAAGCTTGGGTTATTAACTATACCAATCCTATGACTCTCTGTGTTGCTCAGCTTTATAAAACCTTCCCTGAGATAAAGGCCTTTGGCTGCTGCCACGAGGTTTTCGGCACAATGGCAGTTCTAATGAAGATGCTTCGTGAAGAATATGGCAAGGAAGATGTTAAGAGAGCCGATGTTAAGGTAAATGTTGTTGGCGTTAACCACTTTACCTGGCTTACTAAGGCTCAGTATAAGAATATGGACCTTTTCCCCGCATACAAAAAATACTGTGAAAAGTATAAGGATATCGGAACAAAGGATAAGAGCGATACCAACTGGATGAATAACTTCTTCGCCTGTAACGATAGGGTTAAAATGGATTTGTTCTTAAAGACAGGTGTTATTGCCGCCGCAGGTGACCGCCATTTAGCCGAGTTCTGTCCAGGTAAATGGTATCTTGAAAGCCCTGAAAGAGTAAAAGAAATGGGATTTGGTCTTACCCCTGTATCCTGGCGTAAAAAAGACCTTAAGGATAGACTTAAAAAAAGCGCTGATAGAGTAAGCGGAGCTGAGGAGATTAAAATCCGCGGAACAGGTGAGGAGGGCGTTTTACAGATAAGATCCCTTTTAGGTCTTCACAGTTTTGTTACTAATGTTAATATTCCCAATGTAGGTCAGATTCCTAATCTACCCTTAGGCGCTGTAGTTGAAACAAATGCATATTTCTGCGCTGATAACGTAACACCCATTATGGCAGGTAATGTTCCTGAGCCTGTTAATCAGTTGGTTGCAAAAATTTGTAACGAGCAGGAAACGGTATTAAAGGCTATAAATGATAGGGATTTAGACCTTGCATTCCTAGCTTTTTGCGGTGATCCTCTTACAACCTGCTCACCGAGGGAGGCTAAAGAGTTATTTAAGGAAATGCTCTTAAACACAAAAGAATACCTTACTATGTATGATGTAGAAGGATTTATTAAGGGGAACTAATATGTCTTATGCTAATAAAATAATTCAGTTCGGGGAAGGCGGATTTTTACGTGGCTTTGCCGATTGGATGGTAAAGATTTTAAATGAAGAGACTGATTTTAATGCTTCAGTGGTTGTAGTTCAGCCTATAGAAAAGGGTATGTGTAAGATTTTAGAAAATCAGAACTGCAATTATACCCATATTATGCGAGGTCTTCGAGATGGCAAACCCGTAGTAGAAGAAAAGTATATTGATGTAATATCAGGATGCGTAGAGCCCTATGAGGATTTTGATAAATTTTTGGCTCTCGCCGAAAATCCTGATGCGAGATTTGTTGTTTCAAATACTACCGAATCGGGAATAGCTTTTAGTAGGGATGATACCCCCGAAAAAGCTCCTAATATAACCTTCCCCGCAAAAGTAACGCTTCTTCTTAAAAGGAGATTTGATTTAAATCAAAAGGGATTTATTTTTCTTCCCTGTGAGCTAATTGAGGAAAACGGAAAAACCTTAAAGAAATATATCCTTGATTATGCATCTCTTTGGGGCTTTGGCGAGGAATTTAAAAAATTTGTCAATGAAGAGAATATATTCTGCAATACCTTGGTTGACCGCATTGTTACGGGCTATCCCAAGGATGAGGATTTACCCTTAAAGGCTACCGATAATATGCTTAATACAAGTGAACTCTTTCACCTTTGGGTAATTGAGGGACCTGAAAGCATAAAGAAAGAGATTCCCTTTGATAAAACCAATCTTAATGTGATTTTCACTGATAACCTTGATATATATAGAACGAGAAAGGTGCGTATTCTTAACGGCGCCCATACGTCTATGATTCCTTACGCTATGCTAAAGGGTATAGAAACCGTTGGAGACTGTATGGAAAATGAGGAAATGTATGCTTTCTTAAATAAGTGTGTTTTCGAAGAGATAATACCCACCCTCGATATGAATGAGAGTGAGCTTATAGGCTATGCCAACGAGGTATTTGAGAGATTTAAAAACCCATTTATTAAGCATCTTTGCGCTTCAATTTCCCTTAATAGTATCAGTAAGTTTAAGGTACGTGTTTTGCCCTCGCTTTTAGAATATGTTAAGCGTTTTGGGAAGACTCCTAAAAATCTTACCTTCTCCCTTGCAAAGCTAATCGAATTTTATAAAAAGGGAACACCCAGCGATGATGAAGGCATTATAACCTTTATCAAGAAAAACGGTATCAAAGAAATTCTTTCAAATAAGGATTTCTGGGGCGAAGATATATCTTTCCTTGCAGATGAGGTAGAAAAATATGTTGATTAATAGCCTTGATAATGTTGAGGTAAATCTCAGTAACGGCCATAAATATGCTGTGAGAGATATTAAATGCGGCGAGGATATTATTAAATACGGTTGCCCTATCGGTCACGCCACGGCCGATATTAAAAAGGGTGAGCATATACATACCCATAATCTTAAAACCAACCTTTCTGAAAAGGGAAGCTATACATATAAATATAAGGACAACGGCATAAAAAAATCATCCTCTGATATAACCTTTATGGGTTATAGAAGAAAGGATGGTAGCGTTGGTATAAGAAACGATATATGGATAGTAAATACCGTAGGGTGTGTGAATAAGGTGGCGGAAAGGCTGGCAAGTCTTACGGGAGCAGTTGCTATGCCGCATCCCTTCGGTTGTTCTCAGTTAGGCGATGACCAGAATACTACTCAGCTTATATTAAAGGGGCTTGTAAATCATCCCAACGCCGCAGGCGTCCTTGTTTTAGGTCTTGGCTGTGAAAATAATAATATCGGCGAGTTTAAAAAGGTTTTAGGTCAGTATGATGACGAAAGAGTTAAATTTTTAAACTGTCAGGATTTTGAGGATGAAATAGCCGAGGGCGTTAAAATTATTGATGAGCTTAAAGAGTATGCAAATAGTTTTAAAAGAGAGCCTATAAATATTTCAGAGCTTAAAATAGGTCTTAAATGCGGCGGTAGTGACGGACTGAGCGGTATTACTGCCAATGCGCTTGTAGGAAGCCTTTCGGATAAGATTGTTTCTATGGGCGCTTCCTGTGTTCTCACGGAGGTTCCCGAAATGTTCGGCGCCGAGCATCTTTTAATGGAAAGATGTGAAAGCAGAGAAATATTCAATAAAACTGTAATGCTCATAAATAATTATAAGGATTATTTTGTACGTCACGGTCAGGTGGTTTATGAAAATCCCTCGCCTGGAAATAAGGCAGGCGGTATCACCACCTTAGAGGAGAAATCCTTAGGCTGTGTTCAAAAAGGTGGCAGAGCAGACGTTGTGGATGTCCTTGATTACGGTGATACCGTAACCAAGGATGGACTATCACTTCTTAACGGACCGGGTAATGATATGGTGGCGGTTACAAATCTTGCCGCGGCAGGAGTTCATTTAATCCTCTTTACAACGGGTAGGGGAACCCCTCTTGGAAGTATAGTGCCAACAGTTAAGATATCAACAAATAGTCCACTAGCCCAAAAGAAGAGCAAATGGATTGATTTTGATGCATCTCCTCTTATTAAGGATAAGCCTATGGATATTCTTACCGAAGAGTTTTTGCATTATATAATCAGTGTTGCCTCAGGAGAGCAGACCAAAAATGAAATTAACGGCTTTAAAGAGATTTCCATATTTAAAGACGGTGTAGTATTATAACTATAAAAAAAGTCCTACGGAAAACCCGTAGGACTTTAGCTTTTATGGATCATTTATTAGCGGTTGGAACCTGCTGACGAAGGGAAGCGCGGGTTTTGCGAACCTCTGCAAGATTAGCGGTAAGACCTTCATCTGCTCTGCACATAATATCATCAACGAAATCCTGAGCAGCCTTTCTCATCTCACGGCTCTTAGCCTGAGCATTGGCGATAATCTCAGCAGCCTTCTCCTGAGAAAGCTTAACGATTTCTTCTTCTGCTACCATAGCCTTTGCACGTTCCTCTGCTGCACGGATAATACCGTCAGCCTCGTGCTTAGCGGTGGTAATGATATCAGCACGGTCAGCAACGATGCCACGTGCCTGCTTGATTTCGCTTGGTATGTTAAGACGGATATCGTCAACAACAGCGCGAAGCTTTTCAACATCTACAACTGTTTTCTTTCCGGGAATTTTGATGCCGCTGTCAAGCACCTCATCAAACTGCTCTAATAATTCATCAAGTGTCATTTTAATTCATCCTCCGTTTTATGTTATATCTAATTTAATGCGAGTCTTTTGATGATAAGCGTTCTACGATATCATCGTGGATAATAGGCGGAACGAAGCTGGTTATATCTCCGCCCATACTTGCTATCTGCCTTACCATACTTGAGCTTAAATACATATTCTCTGCGCTTGTGGTAAGAAATAGGGTTTCAACCTGAGGGTTGAGTTTTTTATTGGCAAGCGCCATCTGAAATTCATACTCAAAATCAGACATAGCGCGTAAACCCTTGATAATGGCGCAGGCTTTTTTGTTCTGCGCATATTCGGCTAAAAGACCGTCATAAATATCAACCTCTACGTTAGGTATATCCTTAACAGTCTTTTTAATCATTTCCATTCTTTCTTCTTTTGAAAAGGAACCCTGCTTAGAGGAGTTTACCATAACAACCACGATAACCTTATCAAACATAGCGGCGGCTCTGGTGATGATATCAAGATGACCTAGAGTTATTGGGTCAAAGCTACCGGGACAGATGGCAGTTCTTTCTTTCATACATCATTACCTCCTTTTCTATATACGGTAACGATGATATTGCCGAATTTATAATTCTTAGTCACAGTAAAGCCATCAACCGAAAGGGGAAGACTGATATCGGCAGGGTGCTCACAGATAATTATACCGTAATCACTCATAACCTGCGCAGTGGACCTTAGCGCCTTTTCCAAAAGACCTGCTCGGTAGGGAGGGTCTAAAAAAGCTATATCAAAAACATCGTTACATCTCGCAAGATATGTTTCGTAATCACTTCTTATGGCTACAGCGTTTTCTTCAAGTTTAGTGGTGCGGAGATTTTCCTTAACAATATTAAGGGATATCTCAGAGGCATCTACAAAAACAGCGTTTTTTGCGCCACGGCTTAATGCCTCGATGCCTAACTGACCGCAGCCCGCAAACAAATCAAGAATTCTTCTACCCTCAATATCAAACTGAATTGCGCTGAAAATTGCTTCCTTGATTTTTTCAGGCGTGGGTCTTACAATATCATTACCGGGGACCGTTTTAAGACGCATACCCCGTGATATACCTGTAATAACTCGCATGAAACTACTCCAAAAAGAAAGAATATAAAACAAATAATCATAATTATTTATCTTATTATCACACTAAACAGGTGCTTTTGTCAATACCTAATTTATATACAGCCTAAAATTATGGTGCTTTTTTGCGAAAAAAACTGAAAAAAAGAAAAATAATACTTGATTTTTGATTTTGTTTGTGATATCATATTTGAGCATATTTGATTACACCTTTTCCCAAAGGTGGTTTTTATGCCGAAAATAATCGACATTGAAGCGGGCGGTCCTCTGTGAAATTTGTTGCATGAACGTCTGAAAAAGTCAGGGAGGAAATTTTAAATGGATGCAGTTAAAGAGTTAACCAAAGACATGCTTAAGGCTGATGCTCCTGAGATAATCATCGGTAGCACAGTTAAGGTACATGTTAGAATCAAGGAAGGCGATAAGGAGAGAATTCAGGTTTTTGAGGGTACTGTTATTGCTAAGAATAACAGCGGAATTTCTGAAACCTTTACCGTACGCCGTCTTTCCTATGGCGTAGGTGTTGAGCGCGTATTCCCCGTTCATTCACCCATCGTTGCTAAGGTAGAGCTTGTAAGAAAAGGTAGAGTTCGCAGAGCTAAGCTTTACTATCTCCGTGATAGAGTTGGTAAGGCTGCAAAGGTCAAGGAACTTATCTAATTAAACTGTACGAAAGGGGGCGGGGTTTATACCTTGTCCCCATTTGCTTTTTTAAAACTGTTACTTAATATAGAACAGAGGTGTTTTTTTACGGAAGGCAATAAAAAAGAAAAATTGGAAATTTTCGATTATTCGGAAATTGCAGAGGAAGAAGAAAAACTGACTCCCGCCAAAAAAGAAGTGTTTGAATGGCTTGATGTGGTTATATCTGCAATAATAGTAGTCGTTATTATGTTCACTTTTGTTTTCAGGGTAGCTACCATAGAGGGCGACTCTATGCAAAACACTCTTTATGAGGGCGAAAAGGTAATAATAACCGATTTCTTTTATGAGCCACAGATAAATGATATTGTTGTTATTTCCCGCAATGCTGAAAATATGGTAGGTGAGGCAAGTGATAGCAGCCTTCCGATTATTAAGCGTATTATTGCCGTTGAGGGACAAACGGTGGATATAGATTTCAACAAAGGCCTTGTTTATGTTGATGGTGAGGTAATTGATGATTCTTATGCCAAAACGCCAACTAATCTTTGCTATAATGATGGCGTTACCTTCCCCGTGAAAGTACCTGATAATTGCGTATTTGTTTTAGGTGATAACCGTAACGATTCCCTTGATAGCCGTTCCGCCAAAATTGGTAAAAACGGTATGGTTGATACGCGATATATTTTGGGCAAGGCAATTTTAAGAATATTCCCCTTCGATAAGGTAGGAGGTCTAGAGTAATGAGCAATTCGCAGACTATTCAGTGGTTTCCGGGGCATATGGCGAAAACCCGCCGTAAGATTTCGGAACAGCTGAAAATAATTGATGCGGTTGCTGAAATAGTTGATGCAAGAATACCCGTCAGCAGTCGTAATCCTGAACTGGCGGGTATTATTTCAGGCAAACCGCATATAATCCTGCTTAATAAATGCGATATGGCAGATGCCAAGGCTACAAATGAGTGGATAGAGTATTATAAAAAAAGCGGACTTATAGCCATCCCCGTTGATTGCAAAAGCGGTAAAGGGATAGGCGGCTTCAAGGATGCTGTAAAAATTGTTTTAGCAGATAAATTAAAGTCATACAGAGAAAAAGGTATGGTAGGAAAGCCGCTTCGTGTTATGGCAATCGGCATACCTAACGTGGGCAAATCCTCCTTTATAAACCGTATAGCAGGTAACACTCGCGCAAAGGTTGAAAACCGCCCGGGTGTTACAAGAGGCAATCAGTGGTTTACGGTGGATAAGGAGCTTGAGCTTTTGGATACTCCCGGTGTTTTGTGGCCTAAGTTTGAGGATGAAAAGGTTGGTGAGCATCTTGCGTTTACAGGTGCTGTTACCGATAGAATTATTGATACCGAACTTCTTGCTATGAGGCTTCTCGAAATACTTGCAAGGGATTATCCCGATTTGCTTACAAAACGCTATAATATAACCGAGTTCCCCGAAGAATCCTATGACCTACTTTGTACTATCGGCAAAAAAAGAGGTATGATGATAAGGGGCGGCGAGGTAGATAGCGAGAGAGCGGCAAATATGATTCTCGAAGAATTCAGAACCAATAAAATTGGTTTTATAACTCTTGAAAGGGTGGGAGAATATGCCTGATTTAAGTATAGAAAAAGAGGTATCCTTTTCAGGCTATAAGGCTGTTTGCGGAGTGGATGAGGCAGGTCGAGGCCCCTTGGCAGGTCCCGTTTGCGCCGCCGCAGTTATACTGCCCGAAACTATAGAGATAGAGGGGCTTAACGATTCTAAAAAGCTTAGCGAAAAGAAGAGGGAAGCCCTTTTTGATATTATCAAGGAAAAAGCAATAGCTTTTAGTATTTGCTATGGCACCTTAGAAGAAATTGAGGAGTTTAATATCCTTGAGGCTACATATATAGCTATGAACAGAGCTATAGATTCTCTTCCCGTAAGGGCGGATTTTGCTCTAATTGACGGTAACCGAGAGCCTAAGGGCATAAAGGTACCCTGTAAAACCGTTATAAAGGGAGATGCTAAATCCTCAAGTATTGCCGCCGCATCCATTCTTGCTAAGGTAACCCGTGACCGACTGATGATGGAGTATGATAAAAAATACCCACAGTATCAGTTTGCAAAGCATAAGGGTTATGGTACAAAGGTTCATTACGAGGCTATAAAGGAGCACGGCATTTGTGAAATTCACCGCCGTTCATTTTTAAAAAATGTCTTATGATAGAAATGCTGCTGAAATAGGCAGAATAGGTGAAGAAAAGGTTGCCGATTATCTTAAAGCGAAGGGATATATAATCCTTAAACGGAATTATAAGGATAGATACGGCGAAGTGGATATAATTGCTCAAAATGAAGAAAATATTGTTTTCGTTGAGGTAAAAACGAGAAATAAAAATGCCTTGGTGAGCGGATTTGAAGCAGTTGATTTAAAAAAGCAACGGCTCATAAAAAACGAAGCAATAATGTTTACGAAAAGGTATAAAACTGAGCTTTCACCGAGGATAGATGTTGCAGTGGTAACTTATAGTACCGATAAAGAAGGTAAAGAAATATGGAAGTTAAATTATCTTAAAAATGCTTATTAGGGTGATTTAATGCGTTATTTTGATTTACATTGTGATACACCGTATAGATGCCTTGAAGAAAATCTTGATTTTTCTTCAAGTGCTTTAGCTGTTAACAGCGAGTGTGGAAAATACTTTGATGAATATATCCAGTGCTTTGCCGTGTGGATAGCAGATAATTTGCAAAATCCATTTGAGAAATACCACAAAACTATTGAAGATTTCAAGAGAAAACTCGGCGAGAGTAAAAGCGCAATAAAGCCTATTTTTACCGTAGAAGGCGGAGCCGTTTTAGAGGGAAACTCAGATAATCTTTATATCCTTAAAGATGACGGTATTAGGGCGTTAACACTTACTTGGAACGGTAAAAACCAAATAGCCTGCGGAGTAGGTGAAGAGGGCGGTATATCTGACTTTGGTAAAAAAACAGTTAGGCTTATGAATAAGCTTAATATGATATGCGACCTTTCCCATCTTAATAAAGAAAGCTTTTATGGGGCATTAGCGGAGGCTGATTATCCAATAGCCACTCACTCTTGCTGTGAGGAGGTTTTTGCCCACAGAAGAAATCTTGATAAAAATCAGTTAAAGGAGCTTTTTTCTAAAGGCGGTATAATGGGACTTTGTCTATATCCTCAGTTTTTAGGAGAGGGTAATGTGCAGGAAAACATCTATAAGCATATCTTTTACCTTCTTGATAAAGGGTATGAAGATAATATCGCCATAGGCTCTGATTTTGATGGCGCCGATATGGATAAAAGCCTTGATAGTCCAGCAAAAATCCCCGAAATTTACTCATTTTTAGAGCAAAAAGGAATAAATAAATGCATAATCGATAAGATTTTTTATTCAAATGCTAAGAAATTCTTTTCACCCGTTTGACAAAAGCGGTCATATACTGTAAAATATATTATTATCTAAATACTCCTTGGGGGAATAGCAAAATGGAATATGTAAGTACGAGAGATAAGTCTGTTAAGGTTACGGCTGCAAAAGCCATAGCGCAGGGAATTTCTGTTGAGGGCGGTCTTTTTGTCCCCGATAGCTTTCCGAGCCTTACCGAAGCAGATTTTGAAAATATTTCGAAGCTTGATTATGTTGGCAGAGCAGAGTATGTGCTAAAATATTTTCTTAACGATTTTACCGATGAAGAGGTAAAGCATTGCGTTGAGGGTGCATATACGGGCAGCTTTGATGACGAAAAGCCTGCTCCCATTTCGGTGCTTGGCGAAAATGTAAATATACTTGAATTGTGGCACGGTCCTACCTGCGCCTTTAAGGATTTGGCGTTGCAGCTTCTTCCGTATCTTCTCACCACATCTGCAAAAAAGGTTTCAAAGGGCAAGAAGATAGTAATACTTGTTGCAACCTCGGGTGATACGGGTAAGGCAGCCCTTGAAGGCTTTAAGGATGTTCCTGATACAGAGATTATCGTTTTCTATCCAAGCGAGGGTGTAAGCCCTATGCAGAAGCTTCAGATGGCTTCCCAAAAGGGTGAAAATGTTCACGTTTGCGCTATCGTTGGCAACTTTGATGATGCTCAGACGGGTGTCAAAAAGATATTTACCGATGCAGACGTAAAAGCAAGACTTGATGAAAACAATATGCAGTTCTCCTCTGCAAATTCTATTAACTGGGGAAGATTAGCGCCTCAGATAGTTTATTATGTTTCTGCCTACTGCGATATGCTCGCTAAGGGTGATGATTTATCAGAAGGCTTTAATGTGGTTGTTCCAACGGGTAACTTCGGAAACATCCTTGCGGCTTATTACGCTAAAAAGATGGGCGTTCCTGTAAATAAGCTTATCTGCGCTTCTAATGCAAATAATGTTCTTACCGATTTCATTAAAACGGGCACTTATAATCGTAACCGCGATTTCTATACTACTATTTCTCCCTCTATGGATATTCTTATTTCAAGTAACCTTGAGAGAATGCTGTTTGAGCTTTCGGGCTGTGACGATAAGTGTGTAGCGGCAATGCAAAGTGACCTTTCAAGCAAGGGTAAATTCACAGTAAATGAAGAAATCTTCGGCAAGCTTTCCTCACTTTTCTGGGGCGAAAGCTGTGATGATAAAGAAACGGTTGAAACCATTAAGAAAACCTTTGAGGATTATGGTTATCTTCTTGATACCCATACTGCTGTTGCCGTTAATGTTTATGAAAAGTATAAGGCAGAAACAAAGGATGAAAGACCTTGTCTTATTGCTTCTACTGCTTCACCTTACAAGTTTGTAAAGAGCGTTCTTTCGGCTGTAAGCGATACTGAGGGTAAGGATGAATTTGATAATGTTAGGGTACTTTCTTCTGTTACAAACACCGAAATACCCGCGCCCATAGCAGAGCTTGAAAATGCTACTGTTCGCTTTAAAGATATTTACGAAAAAACGGATATGTATAAGGCTGTTTGCGACTGCTTGAAAATTTAAGTCTATAAAATAATATCCGACCGCTTGGGTCGGATATTATTCTTCTGATTACTGCTTTGCTTCAAAGGTATCGCAGCAGGTTTCAGAGTGGGTACAAGCAGTGCTGTTACCAACGCTGATTTTACCTGCGCTGCAGGCGTCATTCATAGTGTGATAAACGCAATTCTTAACTGAGCAATGGATGCAGTTTTCGGTTTTACATTCTGACATAGCTTTCATTTCCTTTCCGGCTGTTAGCCGTAGTTATTATTTGCAAAAGCAAAAGCAATATTCATCATTTTTGAAAGGGGGAAACAGAGTGAATTTATATGCGCTTTCTGATTTGCATCTTTCCTTTGGCGCAGAAAAACCAATGGATATTTTTGGCGGATGGGCAAATTATACCGACCGCATAAAAGCTAATTGGGAAAGACTTGTAGAGGAAGATGATACGGTTGTTATACCGGGTGATATTTCCTGGGCTATAGATTTTGAAGAAGCAAAGCCTGATTTCGAATTTATAAATTCTCTTAAAGGCAAAAAAATAATTTTAAAGGGAAATCACGATTATTGGTGGCAAACCGTAAAAAAAATCAATGAATTTTTAAATGAAAATAAATTTGAAAGCATTTCTCTTGTCCATAATAGCTGTGTTCCCTTAGGTGATTTTGCCGTTTGCGGAACAAGAGGCTGGCTTTATGACGGAAGCGGTGAGCAGGATAAAAAGGTGATAGCAAGGGAATGCGGAAGACTGGAAAAATCCATTCAAGAAGCCATTTCTTTAAATAAAAAGCCTATCGTCTTTTTACATTATCCCCCCGTTTATGCTGATTTTGTATGCGAAGAAATTTTTGATGTTATCAAAAAGTATGAGATTAAGGATGTATATTACGGTCATATCCACGGCGCAGGTCTTAATAACTCTCAAAAGGAATATGATGGGGTAAAG
This sequence comes from Acutalibacteraceae bacterium, assembly GCA_045605605.1. Lineage (GTDB taxonomy): Bacteria > Bacillota > Clostridia > Oscillospirales > Acutalibacteraceae > UBA737. The sequence continues at coordinate 13,369 of JAZUQH010000007.1, read as the reverse complement.
CTTCATCTGGTTTCTTGCGACTGTGTGGATTTCACACCTCAATTTATAATAAAATATTAAAAATTGTTAAATAATAGTAGAAATATTTTTTTACTTGTGGTATAATAATCTAAATTTGGCGTGTAATAACCATTTTCACGCTAAGCGGAGGTATAAAAATGAGTTTAAAAGAAACAAAAAAGCTTGATACTAACAAATATCAGCTTGAAATCACAATTGACGGTGAAAAATTCCGTGAAGCCATTAAAGAGGCTTACCGCAAGAACGGTAAGAAGATAAATGTTCCCGGCTTCAGAAAGGGCAAGGCTCCTCTCCATATGGTAGAGACCTACTATGGCACAGAGGTATTCTTTGAGGATGCTCTTAATCTTCTTTACGCTGATGTTGTTGAGGAAGCTATCAATGAGTCAGGCCTTAAGGTTATTGATGATAAAATGGATTTTGAGCTTGTTTCCATTTCCAAGGAGGATGGCGTTGATTTCAAGGTAAGTGTTACTACATACCCCGAAATCACTCTTAAGGCATATAAGGGCCTTAAGGCAGAAAAGCAGGCAGTTAACGTTACCGCTGCAGAGGTTAATGCAGAGGTTAAGGCTATGGCTGAGAGAAATGCGCGTATGGTATCTGTTGAAGATAGAGCTGCTAAGAAGGGCGATGCAGTTGTTATCGACTTTGAGGGCTTTGTTGACGGCGTTGCATTTGATGGCGGCAAGGCAGAGGGCCACACTCTTGAGCTTGGCTCTGGTCAGTTCATCCCAGGCTTTGAGGAGCAGATTATCGGCAAGAATATAAATGATGAGTTTGATATTACCGTAACCTTCCCCGAGGATTACGGCGCTAAGGAGCTTGCAGGTAAGGAAGCTGTATTTAAGATTAAGCTTCACGAGATTAAGGTTCGTGAGCTTCCCGAGGTTGATGATGAGTTTGCTAAGGATGTAAGCGAATTTGATACTCTTAAGGAGCTTAAGGCAGACCTTAAGAAGAAGGCTGTTGAAAGAAAGAAGAAAGCTGCTGATGAGGCAGTTGAGAATGAACTCATACAGCAGATTGTTGATGGCATTGAGGGTGAAATCCCCGAGGCTATGTTTGAAAGCCGTCTTAATCAGAGCGTAGAGGAGTTTGCATATCGTTTACAGTCTCAGGGTATGGACCTTCAGACCTACCTTAAATATACCAACAGCTCTATTGAAGACTTTAAGGCTACCTTCCGTCCCCAAGCTGAAATGCAGGTTAAATATCGCTTAGCTCTTGAAAAGATTGTAGAGCTTGAAGGCATCAAGGCAGACGAAAAAGATGTTGAAGAGCAGTTCAAGAAGATGGCTGAAAGCTATGGCGTAGAGGTAGAGCAGGTTAAGGCTGCTATCCCTGTAAGCGAAATCGAAAAGGATATCGCAGTTGGCAAGGCTATTGACTTTGTAAAGGAAAATGCAGTTATTACTGAGGCTGCCGCTGAAGAAAAGGCTGCTCCTAAGAAGACTGCTACTAAGAAAACAGCAGAGAAGAAAGAAACCGATAAATAATTGTTTATAAATTTTCGGTTTTGTTCATAATACTTAATATTGCAGAAAGGAAATGGTGAATTATGAGTTTAGTACCTTATGTTGTTGAACAAACAAGTCGCGGAGAGCGTTCCTATGATATTTTTTCCCGCCTTTTAAATGATAGAATAATTATGCTTAACGATCAGGTTGATAATGCTTCTGCCAGTGTTGTTATAGCGCAGATGCTCTATCTTGAGGGTCAGGATCCCGATAAGGATATAAGCTTTTATATCAATAGCCCCGGTGGCTCTGTTTCAGCGGGTATGGCTATTTATGATACTATGCAGTATATTAAATGCGATGTTAGTACCATCTGTATTGGTATGGCAGCAAGTATGGGAGCTTTCTTACTTGCAGCAGGTGCAAAGGGTAAGAGATATGCTCTTCCAAACAGTGAGATTATGATTCACCAGCCCTTAGGCTCTGCCGAGGGTCAGGCTACCGATATTCTCATTCACGCTAACCACATTAAGCGTATCCGCAGTAATATTAACACTATTTTATCAGAAGCTACGGGCAAACCCTTAGAGCAAATTGAAAAGGATACCGAGCGTGATAACTTTATGACAGCCAAAGAGGCCGCTGAGTACGGACTTATTGATAAGGTTATTGATAAAAGATAGTTATTGATAGGAGATTCCTATGACGAAGGATAAAGATATGGAGATTCGCTGTTCCTTCTGCGGAAAAACTCAGGATGAGGTTACTCGCCTTGTAGAAGGTCCAGGCGTTTATATCTGTGATAATTGTATAAATTTTTGCAGTTCATTGCTTTATGATGATGAAATTGAAGCAAGGAACAGCAAAAAGGATAAGGTAAAGCTTGAAGAGAAAATCCTTTTAAAGCCCGCCGAAATTAAGGCAAAGCTTGATGAATACGTAATCGGTCAGGAGGAGGCTAAAAAGACTCTTTCCGTAGCGGTTTACAATCATTATAAAAGGGTTTATAAAAAGTGTGATTCCGATGTAGAACTTGCTAAGAGCAATGTTTTAATGCTCGGTCCCACAGGCGTTGGCAAAACCTTGCTCGCGCAGACTCTTGCCAAGGTCCTTGATGTGCCAATAGCTATAACCGATGCCACAACTCTTACCGAAGCTGGCTATGTTGGCGAGGATGTGGAGAATATTCTTCTCCGCCTAATCCAGGCCGCCGATTATGATATTGAAAAGGCAGAGCACGGTATAATTTATGTTGATGAAATTGATAAAATAGGAAGAAAATCCGAAAACGCTTCCATCACCCGTGATGTCAGCGGTGAGGGTGTTCAACAAGCACTCTTGAAGATTTTGGAGGGTACTGTATCAAATGTTCCGCCTCAGGGTGGCAGAAAGCATCCTCAGCAGGAGTTTATACAGATAGATACCACTAATATACTTTTCATTTGCGCAGGCGCTTTTGACGGTATAGAAAAGGTTATTGAAAAGTGTATGGATGGCTCAAGCCTTGGCTTTGGCGCAAATGTTAAATCACCTAAAAGTCTTGAGGCGCAAGCACTCAGCGAAACTGCCACACATCAGGATTTAGTTAAGTTTGGTCTTATTCCTGAGCTTGTGGGTAGACTTCCTGTTATCACTGCCTTAAAGCCTATGGATAAGGAAACTCTTGTAAAGATTATGACCGAGCCTAAAAACTCCATAATCAAGCAGTATCAGGCGCTTTTTGCAATGGATAGCGTAGAGCTTATCTTTGAAAAAGAAGCTTTAGAAAAAATAGCCGACCTTACAATCGAGCGCAAAACGGGAGCTCGTGGACTTCGTTCCATAATTGAGGGCGTTTTGCAGGATATTATGTTTGATGTTCCTTCAAAAGAGGGGATAGGTAAGGTTACTATTACCGCCGATACGGTTTCGGGCGGAAAACCAATAATTGAATAAAGTTTTAAGCGGAGATGCAGTAATGTGCATCTCCGCTTTCCTTTTTCTGTAAAAAAATCTTTAAAAAGTCAAAATAGTCCACTTTAAAGTCAAAATATACAAATGACAAGAGCTTAACAGTGTGTTAATATATAATCGTAAATTTGTACAATGTGGGAGGGGTCTGCCCAATTGTAGTTGAAAGCATTGTACAAAATTATTAGTTCAGGAGGTCTTAAAATGAAAAATCTTTTTTCAAAAAGGTTGATAGCTTCCGTTATGGCGGTTGTGCTCTGCGTATGTGTAGCAGGCGCATCAATGGCTGTAGAGGGAAGAGCCGCTTCAACACGTACCATCATCGTTGATACAAGTGATGTAGTCAACGAATGCTACGCAGGCGTTGGTAATAACCATTGGTCTTCTCTTTATATCAACGGAATGAATGATGCGTACCAAACTGTGAATGAAAAGCGCAATAATCTTCAGAAGATGAGATATGTTCGTATGCTTTTCCTTCCTTACTTCCTTATTGATGATTCTCTTCCTATCGAGGAGCAAGAGCGAAGATGGAAGGCAGGGGAGTACAACTTTGATAACCCATACTTCATCAACTTTATGTCTAAAGTAAAAATGTATAAGGAATCGGGCACTACTGTTCTGTTTAACTTCGGCGGTGCTACCACCGAGCAGATGGGCCAGTGGTATCTTTTCGAGGATGGCGCTTCTACCGATGTTGGTAAAGGTCCTCCAAAGGATTTAGAAGCAACCGCCAAGGCAATCCGTGCTACTTTTGAGTGGGCGTGGGACCACGGCTACGATAATATGGAGATGCTTTCGTTCTATAACGAAGTAAACGGCGGCTCCTTCCGTATGTTCTTTGATATACGTGAATATTGGTGCAAAATGCTTATTGCCGTTGATAAGGAGCTTAAGGCTCATACATATACCGGCAATTCTGCGAGTGAGCACTATAATAAGAATATCCGCAGCGAAATCAAAATGTTCGGCACCGAGCTTACGGGCTTCGCTAATTCAACCGATGGCGGCGGTATTATGCAATGGTGCGATTATGTAATCGAGAATGCCGTTGATGAAAACGGCGACCCTGTTTATGATTATCTTAATACCCACCATTATCCTATGACCAATTCTTACGAGAGATATCTCGAGGCAATTCACTATACCTCTGCCACATATCCGGGCGTTTGGGCTAATGAAACCCTTGGTAGATATCCTGCGGTTGCTACAAGTAATATCAGTAGCGAGCCTTATGTAATCAACTATAAGTATAATGCGCTTTCAATGATTTTGGCTCAGGCAAACTTAGGTTATGGCGGTTCTGCTGTTTGGGCGGTTGGCTCCGATATGACGCCTCCACCCATGGCTATTACTTTCTCAGGTGAGTGGGGATATCCTTCGCAGGATATGCACGGCGTAACTCAAAGCTTTGCCCTTAACGGCATTATGATGCGCTATATTCCCCATGACAGTAAGGTATATAAGAGCAATATCGATTCTGCCGATATGGTAGGCGCCGTATTTGGTATAGAGGATAATAATGGAAATATTGAGGATATGTCTGTTGTTCTTGATGTTGAAAAGAATAGTCAGTCCCGCGAGCTTACCGTATCCCTCGGCTCAAAGATGGCAGGCCGCAAGTTTGAGCGACATATCTATGAATTTCCTGCCGCCATTGATGGTTGGGAATGGCCTTCGGTATATAAAGATAAGAGTGGAAAGATTACCTATATGCTCTATGAAGACGGTGCTGACCTTCTCCCCGTAACCGATAAGGAAATAACTGCAGACGCAAATGGTAATATCGTAGATATTCTTCCTACCGATAAGCATATAGCAGTTGTTTATACAACACTTGATGAGCAGGTGCAGATAGTAACCAATACCGATTATATCGAGCTTAAGCCCGATGGCACCGCAAACTTTGATGTTGCCGCTATTTATGGTACAGATGATGATTCTGACCTTGATAATGTAACTTGGGAAGTTTATGGTAAGGCTCGTACCGATACAAACGGCGGTTACAGTTGGACTACTGAAAACTGCGGTACTATCGACCAAAATGGTAACTACAATGCGGCAGGAACCTCTGTCGGCGATACAGTTTCCATTAAGATTAAATCTAATTACGACTCCTCCGCTTATACTATCATCATCGCAGAGATAGTTGCGGAGCCTCAGAACTAATAGGAAAGGAGAAACTATATTATGAAAAAGATTATAAATTTAGTTAAGAAAAATATAGCAATTACTCTCTCCTTTGCTATAATTCTTTGTACTATTCTTCCCGTTATAACAGGCCTTGTTGGTTCTGCAGATTCTGCCTATGATTCTGCCAAGATTGCTGAGCTTAAAACCGCTTGGGAAGAGCTTGAAATTACCGAAACCTTGGTTCCCGATACAGTTTGGAAAACTTTCGATACTGCTACCGATTTACCATTTAATATAAGCGATTCTTCCGCTTATACAGGTACAGATATAGATAAATCCTTACTCGGAGCTAAGTATCTTACCTATACTACTTCAGGTACAGGTAATGCGTCCGATAACAATGACTATATTGTTTTCAAACTGCTTAATTCATCAAATACCTACAAGGTATCTGATATCAAATCCTATAGCGTTCGTTATAATACTACTACATCCAATGGAATTCGTGTGTATATGCATTTTATGGCAAACGAAGGTGAAAGAACCATTTTCGATGGCAATTTCTTGCATAACCCAATAGCTGTAGGTTGGTCAGAGCTTTCATATACAGGCGTTAGTGATCGTGCAGCATTTGCTAACTATCAGGATAAGGAATTTATGGGCTTAGGTTTTGATATGACCGCCCCTTCTACTACCGTAACAGTTGGTTCAATGACAGCGAAATTCAAGGCCGTTGATTCTGCTACATTAGCTCTTGCTACAAGCGATGCAGATGCATTCTATATTGCTGCAAAGGAGTTCTACGGCAAGGCTATTGCCAATAATACCTTTGCAGAAGATGATGCTAAATTCATCAGATTTGCAAATGCTTATAATGCTCTCGCTGCTGAGGCAGAGAAGAGATTAAAAATCGTTGAGATTAAAAATGCATGGGCAAACCTTGATTTATCTTACGAGTTTGTTCCATCAGTAGTTTGGATGGGAGATAATAATCCTCAGACACTTAATACTGTTGATGCCTCTTCTTATGCAGGTACAGATATTGATAAAGCGCTTTTAGGTTCTAAATATGCAACCTATTCATCCGTTGGCACAAGCGCCGGCGATAGCAGTGACTTTATCGTATTTAAGCCTGTATCTCCTATCAATCATACATTTAGTGAGCTTACAGGATACAGCGTTCAGTATAAAGGTTCTGTGGGAATCAATATCAGACCTAAATATTTGTATCCTAAGACTAATACTACCGATCAATATACAAATTTTGGTAATGATGCTTCATATTATGCTGCAGCATCGTTTGGCGCTGATACCTGGAAAGAGCTAACCCTTGAAAATGTAAATAATCCTGATGCTCTTAAGGCATTATTCAGTACTAATGCAAGTTTCAAGGATAAAACAGTATCGGGTATTGCTTTTGATTTAGGTGGCGTTGCCAATGTAACGGTTGGTTCTATGACCGTAAACTTCAAGGCAGTAAGCGATACCACTTTAGCTCTTGTTAATACCGATAGCGATGCATTTATAGCTGCGGCAATTGAATTCTATGATAACGCAGTAGAAAACAATTTGTTCGCTGAGGAAGATGAAGATTTTGCAAAATTCAAGTCAGCTGTAGAAGCAGTTGCCGATGAATATGTAAAGAAACTTAAGGTTGCTGAGCTTAAAGCAGCTTTGAGTGAACTTGAAGTTACCGAAACCTTAGTTCCAACTGAGCTTTGGAACGGCGCTAACGTTATAGTTGAGAATGGTTTCACCTTAATGGATTCTGCAAATTATGCAGGTACAGATATAGATAAAGCCCTTTTAGGACCAAGCTATACAACCTACACCACTACAGGTACAGGCGCAGCCGCAGATAATGTAGATTTTATCGTATATAAATTTGTAAATCCCAATGCTAACTATAAAGTTGGCGACCTTGATACCTTTAAGGTTCAGATGAATACTACCGCTGCAAATGTAAGCCGTGCATGGATTCTTCGTCTTAATGACCAGAATCAAGAGAGAGCACTTTATGATAGTGCTTTTGTATTCAATCATGCAGCGGGCTGGGCAGAGATAACCTCAAGCGGTGTAGGTCAGAGAAGCGCTTTTGCGTCAGGAGCAAACAATAAACTTTTAGGTGTTTGTTTCGACTTCAATGGCGTTGCTACAACAATGACATTAGGTTCTATGACCGCTAATTTCCCTGCAGTAAGTGATGAAACCTTAGCCCTTGCAGATACAGATGCTGATGCATTTATCACTTGGGCTCAGGATTTTGTTGCAATGTCTGAAGCAAATGGCACATTTGCCTCAAACGATGCAGGATTCTTAAGAGTAAAAGAGGCTGTAAAGGCTTTACAGACGACTAAGACTCCCGAAGAATTAATTGCAAGTATTAAGGAAACTTGGGCGCCTATGACGGTTACCGAAACCTTAGTTCCAACTGAGCTTTGGAACGGTTCCAATAATATAGTTGAGAATGGTTTCACCTTAATGGATTCTGCTAATTATGCAGGTACTGATATAGATAAAGCCCTTTTAGGACCAAGCTATACAACCTATACCACTACAGGTACAGGCGCAGCCGCAGATAATGTAGATTTTATCGTATATAAATTTGCAAATCCCAATGCTAACTATAAAGTTGGCGACCTTGATACCTTTAAGGTTCAGATGAATACTACCACTGCAAATGTAAGCCGTGCATGGATTCTTCGTCTTAACGACCAGAATCAAGAGAGAACACTTTATGATGGCACTTTTGTATTTAATCATGCAGCAGGCTGGGCAGAGGTAACATCAAGCGGTGTAGGTCAGAGAAGCGCCTTTGCGTCCGGAGCAAACAATAAACTTTTAGGTGTTTGTTTCGATTTCAATGGCGTTGCTACAACAATGACATTAGGTTCTATGACTGCTCCTTTCAAAGCAGTTACAGATGAAACCTTGGCTCTTGCTGATACTGATGCTGCAGCATTTATCAATGCTGCAAAACAATTTGTAGCAAATGCTAAGGAGTATAATCTTCTTGATTCCGATGATGCTTCACTTCTTAAGATGGAAGCAGACATTAAAGCCTATAACGATTTAACCGGAACAGGCGACGATGATGACGATGATGAGGGAGGCAACCAAGGCGGTAATGAAGGCGGTAACGAAGGTGGCGGTGAAGAACCTAAGCCTGAGCAAAACCCAAATATTGTTGCGCTTAAAGAGGCTTTAAATAATCTCGTTATCAGAAAGACCCTTGTTCCAACTATGGTTGGTGAAGGATGGGGAAGCGGCGGCCTTATAGAAGGCACAGGTCTTAATATTTATGATGCTTCCACATATGCCGGTACCGATATAGATAAGGCAGAGCTTGGTTCTAAGTATGCTACATATAGCAATGCAAGTACCACCGCTTCCGATATGGCAGGCTTTATCGTATATGAGTTTGAGGGAGAGGAAAATGAATCCCTCAATTTAGGTAGACTTGATAACTTTAGCTTTTATATTAAAGCAGACCCGTCTCTTGCGGCCATCCGTCCTAAGTTTGGCGTACCTACCTCTTCAGGTAAGGGTTGGGCAGAAGATGCGTTTGCTTTCTCCTCCGCAACATTAGGAAATAATGAGTGGAAAAAGGTATCTCTTAATAATGTTAATGCCCTTTCAGGTCTTTCATCCGTTCTTCCAAGAGTTATGTATGGAATCGGTCTTGACCTTTCAGGTGTAGCCAACGTAACCGTAGGTTCTATGGTTGCTGAGTTTAATGCTTTAGACGGCGCTACAATGGCACTTGCCGAAAGTAATCCTACTGCATTCTTAAAGGCTGCTATGGAATTCTATGATGAGGCAAATCTTAACGGATACTTTGCAGAAGATGATGCAAACTTCAAGGCTTTCTCCGCTGCATTAACCGCAGCTACCGGTCTTACTGAGGATGAAAGAAAGGTAAATCAACTTTCAACCGCATGGAAGGCAATTACTGAAATTAAAACTCTTGTTCCTACTACGGTATGGAGTGAAAACAATGTGGTTGGCACAGGTCTTAATATTTATGACGGCGCTTCGTATCCGGAAAATGATATCAATAAGGCGCTTTTAGGTCCTAAGTATGCTACCTATACCAATACCGATAAGAGCGCCACAACAAACGAAGGCTTTATAATCTATGAGTTTACCGAGCCTAATACCCGTCTTACTTTAGGAGATGTTTCTAAGTATAGCTTCTATGCTAAATCCTCTAATGAGATAACAGGTATCAGACCCAGATACATTTTCTCTACAGGTATGTCTTGGGATGATAATTCTTTCTTTACAAAGGGAGAGGTTGGTTCAGGTACATTTAAAAACCTGGTCAAGTCTAATATAGCATCTCTTGGCGGAAACATTCCTAATACCCTTAACAGAGTAATTACCGGTATCGGTTTTGATACAGCAGGTGAAACCGACCTTACCTTAGGTTCCATAACTATGGAATTTGGTTTCCTTAAGGAAGATATTGCTTCTCTCGCTTATACCGATATGGCAGCATTCCTATCTGAAGCTATTATCTTCTATGAGAAGGCAACCGCTAATTCATGGTTTGCTGCTGATAACGCTTCATTCAATACCTTTAAGAGCATTCTTGAGGATGTTTTAGCGGCAGAATCATTAGAGGAATTGGTAACTATCGCTAAGCTTCAGGCAGGTTGGAAACAGTTAAGTAACAACTCAAGCTTCCCTGAGGGTGATACATCTAATTGGTCTATCGCTGATTGGGTATATGCAGCTAATACTGTTGATATAAGCAATCTTGAAAATACTGAGGCATTTATGGCTGCGCTTAATAATGCTACCATTCTTCGCGATGAGCTTGGAACAACACTTAGTTGCAACTTCACAACCTATGAAACCTATGCTGATGCCGAAACTGAAATTGCAGGCCTCGGAAGCAACATTCTTCTCGGAAAAACACCTGATATTTATTATTATAACGGTGTTGAGAAGACAGAGGTTGAAGTATCGGGCTCTGAATTCTTAAGTGATGGCTCAGCCGATAATACCTTTAATATTTCTCATCTTGACTTCTCTGCAGAGGGTTCATATACTGAGTTTGTTTATGAGTTTGCAGGAGAAGCAAGGGTTAAGGATTTTGTAACTGCATTCAGTTCTGATCCAGACCTTGCAAAGATGAATTATAGAATTTATGTTGCAAACAGTATGGAAAGACTCTTCCTTACTGAATCAATAGTTGCAAGCTGCAATAATGAAGATGGTCATCAGGTTCAGAGATTTAACTATGATGGCAGACCGGAAATCAGCGGTGTTTACCTTGCTTTCAGATTCTACCCAACTTCAAATAACTTTACTATCGGTGAGTTAGCGGCTTACGGCGAGGTAATAACCTATACCGTTAAAGCCGGCAAGTTCACCGATGAAGAATTGAAGTCTCTCGGCAAAAATATCCTTGCAAACCCTGAAACCGTCTGCTACTTTAAGGTAGGTAACGGCGGTAGAGTTAAGTGGCAGGATAACAACGAAATGAATAACGGCTATGAATATTCATGGTTGGTTGATTTAAGTAGTGAAAAGGGCGTTGGCTTTGCCGCAGTTGTTGGCACCAGTATTACTGCCGTTGGTCAGGAAACCACATTCCATATCGTATTCGATATGAAGGAAAATTATAATATTCAACAGATTCTTTGGAACCAGTTCCATCAGGATCATCTCGAAACAGGTAAGTATGAGGTTTATGCTTCAACTGAGATTGCAACACTCTTCAGAGAGCAGAATAAGATTATTACCTACAATAATATGAGTGATTCTGAAAACGGAACAACAGATACTCAGCTGTTTACATTAGCCGGTAACGGAGTTGTTGCAAGATACGTAAGCTTCTGCATCAAGTGTCCTGTTTCCGATTACGAAAAGGCTCTTGAGCAGTTCTCAGGTATGTGCTACCCACGTCTTTATGACCTTGGTGTATTTGGCACCAAATACTATAAGCCTTTAGCAGAAATCAACTTCCTTAACCATGTACCCGTTGAGGTTTATCGCACCGATGCAGGTAATAATAAGACTACTGTTAAGCAGGATGAATACGATGGCTTTGATTATAAGTATGCTTATGATGGCAACTATGATATAGCTACTCCGATTCCACAGAATGATAAGTACGTTAACTTCTTATTCAATCTCTGCGCTAATAAGAGTATCAATTCTATCAAGCTTTCAACCCTTACAGATAATATTAAGGGACTTAAGGTTTACGCCTCTGAGTCGGAAGAGGGTGTATGGGAAGAAAATGCCTTAGTACTTGATTACTATGGAGATGCAGTGGATGAGATATTCCGCACCTTTGGCGAAACACCGATAGAAGCTCGTTATGTAAGATTCTGTGTAACAGAAACTGCTGATGGAGTATTTAACCCCACCGAGTTTGAGGTTATAGGTTGGAATACTCAGGAATTCACCTACTTTAACCTTGCAGAAGGCAAGTCAGGAAATACAAGTCTCTGGCTTGAAGATAAGGAGACCTTCGAGTATTATCCCACAACTCAGGATGCAGGAAGATATAGACCTCGTTGGTGGTCTGCAGACCTTTGGTTCCCGCTTTCTGCCGCACTCGATGGTGATGAGGCTACTGTAGCTGATATTTATAACGGTTGTAACGGTGATGAAAACGGCAACGGAAAAGTTTCCGTAAACTTTTTAATTGACCTTGGAACTCTTAACTCTGTAGATAATATCGACTTTATTTCGGGTTCAAGTGAAGAGTTCTGGCCAAGCAAGATTAACTTCTATTTTGGTGATAATGATTTAGCTCTCTTTGGAGAAGATGCTGAACTCAAGGCAACCTTTAACGGAAAGACTACCGCCGAAAACGGAAGTTATTCATATACATTTATACCTGAAATTGCTCAGTATGTAAGAGTCGAAATTGAGGAAAGCTCAAACGAATTCTTTACCAAGGGCAATAAGATTGCTTCTGTTATTGCTGATATTAGAGTTAACGGTCTTGAAATTCTTGCAAGTACTGCTTCCGAAGGCGTTGCCGCTTCTATTACAGATGAGGAAACAGGTGTCCGTGTTGACCTTGTGGCTCTTCGTGAAAACGATGTATATACTACCTTACAGGATATTTTAGTTGTTAAGCGTGAGGCTACTGATGAAGAACTCAATGCTGTTAAGAATAACGGTAACAGATTTGCTTCCGATGTATATGAAGTTTATCTCCTTGATGCAAACGGTAACATAATAGATGATGTTGAGGGAAGAGAAATTAGAACTTATTTGCCTTCATCACTCTATAACGGCTCATCCGAAGCCTTTGTAATGTCGAATATCTGGGGTGAATTCAGCTTAGTTGAGTTTACCACAGAGGACGATTACTTTGTTGTAACTTCTGATGACCCAATCAATATCAATTATGCATTCTGCGATTTCATCGAAGCGCCTGAAGGAGATGGCGATGAAGCTCCACCTACAAATACAGATAAACCTGTGGAGGATAATAATGATGACAATGAATCCGAGGTAGAAGGTTCCGAGGATACCGAATCTGAAGATGAAGCTGAGGATGAAACCGATACTGAAGCTGAGGAAGAAGAGGACGACGAGGAAGAAACCAAGAAGAAAAAGAAAAAGAAGATTAAGGTCGTTCGCAAACCAGGTTCAGATGATTTCGATTACCTCTGGATTATCATTGCCGCAGTTGCAGTCGTAGTGATAGCTGCAGGTGTAACTCTCTTTATTATTCTTGCTAAGAAAAAGAAAAAGGAAAATATTGAAGAGTAATAACTTTGTTTGGAATAGGTTTTAACTTATTTCTCTTTTCAGACCGAGCCGAAGCCCCC
>JAZUQH010000006.1:0-62644 GCA_045605605.1 Acutalibacteraceae bacterium | reverse complement strand
GGTTTAAATGCTTTGGCTAAGCGCAGCGCAGGAAGAATGGGCACGGGATTTGTCGAAAGACGAATTTTCGTTAAGAAGAAGTCGTTAAACAATTGGTAAATGCTGTATAAATGTTTTTCGCAAGGTAAAAAATATCTTATGAAAGGAATGGCAAGTTATGTTAGATTCTTTTGATTTAATTATGTTAAGAAATGTTGACATTGCCGATTGTTCTAAAGATAGCCTTGTTGATTTGCATGATGTGAAGATAGACGCAGAGAAATCTGTGCCTGAGAAAATGAATGACTATTTTGAGCAAATTAAAAACCCTTATCTTTTTAAAGTCGGCGATGTGAGAGTGAAGGTGAGTTTCGGCGGAAACCGAACTTTTACTGATGCTCTCGGTTCAGTATTTTCGTCTGGAGCAAATTACCAAACAAATTTGGGTTGATTTAAAAGCGAAGGTATGGTATACTACGGATGTGTAGAAAAAACGGCCATACCTTCATATGGGGCTGACGGAAACCTAATCCGTTGTGCCCTAAATTGAACAATTTTCCGTTGGTCTTTACTTCATCGCTTGGAATATGACATATTCCTGCACTCTTCAGTTTTGCCCACCAAAAAATTCTTTTAATTTAGGGTCGAAGAGTTTATCTCAGCCACCTTTTTTCGAAAGGCGAAGCGTGAGATTTGCAGTAAGGTGTCCACCTTACAAGGATGAACGCGAGCAAGGCGGGAAAAGGCGGCGAGAGAAACCACAATGTATTAGGTCTCCGCCAGTCCATAATATGGAGGCTAAAGCTTTATGGCAAATTCTAAATATGCAGAAATTTTAGAGCAGTCCTCCGTACCAAATAAGGTTTGGAAGACTGCTCTTTATCTTCGTCTGTCCCGTGATGACGGTACGGAATCGGAGAGTAACTCGATTGCGTCGCAACGAGAAATTTTAAAAGAATATATTAAGCGTTATCCAGATATGGAAATTTATGATATATATGTGGATGACGGCTACAGCGGTACAAATTTTGACCGTCCTGACTTTAACAGAATGATGGACGATATTTATGCCCACAAGGTAAACTGTGTTTTGGTTAAAGACCTTTCGCGTTTTTCTCGAAACCACACCGAGGGCGGTATCTATCTTGATAAGATTTTCGTAAAACTTGGGGTTCGCTTTATTGCAATTAACAACCAGATTGATATCGGTATCAGAGGTATAAACTCATTTAACGATTTGGTGAAGGTTGGCGTCACCAATATTATGAATGAATCTCTGGCGGCAAACACGTCTGTTAACGTGCGAGGAACGCTGAACCTCAGACGTCAGCAGGGTAAGTTTATTGGTTCTTTCCCCACATACGGATATCTAAAGGACCCGGACGATAATCATCATCTTATCATTGATGAGGAAACTGCACCAATTGTTCGAATGATTTTCGAGCGATTTATTGGGGGTGAGAGTATCATTGGCATCACAAAAGACCTTAATGAAATGGGCATACCCAACCCATCAATGTATAAAAAACAAAAAGGCTTCAATTACAGGCATCCCTGTGGCAGAAGTAATGACGGTCTATGGCCTGATAGTTCGGTGCGCCGAATTTTGCAAAACCGAATGTATGTTGGCGATATGGTACAAGGCAAAAATACAACCTACAGTTATAAAATTAAGCAGTGCCGTGCAATTCCTAAAGACGAGTGGATTATTGTTGAAGGTACTCACGACCCGATTATCGACCAAGAAACCTTTGACAATGCACAGGCACTATTTAACAAGAGTATTCGCAAGAGCCCCAAAAAGAAAAACGTTGATTTATTTTCTGGGCTTGTGCGGTGTGCTGACTGTAAGCGTGTGATGAATAAAAAGACCAATCAGCACTCTTACGGTACGTATCATTACTATCGCTGTGTAACAGCAAGGAAGCTTAAAAAATCAGCGTGTACAAATCACACCATCCGCATTGATAAGTTGGAAGAGGTTGTTCTTTTGACTATTCAAAATATGATTAATACGGCGGTTACAATGAGTGATATGCTTGAATTAATAAATAATAACACTAAGAGGAAAAAAGAATCAAGTCATATTCAAAAAGCATTGAATTCTCAAGTCACTGAACGAGAGAAGTTAGTGACGATGATTGCCGATCTCTATCCTGATTGGAAAAGCGGTGTTATTACAATGGATGAATATCAAATGTTAAAGGAACGTCTTAATGAGAGGCTTAGGGTTATTGACGAAAAAATTGCCGGACTTACCAAATCTGCCGATCAGTTCAAAAACGGTATTAACGAAGATAACGATTTTGTAGCGCATTTTAAGAAGTACGGTAATATTGAGGCTTTAACAAGGCCGATAGTAACCGAACTTATAGAGGAGATTTTCGTACACGAAGGTGGAGATATCGAGATTGTATTCAAGTTTTATGATGCCTATCTGCAAGTGGTTGAGTATATTGAACTTAACAAGCATCTAATTGAACCCGAAAAGCCTACGAAAAAGAAAAAAACGGCGTAATGATAAAGCGTGTGACAGTAACTGTCACACGCTTTTGTCATAGTTATTACCCTGCGTCATCTTCATTGTCAAGACGGCGTTGTTCTTCCTCTTCTTCCTCTCGGCGGTATTCACTGTCATCCCAATTATACACATACTCACCGCGGTCAATGCTGAAACCGTCTTTGTCTATGTATTCATATTCACCGGAGTCATAATTAAAACACCATTTAGACATAATCATTTCTCCTTACTATTATGTTGACGGTCAGGTAGGAGCTTACCATCTTTGTAAGTCCAAATTGCAAACCAATCATTAGGACCATATTTATTTTGCATACCTAAATGTTCACATAATATTAAATAGGCAGCAGCTTTTTTTGCTTCTTTTTTTGATGATGCATAAACAAGCTTGGTAAGACCTATTTTATCATTTATTATTACGCAACTACATGACCATTTTGGATTGCCGTCGCTATCATAACCTATACGATCTGGCCCTGCAAAATCATATTTTGGCATTGTACATTGACCATTTTCTGCCATTTCCTTAAGCGTAGTTATGGCGTTATCAATATCAAAGCATCTTACCTTGGTATCGCTTTCAATCATTGTCTTGATTGTTTCATCAATTTTTAATGCTTTTGAAACGGCAATTTCAAGAACTTCAGAATTCCAATTGCTTTCTACTGCGATAGCACCGATAACTGCTTCAAGTAAATCAGCTTTTACTTTAGGCTCTTTCGAAACATCGTTTTTGATATCGCTTCTACCCAAAAGCAAATATTTTGCTATATCCCAATCGTCAATTATTTTTGCAAGTGTTTCATTGTTGACCAAAGCTTGTTTAATTAGTGTAAACCGATTTTCTCTAATTCTAAAGGTGTAGTCGTCTGTCAGACTAAGTGAACCGCATTTTTCAGAAACAACTTTGACAACATAATAACTTAGGACCTGATCTCCAATGAATTCGAAAATTTCATTACTGTTTTGACCAGTTTCTGATGAAAATGAGCTTCGTCTAAAAATTTGATTCAAAATGCTTGTGCTTTTGAAAATATAGCCCGTTTTTTCTTGAATAATCCTCCTTGCTTCTAATTTTTCTTTCCCGTTTAGATACATTCTTCTAATCATTGTTTTCCTCCAATCGAGTATCTCATCAAAGAAAACAAAAACCTTGCAACACAAATAAAGCTTATCCACAATGGTAAGCCTTGATAAGTGCTCAAGGTTTAAAACATATCAAAATAACTTTTATAATACTTTCTGCTTTTGCTTTTCACTTGCATAAAAAAGTAAAAACAAATTGCATTATTCAACTACTTCAAAATGTTTTTCCTTGACATATATATTATAAGCTATTGCTTTAAAATAAGCAAGAAAAAATAATTTTTAAAAATTTATGGTGTTCGCTTGACCTTTTCCCCGGTTTCAATATTCTCCATAATTTTACATATTTTGATTAAAGTTTCATAATTTCGGCATTTTTGGAAAAATAAAGTATCCACACTAAATATTGAAATACTTGGAATAATATGTTATTATATATATAATTATACATTTGTGTCTAAAGTTGTGATTTTTAGGGGTGGGGAAATGGCTATAAAGTATGGTAAAAAGAAATATAAACGTCATTACATTTTATATACTGTTATTACCGCTTTCTTGTTATGTGCGGTTTTTCTTACTATGGTAGTATCTCTTTATATCAATGCGGAAGATGAGGCGTACGAAAAACTTCATTCCCAAACAAAACAGATTAAGGATGATATTACGCTTCAGTTAATATCTGACCGCGAAAATCTTTCTACGATGGCAAACTTTGCCGCAACACTTTACAGCGAAGAAGAACGCTATGATATTATGTTTGAATCCTTTAAGCCGATTGGACTTATTGAAAACATAGGAATTTTAAATTCGGACAATACCTTTGTTACCAAAGCAGGTAGTATGGACGTGTCAGAGCACCTTTCGTTTGAAGAGGAAGCAAGTAAGGGTGAGTATATAAGTTCAAGGGTAAGTGACATCACAACGAGCGGAAAGGAAATTGTGAGAAGCGCCGTTCCGATAAAGGCAGGCGATAAAACGGTTGGCATCTTATATGGAGTTATTCAACTTGATAAAATCGGTGCCAGATATAACGAAATGGCAAAAAACATTGACGCTCAACTTTTCGTTTATCACAAAGAGACGGGCGACCTGATTATTGACAATATTCATAACGAACTTGGTAACATATCTTTCTTAAAAGACCGTAAGTATAACGACGGATATTCTTACGAGCAAATGGCAACCACAGAAAACGGATTTACATCGTTCTTATCTGCATATAAGGACGAAAACGTTTACATGCATTATTCAACCATTGAAGGTCTTGACTTAATGATTGCTATGGTAAGATATGATTCTCAGGTATTTGCCGAGGTACGCGAGTTATCTAAAATTTTGCTTTTAGTATTCTTAGTTATGCTTGTCATAATCGTTATGTATATCGTTACTTTGATGACGAGTGAAAAACAAGCAAATGGAATAGTAACCTGTGCGTCAGATGTCAGAAAAATTCTTTTGGAAACCTCCGGAAATCAGAACAACATTGCAGATGCATTAAAGCTCGTTTCGGATTTTGCACGTTCAAGGTCGGTAGTTTTCTTTGATACCGATGGGGAAGATTACAACTATATTTCACCTGAATTAAATGGTAAATCATTTGATGAAAGTGAAAAAAATTATTTTAAAACAGAACTATTCAGATACGCGGCAGAGTATCATAGTATAAGCAAGAGAACCGTAAATATTTTGTGTATAAAACCGAACAAGTATTTATATAAAACCAATCCTGGCTTTTATAATTTCTTAAAGCAACACAAAATTAATGACGTTTCTCTTTCTGCAACTATAAATAACTCAAACCACATCACCATTTTGGCGGCGATTAACGCCAAATGCAGAAGTCAGTTTAGAATACTGGCAGAAAAGATTTCGGCTTGTTTTTCAATGGCACTTTATAATAAAAACTATCTTAACAAAACAAAACTTGTTGCAACAACCGACTCTCTTACGGGGGCGCTGAACCGCGTTGCATATAAGAGTGACTTGGTGAGTTTTGATGAAGAACAAGAAATGAACTTTTCGTGTATATATATTGATGTGAACGAACTTCATATCATAAACAACAAATACGGTCACACCGCAGGCGATGAAATGCTCATATACATCGCTAATACCTTGAAAGAGGTTTTCTACGGTCATAAGGTTTACCGCATGGGCGGTGATGAGTTTTTAGTGTTCTGCCAAAATACCGAAAAGGACAGCGTGAAGAAAAGCATTGAAGTATTAAAAGAACAACTGCTGTCTAACAATTATCACGTTGCAATTGGTTTGTCGTTTAGAACGCAAAACACAGATACGGAAAAGTTGGTAAAAGAAGCAGAAGTCAGAATGTATCAGGAGAAAGCAAAATATTATCAAAACAAGCAACAAGCCGCTGCTACAACCTCTGACAAGGATTATATTCAACTGAAAACGGGAATACTTGAGATTGATACAATGCTTTCTATTTTAAAAGAAAATTATAACGGAATATACCGTGTATCTCTTGATACCGATAAGGCAAGACGTATTTTGATGCCCGCTTACTTGAAATATAATGAAAATGAAGAACATTTTTCGCAACTGTTTTCGAATTACGTTATTGAATCTGTTGAGTCTGATTATCATCGAGCGGCGATGAGTTTCTTGAACTACGAAGCGCTCAAGCATCAACTTGTGGAGGGGAAAACTCCCAAGATTATGTTTAAGAAGAACAACGGTGAGAGCGTGCTTTTAAGTGTATATAAACTGTCAGACACGGAATATACCGTATCGGACACTTTGTGGGTTTTTGCAAAAGCCCAAAATTCTTGACAAAGACAAATCATTGTAATATACTAACTACTGTAGATATTTAGCAAAACCGATGAAAGTCGGCGACGCAAAGCAAAGAGGCTAAGGTTTATACTATGCCAGTCCAGCTGCAATGATACAAAGTCTTTATTGTAGACTTTTTATTGTTGCAGTTTTTTATTTTTCTATAAACTTAGTAATTTAAGAGTGAGGTAAAACTTAGATGAGCTATAAATTCTGTGAAATTTTCAAAAAAGTTGCATCAGAGAAAAAAACCCATTTAAGCGAAAGAAAACTTTTGAAAAACATTAGAAAAGGATTTGAAAATCAAGAGTTCAAAATGTATCTTCAATTTATTGTGGATAGTAAAGAGGGCAAAATTTCTTCTGCAGAAACTTTGTCACGTTGGGAAAATTCGTCAGGAGAGGTTGTTTTCCCGGGCGCGTACATCGGCATAATGGAAAAATCAGGCCTTATTACAAGGTTTGATTACTATATGTTTGAAAAGGTGTGCCAAAAACTATCGCAGTGGAAAGATTCCGAACTTAGAGATGTGGCACTGTCCTGTAACCTGACAAGAATTACAATATCCGAAAAAGATTTTTCAGAAAAAATTGAAGAGATATCCAACAAATACGATTTCGACAGAAGCAAACTCGTAATTGAAATTACAGAGGATTCAATTGAGAAGAATCTGGTTGTTGCAATGTTCAATATTATTAAAATTAAAAAACTTGGATTTCGCATAGCGCTTGATGATATCGGAAGCGGTTATACTTCGCTTGTAAGTCTTTGCGAATATCCGATTGACGTTGTTAAAATCGACCGCGAAATTCTTCTTTTGGCGGCAACCGAAAAGGGCAAAAAACTCTTTTTGGGAATTGTTTCTTTGGCGCACTATCTCAACCTTAAGGTTGTGTGTGAAGGCGTTGAAACAGAGGAACAAAACAAACTCGTCTCAGAGAGTGATTGTGATTATATTCAAGGTTGGTACTATTCAAAGGCTCTTTCCGAGAAAAAGGCCGAAAAATTTGCAATTGATTATATGAATAAAAGCCTCTGATACTTTGGAGAAGAAAATGAATAAACAGTTTTCAAAAGATTTATATAGATACTATGGTGAAAAGGGCGAAAGTTTTGCAAAAAGATTGTTAAGACCTGTAGAACTTAAGTATATTGCACTTTACAGAAAGGCAAACACCGCCCGTATAAAACCGTTAAGACTTTATTACGCGGTAAAACTTAAACTTTTGTCTTATAAGACGCATATACAAATACCTGCAAGGACGCAGATTGGCGAGGGTTTTTATATCGGACACAGCGGTAGGGTTATTATTCATCCCGATGCTAAAATCGGTAAAAACGTAAACGTCGGTACGGGCGTAACTATCGGATTTGAGAATCGCGGCGCAAGAAAAGGCGCACCGATTCTTGAGGGTAACTGTTGGGTTGGAACCAACTCGGTTATTGTCGGCAACGTAAAAATAGGGGAAGACGTGCTCATAGCACCGTTAACCTTTGTGAATTTTGATGTTCCCGCGCATAGTATAGTAATCGGCAACCCTGCAAAAATTATAGAAAAACAAAACGCAACAGAGGATTACATACAAAATAGGATTTAGAAAAGGAGGGAACTTAAATGGCTAAGAAAGATAACAGAATTAAATATAATTTGTTATCGGGGATAACGTATCAAATTATCCTGATTATATTAAGTTTCCTTCTTCCAAGACTTTATTTAGAAAACTTCGGCTCAGAGGTTAACGGCGTTTTATCAACTATAAAACAAATATTTGTATATATGGCTTTGCTTGAATCAGGCGTGGGACTTGCCACAACACAAGCACTTTACAAACCCGTTGCTGAAAAAAATTACGAAAAGGTAAGTTCTGTTATTTCGGCAACCAACAGTTACTATTGTAAAATAGGCTTTTTCTATGCTGCAATTGTTCTTGTTATTGCTACCGTGTATGCATTTATAGTACCAACGGGTATAAGCTCGGGCGTAGTTTTTGGGATAATTGTTTTAACCGCACTTCCTGCACTGTTTAGTTATTTTGTTCAGGCAAAATACAGAATACTTTTAGAGGTTGACGGTAGAAAATACGTAATTACCAATTCAGAAACAATACTTCAGATTTTATCAAACATAGGCAAAATACTCGTTCTATTACTTACAGACAGTTTGTTGCTTATTCAACTTGTGTATTGCGTATTGTCGCTGATGCAGTTAGTCTTTGTGTACGCACACGCAAAGAGCAGATATAAGTGGCTTAAAGTTAACGCAACACCCGATTACGAAGCTGTTTCTCAAAGAAAGTCGGTGCTTGTGCATCAGGCTTCGGGAATGGTTTTTAATAATACAGACATTTTGTTGCTGTCGTTCCTTTGTGATTTCAAGGTCGTCAGCGTTTACACAATATATAACATTTTCTTTTCTCAGATACAGGCTTTTATAACAAGTATAATTTCGGGTTTCAGTTTTGCACTCGGTCAGCTGTTTCATACCGATAGGGAAAAGTTTTTGAAGGTTTACAATGTTTATGAGACCATTTACATAATGTCAACCTTTATAATCTATACGCTTATGGCGGTTTTCCTTTTACCCTTGATTCAGATATATACAAACGGCATAAACGATGCCGATTATACCAACGTTTATCTTGTAATTCTGTTCGTTATTATGAACCTTTTGTCTAACGGGAAATTGCCCTCAAACCACGTGCTTGAATATTCGGGCAAATTTGAAGAAACGCGTTCTCACGCAATATGGGAAATGCTAATCAATATAATAGTATCGGTAGTTGCAATTCTTTTCTTTGGAATTTGCGGTGCTATCGTCGGCACAATAGTTGCCCTTTTATATAGGGGTACTATGATGATTTACTATTCAAATAAAAAGGTTTTAGAAAGAAGTATGTTTGCTACATACAAACTATGGCTTGTAAACGGTGCGGTTTTTGCCGTTATTATGATAGTTTTCTTTGTGGATAGTTTTTGCGGACTTTCTTTTCTTGATTTGCTAATCAAGGGAATAATACATTCACTTTGGATAATACCCTTGTACGTTTTAGTAAATTTTGTGTTCTTCAAAGACATCTTTAATTTTTTAATTACACTTAAGGTGAATAAAAATGAGCATTCCTAAGGTAATTCATTATTGTTGGTTTGGTAAGGGCAAAATGCCGAAACTTGCAAAGAAATGCATTAAAAGTTGGAAAAAGTACTGTCCCGATTATGAAATTATTTGCCACAACGAAGATAATTTTGATTTGACTCAAAATCGTTATCTGAATGAGGCATATAAAGCGGGGAAGTGGGCTTTTGTCAGCGACTATGCAAGGCTAAAAATAATTTATGATAACGGCGGAATATACCTTGATACCGATGTTGAACTTATAAAGCCTATTGACGATTTGCTTTTGACAAATGGTTTTATGGGATTTGATGAAAAAGGCATTGTCGCAACAGGCTTGGGCTTCGGTGCCGAAAAGGGAAACGAAATAGTTTCTGAATTTTTGAAAGACTATGATAATATTCCGTTTGTTTTACCTGACGGAAGTTATGACTTAACGCCTTGCCCCGATAGAAACACAGAAGCACTTAAACGACTTGGTATGGATATAAAAAATACAAGCCAAACGTTTATGGACATAACCTTTTTACCGGACGAGTATCTTTGCCCAATGAACTATTATACAGGTAAAAAGACAATAACCGAAAACACCTATTCGATACACCACTATTCTGCTTCGTGGACGTCGGTTGTTACCAAAAGAACAACAAGAATTAAGAGAATAATCGGTGTTAGGTTGTACGATAAAATTTACGGAAAATTTTTGCAAAACTGCAAATGGTTGGAGTGGTAATTTTGCCCGAAAAAATAATAAATAAACTAAAAAATAATATTTTACCGCAGTGGAAGATTTGTTTTATATCGGCGGTTGTTATCGGTTTAATTACGCACCTTTATAAAATCACAAATTGGCTTCCCAATTGGGATTCGCTTGTCTTTAGATATGACGCGCAAAATATGCTTTCAATGGGAAGATGGTTTTTGCCTGTGGCTTCGGGTATTAGTTCTTTTTATGATTTACCTTGGGTTACAGGACTTATGGCTATATTGTTTTACGCAATTGGCGCGGTTGCAATAGTTGAAATTTTCAAGGTTAAGAAAACCGTAACAGCTTGTCTTATCGGTGCTACAGTAGTTTCATTCCCAACGGTTACTTCGGTTATGATGTATAACTACGTGGCAGACGCTTACGCGCTTTCTTTCCTTTTTGCCGTTTTGGCAGCACTTCTTTTAACAAGAGAGAAACCGAAGTATATAACTTCTCTCATTTTAATTGCATTGTCTGTAGGAATTTATCAAGCCTACATAACCGTTACAATAATGCTCTTGCTTTGTTTCTTGATAGTTAAAGCCTTGTCTGATGACACAAAAATCAAAGAACTGTTTATATACGGCGCAAAGTTTTTACTTACAGGCGCTTTGGGAATGGTGCTTTATTATTTGGTTTTAACGTTGCTTTTGAAGCTTACAAAAACAACACTTTTGGATTACCAAGGCTTTGGCGATGCGGCATCACTTTCGGGATTAAACCTTTTTGCCTCGCTTTACACAATCAAAGAGTCGTTTTTCGGCTATTTCTTTGACTTTACAAACGGTATAAACGTCTTTAGCGTTATCAACGTTATGGTTATTTTGGCTTCGCTTATTTTCTATATTACCTTTATAATCAAAAATAAAATCGGTGTCTTAAAGACTCTTGTTGTTGCCGTTCTGGTGGCTTTGTTGCCGATAGGGGCGAGTGTGTTGAGCATTATCAACAGCGCTATTGATTATCATAATCTGATGAAAATGGGCTTTTGGGTATTTTATCTGCTTTTCATACTCATTTATGAAA
This sequence comes from Acutalibacteraceae bacterium, assembly GCA_045605605.1. Taxonomy (GTDB): domain Bacteria; phylum Bacillota; class Clostridia; order Oscillospirales; family Acutalibacteraceae; genus UBA737. Next base: position 51,376 of record JAZUQH010000006.1, on the reverse strand, counting down.
AAATCAACTTTGAAAAGATAAATCTTCAAGCAGTTAAATCTTGGTCTGTTTTTGTTTTATCTGCGGTCTTGATTTTCGACTATATAATAATTGCAAACTTAAGTTACCATAAACTTAATATGGCGTATGAAAAATCAATCGGCACCTTAAATCGAATTGCCGACAGAATAGAGCAAACCGATGGCGCTACCGATTGTGAGAGTGTTTTGGTGCTTGGCGCACTAGATAACAGCGAAGCGTATAGTTCAAACATACCACTCGATATGACGGGCACTACCGATGGGCACATCATAAGAGCCGATGACGAAACAGTCGGACAAAGCGTTTTGTGCAGCGCATTAAATGATTATTGCGGTAAAGAATATAAATTCCTTTCGGGTGAAGAAAAACAAAAACTAATGAGCAAAATAGACGAAGACAGTTTAAGCAATTGGCCCGATAAGAATTCAATTCAAATAATCGACAATGTAATTGTTATTAAATTGGGAGATTAGAGGTAGGTTTTAGATGATATATTTTTGTGCGGATGATTATGGTATATCAAGGTCGAGTAATACCCGTATAGAAGAATGTCTTAAAAAAGGTGTTCTGAACAAAATAAGTGTTTTGCCAAACGGCGATGTTTCGGATTTTAATGAGCGTCTACTTAGCGAGAACGTTAAATTATCATTACACTTAAATTTAATTGAAGGTTATCCTTTATCAAAAAAGGAAGATGTCAGTCTGCTTGTAACGGACAAGGGATTTTTTAAACATTCTTTTATAGGACTTTTCTTTCTATCCCTTTTCGGTAATAGATGGTTGCTTGAAAAACAACTTTATAATGAAATTAAAGCCCAAATAGATTTTTGGAAAAATAAAATGGGCGAACACACACCCATTTTGATTGACAGTCATCAGCATACGCATATGATACCGCTAATTTTTAGAACGTTGATGCGGGTAATTAGAGAAGAAGACATAACGGTGGAATATATAAGAATCCCCGCTGAACCAATTCTCCCCTTTATTAAATCCCCGTCACTTTATTTAACTTTTAGCCCTGTTGGACTTGTTAAACAATGGTTGCTTAAATTTTTAAATTTGGTCAATCGAAGAGAATTTAAAAAGGCTAATATTAAATCGGCTGCGTTTATGGGTATTTTGTTTTCGGGGCGACTTACAGAAGACAAAATAAATAAATTATTACCGCATTATAAAAAGCAAAACGAAAATATCGAAATAGCCTTTCACGCGGGATATGTAGATAGGGGAGAATCCCTAATTGACGGATGTAGACCGGATTTTAAGAAATTTTATTATTCAAAATGGCGTAGAGAAGAATACAATACGCTTATAAATTTTAGGTAATATTGAAAGAAGGAATATAAATGCCTTACCTTGATACCGAAAAAGTTGACGAAAAAACCAGAGTTAAATTAGAGGCTTTAATTGAAAAATCTTATTCATCATATTGGAAAAAGAAAAGACTTTTCGATATATTTTTTGCAACTCTGATTTTAATCGGATTTCTTCCGCTTATGGTTATAATAGCCATAGTTATTTGTATTGACGACCCAACCGCAGGTCCCTTCTTCAAGCAAAAAAGAGTGGGCAGACACGGCAAGGAATTTAATATGTACAAATTCCGTACCATGCGTCCCAATGCGGAAAAACTTTTAGAAGAACTTAAAGACAAAAACGAAATGGAAGGTCCCGTTTTCAAAATTAAAGACGACCCGAGAATTACAAGGGTGGGAAAGATACTCAGAAAACTTTCTTTGGATGAACTGATGCAGTTTTTTAACGTGTTCAAGGGCGATATGACCTTGGTAGGTCCAAGGCCTCCGCTACCGAGAGAGGTTGAATATTACACCGACTATCAAAAGTTAAGACTACACGTTACACCGGGAATAACGTGCACCTGGCAAATAAGCAAAAACAGGAACGACATTCCCTTTGAACAGTGGGTAGAGATGGATTTAGATTACATACAAAACAGAACCTTCCCCGGAGATATACTAATAATGCTTAAAACCCCTATTGTTATGCTTAGCGCAACAGGAAGATAGTCTCTTTTGGAGAGGAGAAACAAAATGAAGGTCGCAATGATAGGCCATAAGGTTGTTCCGTCAAGACGTGGCGGGATTGAAAGCGTACTTACCAATCTGTGTCCTATAATGGCAGAAATGGGCGTAGACGTTACATGCTACAACCGTTCTTCCGATAAGGTTGAGAACGAATATGTCGGCGCGGTAGTAAACAATGAATACCGCGGTGTTAAAATTAAAAAAGCGTGGACACTAAGCGGTAAGGGCGTGTCTGCAATGATTGCGTCTTTCACAGCTGCAATAAGCGCGGCATTTGGCAAATACGATATTGTTCATTTTCATGCAGAGGGACCTTGCGCTGCTATGTGGATTCCGAAAATCTTTGGCAAACGCTGTGTCGCAACCGTTCACGGACTTGATTGGCAGAGAGAAAAATGGAGTGGCTCTTTCGCCTCAAAATACATAAAATTCGGCGAAAAAGTAATGGTAAAATGCGCCGATGAAATTATCGTTTTAAGTGAAAGCGCAAAAGTTTATTTCAAAGAAACCTATAATCGCGAAACGGTGGTTATACATAACGGAATAGACAAGCCAACAATAAAACAGGCGGAAAAAATTACAGAATTATACGGCTTATCAAAAGGCGAATATATCTGCACCGTGTCAAGACTTACCGCAGAAAAGGGTATCCATTATTTGATTGACGCTTATAACAACATAAAAACAGATAAAAAACTTGTTATAGCGGGTGACACAAGTGATACTAATGAATATGTAAGTTTTCTCAAAGAAAAAGCGGGTAACAACCCTAATATTATATTCACAGGTTTTGTATCGGGCGATACGCTGAGCGAAATTTTCAGCAATGCCTATATAGTTGCAATACCGTCTGACGTTGAGGGTATGTCAATCAGTCTTTTGGAATCTCTTGCGTACGGAAATGCGGTTTTATCATCAAACATTCCCGAAAACACGCTTGTAACCGAAGATAAGGCTGTGCTTTTTGAAAAAAGCAACGTGCCTGATTTAACCGAAAAATTACAAGCGTTGTGCGATGATGAAAAGATGGTTGAAAAGATTAAAATCGGCGTCGCAGATTTTATTTTAAGTAAATATAATTGGAACGACGTTGCTTTGGCTACGAGTAATCTCTATAAAAAGGTTTCAGAAAACTAAAAGAAAGGAAATTTTATATTATGGAAAAATATAAACGCCCGAAAAAGAAAGCATGGGCTGTAATTCTTCTTATATTTAGTTTGATTTTTATTATATTGGCAGCCTCAGTAGCGGTGGTCGGCTACAATTATCTTGAAAATCAAAATTTCAGAGAGACTTTTTATTGTGTCAGCAGTCTTAAGGTTAACAACAAGATAAGAATCGTTCAAATTTCGGATTTACACAATTGTTCCTTTGGGAATAATAACGATAAAATGATTAACCGAATTGAAAAACTGAAGCCCGATTTAATAATATACACAGGCGATATTATTGATTCAAAATCCAAATCAGATGATACGATTATAAAATTGTGCGCCTCACTTTCAAAACTTGCACCGTCTTACTTTGTGTACGGAAATAACGAGGTTGAAAAATATTACGATAATCCTTTGACGCAAGATTCGTTAGACAAAAAGTTTGGATTTAATAATGATACCCGTGACCCAAATAAACTTCTGGGAATCACCGATTCTCTTGAAGAAAAACTTGAAGGCGTTGGCGTTAAGGTTCTCAAAAACGGTTCGGATACAATAACCGTAGGTTCAACAAATGTTGACATTTACGGAGTTCTAACCTCAAATCCGTCATCTTTTTGGTCCTATGCGGGCGATAGTTTTGACGAATTTATTTATAAAGACGAAAACAACTTAAAAATTATGGCAATTCACGAGCCGTTGGTTTTTGAAGAATATACACCTGATACCTGGGGCGATTTAATGTTTGCAGGCCACACCCACGGCGGTACGGCAAAAATTCCTCTGGTTGGTCCTGCCTATACGCACGATGGCGGAATTTTACCCGCACGGGCAGGTCATTTTGTTTACGGCAGATACGATGTGCAGGGAAGACCTTTGATTGTAAGCTCAGGTCTTGAAAACACCAATTTCCTGCGCATAAACAATCAGCCCGAAATTGTAATCGTAGATATCAATAAATTTTAATCTTCAAAAGGGGAGTAGCATATGTTTTCATCACTTTTGCAAAAGATACCGATTTTAATCGCGGGTATATTGCTTTTAGTGGCACTGCTTACGATATATTTTCGTTCAAAGAATGTTACAAAGAGCGAATTTGTAAAAATATTAAAAAACACAAAATACCTATCAGCCGGTGTGTTGATATTTGTGTTTATCCTTGCGGGAACGTTTGGATTTTTCAATCATATTAAGGCAAAACAGTCTGTTATGGCGGTGGTTTCGCTTAACTATTCGGAAGCCTCTTTAGCACAAAATTCAAACGGCACAAGATACAATATGTCTGAAATCATTTGTGACGAGGTTGTGGAAAAAGCTATTAAAATGGGTGCCTTCGAAAACGTAACGGTAAAGCAGCTTAAAAATTGTTTGTCCGTATATCCTTATGTTCAGGGCGATGTGGATGATAAGGCAAATTACCATATATCCACAGAATTTGTTGTGGAGTATCACGCATCAAAACACACAGAACACCTTGATTCAGAAAACGTAATTATGTTAATTACAAGCGCCTATAAGGAATATTACATAGAAAAGTACACCGATAATTTCAGCCTTGCAACGCAAAAAGAAAAACCCAAATTCGCTGATATGGAGTATATGGATATAGTAACGTATTTCAATAAGGAAACAACGGCGGTTTTGAACTATCTTTACGGAATGGCTGAAAAGGGCACAAGTTTTGTAACCGAAAACGATTCAACCTTTAACTCAATTGCGGGTAAGGTGTATCAGTTCAAGGAAACTCAAATAGAACAAAACTTGAAATCTTTAATATTGCAATACGGCATAGTTAAGGATAAATCGGGATACATAGACCGACTTTTATATCAAAACAAAAATACAGATTTTGATAAGCAAAAGAATTATGCGTCCTTTAACCTTTGTAATCAAGCAATTGATATGTATTCAGAAGAAATGACAAGAATCGTTTTAGTTCCAACGTGGGACGGAAGCGGAAAATACTATATGGGCCGAACCAAAGTGGGTGTTGATGAACTTTCTGTTCAAGCTACCACGTTTAGTGATAATGTTGCTTCGAATAATAAGGAAATGATGGATAACCAACTTGTTATCGAAAAGATAGAAAAAGCAACAAAAAATTCAACTGCAAATGAACAAGCAGATGCACTTATAGCGACAATTGATAAAAGCATAGACAACTTTAAGACTGAGGCAATTAAGGCGGGCAGAGAGTATTCAAACTATACAATGAATCAATGTATCGCCGTCAGCGTTTCGGGAACCTCGCTTTTCGGTGAACTTAAAACAATTGCCGTGTTTGCGGCTTTTGCTTATTTGTCGCTTATGCTGCTCTCAATTTCTAAAAAATTCCCTAAACATTAAACATAAAATCATAAGGAAGGTGGAAAAATGAAAAATTTTCAGATAATGAGATATCTAAAAAAACTTTTGCCAATCATTGTGGTTTTATGCGTTTTGGCTACTTGTGCCATTAACCTTAAACTTAAAAAATCCAACACCTACGTAGCTTCAGAGGTTATTCATTATAACGACCCTGCGGCAGAAGAGGGACTAACCCCTACAGGCTCTAAACTTGACGTTAATGAAATCAAGTCGTCTGCTGTAATGTCTAAGGTTGTTGAGAGAATGGGACTTACGGGCATATATTCGGTTGATAGCCTTATTTCAAGGGTGTCAATCACACCGTTGCCGGACGAAGACAAGGTGGCACAAAAGGAAGCAAAGCTTGAAGAGGGCGAGGAGTATGTTTACGAGCCTAGTACGTATATCGTTTCCTTTACCGCAACCAATAACGAAGGCTCTGTATTTGCAAGAACCATTCTTGACGAAACCTTGGATGTTTATTTTGCGGAATACAGTCAAAAATACGTTAATGTTGCACCCGCAAAAAACATAATCGACAATATAGAAATTGAAAATTATGACTATATTGAAATTATGGAACTTATTGATACGGGCGTAGATGAAACACTTCAAACTCTTTATCAGCGTATGGACCAAAATCCCTATTACCGCGCAACCGGTACGGGCGTTTCTTTCAGCGATTTGGCGGATGATTTTAACTATTTAAGAAACGTAAGACTTTCCTCTTTGTTTTCTAAAATATACAAATATCAAATAACCAAAAATAAAACCGTTTTGGTTTCGGATTATACAACCCGAATTGATAACAACAATATATTAAACGCAAAAGAAGAGAACATAGTTAAGGACACCGTTTCGGTTATTGAAGCCTACGTTGAAAAAATGAGAGAATCGGGAAATACGAATATAACTTATGAATATATTCTCGATTCAGTACACGAAAAAAATCTTGTTGACGGTTCGGGCAATCCAATCGCATCAGGCGACCAAACCGTAACGTACGATGAGCTTATATACAGTTGGAGAGACCACAACGAAACAAGAGAATATTCAATTATTGATACCGCATATTCTCAGTATATTATAAACACGTTTTCCTCTTGTACGGGAAAATGCAACGGCAGAGAATGTCTGTCATCAAATAAAACATGCACCGAAATCCATAACGAAAATTATGAGACTATAAAGGCGGAAATTGATACAGAAATCAAATCACTAATTACCGATTTGACGAAGCTTTATACAACCACCATGAGCACCAATGACGAGTATAATCAGTATCTTGGTGCAAGTTATATTTCGGTTTTGTCTTCAGCATCGGTTAAACCCAGTGTAAATGTAAACCTTTATACCTTAATTGCGTTTGTCTTCCTTGTAATTCTTTGCTGTGGCGGAGCCGTTGTTTTGGGAAGAATAGGCGATATTATAAACTATATTTTCTATACCGACCACCTGACAGAGCTCAACAACCGTGCATATTTTGATAAATATTTGAAATCTATGGACAAGAAACTTTTAGATGACGGAACAGTGTATGCAATGGTTGATATATCAAACCTGTTGGCAATCAATGCGAAATATACCCGTCAGGTCGGCGACGATATTATTAAAATGTTCACCTCCTACCTAAAGGAAACCTTTGGAAAAACCGATGCGGTATTTGTGTATAACGGTAACGGCAGCTTTATAATAATGATCGACCATTCTGATTATATTACCGTTGAGGATATTTTAAGGCTCTTTGGACTAAGACTTGACGAGCGTGAAGATTATAAGAATATCAGAATAGAATACAAGGTTGGCATAGCGGAAACGTTTAATACAAATCAAACCGCAAGAAAACTATTGTCTGAGGCGATTAAGAATAAAAAGGACTTCGTTTCAGAGATTATCTAAAATAAAAAAGGAGGGTGAACGGAAGAATGGAAAATAAGCTTGTAAGTGTTTCGCTAAAGGGCTATTTTATTGCGGTAGCGGTACTTATGTACTATTTTCTTAACGAAACGATTAACCTTGGCTTATTTGTTACATATCGTCACGCCTTCGCCCTCGTTTTATTTGCTTCGGCTTTGGTAGCTTTTTTATTAAAACCCAACATTGCAAGGGGTGCCGCAACCTTAAAAGCGACCCTTGTTTACTGTATTCCGCTAATTATCACAATTTTAGTTTCGCTTTTTATCTGGTTTGTCGGGCAGGTGGATACAGAGGTTATATCAAGAGGTTTGTCGGGTGCGTTTGTCTATAACAATATGCTCTCGTTCACACTTGCGGCAGTCGCTTTCTTGTACATTTTTGGCGAAAACGGAATTTGGTATAATCTGATAGCAATCCTTATTTCTAACATTTTAATAATTTTCACCGTTATTTTGCAAAACGGAATAGGCGTATTCTTTTCAGAGTTTGTAACGCTTATAATCACTTTTGCAGGACAAACGGGCGACGTAATTGTTCAGGCGGAAATTCACGAACTTGCGTTTTGTCTTGGCGCATATTTGATTTATATGTTCTTGAAACCCAAAAAGGATATTGTTTTCTATATTTTGCTTGGACTGACGCTTTTCTGTTTCCTTGCCGCCTTTAAGAGAATTGGTATTATTGCTATCGCGGTAGCAGTAGCACTTGGTTGGGTGTTAAAATTTATTGCCAAATTCAAAACGAGTACGGCAAAAAGTTTAACTATAATTATTTCTGCTTTAATTCTGGTGTTCCTTATCGGATATATAGCAATTATAAAAATGGACGTCTTTACGTTGCTTGAAAAAGCAGGAATTAACACAAGCGGACGTGTTGAAATTTACGATGCCGTTGATAAGTTTTATGATTTTTCAATAGAGTTTTTGGGTAACGGAATAGGATTTTTGACCTATCAACTCAGTACCAATATGAACGTTGGCGTTTCGTCCGTTCATAATGATTTTTTGCAGTATTTTATTGACCTTGGATTTTGCGGTTATATTTTGTGGCTTGCTTCTATGACGATTGTCAGAGTTTGCTACTTTGGCAGAAAAGAAAAGACCGAAAACGCTATTATAACACTGGCGTTAACTGTCTATCTCGTCATCGTTTCATCAACGGATAATACAATGAACTATCCGCTTCTTACTACGGTACTTGCAATTATAATGATAGGTCACGGATTTAATGACGATGTGCGGAATAAAGAAATGAAAATGTTTGGATATGTTTCTAAGGTTAACAGAGAAGCAAAGGAAGAAAAGGTTTTATGAAGATACTAATGGTTAATAAGTTCCTTTATCCAAGGGGCGGCTCTGAAAGTTATATGCTCAAACTCGGCGAAGAACTTGAAAATCAAGGACACGAGGTTGAGTACTTCGGTATGTACGATGAAAAAAATACCGTTGGAAATTCAATAGAAAACTATACGTCAAATATGGATTTTCACTCTACGAAGCTCGGAAGACTTTTATATCCATTCAAAATCATATATTCTGCCTCTGCCGCAAAAAAAATAGGTGAGGTTTTAGATGATTTTAAGCCAGATATTGTTCATATGAATAATATCAATTTTCAACTTACACCGTCAATTATCTACGCTGTAAAAAAACGCGGTATACCGTTAGTTCAAACCGTTCACGATTATCAAATGATTTGTCCGAATCATCTTCTCTACAGTTTTAGTGAAGAAAAACCGTGCGACAGATGCATTAAGGGCAGTAAACTTAATTGCCTTAAACACAGTTGTATTCATAATTCAAAGATAAAAAGTTTAATAGGTGTAATAGAATCAAAACTTTATTCTGTTTTGGGAACCTATAAAAAGGTTGATTTATATATCTGTCCAAGTAATTTTTTGGCAAACAAACTTTTATCTGCTTCAGATATATACAAGGGCAAGACCTTTACAATACATAATTTTATAGATAAAAAATATGAACCGCAAAGGGCAGAACAAGCAGAACCTTATATTGTTTTTGTCGGAAGATTATCGGCTGAAAAAGGTGTAAAACTTTTAAGCGAAACGGCAAAACTTTTACCAAAAATCAATTTTCTTGTTGCGGGAAACGGACCTGACGATGATTGCCTAAAAGATATTAAGAACATTAAATTACTCGGCTTTGTTGCGGGGCAGAAACTTGCAAATTTAATGGCTAATGCAAAACTTTTAATTGCGCCATCCGTTTGCTACGAAAACTGTCCGCTGTCTATATTAGAGTCGCTTTCAATGGGCGTACCCGTTGTTACAATGAATAGCGGCGGGATGGCAGAATTGATAAACGACGGCAAAACGGGTGCATTGGCGTTTGAACCTACGCCAAAAGCATTGGCCGCCGCAGTAGAAAAGTGTATTGATGAAAAAACGTATCAAACACTTAAACTTAACTGCGAGCAAGTGGGTAAAGAGATAATGGGCGTAAGTGAGTATGCGCAAATAATAATTAAAAAATATACCGACCTTAAAAACGAGGGGTGAAGCAATTGGCAAAGCCAAAAGTAAGCGTTATTGTACCTGTTTATAATACCGAAAAATATCTTAAAAGATGTTTAGATTCTATCTTGAATCAAACTTTAAGTGATATAGAAATCATTATTGTTGACGATGGCTCTAAAGAGGCTTGTGCTTTGCTTTGCGACCAATTTGCTAAGTCAGACTCGAGAATTAAGGTTGTCCACAAACAAAACGCAGGACTTGGTTTTGCAAGAAATACAGGTCTTAGTGAGGCAAACGGGGAATATGTTGGCTTTGTCGATTCAGATGATTATATAGAACCTATGATGTATGAAACGCTTTATGCTGCCGCTAAAAATAATGGCGCAGATATTGCCGTTTCGGGTATTTCGTTTGTTGGTGGAAATATGTTTTCAGAGTCGGATGATTTAGTTAAAAAACCTTGTTTCAAGGAAACTGAAATTTTTAACGCAGACACGTTAAAAACTCTGCTTTTGGGGATTATCGGCGCATTACCGAACGAACCCGATGACAGCCGTTACGGCGCAAGCGTTTGTAAAAATATTTTTAGTAACAAACTTATTAAAGAAAAGAACATCACTTTTCTGTCCGAAAGGGAAATATTGTCGGAAGATACGCTGTTTATGGTGGATTTCATTAAAAATTCTTCTTGCGCAGTTGGCGTTACGGGCGCATATTATTGTTATTGCCGTAACGATGATTCTCTTTCAAAATCGTATAATAGCACACGATTTGAAAGAAGCATTGTTTTCTTAAATGAACTTGAAAAACAAATCGCAAACACCGTTCCAAAGGAAGAATATAAAATCTATTTGGATAGACTTATTCAAGGCTTCGGAAGAATTTTGTGCTCTCAAGAAATTGTTCATGCAAAACAGGAAAAAATTAAATATTCCGTTTTAAGAAAAAGGCTTAAAGAAATATGCACAAACGAAAAAATTGCGGGTGTCTTAAAAACATACCCGTGGTATAAATTACCCGTAAAACAGGCAGCGTTTGCCTTTGCAATGAAATATAAACTGTTTTTACTGCAAAAAATTATGGTATTACTCAGGGATAGATAGGAGGACTTAATATGCTCTTTTCGGTAATTGTTCCAATATACAATATTGAAAAATATATAAGAAAGTGCATTGATAGTGTGCTTGCACAGTCTTTTACCGATTATGAGTTGATATTGGTCGATGACGGCTCCCCCGATAACTGTCCCACAATTTGTGACGAATATGCCAAAATAAGTCCTAAAATCAAGGTAATACATAAAGAAAACGGCGGTCTTGTAAGCGCAAGACAAGCTGGAATAAAACTTGCAAAAGGAGATTATATTTTTAATCTTGACGGCGATGATGCTTTATTGCCTGATGCTCTCGAATCTGCATACGCTATTATAAACAAAACAGGCGCAGATATTGTTTCTTTCTCGTACAGAACCTGTATAAACGGTGAAATTAGTGACGTTGTAGAAGACCTAGCCGAGGAAGGATTATATAATAAAGCTGATATTGAAAATTCCATTTATCCTAACCTTTTATCCAATAAAAATATGGGGCATCTTTTCTATTTTCTTTGGGGTAGGGCTATAAAAAGAGAACTCATTTTTAATCATCAGTTAAACGTAAACCCCGCCATTTCTTTGGGGGAAGATTTAAGTTGTATTGTGCCGTGCTTTTTGGATGCAAATACGGTTTATATCTCAAAAAAAGATGTGTATCTTTATACCATTCGTAACGACTCTATTTCTACCGATTTCAAAACCATACAAATTAAACAAATAGAGGACGTAATTCTCGGCCTTCGCGCATTAAGCACAGAAAAACCGAAAGATTTTGATGACCAAATTTCTCGTTATTCCTGCTATATGTGTTTTGCGATTTTGGCAGCGGCGGCAGAGGGGAAGCATTTTAAGGTTATAAGCAAAATAAAAGAACTTATAAATAATTCCGTGCATAAAGAGGAAATAAAAAAGGCGCAATTTGAGTGTGTTTCCGCAAAAAGCAAAATTGCGATATGGTTGATGAAAAAGCAAAAAATTAAATTAGCCTTTTATTTTCTCTATCTTTGCAAAAAAATTAAAGATATCAAGGGGTTCAAGAAATGAATATAGCACCTAAAATATCCTTAATAATGAGCGTCTATAACGGAGAGGATTATTTGGCAGAAACCATTGATAGCGTATTAAGCCAAACCTTTACGGAATGGGAGTTTATTATAATAAACGATTGTTCTACCGATAAAACGTCTCAGATGTTGGCAGAATACGCGGCTAAAGACAACAGAATTAAAGTACATACAAACGAAACGAATTTAAGACTTCCGTCGTCATTAAATAAAGCGCTAGCTTTGGCACAGGGTAAATATATCGCCCGAATGGATGCCGATGATATTTGTATGCCCGACAGACTGCAAAAGCAGTATGATTTTATGGAGTCAAACCCGCAAATAGACCTGTCTTCTTGCCGGTTTATGACGCTTAAAAACGGTGTTTATTCTTCGGGCGGCTGCGGCGGCAAAGATGATGATGCGTCAATAAAAGCCTTGCTTTTGGTTACAAACCCAATTCTCCATCCGGGCATTATTGCCAAGGCAGAGGTAATAAAAGAATTATGTTACGATAAAAACTTTACCTGCACCGAAGATATGGAACTTTGGACAAGATTTGCTTTATCTGATAAAAGGATAGAGATTTTGTCTGAATATCTTATGATATACAGACTTCACGATAAACAGATAACCGAAACCACTTTGGATAAGCAGAAAAATGAGGTTATCAAAATTCAAAAAAACTATCTCTCAAAACTTCTGAAACCTATGACAGAAGAGCGAGAAAAGTTTTATATAAACGGAATTTATTTCAGAAGAAATACAAATATTGCAGAATTTATTGAGTTTTACAGATGGGCAAAATCTGCAAACAACGAAACAAAGAAATTCGATAAAGAAGCCTTAAATTATGCTTTTTTTGAAATTTTGGCGGAATATAAAAGAAAAGGAATTTCAAAGCCTGACCTTATTAAAGGAATGTTACAGTTTGGAATATCATTCCTTATAAAAGAAATTTCTGAGCGCAAGAAAAGGGCAAGGGCAGACGGAATTAAATGTATTAAAGCTGCAGAGAGCATAGGGCTCGAAGTATCGGGCGGTACGCTAGAGTTTCCGTCATTTAATAAAAAATAAAACAGGGGTTAAATTATGCACGTTTTTGAAAATCCATACATAATTATAGCGTCTTTGGCTATCGGTGTGGTAGTACTTGCGGCAATAGGTATTTGTTTCGCCGTAAGAGCTTTAAGGGCGGCTAACGGGCAAACCAAAAGGTCGTTTACATCTATAAGCAAAATGGAAAGTCGCTTCAAAGCAATGGGCAAATCGCGTAGTAGATTGGTTTTATATATAAACCTTTCTACTGATAATCTGCGCATATCACGCTCTGAACAGAAGTTGTTTTTAGAAATAAAACATAATTTGCTCAATACTTTCGCCAACGGGGAAGAATCTTTTGCTGCAGCTTATGATGATAAAAATTATATTGTTATAGCAAATTTGGACGCCGAAACAGTTAAAGAACAAATTGAAACGTGCATAAATGATATAAATAAAATTCTCTTGAAACACAGCGCTTTTAATGTTGTAACCGTAAAAATTGGTTCTTACGATTCAAGCCGTATACAAGTAAACTTTGACGACGCCGTTGGCCGTGCAAAACAAGCCTGCATGCTTGCAAAAACACAAAAAACATCATACGTAGAGTGGACGGCAAGTAGTGGAAAAGCGCTTGAGAAAAAGATAAAAATTGAAAACAATATCGAAAAAGAAATTGATAACAACCGCTTTTTTCTAGAATATCAACCCGTTTTGGACGCTAAGACAAAAAAGATTATCGGGGCAGAGGTTTTGTCCCGTCTGAATTCGGAAAGTGAGGGTATTTTAGCGCCGAAAAGTTTTTTGTCAGCCGTTGATTCGGTTGGAATAAACGAAAAGTTCGATTATTATATTTTTGAGAAAAATTGCAAATGGATCTCCAACGATAAAAAACAAAGAGAGGGCTATAAATATACAATAAACTTTTCGCGTTCAACGATTAGTGAGCCTGAATTTGTAGAAAAAATTACAAATATTGCAGAAAAATATGACCTTAAATTTTCTTGCTTGGCAGTGGAAATTTTAGAGGACAAAAACATTATGGGCAAAGCAAAGCAACAAATGATAGATAACCTATCACTTCTTAAAGAAAAAGGCATTTCAATTCTGCTTGATGATTTTGGAAGCGGATATACTACGTTTGGTGATTTGCAGAACCTTGATATTTCTATCATAAAAATAGATAAATCTATAACTCAAAACTCGGTTACCGAAACAGGCTTCAAAATCCTTAAAAACATTATCCAAACCGCAAAGGATATTGGTTTCAAAACCCTGTGTGAAGGAATAGAGACCAAGGAACAGGAAGATGCGGCGATTGAGGCAGGATGCGACCTTCTTCAAGGATTTTATTACTATAAACCTATGTCGGTTGCAACGCTTGAAAATTTGTTTGATAACGTTTAGGGAGGCAGTGAAATGTTGTCTGTAATTATTCCTGCATATAATGAGGAATTAATGATTGAAAAAGCTTATTTTACAATTTCAGATATTTTGAAAAATGCAGATATAGAGAACGAGATTATTTTTGTTGATGACGGTTCCTCCGATAATACTTATGAAAGAATCAAAACTTTAGCCGATAAAGAGTCAAACATAAGCGGACTTCATTTTTCAAGAAACTTTGGTAAAGAGGCTGCAATTTCTGCGGGACTTGCCGCGGCAGAGGGTGATGCGGTAGTAGTAATCGATTGCGATTTGCAGCATCCGCCCGAAAAAATTGTTGAAATGTATAGGCTTTGGCAAGAGGGCTTTGAAATTGTAGAGGGTATTAAAAGTACCAGAGGTAAAGAGAATAAGGTTCACGGCCTTGCCGCAAAAAGTTTTTATTCTCTTATCAGTTCGGTTGTAGGCTTTGATATGTCAAACGCATCCGATTTCAAACTTCTTGACCGTAAAGTTGTTGATATTCTTAATAAAATACCCGAGAAAAAAGGCTTTTTCAGAGCCATTTCCTTTTGGGTTGGATACAAAAAATCAACAGTTGAGTTTCAGGTGAATGAACGAACGGAGGGCACTACAAAGTGGTCGCTTGTTTCACTGATGAAATATGCCCTTTCTAATATATCGGCATACACAACTGCACCAATGCAAATCGTAACGGTTTTAGGGTTTATAATGCTCGCAATTACCGCGGTTTTTGGCGTGTGGGCGTTTATTGATAAAATTCAAGGTCGCGCACTTGAGGGTATGACGACGGTTATCCTTATCCTAATTTTCATTGGTAGTATAATGATGATAAGTCTTGGAATTATCGGATATTACGTTGCCCGTATTTATGAAGAAATTAAAGGAAGACCTAAATATATAATTTCTTCATCCTGCAAGGGTAAGAAAAAACAATAAATTACGAGGTGTTATATGGAAAGAAACGTCCTTGTCGATAAACTGAAAGGATATGCTTGTTTCTTGGTGCTATTTGGACACGTTATTATGGGAATAAGACTTGCAGGATTAAACATTCCGTCTTTTTTTGCGGGGATGGAACTATTTCTTTGGTCGTTCCATGTTGCACTGTTTCTGTTTTTAAGCGGAGTTGTTTACAAGGAAACGGGTGAGTGGAAAGGCAAAAAAACCAAGTCCGCTTTTATAATACATAAACTTGTAAACCTCGGCGTTCCTTATGTTGTTTTCTCAGCTATATATATTGCAATAAACGCATTTGTGGGCGAGGCAAACACAAATTCCTCAATAACTGATATATTTAAAATTTGGAAAACCCCCGTTGCACAGTATTGGTTTTTATATGCATTGTTTTTCTTGTTTCTCATTTGGACCACGCTATCGGGATACCTTAAAAATTGGCAAATTACCGCAATTGTTTTGTTGATTGGCTATGTGTTACCGCTTTTGGGTGTAGGACTTGGCAGTTTTGATATTGTCTTTTATTCCGCTTTGGCTTTCGGTGTCGGAACGTTTATAGATTTCAAGCGCATTTCAAGGTTGCATAAGTGGATTAAAGTTTTGGTAATTTTATTGCACCTTACAACAAGCGTAACCTTGATTGTTCTTGGCAAAATAGAGGATGCTTTTTTTAAGGAATTTATGATTTTGTTCGGCATTTATTCGAGCATACTATTTATTTCTTTGCTTGAAGAAGTTAAACTTATATCACGTTTTTTACTGTTTATAAATAAATATTCTTTGCAAATTTATCTTCTGCACACTATCTTTACGGCTGGAATAAGAATTATACTAATACGCTTAAATGTTACACAGTGGTGGATACATATAATAATGGGTACAGTTTGCGGACTTTTCTTCTCGGTCTTGGCATCGGTTATTGCAAAAAAGGTAAAGCTTCTAAACTTCTTCTTTTTCCCCACAAAAACAGTTAAAATATTAAAGAAAAGACCACAATAATAAATAAAAATCCGTGCATCATAGTGATGTGCGGATTTTTTAGTAAAAAATTTATGGTGTTCTCTTGACATTTTCCCCTCCCGTTATAAGTTGTGAACTATGAACGGCTACGCCGGCGTCCCGACTGCCCGTCTGGTTTAGAAAAGAATTTCTTCAAGGGTTTTATCAAATACCTTTGCAAAGGCTATGATTTCTATATCAGTAACAAAGCGCTTGCCGCACTCGATTCTTTGGACGGCATTTTTATCAATATCAATACCCACAAGCTGCATTCTATCGGCTAATTCTCTTTGAGATATCTTTAGTTCTATCCTGAATTTTGCAATATTTTTACCACAAATGTTATTCAAACCGTCGGAAGTTTTGTTTATAAACATAAAATCTCTCCTTTTTGACATTTAGTGCTTGTCAATAATGAAATTATATGCTATAATGTAAGCAAATATGACATTTACGAGATGTCAACAAAGGAGGAAATTAAATGAAAAAATTATTGGCTATGTCACTTGCGGTGCTTTTGGTTTTTTCTCTGACGGCTTGCGGGAACAATTCCGACGTACCCGAAGAAAAGGTTGATGCGACAGAAGATGTATTATCAGTTGAATCAGATGAAAACGCACAGGAAGAAACTCAAGTGAACGCCGAATCAGAAAATGAAGTGGAAGACTCCTCCGCGCAGGAGTCTAAGCCTGCAGAGGAATCTAAAGTGACCAATAGCAACACCGAGTGGCGACAATTCCTAAAGGACTACGAGAAATGGGTTGATAATTATATTGCTTTTATGAAGAGGTATAATGCTAACCCTAGTGACCTTTCGCTGTTATCAGAGTATTCGAAGATGCTCACCGATATGGCAGAGTGGACTGAAAAGGCGGATGAAATCGAGCTTGAGCTTAGCGATACAAGTGAGTCTTTAGAGTTTTCTGCGGAGCTTTTAAGAATTGCCGCCAAGTTAACTGAGGCAACCGCAGAGATTTATTGATAAGGAGTTTAACAATGAGAAAAAGAAGTATAGCATTATTGGTTGCTACAGTAGCAGCAACCGCATATACAGTATATCTGTTTTGTTATTTTATAGGTGGTCTATCCTCAGCGGAAGGCACCGAATTAGTAGGAGGCGCCATAGCAACCGCTTTGGTTACGCCACATGCCATAATGTTTTTGATTGGCGCAATTTTCGGATGGATAGGATTTTTCCTAAAGAAGTCATGGGCGGCGTTAGTAGGAGCTATTCTCTATTCATTCGGCTCGCTTTTATTCCTTGCTTACATAATGTTTGGAGCGCCGATTCTTGTTTTGGGATTTGTAGGATACGCAAATCAGAAAAAGCTTAATAAAAAAGTCAGCGCAGCGGCAGAAACAACAGAATAAAACCAAAACCGATTAGGATTTTCCTAATCGGTTTTTTGTTTAGATAAAAGATAAAAGCGAAGAGAGAAGAGAAAGGTGTTCGCAAGGCGAACGGATATAAATTGTAGGGGAGGGGTTAAAATTGGAGTTTTATGGTTTAAAAGAGCATTTTTTATTGACTAATTGCTAAGCTTTTGATACAATGGTTATAATATGGGAGTATTATATTTTGGAGGTAAAATATGAGCGTTAGATTTTCCAGAAGAATTGTAATCAGCGTAATCTCGTTGGCTCTGTGTATTGTTGTTGCAGCAGCGGCTTTGGGCGTTAGCTCAGCGGGTGGCGTTACCACCAGCAGAACCGTTACGGTGGATACAAGCACAGTCCTTCAGGACCGTTACGAAGGCTTCGGCAACAATCTTTGGTGCGGTCCCTATGCTTATGGAATGAATGATGCATATCATCTTGTTGATTCCAAGCGTTCTACCACGATTAAGCCCGCCTATATGAGAATGATGTTCTATCCCCAGTGGATAGTTTATCTTGGTGAAAGCTCAGCAGTTCAGGAAAAGCGTTGGAACGAGGGAATCTACAATTTCGATAGTCTTGAGTACAAAAATTTCGTTAACAGATGTGCTATGCTCAAGGAAGCAGGAACGATAGTTCAACTCAATTTCGGCGGAATAGTAGACCCTTCTATGCAGGATTGGTTTGCAATTCCCGGCTCCTCCCGTTACGGAAGTGACGGTACCCGCGCGGCGCCGCGCAACCTCGAGGCATTTGCTCAGGCGGCATACGGACTTTGGCATCAGCTTTATTATGTTGAGGGGCTTACTAATGTTCATTATTTCTCCTTCTATAACGAGGTTCAGGGCGCAAACTTCGAAGCCGTTCTCGATAAAAGAATTTATTATTCCCGTTTGGTTAAGGAGGTTCACGAGAAGTTCTTAGCTGAGGGAAAAAGAGATTTAGTTCGCATCTGCGGAACCGATTTTTCTGGTTGGTGGCACAATGCCGGAATTCAGCCCTTCTTTGAGACTGCTATTGAAGAGCAAACCTACCCAGACGGCTCCACAGCCTACGATTATCTTGCAACCCATACATATGTTAACGGTCTTGGAAACTTCTCTGTAAATCTCGATATGACCGATGGCATAGGCATTTACAGAAATATGCTGGAACACTATAAAATTCTCACCCAAAATGTTCCCGATGTATACATAACCGAATTTTCGGGATATCCAGAGGTTATTGTTTCAGGTAACGAGGCATCCAAAAAGAATCTTGAGTTTGGCGTAAACGAAGCATCTATGATTATCGCTCAGTCCAATGCGGGTGTCGGCGGCTCAAGCTCTTGGTTCTATATGGGTGAATATATACCCTATCCCACCTCTGTAGGTCATAGCGGTATAAGTGCTGACCTTTGGATGTGCCCGTCTCAGGGTATGCACTATGTTTCTGAGCTTTTTGGTGTTTCAGGAACTCTTATGAGATACATCCCCAAGCAGAGCGCAATCGTTAAAACGACAAATGACTCCGATGATATTATTTCTGCTACATATTTAAAGGGTGAGGATATCACGGTTGTTTCGGAGGTTAAGGAAAGCGCAGATACCAGAAACCTTACTGTAAATATAGGCTCTAAAGCCGCCAATAAAACCTTCAAGAGAATTATTCACTACTTCCCCAAGGATATTGAGGGCGAGAACGTTCCCAATTATGCGGAAACTGAGGATACCGTTGCAGATACAGGCACACCCCGTCCCGACGGCGACCTGTTACCCTTTGCGGATAAGACCGTTACTGCAAACGCAAGCGGTGTTATTACCGATACACTTCCCGTCAACGAGCATATGACAGTTATATATACTACCTTAGACGAGCAGGTTCAGGTTGTAACAGGCGAAGAGAAGGCTCAGGTTGAAATGACTATCGGCGAGACCAAGACCTTTGACGTAGATGCTATTTACGGCGCAGGCGTTCTTGATGCTACTGCCGCAGACCTTAATGATGTTACTTGGGAAATCGGTAAAAACGATTATCTTGCCGCGGGCGACGGTTACGGTACAGGCGAAGGCTACGGCTGGACCACCCAAAATGTAGGTACCCTTACCGCTAACGGTAAGAGCGCTACCTATACTGCTACTAACGGTCAGGTAAATGTTGGCGATACTATTGCCATAAAGGTTTCCTCGAACTATTCTCAGAGGACCTACGGCACACCTGCCTATACAATAATAATTGTTAAAATCGTTGAAGCTAAAACCGCAGAATAAGGAGGAGAGAAAATATGAAAAAATTTATAAATAAAAGTCTTTCGTTAGTTCTGTCCTTCGCGCTGGTTTTAGGCGTGTTAATGCCCTGCCTTTCAGGCGTTTTTGCTTCCGCATTAACAGCAGAAAACACACAGATTAAATCAGAGCTTGATAAAGCCTGCAATGACCTTGTTGCAGAGTGGGAGCAGATGGCTGGAGAGGAGCTTCCTTCGAGCCTTAACTCGCTCACCCCTTACGAGCTTTTTGAAGAGGCTGTTAATTTTGATATTAGCGGCTATACGAACACAGCTTTCTTTATAAGCGCAAAAAATGCTCTTGGTACATTGCTCACAGATGCCTTTAATCCAGCTGCCCTCAAAAAAGCCTGGGCAGATGTGTATAAAGTAGAGGCTGCGGATTTTCAGTATCCATTTGGCGTTACAGGTGAGAGCACCGCTGATGCTACCTATTTTTATACGGGCGCTACGGGCGTTACGGTAGAAAATACTGCAAAAGAGGATTTGCATATCTGGGGTGTAAAAACGGCAACCTTTGATTACGCTCTTCCTATAAATAGAACAGATTCTTCAAACGGAGGAAAAAACGATTACACAGTATTTATTTCCAGTAATGCCGATGCGTATGAAAAAGATGATTTAAACAAACATTATAGCTATAGTAGGTCTGTTTATTCGGCTGATGATATTTATCTTTCTCTTAGAGTAAATAAAATCAATACTGCCGCTACAGGCACAAGAATCGGCTTTAGAATAACCGGTGGTTATGCGAATCAAAGCTTCGGAGTAAGAAACACAAACTATTACGTGGATATTAACGAGGCAATGGTTGGAAAGGTTGTTACAGTTAAGTTTTCTGACCTCGCCGAAGCTGCAGGTCTTACCGATTGGCAAGAGGGTTACGGTGCAAACGGCTATATTTCAAGAATAGAGTGTCAGCTTTGCGATAACGATGCCTCGGCTAATGCATCTGTGAATATAACCTTCGGAACGGCAGTTTCTGTTAAACATAAAACAGTTCCTACCGATGAGGAGAGTGCAGATTGGACCGTTGCTGACTGGGTTAATGCCGCAAAGAGTGTTAACCTTACTGATAGCCATAATACAGAGGCTTTTGTTTCAGCCCTGAATAGCGCCGAAGAGCTTAAGAAGCTTTCGGGTATCCAAATCGCATCAAAGGTTGAAACGGTAGATTCTCTTGCAGGCGCCGGCTTTTCGGGCTTTGGCGATAATCTTCTTGCAGGGGTTAAGCCTGAAATAAATTACTATGACGGAGTAAGCGAAAGCAAAGAAGAAAGATTTATCCCTAATTTTAAAAATCTTACCGATAATATTTTAACAAAGGGAATTGCCTTGGAGAATAACGATTTTTCCAACGACGGAGCCTTCGTTGAGTTGATTTATGATATGGGTAAGGTTGGTATTGTTGAAAAAGCGGCTGTAGCTTCGGCTGAAACGACGGCATTAAGAAATTATAAATATAAGCTTTATGCCTCAAAAACTCAGGGTGAGCTATTCACTGCCGATACATTGATAACAAGCTATACCAATAAAAATAATTCTGCCGTTCAGGTGTTTGACTATACGGAAAGCGCCGATTTTACGGCAAGATATTTTGCTATAAGAATTTATATTCCTGCTTCCGATTTAGCATCCTTTGATAATACCGTTCGTCTTAACGAATTGGGCGTATGGGGTAGGCTCAAGAATTATGAGGTGGAAGCAAGAGACTTTAGTTCTTCTAAAATTGAAGCGCTTGGTAAAAACCTTATTTTAGAAAGCACTACTGAGCCCTTTGTAAGAGCAAACACGGGTAATAGACAGAGATTCACAAGTCTTTTCAGCGAAAAAGATTATCCCTTAGAGTATGCTTGCGATGCCGATGCATCAACCATTTTAGGTGTTTCCGGTAACTACAGAATGCTCCATAAGGATGATTATACCTCACTTCATTTATACTTTGATTTGGGTGAGGCCTATAATATCAACAAGCTTCTGTTCTCAAGTGCCGAAGGCACGTTCGTGCAAATCGGTAAATATAAAATCCACGCTTCAAACGATTTGAATCAATTATTCACCGATAAAAGTGTGGTTGTAGATTACGATAATACTGTTGACACTACGGTTACTCAGATTTTCACTATGAACACTCCTGTGGTTGCAAGATATGTTAGCTTCCATATCACCCTTGCAATATGTGATTATGAGTCCTTAATGGCTTTGAGAGGTAAGGGCTGGCAGGGCGCCGCCATCCGCATTTCTGAGCTTGGCATTTTCGGAGAAAAGTATATTAAACCAAGTGAACAGACAAATCTTCTTAACCGCGCTCCCGTAGAGGTAAGCCGAGTTGATGCAAACGGCAATAAGACCGCAGTCTCTATCGCCGAATATTCAGGGGATGCCCACAAGCTTACTTATGACGGCGATTATGAAATTTCCACGCCTATAAATACAAACGGAAAAGCCCTTGAGTATTTATACAGTATTTACGGCACAGGATATATCGATGCTTTGAGAGTTGTATCAGGTGATAGCAATGTAACCTCGCTTAAGATGTATACCTCTACGCTAAAAAGCGCTATAAATAACGAAAGCGGATTGATTTATTCATACGATTCTGCTGTTGATGGTGAAAAAAAGGTTTTTGAAAAATACTTTGTTGAAGCGCCCTTAAAGGCAAACTATATACGAATTGTTGTTACAACCGCTACCGATACCTTTAATCCCACAGAAATCGAGGCTACAGGCTGGAATGACGGTATGTATGAATATAAGAATCTCACGCTTGATCACGCCGATTGGGCTAGCTATTATATTCAGGATAAGTCAACAGGAGAATATACAGGCACCACTGAAAATATGGATAAGTGGCTTCCTTCTTGGAGCAGTATGTATGATTACCAACACTCTGCCCTTGCCTTTGATGGCGACCTCGGCACAGTTTATACCTACTATGGCGGTCAGAACAACGCCAAATCGGTTAATATTTCTTTAAGTCTTCAGACGGTAAGCTGTGTTGATAATATTTCAATTTACACAAGCCTTTTAAATGATTACAGACCTACAAAAATGAATATTTATGTGGGCAACAGCCGTAACGAGCTGTTCGCCTCAAACGCAACTCCTGTATATCAGTGGACCGAAAAGATACTTGCGGAGGATACGGTGGTAGAAGACGATACCTCTATGGGTGATCAGGGCACCGATTCAGGTGAATTTGGCGAGGATGATCCCATTATTGATTTTGTAACAGGCGAAATAATTTCTTCAGGCAGCTCGTCTTCGGCGGCTGTTAAGGTAACCAACAAAAACTCACCCGAATATTTAGGTCTTTATTCGGCTGATATCGTTCCTACCGAAATAACCTGTGTTCGTATCGAAATACTTGATTCCAATCCCGAATATTTCGCTCATAAGAACAAGGTTGGCGGCATCATTTCCGAAATTCAGATTAACGGCTTTGAGGTTTCTCAGAATGCGGCAGATAATGTGGTGAGCGCCGCAAACGAAATGTCTATGAGAGCTTTTGATCCTGCCGTTTACCACGATGCTGTTGCAAACACGGTTAACGAAACCGCCCATATGGGAAGCTATAAGGAAGAGCCTATAGTTACCGTAAAGGGAATTGGTGATAAGGTTGCTAACGGAAGCTGTAACGCAGGTGTTGGCTATGTAGAATTCCGCTCAACCTCTGATATGACAAACGAAGTAACCCTTGCAGATATTGAGGATATATATTTCTCATATAAGGTGGAAAAGGCATACTCCGAAGGCAGCGCCGCCGCAAGAATTTATATTTGCGATACGGCAGGTAAATGGGCGCACAATTTTGCAAATTACAATGGAACTCAAACGGTATTGTTCATACCCACCTCTAACACACAGTGGGTAGAAACCTCTATGAGCAAGCTTGTAGGCAATGAGTGGAAGAGCATTCTTGTAGATGCCTTTAACGCTCAACACGGTACTTCAAATAAAACGGAAGCCGATATCTCACTCAATAAGATACGCTTCGGCTTTAATACTGCTGCTAAGGCAGATATAAGCTTCGGAAGTCTGTATTATAAATTCAACGAAGGCTGCAATCCTTATGCAAATGCGCTAACCGATAATATTGGTGTAAATAATCAGGACCCTGCTCTTACCCTTGATTACTACTATAACGGCGGCTCCTCTTTGAAACAGTATCCGACAACCGTGAGTGGCGAAAGAGTAGGCGAGTATGCTAATATTAACGGCATAGGCGAAACGGTGGCTAATGCAAACTGTGTCGCAGCCTCGGGTAGCATAATTTACAACGCTACCGATGCCGCGGCAGACATAACCCTCGATGAAATCGAAAACATTTATTTCTCATATAGAGTTAATAATGTTATTTCGGGAGAAAAGGCCGCCGCAAGAATTTTTATTTATGATCAAAACGGTACAATGGCGAATAAATTTGCTACGTTTGGCACCTTCTCTGTTATGTATCTACCCCTTACAAGCACGGGCTGGAAGCAGACCTCTATAAGAGATATAGTCGGCGAAAACTGGAAGAATTATCTTGTAGAATACTATAACGAGGATACGGGTACAAACAGAACGGCAAAGGATATTAAAATTTCCAAGATTACCCTCGGATTTAATCAAACGGGCGCCGCAGATATGTCCTTTGGTCATATGTATTATGAGTATAGCAATATGGTAGGCACCTCTGCAAGCACTGCAACTGCTATTGCCATGCTAAATAATGCGCGAAACCTGATTGATCCGACTACTGCCAAAAAGGCTGATGCTGCTCGCTTTAAGTATAGTGTTCAGATTCTTGCAGATTTTCTTGATTTGGAAAACAGCGAAAGCAAGTATCTTGCGGGCGATTATAAGAAGACCGCCCCCACTATGAAGGAGCTTAGCCTTCTTGCTCAGTATCTTGACGGTGATTTAAGCGGAAATGACTATATCGACCTTAACTGCGCTGATATAAATAAAGACGGCGTAATAAGTGAGGCGGATGTGATAGCTCTCCGCAAGACCTTGATGCAATAAAATAACAAAAATGCTTGGGATTTGCCCCCAAGCATTTTTTGTTTTAAACAGGTTACAAGGAAAAAACTAAGGTTTATGGGAAAGATTTGGAAAGCAAAGCCTGGAAACAGTGAATTTTGAACAAATAACAACAAATATTTTGTTAAAATTAGCCAAAACACAAAAAATCTTAAAAAATGCAATAAAAAAACGAATAAAAGGCATAGACAAAAAAGCGAAGTTCTGTTAATATGAGAATGTATAATTCTAATACGAGGAAATAGACGTTTTTTTGGCAAAAGAAGGTAAAAAAGTCTATGGCGCATAGGTTGACTGAGGGCTTTTTTTCATAGTAAAATATAATAGCGGTAATTAACACATAAGGCATTTATAATTTATATATGTGTTTATTATATAATACTTGGCTGATGAAAATCTGCCAAAGGTAACTGAAAGGAGTAAATTTTATGAAAGGAAAATTTTCAAAGCGCGCGCTTATGAGCGTGGCTGCCTTTGCAATATGCATTTGCGTAGCCGTAGCCTCATTTGCGCTACCCGCAGTTGGCGCCTCTGCCCGTACCGTTACTGTTGATTTTGATACAGTAGTGAACGAGGATTATTTAGGTATAGGCGATAACTATTGGGTAGGACCTTATGATTACAAAAACACAGGTATGATGGATGCTTATCAGACCGTTAACGATAAGCATAACAACGTCCTCAAGCCTGCCTATGTAAGAATGATGTTCTTCCCACACTGGTTAGTTGACCGCTCTCTCACTGCAGAGGAGCAGGAAGCTAAATATATGGCGGGTGACTATTATTTCGAATCCGAGGAATTTAAGGCTTTCGTAAGAAAATCCAAGTCCATTTCTGATGGCGGCGGAGCCATCTGTCTTAATATGGGCGGCGGCCTTACCGATGACGTTTTAGAATGGTGGGGTATTGAGCACGTAACCCGTCAGGCAGGCGGTAAATCTGCTCCTGATGACTTAGGTCAGTTCGCTCACTTTACTACCGCTATTATAGAGCGTCTTTTACAGGAAGGTGTTAACGTTAAGTATCTTTCCTTCTATAACGAGATAAACAACGGCTGTTTTGAAGCCTTCTTTGATAAGAGAATTTATTGGACCGAAATGATTAAAGAGATTCATATAGCTTTAACCAATGCAGGTCTTCGTGACGGTATCAAGATTTTCGCAACAGAATTAACTGGTTACTATGATAGGGAAGATAACGAGGTTATCAGCAACACTATGAAGATTGCCTATGAGCAGTTAATCAAAAAGGGTTATGCCGATTATCTTAATACCCATACATATCACTTCACTCGCACTGCCGAGCAGATGCTTAATGATCTTACCTTAAACATTAAAAATGTTAAGGAAAGGTTCCCCCAAACCCGACTTTTTGCTAATGAGTTTGGTTCTTATACTCCCGGCGGCGGTGAAAACGCCAATTCTATGGAATTTAATATGAGCGACCTTACCATTATTATAAATCAGTCTAATTTAGGCTACGGCGGTAGCGCAGGTTGGTTCTATTTAGGCGATAGAATTCCCGAGCCTCTAAATATGGGCCACGCAGATGTTGCTTCAGGTATGACCTCACAGCCCTCTTACGGACTTAAGCTCGTAAGTGAAAACTTCAACGCCCGCGGTCTTGCAATGCGTTATATTCCAAGAAACAGCAAGGTTGTTAAATCAACCCCCGATAGTGATGATATCAATAGCGCAGTATATGTTAAGGGTGATGAAACCACTGTTTTACTTGAAATCGAGCCCTCTACTACCGAGCGTACACTCAAGGTTAATCTCGGTACCGCTTATGCAGGTAAAGCCTTTGGCGTTCACGTAGACTCTATGGGTAACGATACTAACAGAGACGGTCACGATGATGCAATCACCTTTGCGGATTCAACCTTACTCGCTACAAGAGCCACCACACTAACCGTTGATGCAGAGGGTTATCTTACTTGGACCGTTCCTACCGATGAGCACAACCTTAACGTTGTTATGACAACACTTGCCGAACAGGTTCAGGTTGAAATGGAGATGGAAGAGGTTTCCGTAATGCCCGGCGGCAGCGTTGATATTGCAGTTAAGGATATTTACGGTGTAGATACCGATGCGGTTGATTTTGAACTTTATGACTTCAGCGCCGTAGGCGAAGCTGATGATTATAAGCTCGCTACTGATTTCACAAACGTTGGCACCCTTTCAAACGTTACCGATACTACTGCAACCTTCAATGCAAATGCAGGTCTTAAGAAGGGCGATGTTGTAGCCATTAAGGTTACTCCCCGCGCTCCTATGACAGATGATATAAAGGGCTATGGAATTGTTATCGTTCGCGTAGGCGAATATGTAACCTATTATAGAGCCGACTGCATTACAAAGGGTCAGGATAAAATCCCTGTTAAGTATGAAATCGGTCAGGTTACAGACCTTAAAGTATATACCGTTGATAAGATGGAATTCGGCGGTTGGTATTTAACACCTGATTTCTCAGGCGACCCCGTTACCAAGACCGATGCTTCCTGGAATAACACTACCGTTCTTTACGGTAAATTCACAGAAAAACAGTAAAGGAGTAAAGTAATATGAAAAAGTTTATTAAAAATCATCTTGCGGTAATTCTCTCCTTTGCTATTGTTTTAACAACAATTATGCCCGTTTTAGGCGGCGTATTTACAAGAGCAGAGTCTGCAGAGATTATTGCAGCAGTTGAAACTCTTAAGACCGAATGGGTTAAGCTCGGTCAGTCTGTTGATAGTACCCTTATTGTAAACAGATACTTTGTAAACGGCACAAATACAGGTAATGTTGGCAAAGGCTCATCTACCTTTACAGGAACTTTAGGTGACGGCGTTGACCTTGGTACAACCTACGGTGAAATAACCCTTACCGATGCCGCAATAAACATTTCGGGACGCTCTCAGCAGCTGTTCCTTGAAGCAAATTCAATAAATACCACCGGAAACATAGAGGATATTATCTTCTGGGTTAAGCCCACCTTTGCAGGAACATCAGATATATCTTTTAATGTTACCGTTACCTATTCGGGACAGAATACCTATACTAACCCCGTAGTTATCCCCGCATCCAAGGATGGCCAGTGGATAAAGGTGTCTCTTGATGAGGTTGCAGGCGGTAGTTGGAATGCCACACTTGCCTCCGCCGCAACAAGAGTTGTTCAAAGAATTGAGATTACCTTTACAGGTAATAACGGCGATAAGATTTTGGTTGGCTCGGCTCAAGAGGTTACGGCAAGGTCTTTACCTGCCGGTAGCGAAGCTTGGTCGGGTGAAGAGTGGCTCGCTGCCGCTAAGGCAGTAACGGGTATCGTTAACGATGCCACCGCTTTTAATTCCGCTATCGTTGCTCTTGAAGCAGCCCTTGCAAACCAGACTCCTGAGGCTCTCGCTCTTAGTGAGCTTAAGGCTGCCTGGAAAAACCTTGGCAGCGGTGTAAACAGCACCTTAGTTGTTAACCGTCTTTTTGTAGGCGGTGCAAATCAGGGCGGTGTAGGTAGAAGCTCTGCAAACTATCCTGAAGCACTTCCTGCAGGCGTAAATCTCGGTGCAACCTATACCGAGCTTTCTCTTACCGATACTCCTATCAATGTTGCAGGCAGAAGTCAGCAGATATTCCTTGAGGGCAACTCTACCAATACTGTTGGCGCAATGGAAGATATTGTTTTCTGGGTTAAGCCTACCTTTGCAGGAACAGGAAATATTTCCTTTAATGTAACCGTTACATTCTCGGCTCAGAATACATACTCAAATCCTGTAATTATCCCTGCCTCTAAAAACGGTCAGTGGATTGAAGTTTCTCTCGATGAGGTTGCAGGAGGCAACTGGAAAGCCAACTTTGCAAACACTACAGCTAAGCCAATGCGTATTGAGATTACCTATACAGGTAACAACGGCGATAAGTTGGTTGTGGGCAGCGCAATTGAAGTTCTTTCTGATACTACCGCTCTTCCCGAAGGAAGCGATGCTTGGAATTATGCTCAGTGGGTAACTGAGGCTAAGGCTCTTGACCTTGCAGGCAAGGTTAATACTGCGGAGTTCCTTGCCGCTATAGTAGCTCTCGAAAGCACCCTTGGCGAAGAGGTTGATAAGGCTATAGCCATCAACGAGCTTAAAAATGCTTGGAAAAACTTAGGCTCTGCCGTTAACAGTAACCTTAGGGTTAACAGATACTTTGTAAATGGCTCAAGCACAGGCGATAAGGGTACCCCCGTGGCAAACTATCCCGCTGAGCTTCCTGCAGGCGTTAACCTTGGTAGCCACTACGGTGAAATCACCCTTACCGATGCGGCAATAAGTGTTGCGGGCAGAAGTCAGCAGCTATTCCTTGAGGCAAATGCAACCAATACTGTTGGCGCTATTGAGGATATCGTTTTCTGGGTTAAGCCCACCTTTGCAGGTGAGAGCGACATAACCTTTAATGTAACAGTTACCTTCTCTGCGCAAAATACCTACGCTAATCCCGTAGTCATCCCCGCTTCTAAAAACGGACAGTGGATAAAAATCTCCCTTGATGAAGTTCAGGGCGGAGATTGGAAAGCGTCATTCGCTTCTGCTACCGCTGCTAAACCTCAGCGCATAGAGCTTACCTTTACAGGTAACAACGGCGATACCCTGGTAGTAGGCTCAGCCCTTGAGGTATTACCCGAAAGAGCTCTTCCCGCAGGTAGTGAAAGCTGGACCGCTCAGGACTGGGTTGTGGCAGCCGCCGAACTTAATTTAGAGGGCGCACTTAACGTTGAAGCCTTTAATACGGCTCTTGCTAAGGTATCTCAGTATGTAGGCTCTTCTGCTGATGAATTAAAGGCTATCGGCAACCTGAAG
Organism: Acutalibacteraceae bacterium; assembly: GCA_045605605.1. Classification (GTDB taxonomy): domain Bacteria; phylum Bacillota; class Clostridia; order Oscillospirales; family Acutalibacteraceae; genus UBA737. The sequence goes on along the minus strand of JAZUQH010000006.1, from coordinate 21,387 downwards.
ACTGCTTGGGAAAATCTTGGTGAAACTACGGTAAGCACCCTTGTTCCCAACAGATATTTTGTAGGCGGTGTAAGCTCAGTAGCTCAAAAGAGCGCCGCTGGTTACAAAGAGGACCTTCCCGACGGCGTTACCCTTGGTAACCTTTACGGCGAAATAACCCTTACCGATGCGCCTATCAATGTTGCAGGTCGCTCACAGCAGTTGTTCCTTGAGGCAAACGCCACCAACACTGTTGGCGATATGGATGATATCGTATTCTGGGTTAAGCCTACCTTCGCAGGCGAGGGCGACATAACCTTTAACGTAACCGTTACCTTCTCTCAGCAAAACACATATACCAACCCTGTAGTTATCCCCGCTTCTAAGAGCGGCGAGTGGATAGAGATTTCTCTTAATGATGTTCAGGGCGGCAACTGGAAGGCAGCCTTCGCTTCCGCTACTGCTTCTAAACCTGCTCGTATCGAGCTTACCTTTACAGGTAACAATGGGGACACCGTGATTGTCGGTTCCGCTCTTGAGGTTACAGGCAAGAAGACTCTTCCTGCAGGTACAGATGATTGGGATGCAGATAAATGGCTTGAAGCAGCTGAGGCACTTGACCTTACAGGTAGCGTTAACATAGCCGAGTTCAACGAGGCAGTTACTAAGCTTTATGCCTTTGCTTCACTTTCAAAGGAAGAAAAGACCGCTATTAAGAATCTTAAGGCTGCTTGGGCTAAGATGGGCGCTGTTACTACAAGCACCCTCGTTACCAACAGAGCCTATGTTGGCGGCGCACTTACCGCTGTAGGTCAGTCCTCACTTACCTTTACTGAAGAGCTTCCCGATGGAGTTTCTATCGGTAATAAATATGCTAACCTTGAAATAAACGGCGCAGGCTCTTTCGATACAAATACTCAGGTATTGTTTATTGAAGGCAACAGCGTCAACCTAACAGGCAATATGGAGGATATCTTCTTCTGGGTAAGACCTGTCTTCGCAGGCACAGAGGATATTTCCATAAAGATTTCTGTTACCTATACAATGCGTAATATTTACGCTAACTCTGTAGTTATCCCTGCTTCTAAGAATGGCGAGTGGATAAAGATTTCTCTTGATGATGTTGCAGGCGGCGATTGGAAGACAATGCTCAGCGGCGCCGCAACAAGACCTGTAATGCGTCTTGAGCTTTGCGTTTCGGGTAATGCGGGCGATGTTCTTACCGTTGGCAGCGCCTTTGAGGTAACCTCTGCCGCAAGTGAGATTCCCTCAGATACAGATGCTTGGAACGTAGCCGACTGGCTCTATGCAACCTCTCATATTAATCCTTCCGATTATGTTTATTCTGAGGATTTCATAGCCGCACGTGCTTATGCCGAGGAGGTAAGAGATAGACTTCTCATCGCAAGAAGCTGTACCCTTACTGAGTACGGTACATACGCTGATGCCCAGTCAGACCTTGCGGCTTTACAGGAAAACAACTTCCTTTTGGATAATATCCCTGAGATTTCTGTTTTTGACGGTACAACCGCAAACGAGGCTACAAGCAACAGCATTGCCAACATTACCGATGGCGATGTTAACACCCTTGCAACCGTTGACGGTCTTAACGGAACTGCCGATACATTTGTTGATTTTGCATTCTCGGCAGACGGTATGGCAACCATCGAGCAGATGGCAGTTGTAAACGATATTGCAAACCTTGCCGACAAGTATTATATCTATGCAGGTGACACCCGTTCCGAGCTGTTTATGGCTAAGAACTTGATTGCGGCTCACACCCTTAGCGGCAATAGCGCAGTTCAGTTCTTCGATTTCACCTCAATAGGTGTGGCAATGGGTAAGTTTATCGGTGTTCGTGTATATAGCGATGCCGCTTCCTTGACCGTTCCCGAGATATTTGCTTACGGCGAAGTTAAGATTTACTCTGTTGAAACAGGCAACTACGATAACGTTAAGGTTGCAAATATCGGCAAGAACTTACTTAAGGGCATTGAGCCTAAGTTCAAGACCGCTGCCAGCCAGAAATATCCTTGGACAATGTTTAAGGGTAACTTCTCTTCCACCTCCAAGATAGAGAGCCTTACCGACGGCGACGTTGGCACAGGTGTTGGTTATTATAGACAGATTCCCGAGTCAGCGGATGAGGATATAACCCTTCACATTTTCTATGACTTAGGTAATACCTATACCATTGAAAAGCTGTTCCTACAGCACATTAGCCTTGCTAATTATCAGACGGGTAGATACGAAATTTATGCATCTCCCGACCTTGCAAGTCTGTTCTCAGCCAAGAGCAAGGTTCTTACCTATGACAATACCGTAAACGGACCTAACGGAACAAGCAATTCTCAGCTGTTTACTCTCAGTAAGCAGATTAACGCCCGTTATGTAAGCTTCTGCGTTAAGTTCCCCGTTTCTAACTTCGAGTTGTTGTCACAGGGCGTAAATCAGGGCTTAGGCGTTCGTCTTATGGAGCTTGGTGTTTACGGTCCCCGTTATAATAAGCCTTATGCGCTTGTAAACCTTGCAACCAGAACTGCTCTTGATGTTACCAGAATTGATGCAAATGGCGAGTCCACCAAGCTTAACGATACTGAATATGACGGCGTTGAGCATAAATTCACCTATGACGGTAAGGACGATACTTATGCATCTGTTGATATGGCAGACGGTGAAAGCTTAGAGTTCTTCTATGACCTTGCAGCCGATCAGGTAATCAATAAGCTTCAGTTTAAGACAAATGCAGGTACCATCAAGCAGATGAAGATTTATGCTTCGGATACGCTTGAAAATATGTATAAGAATACATCGTTGGTATTTAACTATAATGCTGATGTTAACGATATGGGTAATGATGTATTTGTTGACTTTACTGAAAGCCCCAAGAATATACGTTATGTACGCTTTGTTGTTGAAGAAATTGATGGCACCGTTCTTGAGCCGGTTGAAATAGGCATCATCGGCGGAAACGATCAGGAATTCTTCTACAATAACTTAGCTGAGGGCAAGAGTGACACCGCTTCCTTCTTCACCGCAAACAGTATAGGAACAACTATTATTTCTGAGCATATCAATAAGTGGAAGTTCGGCCATACCACTTGGTCGGTAATGTACCACAGCGGAAATGCCGTTGATAATGACCCCGATACCGTATTTGACTTTTACGGCGGTAAAAACGGCGAAGAAACCCTTAATATGATTATTGATATGGGAACACTTAACTCCATAGACAATGTTCAGATTCAGGGCGGAAGCTCCGAGAAGTACTGGCCTGATGAAATAAACTTCTACTTTGGAACAAATGACCTTGACGTAGCAAGCGAAAAGGCTGTTCCCGCTAAGAAGTGGACTACTAAGGCGGCTGACGGAACTTTCTCTTATGACTTTGTTCCTCAGATAGCACAGTATGTAAGAGTAGAAATCGTCCGCAGTGATGATACTATATACTCCAAAGAAGAGTATGGCAATAAAATTGCTACCGTTTTAGCTGAAATTCAGGTTAACGGACTTGAGGCAAGAGGCCGTGTTGTAGGCGGTGTGGTTGCTTCCTTTACCGATGAGGAAACAGGAATAACCGTAGATATAGGCGCTCTCAGAGATAACGATGTTTACACAACCGTTCAGGATATCTTAGTTATTAAGAGAAAGCCAACAGAAGCAGAAGTTGCAGATGCCTTGAATGCTAACGGAATGAACATTCTCTCTGATGCTTACGAGGTATATCTCCTTGACCTTAACGGCAATGTGGTAACCGATTTCGGAGGCAGAACAGTAACCTATAAGATTCCGCAGAATCTAATCAGTCAGACTGAGGATATCTATGTACTCCACGGCGGCTGGGGCGGATTTAATATGGTTGAGTTCGAAACCGTTGGCGGTAACTACTGCGCAACCTTCGAGGATGCTACCTTCTCCACCTTCGCATTGGGCGCCTATGCAGAAATAGCCGAAGAGCCCGATGCTCCGACTACGGATGTTGATAAGCCCGTGGAGGATAACGGTGACGATGAATATCCCGAGGATATAACTGAAAACGAATCAGAGGATACCGAGTCCGAAGAAGACTCTGAGGAAGCCGAAGAGGAAGAAGAGGACGAGGAAGAAGAGACCAAGAAGAAAAAGAAAAAGAAGATTAAGGTCGTACGTAAGCCCGGTTCCAATGACTTCGATTATCTCTGGATAATTATTGCAGCTGTAGCAGTAGTTATAGTCGCTGCAGGCGCAACACTTTTCATAATCCTTGCAAAGAAAAAGAAAAAACAGGATGAAGAAGAGTAAACTAAACCATAAGTAAAATTTCTCTTATTTCTCTTTTCGAACCAAGACAACGCCCCGTGTTTCCACGGGGCGTTGTCGCATTTTAAGATAGGAGAGAAAAGAGAAGAGTGAAGAGAACAGAAAACCGCACCTTTTCGGGTGCGGTTTTTGCTGTTATATTATTTTATCTCGCCGTGTTCCTTTTCATATTTTTCGATGGCATTACGGATTAAAATTAAAATTTCGCTATTGGCGCTTCTGCCCTCATAATCTGCGACCACGTGCAATTTGTTAAGCATTTCTTCATCAATTCGGATAGATAAACTCTTTGTAGCCATAAAACAACCTCACAACAAAATTATTTTATGTTTATTTTAAAGCTATTATGTGTTATAATTGGGAAAATAGATACAAAATATATCTATTATATATCTAAATATTGTATTGGGAGGATTGGTATGCAATTTTGTTGCTTAGAATGTTTAAAAAAGAAGTATCCTTTTATTATCGAAAGGGAGATAACCTATACGAAAGAAAAAGAAATCTGTAAATTATGCGGTAATAAGAAATATATAGTAATCGCCTATGGCAAAGAAACAAATTTAAAGGTGAGGATACGGTAATACTGTGGGGGCGAACAGTGTTCGCCCGAGTGAAAAGTGAAGAGTGAAAAGAGAAAAGTGAAGAGAACAGAAAACCGCACCTTTTCGGGTGCGGTTTTCTGTATGGGGATGAATATGGTGGAATAGCAATGCCACTCCTATATAAAAACTGCTATGCTTCAAGGGGACAAAGAAGCAAGGGCAGATTTTACCCTAGGTAAGCGCGAACAATCCAAACTCCGTTTTTAAAGGGCGGATTTTCGCGTATCCTTTGCTAAAATACTTGTTAATCCTATGTTTCTAAACAATTTTTAACTGCTCAAAGGCAGGAACAAAATTTTTGTTTATTCTGATTTTATACTCGGTATATTTTTCGGTTTCCACCGTTTTAAAGGTGGCTTTAAGACCTGATTCCTCAGCTGTGGATACAAGCCTTAGAAGACTATTTGATAAAAATTTATTATCCTTAATTGATGATTTGATTTTATGACCTGAGGGTTTTACTTCCCGCACCGTAAAATCTATGTTTTCCTCTTTTTCTTCATCGGAAAGCAGATGGCTTATCTCCTCTTGAAGCCTATGGGGACTAAAGCCCTCTGATACAGCCTTTGTTATGAGGGCTTCCTGCATATCGGGCGGTGTACGGGATAGAATCTGAGCGCATACTTCACTTAAATTGAACCTTTTAATTTGTGATTTGACCGAGCCTGAAAGAGAGAGAAGCCGCAGCTTGTTTTCTATGGCGCAGGGGCTAATGCCCAGTCGGGCAGCCGCCTCCTTTGGTGAAAGATTGCCGATTTTTATGATTTTTTCTATCAATTCTGCGTTTTTAAAAAACGGAGAATCGCTTCTGCAAAGATTTGAGGTGAGTTGGTAAACAAAGCCTGAAAGCTCGTCCGTTTTATAAACGATACAGGGCACCCGCCTTAGCCCGATTTCTTTAGCGCAGTATAACCGTTTTCCGCCCGAAAGCAAAAGATATTTACCTTTTGCTTCCTTTCTTACTATAATCGGCTCGATTATTCCGTTGGCGGAAATACTGCTTAAAAGGGAATTAAGCTCGTTGGTGTTATAGAAAAATTTATCTTCATAGGGCTTTATCTGAGAGACCTTAAGCATCATAAGTTTTCGCATATTTGAAACTCTCAAAATTACCCTCTCCTTTGTTTTCCTGCAAGTTAATTATGCAATAAATTTTGGTTATTGTAAAGAAAATTCGGTCGGGTAAGTTCGGCATAAAAAAACAAAATCCGCCTTTTTAAAGGGCGGATTTTGATATTTTAGAATTGCTTCTTGGGTATTTTGGCGGAGTTTGCGATATTTTTTTTGAAATTATAAAGGTTCTCGCTTCTTCTCCCGTTAAGGTTTCGCATATAATAGTAGGCTTTTGGCATCCGAGGAGCTTAAGGGCATTTAAAGAAGCCGCTAATTCTTCCTTTCCCTTTTCACCCTTCATAGCAACGAACATACCGCCCACCTTAACATAAGGTACGCAGTATTCCGAAAGCACATTTAAGGGCGCTACTGCACGGGCACAGGCAATATCGTATTGCTCGCGGTAAATTTCTTTCTGTCCGCCCTCTTCGGCTCGCAGATGCACCGTTTGAGCGGTAAGACCTAATTTATCCAAAACCTCATTTAAAAAGATAAGGCGCTTATTAAGTCCGTCAAGCAAGGTAAGGTCTATATCAGGCCTTGCGATTTTAAGTACTACACCCGGAAAACCTGCCCCTGTTCCTACATCTATGATTTTAGCCTTTTCTTTTACCTTTATGTTTTTAAAAAACAAAAGGCAATCATAAAAATGCTTATATAAAATCCCCTCAGGGTCGGTTATGGCAGTTAGGTTCATTTTCTCGTTCCACTCTATAAGCAGATTGCCGTATAGGGTGAGCCGATTTTTTATTTCATCTGTAAGGGTAAGACCAAAGCCCTCGCACAAAGGCTCTATTTTTTCAAAGTCAAAACTTATCATATATTACTCCTCAAATGGATTAAAAGCACCGAAATATCCGCAGGGCTAACCCCTGATATACGGGAGGCCTGACCAATGTTTTTAGGCTTTACTTTATTTAGCTTTTCCTTAGCCTCAAGGCGAAGCCCGTAAACATCATCATAGTTTATATCCTCAGGGATAGTCCGCTTTTCGAGGCGAAGCATCTCTGCTACTTGCGCACGCTGACGGGTTATATAGCCCTCGTACTTAATTTCTATCTCAACCTTTTCTGCCACATCATCGGGAAGAAGTGGTCTATCCTTATCAAAGGGCGCTAAATCCTTATAGGAAAGCTGAGGTCTCTTTATAAGGTCGCAAAGGCGTACACCTGCCGAAAGGGGAGAGGTGCCCTTTTCCTCTAAAAGACTATTAAGCGCTTCACTCGGACCTAAGAAGATATTGCTGACACGCTCTATCTCCTTTTCCTTTTGCTCTTTTCTAAGCAAAAATTCGTTGTAGGTATCCTTGTCGATAAGACCTAACTCAAAGCCTGTGGGCATAAGGCGCTCATCCGCATTATCCTGCCTTAAAATAAGGCGGTATTCACTTCGTGAGGTCATCATTCTGTATGGGTCCTGACAGCCCTTAGTCACAAGGTCATCAATAAGGGTGCCTATATAAGAGGAAGCGCGGGAAAGAATAAGAGGCTCCCTACCCAAAACCTTATGAGCGGCGTTTATACCTGCCACAAGTCCCTGAGCCGCCGCCTCCTCGTAGCCCGAAGAGCCGTTAAACTGACCTGCGCCGAAAAGTCCCGAATGGCCCTTGATTTCAAGGGTTGGTTCAAGGCAAAGGGGGTCTATGCAGTCATATTCAATGGCATAGGCATTACGCATAACCTTAACATTTTCGAGTCCCTTTATAGAGCGGTAAAACTCTATCTGCACTTCTTCGGGAAGAGAGGAGGACATACCCTGAAGATACATTTCTTCTGTATCGGCGCCGCAAGGCTCAATAAATAACTGATGGCGTTTTTTATCGGCAAAGCGGACTATCTTATCCTCAATACTTGGGCAGTATCTCGGTCCCACGCCCTCAATATCGCCTTTATAAAGGGGAGAGCGGTGGAGGTTTTTAAGTATGATTTCCTTGGTTTCCTCGTTTGTATATGCAATATGGCAAACCTCGGTATTCTTTGGATTTTCCTTAGTAGAAAAGCTAAAGGGAACGGTCTGCTCATCCCCCTCTTGCACCTCAAGAACAGAAAAATCTATACTATCCCTTGCAACTCTTGCAGGGGTGCCCGTTTTAAAGCGCACAAGGGGAAGATTTAACTTTTTAAGGGAATGGGCTAATTCGGTAGCGGGGAAGTTTCCGTCGGGCCCGCTTTCGTAATTAACTTCGCCTATATATACCTTTCCGCCTAAAAAGGTACCTGTTGCAAGGATTACCGTTTTTGAAAGATAATCGGCGCCAAGTCGAGTTATAAGATGCCACCCATCCTCCGCTTTTTCAATATGCACAATTTCAGCTTGCTTAACATCGAGATTTTTCTGAAGCTCAACGGCGTGCTTCATATATCCGCTGTATGCTCTTCTGTCTATCTGAGCACGCAGAGAATAAATCGCAGGGCCTTTGCCTCGGTTTAGCATACGGCTTTGAAGGGTGGTTTTATCCGCCGCCTTACCCATTTCACCGCCAAGCGCATCTATTTCTCTTACAAGATGTCCCTTAGCTGTGCCGCCTATTGAGGGGTTGCAGGGCATATTGCCCACCCAGTCAAGAGAGATGGTAAACATAACGGTTTTTGAGCCGAGCCTTGCCGCAGCTAACGCCGCTTCAATTCCTGCGTGACCTCCGCCTATTACGGCAACATCATAATTTTCTGCTTTATACTTTGGTATCATAACTACTTTCCTATACAAAAACTTTTAAATACTTCGTCTGCTACTTCGTTTACAACACGCTCACCCGTAAGCTCTAAAAGAGCCTCAATGCCATCATCAACCAAAACGCCTACGGCATCAAGGGTAACCCCTGCGTTATATGAGCTAAGGGCTTCCTTAACACTTGAAAGCGCCCTTGCGGCGCAGCTGCGCTGACGCTCGGTTAAAAGCACCGTATCATTAGGACTTAATCGGTTTATGCCAACCGCCTTTTCCATAGCCCTTATAAGCTTCTCTTCTCCCGTACCGTCCTTAGCGGAAAGCTCTATTACGGCAAAGCCCTCAAAATCTTCCCTTGAAACCTTTTTATCAAGGTCGCTTTTATTAAGGATTACTAAAACATTTTTATCCCGTATCTTTTCTATGAGGAGTCTGTCGTCATTATCAAGGGGAGCAGAGCTATCAAAAACAGCAAGGATTAAGGAGGCGGTATTAGTACGTTCAACAGCCCTTTCAACGCCGATTTTTTCTACGGTATCATCGGTAGCTCTTATACCTGCCGTATCGGCAAGGTTAAGAATAATATCACCCACCGTAACGGTATTTTCAACCACATCCCTCGTGGTACCCGCAATATCGGTAACTATGGATTTTTCACCCTTTGAGAGCAGGTTCATAAGGGTTGATTTGCCAACGTTTGGCTTGCCGACTATGGCGCAGTCAATACCCTCACGGATAATCTTTCCTGCATCAAAATTAGAAATAAGCTTAGAAAGCTCCTCCTCGCACTCGTTTAAAAGGGCTATAAAGTTTTCAGGCTCTAAATCGGGGATATCCTCATCGGGAAAATCGGAATATGCCGCAAAGCAGGCGGAGGTGTGCAAAAGCTTATCCTTTAAGGTGTTTATCTTTTGGGAAATGCTTCCGTCCTTACCTGCCCTTGAAAGCTTTAAGGCAGCTTCGCTTCGGGCGGTTATAACACCCATAACGCTCTCAGCTTCGGAAAGGTCTAATTTACCGTTTAAAAAGGCTCTTTTGGTAAATTCGCCGCCCTCGGCTAAGTGGGCGCCGCATTCTAAAATTCTTCTTAAAACGTTTTTGGCAACAATTCTGCCTCCGTGGACCGATATCTCCACCGTATCCTCGCCCGTATAGCTTTTAGGAGCTTTAAAAACAAGGGCAACGCAGTCATCAATAGCCTCGCCCTCTTGGGTTTTCACCTGACCGTAGGCGGCGCTATAGCCCGAAAGAGCGGATAGCTTTTTACCCGAAAAGGCGCAAAAGCATTTATCCGCTATTTTTACGGCATCATCACCCGATATTCTTATAACACTTATTCCGCCCTCTCCTAAAGGTGTGGAAATGGCGGCAACGGTAGAATTTATCATAAAAACACCCTTTAAACATACTTATATATATAATAACAAAATTTATATATATTTGCAAGTGGGGATAAAAATATTGACTAACAGGAAAAATTCTTGTATTATAAAGTAGATAATAAGTTTACGGAGGTAAATTATGAAATCAGAGATTATAAAGCTTCTTTCAGAAAATGCAAGATATACCTATGACCAAATAGCCAAAATGTTGGGAACAACTGCGGCGGCGGTAGAAGAGGAGATAAAGGCTCTCGAAAAAGAGGGTGTAATAAAGGGCTATAAAACAATCGTGGATATTGAAAAGTGCGAGGATGCGCCTGTTTCTGCAATGGTTGAATTAAATGTTATCCCTAAGGCAGATTTAGGCTTTGAGGAGGTAGCGCAAAGGGTTGCGGCATATCCTCAGGTAGAATCGGTTTATCTTATGTCGGGCGGTTACGACCTTAACGTTGTTGTTAAGGGTAAAAGCCTTCACGATATTGCCCGTTTTGTAGCAAGGGAGCTTGCCACTATTGATTCGGTTACCTCAACTGCTACCCACTTTGTTATGAGAAGATATAAGGAAATGGATGTTATCCTCTGCGAAAACGAGGGTGACGACAGAGAGTATATATTATGATAGATTACAGTAAGGTTTTTAATTCTACCGTTGAAAATATGAAGCCATCGGGTATAAGAAGATTTTTTGATATTGCCGCAACTATGGAGGGGGTTATCTCCTTAGGTGTGGGAGAGCCTGATTTTCAAACCCCTTGGCATATTCGTAAGGCAGGTATAACCTCTCTTGAGAGAGGTAAAACGAAATATACCTCCAACTCAGGTCTTATGCCCTTAAGGGAGGAAATAAGCCGTTATGCTCAAAGAAAATACGGGGTAAAATATAATCCCGAAAATGAAATTTTAATATCGGTAGGCGGAAGCGAGGCTATCGATAATGTTATCCGCGCTATAACCGAGGGTGGCGATGAGGTCATAATCCCTCAGCCGAGCTATGTTTGCTATGAGCCTATGGTGGCGCTTGCAGGCGGCAAGCCCGTTATAATTGAGACTAAGGCAGAAAACGATTTTAAATTGACCCCCGAAGCGCTAAAGGCTGCCATAACGCCTAAAACCAAGGCGCTGATTTTACCCTATCCCTGTAATCCAACGGGTGCTATTATGGAAAAAGAGGACCTTGAAAAAATTGCTGAGGTTTTAAAGGATACCAACATAATTGTAATTTCTGATGAAATTTATGCCGAGCTTACCTTTGGAAAACCCCATACTTCCTTTGCTTCTATTGACGGAATGTGGGAGAGAACAGTGCTTATAAACGGCTTTTCCAAAACCTTTTCTATGACGGGTTGGCGCTTAGGCTATGCCTGCGGCCCCAAGGAGCTTATTAAAAACGCAACCAAAATTCATCAATATGCCATAATGTGCGCTCCCACCACCGCTCAGTATGCCGCTATTGAGGCGCTTAAAAACGGTGATGAGGCAGTGGAGAATATGAAGAAGGAATACGATAGAAGAAGAAAGCTTATGGTTTCCTCCTTTAATGAAATAGGTATGACCTGCCGTGAGCCTAAGGGCGCTTTTTATACCTTCCCGTCTATTGCGATTTCGGGTATGAGCAGCGATGAATTCTGCGAAAAGCTGCTTATGGAAGAAAAGGTGGCATTGGTTCCAGGTACCGCCTTCGGTAAGGGTGGCGAGGGCTTTATAAGAGCCTCCTACTGTTACTCAACCGAGCATATTATCGAGGCTATTGAGCGAACTGGAAGATTCCTCAGAAAATTAGGAAAATAACATATAAAATACGTAAAAACGGGGTTGACTTAACCCCGTTTTTTTGTATAATAAAAGTAAATAAAAAACCTTAGGGGTGGTCTTATGGTAAACAACAGATATAATTTTATCAACTTCCTTAGAGGCGAAAATCAAGCGCACGATATTGAGTATATGCTTGAGCCTATGCGTGAGCAGATTAAGCTTGCAAAGGAGATAGATATTCCCGTAACCTTCCTCCTTCAATACGATGCTCTTATTGATGATAGATTTATAAACATCATCAAGGCAGAGGACGAGAAAAGAGTAGAGGTTGGCGGTTGGTTTGAAATACCAAAGCAATTAGTTGAAGCCGCAGGTCTTAAGTGGAGAGGTCGCGAGGGCTTTACTTGGGACTGGTATAATGAGGTAGGCTTCCTTGAGGGCTACACCCAAGAGGAAAGAGCTCTTCTTATAGATGAGTATTTTAAAAAGTTTAAGGAAATCTTCGGCTACTATCCTGAGGTTGTAGGTTCTTGGCATATTGATGCCTTTTCTATCAACTATATGGCAGAGGAGTACGGTATCGTGGGCACCTGTATGTGCCGCGACCAAGTGGGAACAGATGGTTACAGTATCTTCGGCGGATATCACAACCCTTATTACCCTTGCAAGAATAATATGTATCTTCCTGCGCAGAACGAGGAGAATAAAATAAACATTCCTCTCTTTAAGATGCTTGGCGAGGACCTTATATATAATTATGACCATCAGTATCTTGTTTATAAATACGGTATGCCCACGCATATGGATAAGCCTAATACTATGGAGCCTGCCTTCCCCACGCTCGGCGGTAACGAAAAGTTTGTAAGAGCATATATGGATAATACCTGTCTGCCTATAAATTCTGCCTTTTCTTATACCCAGGTAGGTCAGGAAAACGGCTTTGGTTGGGTGAGAATAGGACCCGGTCTTAATGTTCAGTTCCCCATATTCAAGGAGTATATTGATAAGGGACTTATTAAGTTTGAAAAATTCGCCGAAACTGCTAAATGGTGGAAGGAAAACTATCCTGATACCCCATCAAGCGTGTCAGTTGCTGAAAAGGATTATTTAGGCGGAAATAGAAAATCCTATTGGTGCTATAATAAGCAGTACCGCATAAATGTTTATACCCAGAGAAACAATTTCTGGATAAGAGATATATATTTCAATAACGATAACTATAAGGAGCGTCACCTTGTAGACCCCTGTACCACCCACGGTATTATGATAGATGCCCTTCCTGCAGTTGACGGCTGTAACTGGAGCAACGAATTTACCCGCGCAGGTCTTTATCCTGTGGTAGAGAGAAACGGCAAATACCGTTTGGTAGAATATAAAGAGGTAGAGGCTAAGGAAGAAAATGGCGTTCTCACCACCACCTTTACCACCTCTTACGGCGATGTTGTTATCACCGCAGGAGAGAAAATTGAAATCACTGCTCCCGCCGAGATTAAGTGGCAATTCAGATACGCTATGCCCCACGATGAGATTAAGGAGGGCGGTCAGGGCCACGGCGATAAGGTCAACGCTTGGGATGATAATCTCGTTAAGTGGACTAAGGATGCTATATATTACCTACATAACGACTTTAAGTATAAGCTTAAGGTTGCCGAGGGTAAAATTTCTAAAAAGAGCAAGGATGGAGAAATCCTCTTTGAAGCTAAAAACGGAAAGCTTACCTTAACAAGTGAATTTTAATTAAAAAAACAGATGCTTTTTAAGGCATCTGTTTTTTATGCAAAAAAGACCGCAAAAAATGATAAAAAAGTCGGCAATCAAGGGTTGAAATTTTGCAAATTTAAATGTAGAATAAAGTCAATAACAACATTTCGAGGTGTTTTTATGGAGTGTACAAACAGAGTCAATTTTATCAACTTCCTAAGAGGTGTTAATCAGGCGCACGATTTTGATTATATGATAGAGCCTGTGGTTGAGGAGCTTAAGGTTGCAAAGGAGTTCGGTGTTCCCGTAACCTTTCTTTTGCAGTATGATGCCCTTATTGATGATGGCTTCATAAAGGTTTTAAAGCCTGAGGATACCAAAACGGTTGAGGTAGGCGCTTGGTTTGAAATACCAAAGCAGTTGGTTGAAGCCGCAGGTCTTAAGTGGAGAGGCAGAGAGGGCTTTACTTGGGATTGGTATAACGAGGTAGGCTTCCTTGTTGGCTATACTCAGGAGGAAAGAGTGCTTCTTATAGACGAATATTTCAAAAAGTTTAAGGAAATTTTTGGCTACTATCCCGTTGTTGTAGGCTCTTGGCATATTGATGCCTTTTCTATGAACTATATGGCAGAGAAGTATGGTGTTATCGGCTCTTGTATGTGCCGTGAGCAGATAGGTACCGATGGTTACACTATGTGGGGCGGTCACAGAAGCCTTTATTATCCTAATAAGAATAATATGTATGCTCCGGCAAAGGATAAGAAAAACCAGATAAATCTGGTTGCCTTTAAGATGCTTGGCGAGTGCCCCATTTATTGCTATGACCACCCTTATCTTGCAACAATAGGCGGCGCGCCTAAGGCGCTTAGTCAGGTAGTGACTATGGAGCCTGCAAGTAAAATTCACGGCGGTAATGAGGGATATATAAAGAATTATTATAACAACACCTTAAATCCTCTTAACTCACAGTTTGTCTATACTCAGATAGGTCAGGAAAACGGTTTTGGTTGGGATTTATATGGTGTGAGCAAGGGCTCGCCCATTCAGGTAGGAGAAGCCAAAAGGCTTATGGATGAGGGAAAGATGGTGGTTGAAAAATTCTCCGAAACTGCCAAGTGGTTCAGGGATAAATATGATACCACCCCCGCTTCTGTTTATGCCGCTGAGGAGGATTACTACGAGAGCGGCAGAAAGTCTTATTGGTGCTATAATAAGGACCTTCGTGCCAACATATATGTTCAGAATAAAATGTTCTGGATAAGGGATATTTATCTTCATGATGATGAGTATAAAGAGAGATATCTCAATAATCCCTGCGTTACTCACAGCGCAGTGCTTGATAATCTTCCCGCAGTGGATGGTTATGTATGGAGCAACGAATTTACCCGCGCAGGTCTTTATCCCGTGGTAGAGAAAAACGGTCAGAAAAGAGCTGTTCAGTTTAAAAATACCGAAATCAAAAACGAAGAGGGCGTGCTTGAATTTAAGGCGATTACCGAGTATGGCGATATAGAGATTACTGTTGCCGATAAGATAACGCTTAAAGCCCCCGAGGGTGTTATGTGGCAGTTCAGATACGCTATGCCCGAAAGAGAGTTCGTTGAGGACGGTCAGGGTCATGGCGAAGGTGTTAACGATTGGGATAACAACATCGTTAAGTGGGATAAAAAGGCTATCCACTATATACATAACGGATTTAAGTATAAGTTCGGCGCATTAAAGGGTAAGATATCCAAAAACAGCGTAAGGGGCAGAATAACCTTTATTTCAGATAAGGGTGAGCTTATCCTTTCGAGAATTTAAAATAAAAAATCAGTAAAACGGTCACATAGAGGCACACTCCGTAAGGAAGTGTGCCTCAGTTATATTCGCCTTACGGCGAGTTATATTGCTTCGCAGTTATATGATGCTTCGCATCGTGATATTGTCCTTCGGACAGTTTGGGAGGCGAGTATAATATAACTAAAACCACAAGGTTTTAATATCACTGTGAGACCTGTCTAGGTGACCGTTTTTTGTTAAATATATTGAATTATTGTCAAAATTACAATTCCTAGTTGAAAAAGCGGGGAGAGTATGCTAAAATGAGCGCAAGAAAGGGTGGTAAAAATGGTTCAATACAAAATTAAGAATACCTTTAATCCTGTAGCTTTGGAGGATTTAAAATTGGAGGGTAAAATCGCTTGTCTTAATGATACTTTCTTTAATGAGCGAGTTTTATCCGATTATGCTAAAAATACGATTTATAAAGAAACCGAAGAGGCATTTGAAAAAAAGCGTGATGACATTACGCCCGTTTACTATTGGCAGGGCGAGTTCTGGGGCAAATGGATAATAAGCGCAGTAAGAGTCTGCCGATACAAAAAGGATGAAAATTTAAAGGAGTTTTTAAAATCTGCCGCCCACAAGCTTTTAACCCTTCAGCGTGAGGATGGATATATTGGCACATATAACGATTCTAAAAACGTCTTTGCCGCCGACCCTAAGGTAACGAAAGAAATAATCGGTTGGGACTGTGAATGGAACTGGAATATATGGTGCAGAAAATATACCCTTTGGGGACTTCTTGAGGTTTACTCTCTCACAGAAGATGAGGAAATTTTAAAGGGTGCTATACGCCTTGCCGATCATCTTATATCCGAGCTTGAAGAAATGGGCATCCATATATTAGATACAGGTACATTCTGCGGTCTTCCCTCAGGCTCTATTATGAAGCCTATGCTTATTTTATATCGCTATACAGGAGATAAAAAGTATCTTGATTTTTGCATCGGTATTGCAGACAGATGGGAAACCCCTCAAATTGCGGGACTGATTTTCAATTCTTTAAATATGACTCCCATTGACGAGTGGTATGAAGAATCGGTTAAGTGGACTAAAACCTATGAATCCCTCTCTTGCTTTGATGGAATAATTGAGCTTTACAGAGTAACGGGCGAAGAAAAATATTTGAAAGCCGCCGAGAATTTTTATGACCTGCTTGAAAAGGACGAAAAAAATATTCTTTATTCCGTGGGCTATAATGATCAGTATCATAATGCGGCTCACGAGCTCAACTCTATGACCGAGCCATGCGACGTTATTCACTATATAAGAGTCTGCTATGAGCTTTTCACTATGACGGGAAAGGTTAAATATCTTGATAGCATCGAACTTGCTTATTATAATAGTTTGCTTGCCTCAGCCAATAAGGACGGTAAGTGGGGAGCAAGAGCAGTCTGCACCGCAGGCGTTCATACCTACGCTCAGGGACAGGCTAATATGCAGTATAGCCACTGCTGTGTAAACAATATGCCAAGAGGTCTTTTAAACGCCGCTGAGTCGGCTTTGTTTAGCGACGGAAAGAGCTTAACCGTAGCTCTTTACCACCCATTTGAAGCAGAAATAACAGCAGGGGAAACTAAGGCAAGGGTTAAGGTAAGCGGAGATTACCTTAATACCTCAAATGCCCATATCAATATAAGCTTTGAGGGTAAGGCTCTACCCATAAGGCTCAGAATTCCCGTGTGGACGGAGGTAGGAAAAATCACCTTCGGCGGTAAGGCTTATATGGCTATGAGTGGCTTTTTTGAAGTCCCTGTAGTAAAGGATAGCTTAGATATAGAGGTAGGGTTTGATAATACCCCTCACATAAAAAAGTGGGAGGGAGAGGTTAAGAGGCACGAGGCATCTGATTGGGAATTTGCCCGTCTTTCAGGAAGAAGCCAGTACGACCGTATAATCGGCAGAATTCTGGTGGATGAGGCAAAATGCACCATAAGAAAGGGCGCAGTGCTACTTAGCAGAAGTAAGCTTATAGGTAATACGGGCGAAGAAATGTTCGACGGCAAATTTAAAGCCGATGAGGATATGAAGGTTTCGCTTACAATGGGTTCTGCTAACGCAGATGTGATATTAAGCTACAAGGCGAAATTTGAAAAGGATGGATTTACCTTTGAAACGCCCGTTTGCGACTTTGCCTCGGCAGGAAATATTATGACCGAGGAAAACGAGCTTTTCAGCGTATTTTTCTAAAACCCAAAATAAAACAAAAATGGTGTGCAGATTTCTGCACACCATTTTTATATTTTTATTGTTTTATTATCTTTTATTCTTGTTCTTTTTGGTCTTCGCATCCTTATACTCTCTGTACTTAACCCAAAGGGGACCTGATACAAAGAGGGAGGAGATACAACCTGAAATAAGACCGAATATCATAGGAATTGCGAAGGGACGAAGAGAAGTAAGACCGCAAACCTCAGAAACCACAATAATGGTAAGAACTGCGCAAACGGTAGTAACGGTAGTAACAATATTACGAACCATTACACGAGTGATGGACCTATCCATATTTTCAGCAACCGATAGCTCGGGGTAATACTTTGCATTCTCTCTTACCTTATCATAGATAACGATGGTATCGTTAAGAGAGTAACCTAAGATGGTGAGAACAACTGCCACGTAGTTAAGGTCGATGTTAAGACGGAAAATTACGCAGATGAAGAAGGAAACCAATAGGTCAAGCACTAACGCGCAAAGTGCGGTCAGTGCTGCCGAAACGCCTCCGATTTTCTTAAAGCGGATGCCAACATATAAAACTACTATAGCGGCTGCCAAAAGAACGGCGGCTAAGCACTTTAAGAAGAAAACGCCTGCGATAGAGGGGCTAACAGAGTTCGAATTGTAAAGCGCCACCTTATTATCCTTAAAGGTTTTGGTAAGCTCTGCAGTAAGCTTTTCCTGAAGCTCTGCAGAAAGCGCTTCCTTACCTGCAAGATTTATACTGTAGGTTTTGGTATCACCTGCAATAGAGGTATTCTGACTAAGGGTATATTCCTTATCAAGCACCTTATCAACCGAAGCCTTAAAGTCTTTCTCGGCGATGCTTCCGTCATAAGAGTAGCTTATAATGGTGCCGCCGCTAAAGTTAATATCAAGCTTAACCCCTGCAAAGAGGGTCACAATTATACCGATAATGAAAACTGCGGCGTAAATGATAGTTGCAATTTTAAATGCCTTTTTAGTATTTATTATTTTATTAGCCATTTTTCTTACCTCCATACAAGAAGGGCTTTCTCAGGAATTTGAGCTGAGATACGCTCTTTAGCATAAGCTTGGAAGCAAGAACGCCCATTATTAGATTGAATACAACACCGATTAAAAGGGTGTAACCGAAGGAGTAGATGGAGCCTGTGATAGAGGTACCGAAGGCTGAGAAGATAAAGGAAAGAATCTTTGTAAGGAAGCTGTCGGACGTACCGAAGGCACCCATAAGTACTAAGGATACGATAACGATGGTAACGTTACCGTCAATAATAGCGCTAAGGCTGTTTTTATAGCCCGACTGGATAGCGCCGTCAATAGTCTTGCCGTTTGCAAACTCATCACGGATACGCTCTGCGGCAATAACGTTACAGTCAACACCAACGCCGATAGAAAGAATAATACCTGCAATACCGGGAATGGTGAGGGTAAAGCTTGAGGTTCCTGGGAAGAAGCCAGAAATACAAGCGATGGTACCTGCCAACTGGCCTAAAAGGGCAATTGCGGCAACGAAGCCGTTAAGACGGTAGCGTAAAATCATAATAAGGCAAACAATGCCGAATGCGATAGAGCCTGCGATAACCATAACCTCCAAGGCATTAGAGCCTAAGGTTGGGGAGATTATCTGAAGCTTACTGTCATCAACTGAAAGGGCGAAGGGAAGAGAGCCTGCATTGATAAGCTGAGCAAGTTCACTTGCCGATTCGGCTGTGAAGTTTCCGTAGATAATAGCCTGACCGCCTGTGATAGCCTCTGCGCAGGAAGCAGAAGAAATCAGTTCATCATCCATATAAATTGAAATGTTGGTTTTGTTAGCGGCAGCCTCTGCGGTGGCACCCGCAAAAGCAGCAGCGCCCGTGCTGTTAAGACGGAGGGCAACTACATAGCCGTGCTGCTCATCATAGGAGGCGGTGGCGCTGTCAACAACCTCACCCTTCATAAAGGCAGGCTTTGAATTATCACTGCCGCTATGGAAGGAAAGCTGAGCGGTTTCACCAAGCTCACTTATAGCCTGCTGAGCATCAAAATCACTTTCATCTGCTGCCCAGGGGAAGCGAACGATTACCTGATGATTTATCGAATCAAGATAAACCTCATAGTCTGTTATGTTGTTGTTCACAAGTCTTGTTTCGATAATTGCCTTGGCAGATTCCATATCGGCATCGGTTATCTCAACATCCTTGATATCGGGAGTAAATACGGCTTCAACACCGCCGCTTATATCGATACCCCAACGGATATCGCTGGCTCCCTTAGTGTAAACTGTCTTTGTGTCGCCATAGTAATTGTAAATTCCGAAGAAGGATGCAAAGCTGAATGCAAGAATCAACGCGAAAATCACAAAAAACCAAAGCGCACTTGTCTTTTTGGACTTCATTGGTATTCCTCCAATTTTTTAGATATAAATATTATACATTTTAAAAGCCGTTATGTCAAACTAATCTTCCATAAGCTTTTCTATAGCTGCATATCTTACTGCGGCGCAAAGCACCTTAGAGGCGATTTCTATTTCCTCTGCCGAAGGATAGGTGGGGGCTATACGCAAATTAGAGTCCTTAGGGTCGTTGCCGTAAGGATAAGCGGCGCCCGCAGGGGTAAGTACCAAGCCTGCATTGGCGCAAAGCTGTTCGGTACGCTTAGCACAGCCCTCTAAAACGTAAAGGCTTATAAAGTATCCGCCCTTTGGGTTGGTCCAATGGGCGATACCCGTAGAAGCAAGACTTTCGTTAAAGGCGTTGAGTACGGTTTCAAACTTAGGTCTTATGCAGTCAGCGTGGCGCTTCATATGAGCCTTAAGGTCTGCCATAGAGCGAAGAAGACGGGAATGGCGAAGCTGATTTAATTTATCGGGACCAATGGTCTGGAATTTCATTCTGCCTTTGAGCATAGCAACGTTATTCGGACTTGCCGCCTCAACTGCCACACCGGCGCCTGGGAAGGTTATCTTAGAGGTGGAGGCAAATATAAGGGGAAGGTCGGGGTTACCCGCCTTTACACATTCATCATAGATGTTAAGAAGCTTATCGCCTTCATCATAAAGGTCGTGAACAACATAAGCGTTATCCCAGAAAATTCTGAAGTCCTTAGCTGCGGGCTTTAAATTTGCAAAGCGGCGCACAACCTCATCGCTATAGGTAATTCCTTCAGGATTAGAATATTTGGGAACGCACCAGATACCCTTAACGGAGGGGTCCTTAACATATTCTTCAACCGCATCCATATCGGGACCGTTTTCATCCATCTCAACGGGAATAAGCTCAAAGCCGAAATATTCAGCTATTGCAAAGTGACGGTCATATCCAGGTACGGGGCAGAGGAATTTTAAGTTGCCCTGTAAAAGCCAGGGCTTGCCGCCGAAGCCGTGAGTCATTGCCTGAGCAATGGTATCATACATCATATTAAGGGAGGAGTTTCCGCCAACGATAATTTGGTCCTCGGGAACCTCAAGGATTTTCGAAAACAGAATTTTTAATTCGTGAAGACCGTCAAGTCCGCCGTAGTTGCGGCAATCGATACCGTCAATATTCTTAAAGCCCGTATCATTGCCCACAAGGTCAAACATCTTTTCACTTAAATCCATATTAACTGCTCCGGGCTTTCCTCGGGACATATCAAGGGTAAGGTGCAAAGAGCGAAGCTTTTCATATTCGGCTTTAACCATTTTAAACTCCTGCGCTAATTCATCCTTATTCATTTCAATATAACTTTTCAAATCGGTCACTCCTTAGCCAAAGCATTCAAACCCAAATCAGATTTTGGGATAAGGATTTTACGCTGTGGCATTGTTAAAATACTCGTTAATCCGACAGGATTAACTGCGTTTTGTGCCTCGCCCCACCACAAAATCCTTTTATCACAAAATTCTG
>JAZUQH010000005.1:0-64365 GCA_045605605.1 Acutalibacteraceae bacterium | reverse complement strand
ACTGAAATTTTGGCAGAGCAGCATTACAAAAATTTGTGCGAAAGCCTTAAAAACACCGATATTAAATGTGTTTTGCTTACCGGCTCCAACAAAAAAAGTGAGCGAGAAAACGCAAAACAATTGCTGCTTAGTGGTCAGGCGCAGATTGCCGTGGGCACCCACGCACTTATAAGCGATGATATAAAATTTTGCAATTTAGCGCTTGTTATCACCGACGAACAACACCGTTTTGGTGTAAATCAAAGAGCAACTTTTTCGGATAAAGGTTTACACCCACACACCCTTGTTATGTCGGCAACGCCAATCCCACGAACCTTGGGTCTTATTATATATGGTGACCTTGATATCAGTATTATTGATGAATATCCTAAGGGCAGACAACAGGTTGAAAGCTTCTTAGTTACAAGTGAGCTTCGCCCCCGTGTATTCAACTATATAAGAAAGCACTTGGATGAAGGAAGACAGGGTTATATAGTTTGCCCCTTAGTAGAGGAAAGTGAAACCGAAGGACTTTTAAGCGCCGAAGAATATTTCGAAAATATAGCGAAAAAGGAGCTTTCAAAATACAGCGTAGCCGTTCTTCACGGTAAAATGAACGCAAAAGAAAAGGACCGCATAATGCGTTCCTTTAAGGATGGCGAAATTGAGCTTCTTATCTGCACCACCGTTATCGAGGTTGGTATTGATGTTCCAAACGCAGCCATTATGGTTATTGAAAATGCAGAGCGCTTCGGCCTATCTCAGCTTCATCAGTTAAGAGGAAGAATAGGCAGAGGCAAACATAAATCAACCTGTATATTTATTTCCGATATAACAAAAGGTGTAACAAAGGATAGACTTCAGGTTATCACAAAAAGCAGTGACGGTTTTAAAATTGCCGATGAGGATTTACGGCTTCGCGGCCCCGGTGATTTTCTCGGAAACCGCCAACACGGACTGCCTAAGCTTAAAATTGCCGACCTTTTTGCCGATGCAGATACTTTAAGACTTGCGGGTATGGCGGCGGCAGATATTCTTGAAAAGGACCCAAGGCTAAGCTCAGAAGAAAACCTACCCTTAAGGCAGGAAATTATAACGCTTTATAAAAGGCTTAATGAGAACTAAAAAAGGAAAGATTCGAGAGAATCTTTCCTTTTTGTTTATTTCTTTTCTGCAATTTGTCTGGCACTTGTTTTACCCTCGGGAACAATTTCTCCCGCTTTTAAGAGGGATATCTTAGTAAGGTAAGGACCAACTATTTCGTAAATAAGCACCGAGAACAAAGTAAGGTTTGCTATCATATGACCTTCTGTTCCGAGTTCTGAAGCCTTTATAGCCATACCCAGTGCTACACCTGCCTGAGGAAGCAGAGTTATACCGAGATATTTAACAATATTCTTATCACAGCCTACCGCCTTTGCGCTAACAAAGGAGCCTAAATATTTACCGATAGAACGCATAAGGATATAGACTAAACCAATTAGAACTATAAGTATATCAGTAAACACCGAAAGCTCAAGCTCGGCGCCGCTTAATACAAAGAAGAGCATAAATATAGGAGCAGTCCATCTATCAATTCTATCCATAAGCTCAACCGAGAAATCGCAGATGTTACAAAAAACAGTTCCCAACATCATACAAACGAGAAGTGAAGAAAAAGCGATATGAACACCGAAAACATCAAACTCAAGCATTGATAATGCAACCGTTAAAAGCACAAAGGTAACCGACATTGAAAGACGCTTTGAACGGGAGTGGAAAAATCTTTCAAAGAAGCTGAACAAAAATCCCATTACAAGACCGAGGCCCAAAGAAAGAAATACCTCAAGTATAGGCTCTACTATAACAGAAAGCATATCTATATGACCTGAAAGCATTGCCTTTGCAACACCAAAGGAAATAGCGAATACCACAAGCCCCACAGCATCATCGAGAGCAACAATTGGAAGAAGAATTGAGGTAAGTGGGCCTTTTGCCTTATACTGCCTTACAACCATCAAGGTTGCCGCAGGTGCAGTAGCAGAAGCGACAGCGCCCATAATAATTGCAGTTGGTAATGTTATTTTATCGGGGAATATAAAGTGAAGACCTATAAAAGCTAAATCCACAAGTACAGTTGCGGCAACAGCCTGAACAATACCTATAACCAATGCCTGCTTACCGATATGCTTAATATCGGACATTCTGAATTCATTACCGATAGAAAAAGCAATAAACCCGAGGGCTACATCGGAAATTATGGAATAGCTTTTAATATCTGCCATACTTGTAAAACCAAAGCCCGAAAGACCTAAGGCGCCTAAACAATAAGGACCTACAAGTATACCCGCTACAAGATAAGCGGTAACAGCGGGAAGCTTAACAAGCTTTGCAAGACGGGAAAGCATAAGCCCTGCAAACATAGCAATTGAAAGACTAAGTAAAATTTGCATATAATCATCTCTGAAACTAAAATTTTCAACCATATTATTCTATTACTATACACTTACAAAGTCAAGATTAAAATTAGATAAAATTTAAACCTCACAGACTAAAAAATCTGTGAGGTTTTCTACTTTTAATTTGAAGTTTCGTAAGCAATTCGAAGTGTATCTACGGGGAAGGGCTTTTCCATCTTTAAAGCCTCAAAGATATCATAGTTTTCAACCTTGCCTGCCTTATAGCCTACAACTCGGTTGCCGATACCCTTGCTTAAAAGATGAACAGCCTCGTTGCTAAGCTTAGTAGCGATAACTCTATCTCTAACGGTAGGTCTGCCTCCACGCTGAACATGACCTAAGATGGTAGCTCTTGACTCAATACCTGTCTTCTCCTCGATTATCTTAGCCATTTCTTCTACACCGCCAACGCCCTCTGCTACAACTATAACAAAGTGCTTTTTACCGGTGAGACGAGCGGCTTCAATTCTATCTATAATCTCTTCTGTGGTTACAGGCACCTCAGGTACTGCAATAGCGGTAGCGCCTGCAGCGATACCGCAGTTAAGCGCGATATAACCTGCATGTCTTCCCATTACCTCAATTATGGTGCAGCGCTCGTGTGACTGAGCGGTATCACGAAGACGGTCAATCATTTCCATAGCAGTATTCATAGCGGTATCATAACCGATAGTAAACTCGGTAGATGCTATATCGTTATCGATGGTACCCGGAACGCCAACGCAGGGAATTCCACGCTCAGATAAATCACGGGCGCCTCTGAACGAGCCGTCACCGCCGATTACAACTATACCCTCAATTCCGTGTTTTTTACAGGTTTTGATAGCCTCCTGCATTCCCTCTTCCTCTTTAAAGCGAGGGCTTCTTGCAGTGAAAAGAGTTGTACCGCCTCTGTGAATGGTATCTGATACGGAGCGAACGTCCATATCAATTATATCATCTTCAATAAGACCGTTCCAACCTCTTTTAATGCCCTTAACGGTCATACCCAAAGAAATTGCTGTTCTTACAGCGGCACGGATAGCCGCATTCATACCCGGCGCATCTCCGCCACTTGTAAGTACACCTATAGTTTTCATAAATTTCATCTCCAAAAGCTTTGCTGATATATAGTCGTTAACTTAATAACAAATCATCAACCATTATAAAACATTTTTTCCCATTTATCAACAAAAATTTAACAATTCATAAAAATTATAAATTTACGATGTAAAAACCATCAAATATAACCCTTATTTTTTAATTATACCGAAGGTTTCGTGAAATTCGCCGCCTTCTAAAATATAATCCTTGACTCTTTGACAAAAAGAGTTTGGAGCAACCTCAGTTTTCAAATCATTTTCCGTAATATCCCACCTGAAAACAAATCTGAGCAAAGCAAGCTTTTTGTTTTCTACATATCTTTCAAACATATTACCGAACTTGAGTATATTGCTGTTTTCAGGGAGCACATTGCTAAGCGCTGTATCCAAAAGCCAGGATTCACAGGTGAAATATTCGTATTCATACTCAGGATAGTACCGAGCGTAAAACTCTCTTGCCATATTAAGAGATTCTAAGCACCGACCTTGCGTCAGCTTTTCACCTGCGGGTATATGAATTTCTATAATTTTTTCACCTTTTTTTATACCCTTATCATCCACATCGTAATGACATCTGCCAAAGCAATATTCCAGTCTTCCTATTTTGAATAATCGCATTTGCATATATAACTTTAACCAATGGATTTCACCGAGCCACATCTTTTTCTTTATATTACTATGCACATCCAACTATCTTGGTATACCGGAAAGAGTATCCATTAAAATTTCCTCAGGGATTCCCTTTTCTTTATATTTCCTTGAAAGCTCTTCGCAAAGATAAAGATAAATCAGCAGGTTTCGTGCGCCGTCCTCTGAGCCATCTCCGCAAGAATCGACCGTTACCGTATCGGTAATTTCATATTTTTTAAGTGCTTCATTAAATTCGGCATTATAACAAGGGGATATTTTAAGCGCCTTATGCCATTTTCTTATTATTGCTTCAACCTGAAGATTCTTAGACTCCTTTTTTTCGCAATATGCAGTTGCACGAAAATTATCCATAAATTTTGCCTCATTCTTTGAAATTTCTGTTTAGGTCAATTTACAACCTTCACATTCTTTTCGCCTACGGTTTCATAAAGCTCATTTAAAAGCTTCTCAGTAACCGATGCTCTCAGGTGCTCAGGGGCCGCAAGGCGTTTGCCCGTATCCTCGCAAACTATATATACGGGAGTAACTCCGTGATGTTCCCTCAAGCTGCTGCACACCTTATTAAAGCTCTCACTGCTTTGACTTGGAACTTTAATATAGAGTCCTGATTTTATATTTTTAACCGCCATATTGGCGGCAGATTCGGGAATAAGCTCTATGCTTTCACATATAAGCTCGGTATCCCTATCCTCTCGCTCACTTATTTTACCTCGCATAATAACAGTATTTCCGAGAGCAAAAAGGCTTCTATATTTGGTATAATTCATCTGAAATACCGTAACGGGTATTTTACCTGACATATCCTCTATACTTGTAAAGGCGAGCATATTATTGTTTTTAAGCTGTTTGGTTTTTATTTCTTCGAGAACTCCCGCTACCTTAACACGACTGCCATCAGGATATTTTTTATTTATTATATCCTTAATTGAGGCAAAGCTGCCGTTTTTAACAAAGCCCTCGTATTGCTTCATAGGATGCCCCGAAAGATAGAGCCCCGTAGCCTCTTTTTCCATAGCGTAAAGCTCACTTTGAGGAAGCTCATCCACCTTTTTAAGAGCAAATTCTTCAGGCTCATCATTACCGAAAAGACCTAACTGACCTTCCCCTGAAAAACGGCGTTGCTCTTCAACTACAGAAAGCACGTTATCTATATTATATATCATTGTGCGGCGGTTATCACCAAGCCCATCAAAAGCTCCGCATTTTATAAGACTTTCAAGAGCTCTGCGGTTTAGCTCCCTTCCCGAATTTCTTTTACAGAAATCGTAAAGGGATGTATATTTCCCGCCCGATTCACGCTCTCTTGTCATCCTTTCTATAAGCTGAGAGCCTAAATTTTTAACGGCTAAAAGTCCAAAGGAAATATTGCCTTCCTTTGATACAAAATTTCCAACGCTTTCGTTAACATTTGGAGGCAATACCCTGATACCCAGCTTTTTACATTCCTCGGTATAAAGGGCGATTTTTCCGCTATCGTCAAGAACACTTGTAAGCAGCGCCGCAAGATACTTATCGGGGTAATGGCACTTTAAATATGCGGTGGTATATGCCACCACGGAATATGCGGCGGCGTGGGATTTATTAAAGGCATAGGAGCTAAACGCCGACATTTCATCAAAAATCTTAGCGGCTACATCCTCGCTGACTCCTCTATTTACTGCGCCCTCGCAGATTACATTGCCTTCTTCATCCTTTTCTCCCCAAATAAAAGCAGAACGCTCCTTTTTCATAACATCGTGCTTTTTCTTGGACATCGCCCTTCTTACAATATCGGCGCGGCCTAAAGAATATCCCGCAAGGCTGCGGAATATCTGCATTACCTGCTCTTGATAAACGATACACCCATAAGTAACCTTTAAAATCGGCTCTAAAAGAGGCGTATCATAGGTAACAGCCTCAGGATGATGGCGGTTATATATATATCTTGGTATAGAGTCCATGGGACCGGGTCTATAAAGAGATAGAATTGCTATTAAATCTTCAAGCGTTTCGGGACCGAATCGACGCAGAACATTTTTCATACCGTCAGACTCAAATTGGAATATACCGTCGGTTAAACCTTTACCCATCATTTTAAAGGTTTCTTTATCATCAAAGGGAATTTTATCGGCAGAAAAGGATGGGTTTTCCTTTCTTATTTCCCTTTCGGTATCGGCTATAACAGTAAGGTTTCTAAGACCTAAAAAGTCCATTTTCAAAAGACCTAATTCATCAAGAGCGGTCATAGTATATTGGGTTACTACCATACCGTCATTAAGAGCTAAGGGCACATACTCATCTACCCTTTTATCCGATATTACCACACCTGCGGCGTGGGTGGAGGCGTGGCGGGGCATACCCTCAACCTTAATTGCCATATCTAAAAGCTCTTTTATCTGCTCATCGGTTTCATATAAATTCTTAAGCTCTGCCGTACTCTCAAGGGCTCTGCTTAAAGTCATACCCATAGCGTGAGGTATAAGCTTTGCAGTTTTATCGCAGATATTATAAGGTAAATCCATAGCCCTACCCACATCCCTTACTGCCGCTCTTGCCGCAAGAGTACCAAAGGTAACTATCTGAGCCACGTGGTCGGAACCGTATTTGTTTACTACATAATCTATTACTCTTTGTCTGTTAACAAAGCAAAAATCTATATCAAAATCGGGCATAGATACTCTTTCGGGATTTAAAAATCTTTCGAAGAAAAGCCCGTATTTTATAGGGTCAACACCCGTAATTCCTATACAGTATGCCGCAAGGCTTCCGGCACCTGAGCCTCTGCCCGGACCTACGGGAATTCCGTTTTTCTTGGCGTAATTCACAAAATCCCAAACTATAAGATAATAATCAACATAGCCCATTTTGTTTATTACAGAAAGCTCATAATCAAGACGCTCTATAACACTTTTATCGGGAGCTTGTCCATACTTTTTATAAAGCCCCTCATAGCATTTTTCTTTAAAATACTCAAAGTGGTCCTTATCCCCCGTATCAAAGAAGGGAAGCTTAATTTTACCGAATTCAAATTCCACGTTGCAACGCTGAGCTATTTTTACGGTGTTTTCTATGGCTTCGGGCGTATCGGCAAAGAGATTTAGCATCTCTTCCCCACTTTTTAAATAAAACTCCTCCGTTTTAAACTCCATGGTGTTTTCATCGGTAATTTTGCTTCCCGTCTGAACACAAAGCAGAACCTTGTGCATAAAGCTATCTTCTTTTTCAAGATAATGCACATCGTTGGTGGCTACAAGGCCTACGCCCACTTCCTTTGCAAGTTTTTTAATAAGCGGGTTAACATATTGTTGTTCTTCAATTCCGTGGTCTTGAATTTCGAGAAAATAATTATCCTCACCAAAGGTTTGCTTATACCAAAGAGCCGTATCTAAAGCCTTTTCGTAATCTCTCTTCAAAAGGGCTCTCGGTATCTCACCCGCAAGGCAGGCAGAAAGGGCAATAAGTCCCTCGCTATATTTTGCGAGCAGTTCTCTATCTACTCGAGGTTTTGAGTAAAAGCCCTCGGTAAAGCCTAAGGAAACAAGCTTAATTAAATTCTGATATCCCTTGTTATCCTTACAAAGAAGAACTAAATGGCTATAATCCCCGTCGGGAGATTTTTGCTTATCAAATCGGGAATTAGGGGCTACATAAACCTCACAGCCGATAATCGCCTTTATTCCCTTTTTCTTAGCGGCTTTATAAAAATCTATTGCGCCGTACATAACGCCGTGGTCGGTAATGGCAACTGCGCTTTGCCCCTGCTCTGCCACAGTATCCATCAGTTTTTCGATACGGCAGCAGCCGTCAAGCAGACTATATTCAGTATGCAAATGTAAATGAACGAACTCCATACCGTACCTCCTTAAATTATTTCTTTATATCTTCGTAAATTTCCATTATCCTTTTAAGTCTGTGATTGAGTCCCGAAACTGTTATGCCGTCCTTAGACTTTTTGCACAGCTCTCTCAAAGAAAGGGATGGATTTTCAAGTCTTAGATTTGCCGCTTCGATAAGCGGTTCGGGAAGACTGTTTAAAATATCCCGTTTTTTTAGATATTCTATGGCCTTTCGCTGATTTATAGAGGCTTCAACAGTACGGCTTATATTACCGCTGTCACAGTTTCTGGCCCTATTGGTATTATTTTTAACACTTTTAATAATCGAGGTTTCAATAAGCTCAAGGCTCCGTGCTGATGCACCCATAAGAGCCAAAAGGTCGCTGATGGTCTCATTCCGTTTTATGTAAACCACATAGCCCTTGCCCCGTGTTGAAATATTAGCGTTTATATAATGCTCTGAAAGAAGGAATTTAAACTCCTCTGCAAGATTTTTTTCTTTTACGGGGAAATCGACTCTATAAGCGGTATCTGGGTCTGACAGATGACCGCAGGCGAGAAATGCACCCCTTATAAAGCTTGCGGCACAGCAATCTCTTTCAAAATTTTCTTTATTTATTTTACCCTCATAAATGCCAAAATCCACAGAGGCTAAAATTTTAAGTCTATCCGCCTCGCTTTTAACGTTTGCCACATAAGTAGGTCTTTTACCGCCGCCGCAGGTTATTTCACAATCGGCGCCGTAAACGGTTTTTAATAGTCTTGCATAAAGCTCGGCAGAGCTCTTATTCTCGGTCTGCATACAAATCTTTTTAATGGAAAAAGACCGACTAAACAGCAAAAAGCCGTATATAAGCGGTTGTTTGCAGCATTCAGACGGTCTGATTTTTGCGAGTTCATTTTTAATGTCGGTATTAAACGACAAATTTCTCACTCCTATTTATGAATATCTCTGTGAATCGTAACAGTATCATAATTCTTTTCCTTGAGATAACCGCAAGCAAGCTCGGCAAAGGTAACAGAGCGATGCTTACCTCCTGTACAGCCAAAGGCTATTACCAACTGACTTTTACCCTCTTTAAGATATAGAGGCACTGAAAAATCAAGAAAATCTTTGATTTTTTCGGCGAATTTTTGGCTCTCAGGGAAGCTTAAAACATAACTGCTTACCTCTTCTTCAAGTCCCGTTTTCGACTTAAGAGAATCTATGTAATAAGGATTTGGCAGACATCTTACATCAAAAACTAAATCTGCATCAGGGTCAGAGCCATACTTAAATCCAAAGGATTTACAGAATATTTTAAGGCCCTCGTTATCGCTGCCTAAAAATATTTCGGTGAGCTGATTTTTAAGCTGAGTAGCGGATATGAGACTTGTATCCACCGTAAAATCTGCAATATTGCGAATATTCTTAAGGGCATTTCTTTCTTTTTTTACCGCCTCAGTAACTGTAATTTTCTCCTTATCGCAAAGAGGATGCTTACGGCGGTTTTCCTTATATCTGCGCACAAGCACCTTATCCTCTGCATCAAGAAAGAGAATTTTATAATCAATATTTTTTTCTTTGAGATTTTTAAGAACATCGGATATCTCGTTGAACATCTCACCGCCTCTGATATCGGTGACGATTGCCATTTTCTGAAGTCCCTCTCCTCCTCTTGCGGAAAACTCCACAAGCACAGGAATAATAGCGGGGGGAATATTATCTACGCAATAATATCCCATATCCTCAAGGGCATTTGCGGCAAGGGATTTACCCGCGCCTGACATACCTGTAACTATAAGCAAATTCATTGCCGTACTCCCTCCTTTATTCTTCGCCTACAAAAATAACTTCGGTTTCTAAATCTACACCGTCTTTTTCACTTACTATGTTCTGAATTTCCTTTATAAGACTTTTTACATCTTGGCTTGTTGCATTATCGTAGTTTATAACAAAGCCTGCGTGTTTTTCGCTGATCATTGCCCCGCCTACGCGCTTACCTTTAAGTCCGTTTTTCTCTATGAGCGCCCCTGCGAAATGGCCCTCAGGTCTTTTAAAGGTACTGCCCGCACTTGGGAATTCGAGAGGCTGTTTATCTTTTCTGCGGCTCATAAAATCATTCATTTTTGCCATTATTTCTTCCCTTTTACCTTTTTTAAGGCGGAAGGCAACTTCAGTTATTATATAACCCGAATTTTTAAAGATGCTTGTTCTATATGAAAGTGACATTTCATCACGGTTTAAGGTGATTATATTACCGTTTTTATCGATACATTTTGCCCACGCTACACAGTCAGCAATTTCGCCGCCGTAGGCTCCTGCGTTCATATAGAGCGCACCGCCCACGCTACCCGGAATGCCAAAGGCAAATTCAAGTCCCGAAAGCTCTTTTTCGAGGGCTAATATACACAGCTTCTGAAGATAAAGACCTGCTCCACAGATTACCGTTTCATTTTCGAAACGCACATCATCAATTCCGCAGGTGTTAAGAACTACGCCCTTAATTCCCTTATCCGAAACCAAAAGGTTAGAGCCCTTGCCTAAAACAAACAAGGGCAGACCGTATTCTTTAACTGCTTTTACCGTAAAGGCGACCTCATCAGCTGTTTTAGCGCTGATAAAATATTCTGCATTACCGCCTATTTTAAAGGTGGTAAGCTCCCTTAAGGGTAAATTATTCTTAATCTCAATATTTTGCTCGGTTATTGCTTCAAAAAAAGCCTTCTTTTCCACAAAAACACCCTTTAATTATTTGTATAAATTACAAAGATATGCGGCGCCGATGATACCTGCATCATTGCCGAGAGATGCTGCTTTAATCTGGGTTTTGCCGAAATCCTGACGGAAATAATTTTCCTTATCTACCATTTCAATTATAGGCTTAATAAGGGTATCGCCCTCGTGGGAAATACCGCCGCCGATACAAAGCACCTCAGGCTGAAAAGTATTTATAACATTGATAATGCCTATACCAACATATCTGATATACTGGTCAACAACCTCTTTACCTGCCTTATCGCCCTTACGCATAGCATCAAAAGAGGTTCTGCCGCTAACCTTGCTTATATCCCCGTCTACTAATTCCCACATTACGCTATCTTTATTCTTTTCCATAACTGCTTTGGTCTGGCGGATAAGCGCTGTAGCCGAAGCATAAGCCTCCCAACAGCCCTTTCTTCCGCAGGTGCAGGGCTCACCGTCAAGCTGAATTGAAGTGTGACCTAACTCACCGCCTGCAAAATTGGAGCCTGAGAAAAGCTTTCCGTCAATAATAATTCCGCTTCCAACACCTGTGCCTAAAGTGATGGCAACAAAGTGGCTGGTACCCTTACCTGAGCCTGCTAAAAACTCACCGTAGGCTGCGGCGCTTGCATCATTTTCAATGAAGAAATCCTTGCCAACACGCTCTTTAAGCATAGCGCAAAGGGGAACATCCACAAAGCCTATATTATTTGAATAAGGAACCACGCCGGTTTTTGGATTTATAGAACCGGGGCTTCCAACACCCATATAATCAATATCGTCAAGAGTAAGACCTGCATTTTTAACAGCCTCTAAGGTTACCTTAGCCATATCATCAACGATTTCCTCAGCGGGACGGGGGCAATTGGTTTTTACCTTTGCAGTTGCTACTACTTTATAATTTTCATCAACAACACCTGCAACAATATTTGTTCCGCCTAAATCAATACCTAACTTATACATAATTTTTGCTCCTTTGGGTTAAAATGCTTCTATTTTATTATTTTCTGTGCCCTTGAAATCATCGGCCATACCAAGTCTTCCAAGTAAATCCTCAGCCGCATTATAGCCAAGCTTTTTCTGACGGCTGTTCATAGCGGCAACCTCAATGATAACCGCTAAATTTCGTCCCGGTTTTACGGGAATTGTAAGAGAAGGAATGTTAAGACCTAATATTTCTGTGGTCTGACTTTCAAGGCCCATTCTGTCATAAGCCTTATTAACATCCCACGGCTCCATATTTATAACCAAATCTATCTTCTCTGTAAGCTTTACAGAGCCTACGCCGAAAATACGACTTGCGTTAATAATTCCAATGCCTCTAAGCTCAATAAAATGCCTTATATTATCAGGTGCCGTACCAACCAAGGATTTGCTCGAAACTCGCCTTATTTCCACTGCATCATCAGCTATAAGACGGTGGCCTCTTTTAACAAGCTCTATAGCAGTTTCACTCTTACCTACTCCACTTTCACCGAGCAAAAGAATACCCTCGCCGTAAACCTCTACGAGAACGCCGTGCTGAGTAACACGGGGAGCTAAGTGAAGGTTTAAAAATGCTATTAAAGCCGCTGAAAAATCCGATGTTGATTCACCCGTTTTAAGAAGGGGAACATTAAATTCTTCCGCTATTTCTTTATAATAATCCTCTACCTCAAGCTCTCGGGCTATTACCACGGCAACAGGCTTATGAGAAAAATATTCCTTCATTTTTTCCTTTGCTTCATCGGTGGAAAATTTCTTTAAGAAGCTTGTTTCGCTAAGTCCTAAAATCTGAATTCTTTTTTCATCAAAGTACTGAAAATAGCCTGCCAGTTGAAGTCCCGGACGGTTAATTTCAGGGGAAGAAACAAGAATTTTTTCACTCTCTTCCGGTAGATAAAGCGATTCTAAGGAAAATTCCTTTATAATTTTTTCAAGAGAAATGGAAAAATCCGTTTTCATAGGCTCACTCCTATCCTGTTTATACAGAATTATTATACTATATAATTTCCCATTTTTAAATACTTTTTTTAAAATTTTCCATCTTTTTTTATTAAATTTATAATTTCCCTTGATATAATACTAAAATAATTATATAATTATTAAATAAGATAAATCTTTTCGGAGGAAAAAATATGAAACTCGGTATGGTGGGATTGCCTAATGTAGGCAAATCAACCCTTTTTAATGCAATTACTAACGCAGGAGCTCAATCGGCTAACTACCCCTTTTGTACCATTGAACCGAATGTGGGTATGGTAAGCGTTCCCGATGAGCGACTCGAAAAATTAGCGGAGATTTATTCTCCCGATAAATTCACTCCCGCAGTTATAGAGTTTGTTGATATTGCAGGTCTTGTTAAGGGCGCCTCTAAGGGTGAGGGCCTTGGCAACAAATTCCTTTCAAATATCCGTGAGGTTGATGCGGTAGTTCACGTGGTGCGTTGCTTTGAAAGCACCGACATAATCCACGTTGAAGGCTCGGTTGACCCTGCAAGAGATATAGAAACCATAAACCTTGAGCTTATCTTCTCTGATATGGAGATGGTAAGCAGAAGACTTGATAAGGCTTCAAAGCTTGCTAAGGGGGACAAGTCTGCTTTAGCTGAGGTAGAATTCCTTAAAAGACTTATGGCTCATCTTGAATCAGGTTTGCCTGCCCGCTCGGTTGAAATTTTAAGTGATACCGAAAAAGAAATTCTTGATACCACCGCTCTTTTATCGTCAAAGCCTGTTATCTATGCTTGTAATATGAGTGAGGATGATTTTGTAAACGGTATAGAATCCAACCCTCACTTTGTAACCGTTAAAAAAATAGCTGAAAATGAAAAGGCAGAAATTCTTCCTATATGCGCAGCCCTTGAAGCAGAAATCTCAGGTCTTGAGGATGAGGAAAAGGTTATGTTCCTTGAAGAGTTAGGTCTTGAAAGATCGGGACTTGACCGAATGATTCAAAAGTGCTACTCACTTTTAGGTCTTATCTCTTATCTTACCGCAGGTAAGCCTGAGGTAAGAGCCTGGACAATTACTAAGGGCACCAAGGCTCCTCAGGCGGCAGGAAAAATACATACTGATTTTGAGCGTGGCTTTATCCGTGCCGAGGTTATTGCTTTTGATGACTTTATAAACAAGTGCGACGGCAATATGGTTACCGCTAAAGAAAAGGGCCTTGTGAGAAGTGAAGGCAAGGAATATGTTATGAAGGATGGAGACATAGTTCTTTTCAGATTTAATGTTTAATTAAATTTATTTCACCCATAATATTTTTGGGTGATTAGCTTGAAAAAAATCAAAGTAAGCTTTATGGAATTTTCCTTTGGCGCAATCGGCTATGGTATTTTAGAGCTTTTATGGCGAGGAAGAACGCATTGGTCTATGCTGATAGCGGGAGGACTTTCATTTTTAAGTCTCGGCAAATTAGGAAAGAAAATTAAAAAAGGAAATATTCTCAAAAAGGCTTTGGCGGGGAGCCTTATCATAACCGCCATAGAATTCATTTTTGGCTTGATATTTAATATTGCGCTTAAAAAGAATGTTTGGGATTATAGCAAGCTTCCCTTTAATCTTAAGGGACAGGTGTGCGCAAGATATTCTTTTCTTTGGGGAATTCTAAGTCTTTTTATAATCCCCTTAGCGCAAATGATTGATAAGTATCTTAGCCAAAGTATTCAAACCCGAACCAGCCTAAAAGGGCGGTTTTAAGGCGCCTTTCGGCTCTTTGTCGCACATAGGCGTGTCGGATTAACGAGTATTTTAACAATGCCACAGCGTAAAACCCTTATCCCAAAATCTGATTCGGGTTTGAATGCTTTGGCTAGGGAGGAGTGAATATATGTACCGCAAGACCTTTGTTAAAATTGATAAGGAAATTCTTAAAGCAAACGTACATAATATCACGGAAAACTACAGTGAGTATAAATACTTCTTCGGCGTGGTTAAAGGCGATGCCTACGGTCACGGATTAGAGGTAATAGACTCCCTTATTGAAGGCGGAGTAAATTATTTGGCTGTTGCCACACCCGATGAGGCAATAAGCGCAAGAGAAAAGAATAAGGATATCCCCATTCTTTGCTTAGAGCCTGTAAGCATCTCGGCTTTTGACCCTCTTTGTAAAAGCAATATAACCTTTACGGTGGATAGTTTAGATAATGCGACTGCTTTATCTAAGTTTGCAGAGGATAACAAGGTAAAGGTTCATATAAAGCTTGATACGGGTATGAACCGCTTAGGCTTTAAGGACAAAAAGGAATTAGGCGAGGCCTTAGAGCTTTTTAAAAGTAATGATAATATTTATCTTGAGGGAATTTACACCCACCTTGCCACAAGCGGAGTAAACGATATTTATTATGATAGGCAGCTTAAGAAATTCGAAGAGCTGACGCAAGACATTGATTTAGCAAGCATTCCCATCGTTCACATAGGCCGCTCTCTTATTCTCGTTCATCACAAAAAGCCTAATTTTGTAAACGGTGTAAGACTTGGTATTTGTATGTACGGTTTTTCTCAGAGCTTACCTGAGCCTACGGGACTTAGAAAAATAAAGCGTGACTTACTTCTTAAAAGAAAAGGTATTAGCCAAAGCATACTTTCAAACGAATTGAAGCTTCGCACCGCTTTTTCTCTTTATAGCGAGGTTATTTCGGTAAAGAGAATTAAAAAGGGTGAGTTTGTAGGATATTCCGCAGGTTTTATAGCTAATGAGGATATGACGGTTGCTACCCTTTCAATAGGCTACTTTGACGGAATGAATAAAAATTTAGGCTTTGTAGTTATAAACGGACAAAGGTGTGAAATTTTAGGCGAAATTTGTATGGATATGACGGCTGTTAAGGTGCCCCATACCGTTAAATGCGGAGATATTGCCGAAATATTCGGATACACAGTAGCCATTAGCGAAGCTGCTAAAAAAATGGGTGTAAATGCCTATAAGGTGTTTACCTCTATCGGTCACAGAGTGCCGAGAATTTATGATAAGGACTAAGCTTTATGAATTTTGATATTCTTATAATAGGCACCGATGCAAACGCCTACTATATGGCAAGATGCTTTCACGAGGAGTATGGCAAAAAAGCTACTCTCCTTGGCAAAGCCCCTCTGCCCTATACCTCATTTACCGATATACTTAATCTTAAATATGACGAAAGTATATGGAGTGAGGAAGGCTTTTTAAAGGCTCTTTACGAGCATAAAAAGTTAGTAGGCGATAAAAAGGTTTTACTCATAAGCTCTAACGAAACCTATGCAGGCTTTA
Organism: Acutalibacteraceae bacterium; assembly: GCA_045605605.1. Taxonomy (GTDB): domain Bacteria; phylum Bacillota; class Clostridia; order Oscillospirales; family Acutalibacteraceae; genus UBA737. Next base: position 48,443 of record JAZUQH010000005.1, on the reverse strand, counting down.
TAGCTAAAAACAAGGAAAAGTTAGAGCTTGCGGGATATGTTTTTAATTATCCTGATTTATCTCTTATAAATTCACTTATGTATAAGGAAGAGTTTTATAAGACCTACGAGGACAGCGTTCTTGACTTACCAAAAACCGCTTATTACGATTGCAAGGAAAAAGGCGAAATACCCTCAGGCTTCACCTATCCCGTTATACTAAAGCCCAGTAACGTTATTCTCTACAATCACCTTTCTTTCGAAGGCAAGAATAAAATTTATAAAATTGAAAGCGAAGAAGAGCTTAAAAGCACAGTAGAGAGAATAATCGGCGGCGGATATGATGATATACTTATTATTCAGGATTTTATCCCAGGTGATGACAGTCACCTTTTTGATGCGGTGGCTTATGCTGACAGTAATAAGAGGGTTACCCTTTTATCTTTCGCTCAGATAGGTCTTCAGGAGCATTCCAAAAATATGGTTGGAAACGCGGCGGTGCTTATAAACGGATATAATCAGTTTGGCGGCACCGAGGAGATTTGCTCAAAGCTCAAAGACTTTTTAGAAACCATAGGCTATCAGGGCTTTGCAGAGTTTGACCTTAAATATGATAGCAGAGACGGGAAATTTAAGGTGCTTGAAATCAACGCAAGACAGGGGCGAAGCAGTTACTATATCTGTCCTTTAGGCTTTAATCCCGTTAAGCTTTTAGCGGATGATTTGATTGATAAAAAGGAAAAAGACTTCACCCTTTTAAAAGAGGAAATGCTTCTTTCGTTTGTACCAAAGGGTATAATTAAAAAATATGTAGTTAACGAGGATTATAAGAAAAAGGCTCTTTCCCTTTGGAAGAAGGGACACGCCAATCCTCTTAACTATAAAAAGGATAAAAATTTAAAGCGCAGATTATATTTGCTTAAAAAGAAGCTACGCTACTTTAAGGAATATAAAAACGGTTATTGGAAGGTTGATTAGTTAATGTGCGGATTTATTGGCTTTACGGATGAACGAACGCCAAAAGAAAAGCAGGTCATAGCCAAAAAAATGGCTGACCGCATAATTCACAGAGGGCCCGATAGCGAGGGATATTTTACAGACGATAAGGTAGCCCTTGGATTTCGTCGTCTTTCTATCGTTGACCTTGCAGGCGGCGACCAGCCAATACTTAACGAGGATGAAAGCAAGGTAATCGTATTTAACGGTGAAATATATAATCACAAGGAGCTTCGTGCCGAGCTTGAAGCAAGGGGGCATATTTTTAAAACCAATGCCGATACAGAGGCTATTCTTCACGGCTTTGAGGAATACGGAGTAGATTTATTCCCTATGCTTCGGGGTATGTTTGCCTTTGTTATATACGATAAAAAAACAGGTGCTCTTACGGGCGCCCGTGACCCCTTTGGTATAAAGCCTTTCTATTATTATAAAAAAGATGATAAGTTTATGTTCGGCTCTGAAATAAAGGGCTTTCTTGACCACCCCGATTTTGAAAAGGCGGTTAACAAAAAGGCGCTTAAGATGTACCTTGTTTTCCAATATTCCGTATTTAAAGAAACCTTCTTTAAGGATGTTTATAAGCTAACACCAGGTCATTATTTCACATATAAAGACGGGCAGTTTGAAACCAAGCCATATTTTGAGGTTTGCTACGAAAAAGAAAACAAATCCTATGATGAGTACAAGGCGCTTATTAAGGACGCCCTTGAAAACTCGGTTAAATATCATCAGATTACTGCCGATGTTGAGGTAGGCTCCTATCTTTCGGGCGGTGTTGACTCTTCTTATGTTGTAAGCGTTGCAAAGCCTGATAAGACCTTTACGGTAGGCTTTGATGTCAAAGGCTTTGATGAAACTAAGATGGCTCACGATTTTTCATCCCTTATGGGTATTAAAAACTTTGGAAAGTATATTTCGAAAGAGGAGTTTTTTGAGGCTCTGCCACGAGTTCAGTATCATACAGATGAGCCTGAGGCTAATCTTTCAGCCGTTCCCCTACTGTTTCTTTCAAGGCTTGCCAGAGAAAAGGTTAAGGTAGTGCTTTCGGGTGAAGGTAGCGACGAAATGTTTGGCGGATATAACGAATATCCTGAAACCTTAGGTGTTAAGCTATATCTTCTTCTGCCTCAGTTTATAAGAAAGGCTATGGCATCTGTTGCTAAGAAGCTCCCCCACTTCCCAGGTAAAAACACTATTATTAAGTACAGTAAATCCTTCTGCGAAAGATATCTCGGTCACGCTCAGATTATGGATGAGGATGAGGCTAATCAGATTCTTTGCGATGAGCTTAAGGATAATATGACTACAACCGAGGTTCTTGCTCCTTACTACGAAAAGGTAAAGGATAAGGATGATGTGCTTAAAAAGATGTATATTGATATGCACTTCTGGTTGCCTCAGGATATTCTTCTCAAGGCCGATAAAATGACAATGGCAAATTCTATTGAGCTTCGTGTTCCGTTCCTTGATAAAGTGGTTTGGGACGTGGCAAGGAAAGTGCCCACTAAGTATCTTGTAAAGGGTATGAAAACCAAGTGCATCTTCCGTGATATCGCAGATGATAAAATGCCTGATGAATGGTCGGGAAGAAGAAAGCTTGGATTCCCTGTTCCTTTTTCAAAATGGATAAGAGAAGAAGAGTATTATAAAATGCTAAAAGCAGAGTTTTCAAAGGAATGTGTTAACGAATTCTTCGATAAGGACTTTATAAACAAGCTCCTCGACGACCACTTTGAAGGCAAAGCAAATAACGGCAGAAAGCTTTATAATATCTATACCTTCCTTATTTGGTATAATGTTTATTTTGGAGACAGAGTAAATGGGTAAACTTAAAAAATCCTCTTTTTTAGAGGGAGCATTTATTGCCACCGCCTGCATCTTTATAAGCAAAATATTGGGCATACTTTACGTTATCCCCTTTAATAAAATAATTGGTGAGCAGGGCGGCGCTCTTTACGGCTATGCCTATAATATTTACAATATATTTCTTAACATCTCAAGCATAGGCATCCCCTTTGCTATCTGCAAGCTTGCAAGTGAATATCAAGCCCTCGAAGAGATAGATAAAAAGGTCAGGATGTATAGAATAGGTACTGCTATTATTACAGTTTTTTCTGTTGTATCTTTTCTTATATGCTTTATTTTTGCTTCGCCAATTGCCACCCTTATTATAGGCGATATCAAGGGCGGAAACAGTATATCGGATGTTGTTTTTGTTATACGGGCCATATCCTTCACCCTTCTTATTGTACCTATGCTAAGTATTAAGCGAGGCTATTTGCAGGGACATAAATATATAAGTCAGCCCTCTCTTAGTCAGGTTATTGAGCAGATAGTAAGAATTGTTGTTATTTTGCTTGGCAGCGCGTTGCTTGTATATGTATTTAAAACCGATATAAAATATGCTGTCGGCATCTCCGTTCTTGCTGCAGGTATCGGCGGACTTGCTTCTTATATTTATCTTTCAAGATGTGTAAGCAAAAACCGTACCGATTTAAGTCTTGATATTAAATCCAATGATAAAGCTAAGGATAAAGAGATATTAAAGACTATTATCGTTTGCGCCGTTCCCTATATTATTATCAATATAGCAAACACTCTCTACACCACTACCGATATGATACTTGTGCTTAAAACTTTACCACGCCTTAACTTTACGGGTAAGGAAACAGAGTTTGTAAGCAGTGTATTTACCACCTGGGGAACTAAGTTTAACGCTATTATAACCGCTGTTTCAACGGGACTGATAGTCAGCCTTATCCCCCATATCGTATCGGATTATACTAAGGGCGAAAAGGAAAAGGTTAATATAAACTTTAATAAATGTCTTAAAATGATAATTCTTATTATTGCTCCCCTTTCTTTGTTTATAAGCCTTATGTCCGATAGCTTCTGGACCGTTTTCTACGGAAGAAATGAAACCGGCTCGGCTATTATTAAATTCTCAATTTTAGTAACAGTATTTGACTGTCTTTATATGGTGCTTAATTCTGCTATGCAAAGCCTTAACCGTAAGCAGATAATATATAAGAGTGTACTTTTAGGTCTTGCAACTAATTTGGTGTTTGACGTTCCTCTTATGTACCTTTTCTCTTATCTTGGCTTTAAGGCATATTACGGCGCTATTACTGCAACGCTTTTAGGCTTCATCGTTTCTAACACCTTAAGCCTTGCATATCTTAAAAAGCATATGGATATAAATTTTACCGAAACCTTAAAAACTCTGCCGAGAGCGATTATCTCCTTTGCGATTTTGATAGGCTTAGGTTTATTGTTTAACCGTTTACTGCCTACCGACTCACCCTCAAGGATAACACAGATAATAAATATCGCAGTTTCAGGTATGGTTTGCGGCGGAATTTATCTTGTTATAAATCTTAAGGCGCTTAAAACAGTTTTACCCGAAAAACTGCTAAAAAAACTACATTTATCATAAAAAAGAAGGTATCGTTTTGGAATTACTAAAAAGAACTTGGGCAGAAATTGATATTTCGGCTCTGAGGCACAATTTTAAAATTCTAAAAAAGCTTTCAGGGGAAAGCCTAATTTCTGCTGTGGTAAAGGCAAACGCTTATGGCCATAGTGATAGTATCGTAGCCCCCGTACTTGAAGCTGCAGGGGCAGACTGCTTTGCCGTTTCAAATATAGAAGAGGCTCTCCATTTAAGAAAGATAGGAATTACTAAGCCTATCCTTATATTAGGCTATACCCCCGCTTCTCTTGCTAAAATTCTTGCTGATAACCATATTGCTCAGTGTGTTTATTCGGAAGATTATGCAAAAGCCCTTTCCCGCTTTGCCAAGGAACAGAACGCTACCGTTAAGATTCATATCAAGCTTGATACGGGTATGGGCAGATTAGGCTTTGACTGCAGAAACGAAAATTTAGAAGAAATAGATAGTGCCATAGCCTCTGCAAAGCTTGAAGCCTTAGATTTTGAAGGCATTTTTACTCATTTTGCTTTTTCTGACAGATGCGAGGCCGAGGAAGATGGCTTTACGGATGAACAGTATAACCGTTTTGAAAAAGCCTTAGAAAAATTCAAGGCTTCAGGACTTATACCAAAATTCTGCCATTGCCGAAATTCTGCCGCAATGCTCAATGATAAGGATAAGGAGCTTGATGTAAGCCGAGCAGGTATATGCCTTTACGGGCTCACTCCATCCACATCGCTTAAGCTTAAAGAGGAGCTTATACCCGTTATGACTATGAAATCTGTGGTATCACAGGTTAAGAGAATACATAAGGGTGATACCGTAAGCTATGGCAGAACCTTTAAGGCGGAAAACGATATGACCGTTGCCACCGTAACCGCAGGCTATGCCGACGGATATCCAAGACTTCTTTCAAATAAGGGCTATGTTATTATAAACGGAAAAAGAGCCAATATCTTAGGCAGAATTTGTATGGACCAATTCGTTGTTGATATTACAGATATTAAAAATGTCACCATAGATAACGAGGTAATTCTTTTTGGCAAAGAATTACCCGTTGAGGAAATCGCAGAGCTTTGCGGTACTGTTAACTATGAAATAATCTGCGGCGTATCACCGAGGGTGCCGAGAATTGCTGTAAATGAATAAATTAACCAAGGGTGAAGTATAGCTTCGCCCTTTTTTAAAAAAGGAGTAGTTATGAAAAAATATATACTCACGCTTGATGAGGGCACCACCAGTGCCAGAGCTATTATATTTGATAAAAAGGGCAAGGTTATTTCGGTTGCTCAGAACGAATTTACTCAGATATACCCTGCCCCCTCTTTTGTTGAACACGACGCAACAGAAATATTATCAGCCCAATATTCCTGCGCTACTCAGGCTATTATAAGGGCAGGTATTAACCCAAGTGAAATAGCCGCAGTTGGCATTACCAATCAAAGAGAAACCACTGTGCTTTGGGATAAAAATACAGGGGAGCCCATATATAACGCTATTGTATGGCAATGCAGAAGAACTGCCGATATTTGTGAGGAGCTCAAGGCAAAAGGACTTGAAAATTACATAAGCGAAACCACAGGTCTTAAATTAGATGCTTATTTCAGCGCCACCAAAATCAAATGGATTTTAGATAATGTTAAGGGCGTAAGAGAAAAAGCTGAAAAGGGCGATATTCTCTTTGGCACTATTGATACCTGGCTTATGTGGAAGCTATCAAACGGCAAAATCCACGCCACCGATTATACCAATGCTTCGAGAACAATGATTTATGATATACATAAGCTTTGTTGGGATAAAAAACTTTTAAGCGAGCTTGATATACCTGAGTGCATATTACCCTCTGTTTATCCAAGCGGACATAACTTTGGAAACATAAATATTATGGGTGAGGAGCTTCCCGTCTGCTCTGTTGCAGGGGATCAGCAAGCCGCCCTATTTGGTCAGAAGTGCTTCTTTGCAGGTGATATAAAAAACACCTACGGTACAGGCTGTTTTCTTCTTATGAATACGGGCGAAAAGGCGGTTAGTAGCAATAACGGTCTTGTTACCACCATTGCCGCCACCCAAGAAAGCGAAAAAATTCAATATGCTCTTGAGGGCAGTGTGTTTATAGGCGGCGCCGTTATTCAGTGGTTAAGGGATGAATTAGGTCTTATTAAAACTGCCCCCGAAAGCGAAGAAAAGGCTAAAAAGGTACTGTCGAGTGAGGGTGTATATATAGTTCCCGCCTTTGCAGGTCTTGGCGCACCCTATTGGGATATGTATGTTAAAGGAACCGTTTTTGGTCTTACAAGGGGCAGCAACGAAAATCATATTATAAGAGCCGCTCTCGAATCCATCGCTTATCAGACCAATGATTTAATATCTGCAATGAGCGCCGATTCGGGTATTGCCATAGAGAAGCTAAAGGCAGATGGCGGCGCATCTAAAAATAGTCTTCTTATGCAGTTTCAGGCAAATATTTCAGATATTGAGGTGCTTGTTCCCGAAAATGCTGAAGCTACCGCTCTTGGAGTCAGCCTTTTAGCAGGACTTACCTGCGGTCTTATCAAAAATAAGGAAGAAATCCTTTCTATTCCCGAAACCTCAAAAACCTTTTCGCCTTTGTTGGAATCAACAGAACGAACACATCTTATTTCAGGCTGGAAAAGAGCAATTCGCGCCACAAAAGAATTTTCAAAGGGAGAATAATTATGACTTTTGAAATTAAAGATTTTAATGTTTTGTCAAGTGATAAGATACATACTCTTAAAGGGAAATTATACATTCCCCAGGGCGAAATCAAGGGACTTTTTCACCTTGTTCACGGTATGACTGAGCATATCGGCAGATATACTCACCTTTTTACCGCCCTTGCAAACGAAGGCTATTTATGTATGGCTTATGATAATTTAGGTCACGGCTTTACAGCTACTGATGATAGTGAGTTAGGCTTTATCGCCAGTTCTTGCGGGGATGATTATCTTTGCCGTGACGTTGCGGTATTTTCCGATGAGGTAAGAAAGCTATACCCCAATAAGCCTTACATTCTTATGGGACACAGTATGGGCTCATTTATAGTTCGTATTGCGGCGCAGAAATATATTAAAAATCTTAATGGGCTTATAATCTGTGGAACTGCGGGTAAAAACCCTGCCGCACCTATGGGACTTGCAATTATTAAAATTTTAAAGGCGATCAAAGGAGAAAGAGCGTATTCTGATTTTATAAAGAATCTTGCCTTTGGCTCATATAATAAGCGTTTTGAGGAAAAATCCCCTTATGCTTGGCTTACTAAGGATACAGAAATTATGGATAAATACAGTAAGGATAAATTCTGTACCTTTAATTTCACCCTTTCTGCTATGGGCGACCTTATGAGGCTTATTATTAAATGCAACAGTAAGGAATGGTATGATGGTCTTTCAAAGGCTCTTCCCCTTTTACTTATTGCAGGTAATGATGACCCCGTAGGAAATTACGGTGCGGGTGTGAAATCGGTTTACGATAAACTCATTTCCTCTAATCATAACGTTAAACAAAAGCTTTACGAAAACTGCCGTCACGAAATACTTAACGATAGCTGTAAAGAAGAAGTCATAAAAGATATTTTAGAGTTTTTGAATAAATAATCCTCATCATTTCTGCCCATAATACTTTGGGTGATACGGATGAAAATAAAAAATAAAAGCATTTTAAGAGCTGCATTTGCTGTTTTTTTAAGCATTTCTATATTCTCAGCCTTCGTTTACGGATACCTATATATAAATATGAAATCTGAGGAAAATAAAGCAGATACTAAAGAGCAAAGCATTCCCTATGAGTATCCTAATCCCGATAACATTGGTCTTCTTTTTGAAATAAATGAGAAAGAACAAACCCTTATTTACCTTGATTTTGAGGGGGATTGCATACACCTATTGGATATTTCAAAAGAAGATATTTCCCCATCCGATTATGGATTTCCTACGGATTATAAAATTACAGCTAATTATGATACTGTTAAAACTGCTATAGATATAGTAGGCGGAATTGATTTGGAAATAGATGGTGAGGCACTCAGGTATACGGGTGTTCAGATCGTTGATATTCTATCTACAACCGTTGATGTAAATGCTCTCTCAAGGCAGATATTTTTAAATTTTTTCACTAAGGTATCTAAAAACGGAATTTTAAGAGAAGACCTTATAAGCATTTTTAAAACCACCTCCTCAGATATATCTGTTCCTGATTATTATAGGTGGGCTGATTATCTTAAGGATATGAGCAGAAGAGTATCCTATGTGAACTAATTTGCATAATAATATTATGCAAATATACATATAATGCTTCGGCTCTTTATGTTTTTACTTAATTTTATTAAGTTTTTGTGACTATTTGTTAATTTTTTAAAGATTTTAAACCTTTTTTCGTTCTAAAGTTAGAAGTTGCCTTACCTTAATTGACAAATCAGGGTAGGACAATTATAATAATTGTATTATTTATTTAAGGTGTGATATTTTTTGAACAATGTAAATGAATTGTTCGGCAGTATGGTGTTTAACGACTCTGTAATGAAGGAGCGTTTACCCGAGGATACATATAAAAAGCTTCGTGAAGCTATTGCCCTTGGTAAAGGTATTGACCGTAGCGTCGCAGATACAGTAGCAAATGCTATGAAGGATTGGGCAATCGAAAAGGGCGCCACCCATTTCTCACATTGGTTCCAGCCAATGACGGGTATTACCGCCGAAAAGCACGACAGCTTTATTGCTCCTACAGAGGATGGACATATAATAATGGAATTTTCAGGCAAGGAGCTTATTAAGGGTGAGCCTGATGCCTCCTCCTTCCCCTCAGGCGGACTCAGAGCTACCTTTGAGGCTCGTGGCTATACTGCCTGGGACCCAAGCTCCTTTGCTTTTGTTAAGGATAACACTCTTTGCATACCCACCGCATTTTGTTCTTACGGCGGTGAGGCTTTAGACCAGAAGACTCCTCTGCTTCGCAGTATGGATGCGATAAATAAACAAGCGCTTAGACTTGTAAAGCTTTTAGGTCTTGAGGATGTAGAGCATATTGATGTGACTCTTGGACCTGAGCAGGAATATTTTCTTATAGATAAAGAGTTATTTAATCTTCGCCCCGACCTTATGTTCTGCGGAAGAACGCTTATAGGAGCTATGCCACCAAAAGGTCAGGAGATGAACGACCATTATTTTGGTGTTATAAAGCCCCGAGTTGCCGCATTTATGCGTGAGCTTGATGAAGAGCTTTGGAAATTAGGCGTGCTTGCAAAAACCGAGCATAACGAGGCGGCTCCCGCTCAGCACGAGCTTGCCCCTGTTTTTACCACCACCAACATTGCATCCGACCACAATCAGCTTACTATGGAAATGATGAAAAAGGTAGCCTCCCGCCACGGCCTTGTTTGCCTCCTTCACGAAAAGCCCTTTGATGGCGTTAACGGCTCAGGTAAGCATAACAACTGGTCCCTTTCAACTAATACGGGCATTAACCTATTTAAGCCCGGTAAAGTACCCAGCGAAAATAAAGTATTCCTAATATGCCTTGCTGCTGTTATCAAGGCGGTGGACAAGCATCAGGATTTACTGAGAATTGCCATTGCGTCCGCAGGTAACGACCATCGCTTAGGCGCAGATGAAGCTCCTCCCGCAATCGTTTCGATGTATTTAGGCGAAGAGCTTACAAATATTCTTTATGATATTGAAAACGGCGTTCATCACGATGACTCCAAACGAATTAAGATGACGGTTGGTACCGAAACTATCCCCTACATACGAAAGGATAATACCGACCGTAACCGCACCTCTCCCTTTGCTTTTACGGGTAATAAGTTTGAGTTCAGAATGCTTGGCTCCTCTGCTTCAATTTCCGAAACCAATGTTATGATAAACACTATGGTTGCAGATGTTTTCGAGGAATTTTCCGATAGACTCGAAAATGCAGCGGATATAGAAAGAGAAATCACCGCCATTATAAGAGAGACCGTTAAAAATCATAAGCGAATTCTCTTTGACGGTGACGGATACTCTAAGGAATGGGAAGAAGAAGCCGCAAAGCGCGGACTTTTGAATCTTAGAAGTACAGTTGATGCTATTCCCCTATTCAAAAGCGGCGAAAATGTTAGTATGTTTGAGCATCACGGCGTTTTAAACCGCACCGAAATTAACTGCCGAAGCGATATTGCTCTTGAAAATTACTGTAAAATTCTTCATATAGAAGCTCTTACACTTATAGAAATGGTAAACCGTGATGTTATCCCCGCCATCAGCAGTTATATATCTGCCCTTTGTGATGATATTGCAAAGAAAAAGGCTATTGGCATCGGGGCAGAAAACATCGAGGAGGATATCGCCAAGAGATTAAATGATGATAACGCCAAGCTTTACAAGCTGGTTTCCGACCTTGATAGCGCTGTTGTTAAAGCAAACGCAACCGAAGGCTTACTTGAAAGCGCAAAAATCTACCACGATGAAGTTTTATTTATTATGGAAAATATCAGAAAATGCGCTGATGATGCCGAAACCGTTACATCAAGAGAGTATTGGCCATATCCAAGCTACGGCGATTTGTTATTTAAAATTTAATCCATCAAAAAACGCGTTGAGAAATTCTCAACGCGTTTTATTTTATATTATACCTGTTATAAATATTTCTAAGCCTATTGCTATCAATATTATTCCGCCGAAAATCTGCGCCTTATTAGAAAGAACGGTGCCAAATTTTTTTCCTATTAAAATTCCTATGAGACAAATTATAAAGGTGACAACCGCTATAATAAGCGATGATATAAAGGCGCTTAAAAGGTCGTACTCTGCAATAGTGAAGCCTACTGATAAAGCATCTATAGAGGTTGCAATCCCCTGCACCAATAATGCTAAGATACCAACCCCCACACATTCCTCTTCATCCTTTTTCTTAAATCCATCCATAAGCATTTTACCGCCTATAAAGAGAAGAAGAATAAGGGCAATATAGGGAATAAATTTCTGAAAAGCATTAAAGTACTGCAAAACAGTATGTACGCATATCCAACCGAGCATGGGCATAAGCGCCTGAAACAGAGCAAAGGTACCTGCCACGAGGCAAATTTTGCGCCTTTTCATACAAGGTTCATTGAGTCCGTTAGCCATAGAAACCGAAAAAGCATCCATAGCAAGACCTACGCCTAAAAGGATACTGTTAAAAAAGAAAGCAAAATCGAGTTGCAAGAAAAGGCCTCCTATTTAAGCTTAACTGTTTGACCTGCCTTAACGCAAATCATTTCTAATGGCTTATGTGGGGTTTCTCTCTTTTCGAACCATACATCTATGGTAGTAGGATTATAAACTAAGCTATGGTCCATTGAGAATTCAAGGCTGCGAAATGCTTCAACATATCTGTATATTTCCATATTGGTGGCATACCAAACTTCGCTGTTGCCTGAAAGGCTCTTGCAAACCTCTTCCATATGCTCCCAGTTATTATTTCTGCCAAATTCATATGAGTGGCCCCATATATAGAAAAGAAGACCATCATTGTTTCCAAGACCTATTCTATGCATATCACGGCTCAAAAAGTCCTTAATCAAATCAAAAATATTTTTGGAATCGTGATGGCAGGTAGGCTTGAGCCTTAACCAATCGGTAGGAAGGTCAAAATTATTTGAATTGTTTATAGTTCTTGCATAATAAATGCCTGCCGCCTTTAAAAGCTCTACCGTTCTGTCAGAGGTTGTACCGTAAGGGTAAGCAAGACCGTGAATTATGGTTCCTGTAAGCTCCTCAAGGCGACGTCTATCCTCCATCACCTCATAAAGAGCTAAATTATCAGGAAGCTTTTCAAGGAACGGGTGATTTAGACCGTGACAAGCAAGCTCGTGACCATCCTTAAGATATAAATCCTTAACAACCTCTGCTGAAAGATTATTGGCTCTGGAGGAAAAAAGGTTACTGTTTACATTAAAGGTACCCTTAAGTCCATACTGATTAAACATTTCAACAAGGCGGATATCTTCAATAACTCCGTCATCATAGCTAAAGGTTAATGCCTTAGGCTTACCGTCAGGAAAACGCAAGAAACAATTCATTTCAACAACTCCTATCAAAGAATCTTATCTCAATTATTATAATACTATTATAGTAGAATTACAAGTAAAAACTGAGATACATAATCAAACCGCCCTTGTTCGAGTCCCTGTTGTGAAAGTACATAAAAAATAAAACCACCCAAACGGGTGGTTTTATTTTTTGGTGGACCAACAGGGACTCGAACCCCGGACCGACCGGTTATGAGCCGGTTGCTCTAACCAACTGAGCTATTGGTCCTTGTGGCTATCTTCATAGCGCAATGATTATTATACCATAATTTTTTGATTTGTCAATAAGAAAAGTTAAAATAACCGACGGATTTTCCCGTCGGTTATTTTGTTTTATTCTCCAAAGAAATCCTTTAATTTATCGGTAAAGGTTTTTCTTTTTTTATAATTTTTATCTTCCATTGCGCTTTCGAATTCTTTAAGCTTTTCTTTCTGCGCTTTGGAAAGGTCGTGGGGCACCTCTACTATAATCTTTACATACTGGTCGCCTTTGCCCGAATAGTTAAGGCGCTGAATACCCTTGCCCTTTAGCTTAAACTCATCATCAGGCTGTGTACCCTCGTGGATAGTGAACTTAACCTTGCCGTCAAGAGTGGGAACGGTTATTTCTGCTCCTAAAGCCGCCTGAGTGAAGGTGATGGGAATTTCGCAGTAAACATCGTAGCCATCACGTTGGAAAATCGGATGGGGACGGACGTTTACATTTATTCTCAAATCGCCCGAAGGACCGCCGTTAACACCTGCATCACCGCCTCCGCGAACGCTTATAACCTGACCGTCATCAATACCTGCAGGGATATCAACCGTTTGCTCAACAGTGTGTCTTATTCTGCCCTTACCCGCACAGGTTTTGCAAGGCTTATCAATAATCTTACCCGAGCCGTGACAGTGGTTGCAGACCTGCTGAGTCTGAATCTGACCAAAGGGTGTACGCTGAACAGATGATACCTGACCTGAGCCGTGACAAACGGGACAGGTTTTAGCGCTGCTACCCTTTTCACAGCCACTGCCTCCACAATCGGAGCAGTTATCTATTTTTGTAACCTTAATGTTTTTTTTGCAGCCCTTAGCCGCCTCTTCAAAGGAAAGATTTACAACGGCAGATGCATCGTTGCCTCTTCTTGGAGCATTTGGATTAGACCTTCTGCCACCTCCAAAGCCGCCACCGAAGCCACCGCCGAAGAACTGGCTGAAAATATCGCCTAAATCACCGAAATCCCCTGTAAATCCGCCACCGTAGCCGCCGCCACCTGCGCCAAAGTTAGGGTCAACACCTGCGTGACCGAATTGGTCATAGCGGGCTCTTTTTTCCCTATCGGATAAAACCTCATAGGCTTCGTTTACTTCTTTAAAGCTTTTTTCAGCCTCGGCATCACCTGGATGCAAGTCGGGATGATATTTCTTAGCTGCTTTTCTATATGCTTTTTTAAGGTCATCGTCGTTTACAGATTTATCAACGCCGAGGACATCATAATAATCTCTTTTATTATCAGCCACTTAATTTTCTCCTAATAAATTAGTATTCGGTGAGCCGAATACTAATAGTGAATAGTGAAGAGAGAAAAGATAAAAGAAATTGTATTTGCTTCGCAAATGTTATGTATATGTGCCGCATAAAGCGGCACACATTTTCTCTTCTCTATTCTCTCTTATCTCTTAACTAAACAATTTTTGTCTGCAAAAATTATTTATTATTATCGTCAACATCGGTGAAATCGGCTTCGTAAACATTATCCGCGCCATTGTCACCCTCTGTAGCAGCACCGCCCTCTGCGGTCTGCTGAGCCTCGGCTGCTGCCTTATAAATCTTTTCGCTTACAGCATAAATTTCCTTCTGAAGCTCTTCCTGCTTTGCCTTGATAGCATCGATATCCTCGCCCTTTAAAGCCTCCTTAAGAGCTTCTTTGGCGGTTTCAATCTTGCCCTTTTCTTCATCACTTAGCTTATCACCGAAATCGGCAATAGTCTTTTCGGTCTGATAAATCATCTGGTCTGCATTATTGCGAACATCAACAGCTTCTCTGCGCTTCTTATCCTCAGCGGCATATGATTCAGCCTCTTTTACAGCCTTATCAATATCCTCTTTGGACATATTTGTGCTCGCAGTAATGGTAATATCATTTTCCTTGCCTGTGCCAAGGTCCTTAGCAGAAACGTGAACAATGCCGTTAGCATCAATATCAAAGGTTACTTCAATCTGAGGGATTCCACGAGGAGCTGGAGCGATACCGTCAAGATGGAACACGCCTAAGGTCTTATTATCCTTAGCAAATTCACGCTCACCCTGAAGAACGTGTACCTCAACAGAGGTCTGACCGTCAGCAGCGGTGGAGAAAATCTGACTCTTCTTGGTAGGAATGGTAGTATTGCGTTCGATTACCTTTGTAGAAACGCCACCCATAGTCTCGATACCGAGGGAAAGAGGAGTAACATCAAGAAGTAAGAGTCCCTTAACGTCGCCACCTAAAACACCTGCCTGTAAAGCAGCGCCTAAGGCTACGCACTCATCGGGATTGATACCCTTAAAGGGCTCCGTTCCCATAAAGTTCTTAACGGCTTCCTGAACAGCGGGGATTCTCGAAGAACCGCCAACCATAAGAACCTTATTGATTTCATTTTTGTTAAGACCTGAATCGGCGATAGCCTGACGAACGGGTCCCATAGTTGCTTCTACAAGGTCTGCAGTAAGCTCATTAAACTTAGCTCTTGTAAGAGTGGTTTCAAAGTGCTTAGGACCTGTGGAATCAGCAGTAATAAAGGGAAGATTGATATCAGCTGTAGTCATACCTGAAAGGTCGATTTTAGCCTTTTCTGCGGCTTCCTTAACACGCTGCATAGCCATCTTATCATTTGAAAGGTCAATGCCCTGCTCAGCCTTAAAGGTGGCAACGATAAAGTCCATAATGCGCTTATCAAAATCGTCACCGCCAAGCTTATTATTACCTGCAGTAGCTAAAACCTCCTGTACGCCATCGCCCATCTCAATGATGGAAACATCGAAGGTACCGCCGCCTAAGTCATAAACCATTACCTTCTGGTCATCTTCCTTATCAATACTATAAGCAAGAGCGGCTGCGGTAGGCTCATTTATAATACGCTTAACATCAAGACCTGCAATTTTACCTGCATCCTTGGTTGCCTGACGCTGAGCATCGGTAAAGTAAGCAGGAACGGTAATAACAGCCTCGGTTACGCTCTGACCGAGATAAGCCTCGGCATCAGCCTTTAGCTTCTGTAGGATGATAGCAGAAATCTCCTGAGGGGTATATTTCTTATCATCAATAGCAACGGTATAAGCCGTACCCATTTCACGCTTGATAGAGCTTATTGTTCTATCAGGGTTGGTGATGGCCTGACGCTTTGCAACCTGACCTACCATTCTCTCTCCCGTTTTTGAAAAAGCTACAACAGAGGGGGTTGTTCTGCCACCCTCGGCATTTGCGATAACTACTGCCTCGCCGCCTTCCATAACGGCAACACAAGAGTTAGTTGTACCTAAGTCAATACCAATAATTTTTCCCATAATAATTTTCCTCCTGAAAATATCTTTTTTATTTTATTTTAATTAGCCACTTTAACCATAGCGGCACGGATGACAGTATCACCCAATTTGTATCCCTTTTGAAGAACATCAGCTATAACGTTTTCACCTAAAGCCTCATCCTCTATATGCATAACTGCCTCGTGGAAGTTAGGGTCAAAGGTATCTCCTACCTTGGCAACCTCTTCAATTCCTAAGTTACCTGCAAGAGCCTCAAACTGCTTAATAATAAGCTCAATGCCCTTAAGATAATCTCCGCTTTCCTTATCTGCAGTAGCGGCACGGTCTATATTATCAAGTATTGGCAAAAGCTGCTTGATAATTCCTGCCTTTGCATATTCTGCAACTGTAAATCTCTCTCGCTCGGTACGCTTTTTAAAATTATCAAACTCTGCGGCAGTTCTGATAAGCAAATCGTTTTTGCTTTCAAGCTCTGCCTTTAAAGCCTCTATCTCCGAGTCCTTTTTTGATTTCTTCTTTTCCTTTTTTTCGGGCTCATTTGTTGAGGTTTCCTGAGTTTTAATATCCTCGCTCATTTCTAATCCTCCATATCAAGTTTTGCCTCGGTCATAAGCTTGCTTAGCTTTGAGGCTACATATTCTATACTCGGTATTATCTGCTCATAGGACATTCTGTTACTGCCTATAACGCCGATTCTACCGCAGAAGCCATTGTTGTGGTTATAGCTTTTAAGCACTATAACCTTATCCTGAAGCTCGGGAATGCCCAGCTCATTTCCAAATAAAACTCTGGTTTTATCTTCTTTTTCGGTAACAACCGATAAAAAAGCTTCACTATCCTGGCTGAGCGCCATAAATTTATTTGCCGCCGCTTCTCCGAAAAGATTATACAAGCTTGAAATTCCGCTTATCTTAACACTTGAGCGACTCGCCTGCTCCGCCATACTGTAAAGCTCAGTAAGCAAAGGCATAAGCTGAAAGGAATCTATGCCGAGCGCCGTCATCAAATTCTGAAGACCTGCTTTATTGAATTCTGATAAGGCTTTATATTTTATCCTCTGAGAAACAATCTCGCTAAAGCGCTCCTTTAAAGAAGCCTTTATTTCCTCAGGCAATCTCACCATTCGGCTTATTGTTCTGCCGTCAGAGGTGACGATTAAAAGTATTCCGCTTCTTCGAGAAATCGGCAGAAGCTCGGTATGCTTTAAATAAACATTTTCTCCTACTGCAAAGCTCGAAATGGCAGGAAGGCCCGTAAGCTCGGAAAGGGTATCTGCCGCAAGCTTTGGTATGCTCTCGGAATCACAGCCTACCGCGCTCAAATGAAGATTTATATAATCTTTTGTGGCCACACCTAAATTTTCAGGCTTCATAAGACTGTTTATATATAGGTTATAGCCAAGATTTGTGGGGACTCTGCCTGCCGAGGTATGAGGCTGAGCTAAAAGTCCCAAGGAGCATAAATCGCTCATTTCATTTCTGAGGGTTGCAGATGAAGGAGCATTTTCAAGAAGCTCTGATAGAACCTTTGAGCCTACGGGCTCGCCCGTTTCAATATAAGTCTTTATAACGGCCGTAAGCACCGCTCTTTTTCTCGGTGTAAGCTCCAAATTGCGCCCCCCTTTTTTAAACTTAGCACTCTCTCGTTTCGAGTGCTAACAAGTATATTATAACCAACTTTTTACAAAAGTCAATACTTTTCTAAAAAATTTTTTGACTTTCCCTGACCTTTTTACAGTTTGTTCATATTTTTCTTATTTTCAGGGCATAACTCAACCCCCTGCGGAAACGCAGGGGGTTGAGTTGGTCAAAAAAGAGAAATAAGAAATATCTTATTTTAAACTGATTTTATTCTTCTTGCTTTGCTTTCTTTTTCTTGGCAAGAATAATAAAGAGTGTTACACCTGCAGCAACCACTACAACTGCTACAGCTGCAATTATTATCCAGAGATAATCAAATTCACTTGAACCGGGTTTACGAACGACTTTAATCTTCTTTTTCTTTTTCTTCTTGGTTTCTTCCTCGTCGTCCTCTTCCTCGTTCTCCTCTTCGGAAGCATCTTCTTCCTCAGAATCATTTTCTTCAGATTCAACTTCCTCTGATTCGGTATCCTCGGTTTCATCATCTGTGGGTACTTCTTTATCGATATCGATAGGAGTATCCGGTTCAGCTTCGATATTAGCAAATTCGCAGAATGCAAAGCTCATACCAAATGCTTCAGATACGGTTACAATGTAATAATCATCCTCGGTTACGAATTCAACCATTGTGTATTCGCCGTACTGATTTGAAAGCACGTATGCATCATCGCTTCCCTTAAACAAGGAGCGCGGCAGATAAACCTTAATATCTCTGCCCTCCACATCACTTATGATATTATCATTAGCATCTAACAGGTAGATGTCATAAATATCAGAAGCGAACACTGCGCTCTGAGTGGCAAGCGCCTTCTTTTCATCAGCAGTTGCGCCGCGCTTAACAACCATTATATCCTGAAGAGTAGTGTATACATCGTTATCACGGAGAGCTACAACATCAACACGGATACCCGTTTCCTCATCGGTAACAGATGCGGCAGCGCCTTCGGCAGCGGTATATCCCACAACCTCAAGACCGTTAACCTTCATTTCAGCAATAATGGCAAGTATCATATTGCTCTTTGCATAATATTCCTGAGTTGATTCAACAATCTCAACTCTTACATACTGAGCAAGCTCAGGTAAGAATTCGTATTTATAACTACCGTTTTCGGCATCGGACTTCTGGTTAAACACCTTTATCGGCTGCGCATCCTTGCCGAAGAGGGCTATATCATCCTCGCCTGCATAGAATTTAAGTTCGCTGGGCCAATAATCCTTACTGCTTCCTGCGATAAATTCAATTTCATCAATTGCCATCAGGTTGCCAAGGTCAAGGAGAAGATTCATAGTTACCCTGCCGTTGCCGTTCTTATCACCTAATGAACCGCCGTAAAGGTCGGCTACTGTGCCTTCTTCACCGTCAAAAGCGTTTATCATACCGTAAATGGGTTCAGCATTCCAAGCAGTAAGATATTCGTTTGCCGATTCAAAAGTGGAGGTAAGACTATAGTCACTCTTATCCTCAAGCCAAAAAGAAACATTACCAGCGTTTTCTTGCATAAGATTCAGATATGCAAATTCCTGAGTGTTCCAACCGATTACTTCAAACTCGGTGGGGTCAAAGGTGCCCGAAGCAGTATCGGTTATAGAGAATCTTACATAACGGGCATAAACGGGTGCCTCACCAAAGGTTTTTAAAACTAAGCTTACTGCATCGCCGCTATAATTTACAACACAGTTTTCTTCATCCCAAATGCCTTCTTCTGTTTCGGAGGCGTAAACCTTAAGTCCCTTGATGTTTTCTGTAAGGGTTGAAAGCTTAACGGAATTTATTGCTTTATTAGCGCAAAGATTGAATATGAAATCAATATTCTTGCCGTTTTGAGCGATAGGAGTAGCCACGGTATAATCGCCATCGTACGCTAATTTATAATCATCACCGCTATATTCAGTTTCCGAAATGGTGGTTTTATTTCCACCTGCATCGGTTCTGTAAACATCAACGGGAACGTGGTTAAGGAAGTTAACCTCTGCTAAAGGCTTAACATATTCTGAACCGAAAACGCCAAGGTCATAAATTCTGGGATATGAAAGGTCGTTACGGTATTGTGTCAAGGAAGCATAATCGCATACGGGAACGATGATACGGAAAGCTATAAATCTTCCTACCGCGCCACTACCCGCAGCATTAAATACCTGAGTGATACTGGTTCCGTTAGGACCGTCTGACATATTATTGTAAGACAGTATCTTGCTCTCACTTCTGGTAATCAAAGACCTTTCGGTAGAAGCATATATCTCATATTTACCTGTTGCAAGGTACTTGCCGTCAGCATGGTTAAGAAGTATCTTTTCTAAATTATATACTTTCTTAAGGTCGAAAATTATATAATAAGAAATCTCATCACCTACATTAGAAATAAAGCTGGACGCCGTTGATATACCTGCGCCTGTTGTTTTATCAAGGTCGGTCATTACGGTCTTTTGATATCTAATACCAGCCTGTTCCCACTTGGTCATAGGACCTGTACCGCTCTTAACATAGGTAATAACACCCTTGTCATCAAGCAGGTTATCACCAATGGACTTCATTTGTTCATTGGTATAAGCGCCTGTTACAACGTTATATGTAACGATATCGCCATAAGCTGCTAGTTCAGAAAGAATCAAATCATTCGTTCCTGTTCCGTAGAATCTGAAGGCAACATAGGTGCCGCTTATCTGAGGTCTGCCATCAAAGTTAAACTTCTGAATTTGGTCGCCGTTTTCGTTATAGAAGCTTGCAACGATTGAATCGGGTGCAAAAAGCTTCTCTATACTATCTGCAACATAAATTCTATAATTCATCTCAGCCAAATCAGGATTACTGCTAAGGCCTACAACGAAATCGTTAACATTGGCAGCGCCGTTAAAGGCATATATGAGCTCTGCATAAGAGCCTTCGGCAGTAAAATCAAGTCCTGATAAGCTAAACTCTGTGGAGAAGTCACCGTCATAAAGAGCATCAAGAGCATCTAAAGTGAGTTCGTTCTTATCAGTGCCATCATAATAGTAGGCAAATGCTGTTGCTTTGAGTAATGCGTTATCGCCTAAAGCGGCTATATCGCTCTGTGCCTCATCATAGTTAGCATAGCTATCGATATTGCAAGTAAAGCTAGCTCCTATTTCATCTCTGATGGTAGTAGCCTTGGCTAAAGCCTCAGCGAAAGCTTCTGCGCCCGAAAGACTGCTGATATCTACCCTATTAGCCGCATATACCCAATCGGCAATGGACCAATTGGCAGTATCGCCTTTGGGAAGCGTTGAGTTATCACTAAGTCCCATCCATGCTGCTTTAAGCTTAGCTATTGCAACCTCTGTTGCTAAGGCGTCATTTGAAATGACTGCTTGGAGCGCATTGCCGAATGCTATTAATCTTTCATCATTTGCGGCAAAGGTTCCATTCTTAACTGCATCTTCATAGAAGTAAATAGCCTCTGCTAAGAAAGAAACGGGGTCTGTTTCCATAAGTGCGAGAGTTTTATTATTGACTGCAGTAAAGTTTACCGCCATAGAGCCGACAGATACTTCGCCTTTACCCGAAAAGTCAATACCAAAACCATAAAGTTTTTGGTCACCTAATTCGAAAACCTTCTGATTAAATTCTCCCGGTGCGGAAAGCTGAGAAGATGTTATATTCTTCCAAGTATTTCCAAGCTTTTCTACTGCATAGTAAGAAGGATCGTGCCAGTTTGCGCCGTTTTGACCATGAATACGAGGTCTTGCACCCATTCCGTCGGTTGTTTTGATATATACCGAGAAATCTGTAAAGTTAGAGGCGGGAAGCTTTGTAAGTCCGCCATCCGCGCGGGCAAACACAACATAATCTGCCCAGTCGCTCGCATCACCCTTATTCCCATCATCTAAACCAACAGAGGGAGCTGTAAAGGTTGCATACTTAGGACCTAAAACACTTTTATCGGTAAGGTCGGCGCCGGCATAAGCGGAAGAATCGTATACATTAAGTCCCTCGACGGGAACATTCTGACCATTCCAAAGGGTTACGGGAACTAAGGTTTCGGTTACGGTAAGAGTCTTCCAGGTATCTGCTATACCGCCTATTAGCTTATTAAGACTAAATTTAATGCCTGCGGTCTTAGCTGCTTCCACGAAAGCAGTGAAAGCTGCATCGTCTTCTGCATAATATCCGTTGGTAACTGCTTCAAAATAGAAGTTTGAGGCCGCTTTCATAAAGGCATCAACATCAGTTGATGCAAGAGCAAGAACATCATCGGTTACTGCGCTGAAGGTAGCTTTTAGGGTACCAACGGTTATATCAGTAGATGCGCCATTAAGTTCTGAGAAATCAAGACAAATTGCAGTTATGGGGGCGGTGGTGCTTAATTTACCGCCGGCATCTGTGGTCCATAACTTGCTTTGCTCATCCATATCAGCAGATTTAACAAGTTTCCATTCACCTGAACCTATTGCCTCTTGGTTATGGATACTTGCATTATTCCATAACTGCTGTTTATTAGTTAGGAAAAGTCGGGGACGGGCAAGAGTAGTGGCGGAAGATTTAATATAGAAAGTGTATCCCTTAAGATTATTGACATTAAGAGAGGTATCATCGCCAACGCTTTCAAACACAATATAATCTTTCCAGTCACTTGCACCATTGGTTTTAACGGTATATGTAGCATATTTGCTACCTAAAACACTTTTATCTGCAAGGTCACTGCCTGCATAAGCGGAAGAATCAAATATCTCAAGGCCCGTGCCCTTTGGAGCAATACCATTATTTAGCGTGCCATCCCAAACTTCTGCGGGAACAAATTCTCTTGTTATATCAGAAAGGTTGCCCCAAGCATTTTTAATTTTATCTGCATTTACAACCTGCTTATATTCATCAGGAAGGTTATCAAGAGCATCCTTAAATGCGAGCATTTCTGCACTATCAGGAGCATCAGAGTACTCTGAAAGGTCAAGAGCAATCGCCTTCATAACCCAGTCCAAATCGGACCAACTCGAAGAACCTGCCAGGTTCTCATCAACGCCGTCGGTTATAAAGAGTTCGCTCATATAAATATCAGCGGAACCGCTGACCGACTTTGCCTGCAATCCAACAGATGCAAGTTGAGTTGAACCTGTAAGGCGCTGCGATACTACAGTCGACCAGGGCAGGTTAATGGTTTCAAGATAATCCATAAAGGATACCTTCACCCATTCGCCGTCCGTGGCAGGTAATACTACCTTAGAAGCATCTAGTGTTGAATCCAGCATTGCATCTTTACGGGTTGTGCCGTTATTACCAATAGCATGGAACCAGGTAGCAACATCGCCTGTTGCCTTGTAGTAAAAATACATATCGGTAATGGAGCCAATAGGTACATCTGTTATTTTGCCGTTAGCAAAGAAACTACTTGCTGTATATTCATTATAGTGCATTAAGGTAATGGAGGAACCAAGTGTTACCTTGCGGTTATCAGTGGACTCGGGTGCCTCTTGCGGTGCATCGGTAGTGGCATAATTTGCGCCTGTGTTGGCACCTGCAATATAGTTCATAGGAACTGCATCGTCATAACCTGCATAGGTGAGCGCTTTCCAAGCGTTTTTAAGGGAATCAAGTTGGGCGGATTCACCCATTATGTTATTAAGAGCGGTCTTAAAGGCTACAAAATCCGCATTGCCCTCAGCAAAGAGTTTCTCGCTGACCGCTTTATCATAAAATTCCTTAGCTGCGGCTACAAAGGCAGCAGCATCGGTATCGGCTAGTGCCAATGTAGCGGAGGAGGCGGCAGACATAACTAAGTTTAAAGAGCCGGTTACAAATTCGCCTGTAGCCCCTGTTTTAGAAAGGTCAAAGCCTAAGCCCGATATTTTATAATCGGTGGGATTGCTATAATTGGTTAAGCAATTTACAAAGGCATTAACTTCAGCAAGGTCGCTCATAGTTATCTTCTTCCAAGCGCCTGTGCTTAAAACATCGGCGGCAAAGTAAGAAGGGTCATTCCAGCGTACTGCAATGGGAGTAGCATCGGAGCTTATATGCATTCTCGGTCTTGCAAGTATTCCGCTTGCAGACTTAACATATAAACTAAAGCTCTTAAACTGTGTTACATCAAAATCGGTAACACCGCCATCAGCTAATTTATATACTACATAATCCTTCCAATCGCTCGCTCCCGCAAGAGCTACATTATAGGTTGCATATTTACTACCTAAAACACTTTTATCGGTAAGGTCTGCATCCGTATAAGCAGAAGCATCATATACATTAAGACCTGTGCCGAGAGGGGCAGTTCCGTTATCTAAGGAGCCATCCCAAACCTCAGTGGGAACAAACTCATAGGTAACATCCAAAACGGACCAAGCATCTTTAAGAGCTTTAATCTTTGCGGCTTCTTCATCTTCTTCGAAGGCCGAAAGTGCTGTAGTAAATCTTGCATAGGCTATATCACCTGAAGCAAAATAATTCTTTGCAACTGCATTATCGTTAAATTCCTTAGCTGCGGCTACAAATGCAGCAGCATCGGTTTCTGCTAAGCCTAATGTGGCGGCGGAAGCGGCATACATTTCCACACTTGCAGAGCCGGTTACAAATTCACCTGTAGCGCCTGTTTTAGAAAGGTCGAAGCCTAAGCCCGATATTTTATAATCGGTGGGATTGCTATAATTGGTTAAGCAATTTACAAAGGCATTAACTTCTGAAAGGTCGCTCATCTTAATTTCTTTCCAAGCGCCTGTGCTTAAAACATCGGCGGCATAGTAAGAAGGGTCATTCCAGCGTACTGCAATGGGAGTAGCATCGGAGCTTATATGCATTCTCGGTCTTGCAAGTATTCCGCTTGCAGACTTAACATATACGCTAAAATCCTTAAATAGTGTTACATCAAAATCGGTAACACTGCCATCGGCTAATTTATATACAACATAATCCTTCCAATCGGAAGCGCCTGCGAGAGCTACGTTATAGGTTGCATATTTGCTGCCTAAAACGCTTGTATCGGTAAGGTCACTATCTGTATAAACGGAAGAATCATACACATTAAGACCAGTACCTAAAGGAGCAACGCCCTGATATAACGAGCCATCCCAAACCTCTGTGGGAACAAACTCATAGGTAACGGTTAAATCTGCCCACGCCGCTTTAAGCTCGGCAACGGCGGCGGGGTCATAGCTTGTAGCACCTACTGCGCCGCTCATTACGGGCAAGAGGGTACTTACTACTATGGCAAGGGAAAGAAATACTGCTAAATTTTTACTGATGAACTTTTTAATGTTATTCATAATATTTACTTCTCCTTTCCCGATTAAACTATCTCAACAATTATGATCGAATAAGCAGAAGGATCATAATTTGAGGTTATCTTTATGGATACGGTATCGCCTACTGAGGTACCTGCAGCATTGTAGTTACCGTTCTGGTCGATGGTACCTGCATTTTCGGTAGTCCAATAATAACCGCCGTCTGTATCACTGCGAGATTTTCCGTAAATTTCCCACGTAACCTGAGATAGATCGCTATCGTTATCTGTTCCATAGATAGCGGTTACATTGAAGTTGGCAGTACCTGTGGGAGAGAGCTTAACTAAATTTTCATCAGTTACTATCTGAACCTCTTCGTCCATAGTGGTATAAACCACGGAACAATAAGAATTAACAGGAAGTATATCGGTAATCTTACCGTTTTCATCGGCAACGATTTCTTTATCTGAAACAGGGATTAAATCGCCGTGCTCATATTTTTCAGCCCTACTAACCAAACCGTCCGAAGTTGGTTCGGGATAGGTATGAATATGGCGACGGAAGGTTTTGCCTGCGGCGTCAGAGCCAAAATCAATAGTAAGTTCTCTCGACTCACTGCTCTCCTCCACATTAAGCAAGGCAGTGAAATCGCCATCCTTACCGTAAACCGCGCAAACTAAATCATCGGCATCAACGGCAGTTTTATAGGTTTTGCAATTCTTGGGAATATAACGGGTATAGAGACCGCGTTCACCATAGATGGTTCTTATATCATCTATATCCTTACTTATAAACTCCCACATTCCAGGGCCGAAGGTGAAACCAAAGTCAACATACTCGCCTGAAGTAGCCCATTGGGCTATACCGCCGTAACCTGCATTGGTCATTGCGATAACCTGAGAGGTTTCGCTATATTTATAATCATCATTGTAGTTAGATTCGAGGTCGATACCCGGACGAGAAAGAGCTCGTGAACCAAACTCATTAGCCCAGATACCGGGGTATTTAGCGCCCATTCTATTATAAAGATTGGTTGCCTGTTCCCATGTTTTATAGTGGGGATACTGGTGAGAGTTGAGAATTTCGAACATAGGAGTTCCATCTTCTTCAACCAGATTTTCCTTAACATAATCAAGCCACTCGGGAATCTGAGGTTCATCAACAAAGCCAGAAAGCTCGGTGCCTAACATATTAAGAACATCACGGGCGTTCATATTGTAATAGGGACTCTGGGGGTTATTTGTATATGTATGCTTTTTAAATTCATTATGAACGTGAGAAAGCATCTGTACCCAATATTCCTTCTTGTTGGCAAAGGCTTCATAGTTACCGCCGTTTACCTCATTAAAGAAGGAAACGTGGGTAACATTATCATAACCCAAATCCCAAGCATGCTCAAACAGCGCATAGGTTAGCTCTGCGAATTCCTGAAGGTCGGCAGGAGCTGCGCGAAGACCCGCTTCACTAACGCCTGCGTCTTCAATCTGCCACCAAGCAGTTTCAACAGTAGCGCGACCGCCAACGTTTATAACAACGGTAGCGCCTATATCGTGATACATTCTTATCTTTTCATAGAAGTTTACCACATTTAAGTTTTCCCAATGGTAAATTCCGTTTTCATACTCTTCCTTCATCTGCTCTGCAGGAAGACTCTGGTCCATAATCCACTGGGGAAGGAACAAAAGTCTTACATACTTAAGCTCCTGAATAGCATTGCGTTCTTCATTAACAGTCTGGTAAGCAGCATTCATACCGCTAACAAAGTTACTACACCAATGGTTAGTGCCAATACCGATAAAATCATCTGTCAAAACCGTATCGGTATCCACAGTGATTAAACGGGTTGACTGAGCGGTGGACTCAACAGCCATAGAAGCGCCTGCGACGCTTACACAGACCACAAGAGCCATAACTGCTGCTATGAGTCTTTTTGTGAAAAGATTTTTCATCAAACAACCTCCTAATATTATTTGCTGAACAAAATCAGCCAATTTCTACCAAACATCAATCATTTATTTTCACTTTACTTCTTTTTAGAAAAGGATGGGTTTTTCAAGCCCGACCTTGTTAAATATATATCATTTTAACACATATAAATATAGGGTTTGAAAAATTTTGTGAAATTTAATGACTATGTTACATTTTTTATTTTACATTATGTTCACAATTTTTACAAGAAAATTCGTGCTTAAATATAGACAATTTCAGCCAAAATATGCAGTTTTATATAGTTTTCTCCACGTAAAAGCAAATTATGGCAAATAAAATAAGCCTGAAGCTGACGCTTCAGGCAAAATTTTATTTTTTTCCAAAATATTCGCTGGGGGTAACATTCTTTTCAAGCTTAAAGGCTCGGTTAAAGCTCCTCACAGAACCGAATCCGCTTTCAAGTGCCGCCTTAGTTATATTATATCCACCCTGATTCATCAATTCTGCAGCGTGAGATACCCTCATCATTGAAATAAATTTAGGAAATGAGGTTTCGAGATTTTCCGAAAAGAATCTCGATATAGAGCGCTCGCTTATCCCCGTCTTCTCCGAAAGGTCGGATATAGTAAAGGTGGAATCAAGATAGTTTTCAGTGCAGGTGACAAGTAGCCTTTCACCCGTTTTCATTTCGTTTTTAAATCTTGGCACTAATTTTGCCTCTGTAATTGCCTCACCAAAGAATGCGCAGCTAAAATGTATAGCGTTTACCACATCCCAACGACTTGTTCTGTAGGTATCTAAAGCTTCGGCAAGCAAATCAAGCCTTTTTCTTGCCTTTGGAAGCCTTATAAGATGGTTTTCAGGCTTCATAGCAAAAAGATTTATGCCGTAACCCGATAACATAGAAACAGGTATTCCCACAGCGATGTTTACTTCGTCAGCAGAAGAGGTTTCATAAGAATGAGGCTCGTAAGGAAAAATAAGCAGTAAATCTCCCTCTTTACACTCATACCTCGTATTTCCCACAACAGCAACGCTTGTTCCCGAAAGAAAATAAAGTACCTCTACCTTCTCGTGAAGATGCATAGGATAGGTGTTGCTATAATTCCAATAGGTAACATATTGACCTTCAAAAAATTGATTTTCGTAAAGCATAATTCACCTCTTAAAAAGAAATATACTGAGATAAATTAAAGGAGTATATTATCCTCTCCTTAACAGGCTTACCTATAATTTTCTCACAGGCATCGGCATAAAGATTAAGCTGTTCGCTATAGGTTTCGCGAAGCTCCTCTATATTATCTACCCTATCGGTTTTAAAGTCAAGAACTACTATTTCTCCCTCTTCTTCAAAGCAAAGGTCAACGGCGCCCTGAACGATAACAGGTGTGTTCTTAATCTCATCACTTAAATTATCTTCTATACGGGATGCAGGTAGCTCGCTTAAAAATCGCATCTCTCTGCGGATATCACCGCTTTTTTGTATGCGGTCATATATATCACTTTCAAAAAATTCTTTTATAGCCTTTCTGTCTACTGCATTTGCGGCTTCCTCGGTGATATACTGCCACTCTGTAAGGCGTTCAATTTCAGCATCAACATCGGGCTTTTCATCAATTTTAATAAACTGCATAACGCTGTGTGTAGCAGTTCCCTTCCCTGCGGCTGAAAGCCCCTTATCAAGCATAAACGAAGGCTTTTGAGTAAAGGCAAATTTATCGTTTTCTGCCTTATTAGCAAGGGCGGAAACCGAGATTTTTGACCTTACTGAACCGAGCTTTTCTAAAGGATATCCATAGGTTATATTTTCCTTTATTTTTTCTGCGATTTTTTCATTTGGAAGGGTATTTGTTGTTTTCTCATCCCTTTTATCCTCAAACTCGGTATTATAAATATTCATAATCTTAAAAGCTACGCTACCCTCACCTGCGGAAGCTTTGACGGGAAGCTCGCACAGCTTTCTAATAATTTCTGCCTCGGGGTGAATAAGGGTTGTAGCTAAAATCCAATCGCCTATATGCCTTGAGCTTTTAAGCCATTCAGCATCAATCGAAGAATCCGTATAGGAAATATTCGATGCGGCAGTATTAAGTGCGGATAAAGGATTTGTAGGTGAGCTTACTATTACAAGACGGTCAACTGCGCGGGTCATAGCAACGTAAAGAAGGCGCATTTTCTCCTCTGCCGTTTTCTCATTTTCGGCAAAGGATATAAGGGTGTGACCTAAATCCTCAGAATCATTATCCTTATCAAAATCATAGTATTTAAAGCCTATACCCAAATCGCCGCTAAACAGAAGCTTTGCCACCACATCAAGCCTATTGATTTCACCCGCTACATTCGAAATTATACAAACGGGAAACTGAAGTCCCTTAGAAGCGTGCATAGTCATAATTCTTACGCACTCGTTTCCCTCGTTAGCGCTTAGCTTTATCGCCTTTTCGGGCAGAGCTTTAAGATAGTTTAAAAATCCGCCTATTCCACCTCCTGAAACACTGCAGTATGATGCGGCAAGGTTTTTAAGGGTGTTAAGATTTGCTCTTCTTAAATTCCCACTTGGCATAGCGCTTACAAAATTAAGATAATCGGTCATATTATAAAGCCTTGAAATAAGCTTATCCACAGGCAAAACTGCCGCACTTCTACGCATAGCAGAAAGAGTGTCGATAAAATCTATAACCCTTTTATTTCCACATGCGGCGGCATTATTAACAGCCGCATATAATTCGCCTTTTTTGAAATCAGCCCTGATTTGCGCCAATTCCTCTGCGGAAAAATTAAACAGCGGTGACATCATAACGGTTAAAAGCTCGATATCGTTTCGGGGATTATCTATGATTTTAAGAAGACTCAGCACCGTCATAACTTCAACTGTTTCGAAGAAGATTTCGGCGCCGTAATTCACGGGAATTCCAGCCTCTTTCAGCATTTGGGCGATTGTATCCGCCTTATTTTTGACGCTGTCAAGAAGTATTACAAAATCCGAATATTTAGCATTTCTTAAGGTCTTGCCATCGGTTATTACGGCGCCCTCGTTCATAATTTCGTTTATTCGCTTTGCAATACATCTGCCCTCAAACTCAAGCCTTTTTGCATCATCCTCGGCATCTGTTTTATCAGCCAAAATAAACTCCACCTGATTAGCGCTGCTTTCAGGGAATTCGCCCGAAGAATTAAGCTTTTCTTCTTCATTATAAACTATAGAGCCTATTTCTCCACTTAAAAGCCTTTCAAATACAAAATTAACATACTGACAGATACCCTTACGGCTTCTGAAATTATCCGAAAGGATTATCTTTTTCGCATCATCCTCACTTGCCTCGCTCACAAGGGTATAAGCCCTTTTCTTACGCATAAAGTTATCGGGATTGGAGCCTCTGAAGCCGTAAATACTCTGCTTGACATCTCCTACCGTAAATAGCCTTTTAGCGTTACCCGAAAGGATATAAAAAAGAGTATCCTGCAGGTCATTTACATCCTGAAATTCATCCACTAAAACCTCATCATAGCGGTTCAAATACTCTCTTGCCTCTTCACTTACCTCGAAGCCCTCGGGCGTTGCTTTACAAAGGAAGGAAAGAGCCAACTGCTCGGTATTATAAAAGGTTAAAGTGTTTTCCTTTTTATACTCTTCTAAAAGCCTTTCGCTATAATCATTTACCATAGCCACGAAAAGCTCAATGGCGGGGCGCTTTGCAGAAATATCTTCACTTATTTCTTCGGCGCCAAGGCTAAAGATTCTTTTAACCTTTTCTATAGATTTTACGATTTTTTCTTTTGAAGCTTTAAAAATCTTTCCTTGCGCGCTATCAGAAGGCACAGAGGGCTGACGGGGAATATCGGCTGAATGAATTACATTGAAAATTTCATCCCAATCACCTTTTGAAAGAGATGAAATCAGGGAATCCAAAAGCAGAGAAAGAGTTTCTGCATAAGCCTTATGCTTATCCCCAAGATACGCCGCCGCATCTGCCATTTTTTCTATGTTTTTTACGGCATTTTTAATTATTTCGGCGCTTACCCTGAAGGCATCAATATACCAAGGATGCTCGTTATTAAATTCAACAACATAGGGCATTAAAAGGCTTCTTATAAACTTTTGTGGGAAAGGCAGCTGTTCCGAATAAAGATGAATCCTTTCAATTTCTTCGGCAAGTCCTCTCTCATCATATTCACAGCCTGTAAGCTCTAACAGATACTTAAACTCAGGGGTATTCTCCCTTATTCTCTCCCCTATTACCTCGCTCATAACACGGTTATTTATAGCAGTAAGGCCTGAGCCATCCTGAACCGAAAAATCAGGCTCAACACCGCACTTTTCAAAATTATTCCGAACAAGATTTATACAAAAAGAGTCAATAGTACAAATATCCGCCGAAGAAATCAGATACTTCTGACGCAATAACGCCTCATCATCGGGATTCTCACGGCATATCTCGTAAAGCCTTTTTTCAATCTTTCGTTTCATTTCGGCAGCAGCAGCATTGGTAAAGGTAACTATCAGCATTTTATCAATGCTTACGGGATTTTCTTTTCTTGTTATTTTTTTGATAACCCTTTCCACTAAAACTGCGGTCTTACCAGAGCCTGCGGCGGCAGAAACAAGAACGGTACCCTCAGTATCGATAGCCTTTTTTTGCATAGGTGTAAAATCAAATGCCATCCTCGTTTACCTGCCTTTCTATCTCGCTCATAACTTCGGTATTTTTCATTTTTGGAACCTTTGTATGCTCCTCATCTCTCATTCGGCAAATTGCCGCAAAATCACAATATTTACAAGCATCGCCATCCACTCCGTCAACGGGACTTGCGTTAATGTCACCGCTCAGCATTAGATTTCCTGAGCTCTTTAGCTTCTTAGTTATAAACTTAAATATCTTTTCAAAATCGCCCTTTGATACAAAGTTAGTAGTATTGCGAGCCGAAAGTATAGGCACGAATTCACCCTTATTTTCCTTATCCATAGCGTTGACAAGATCTAAATCGCCCTCCATAAGTCCGTTCATTCTGCGCTTTGATTTATCGTTTTTAATACGCTTTGCGGTCATATAGAATATACCTGCAGGCTCACCGCCGAAATTCTCACTTCCGCTTATGGCATAAAGGTATAAAAGCATCTGCATATTCTGACCAAAGAGTATATCGGGGAACTTAAACTCCTTGGAGCCCGTTTTGTAATCAACTATTCTTATGTAACCGTTCCACTTATCTACTCGGTCAACCACGCCGCCAAGGGTAAGGCTTGCCTCATCATCAAGAGGGATTTGGATTTCGGGAACATCTCCATCTGCTCCGATTTTAAGCTCACAATGGCAAGGCTCAAAATCCGATTGAGCAAACTCAAGAGCCAATCTTTCAGCCACAAACTTAACAGAACGGGTAACGGTTGATACAAGATACTTAAACCTTTCATCCTCAACCGTACGGTAGCCCGGTATACTATCAAGGTATTCTTCTACGTATTTATCAACCTTATCCGAAATTTCCTGCCGATTTAATTTGCTAACATTTTTTCCGAACTCGGTTATAAGCCTTTCAAGGACATAGTGAACAAGCGTACCTCTCTGAAGCACACTGAATTCCACAGGTTCAATTTTATTTGCCTTTAATCCATATTTACAAAAGTACATAAACCTACATGAATTAAAGGTTTCAAATCTTGTGGGTGACATATACATCCTTTTGCCGAACAATGCCTTTGCAGTATGAGAACTTATCTTATTCTCAGGCGGCTTTTGCATACTGAAAACACTCTGTAGGCGAGAGTCCGATTCCTCTCCCACAAGGGAGGCCTTTATGGTATAAGCCTCATTTTCATTTTTTGAAATACGTTTGCACATTTCGGTAAATGCCGCTTCCCTTGTTTCAGGGAAGAACCCCTCTTCTAACGGAGCGGGAGCCGAAAGCCTATTAACCTCTAAGTTTTCAAGTATATCCGATACAAATGCCGAGGGCTCTGCGGCGGTACCATCGGATAAACTCTGGGCATAGCTTATAAAAAGCTTACGGGAGGGACAGCATAGGCTTGAATAGACCAAATAATCCTCATCTATTGCCCCGTCTATTGCCTTATCGGGCACCGAAATATCGTTTCTATTTAGAATTTCACGCTCTCTATTGCTGAAAATTCCTGTAGCCAAAGAAGTTCTTGGGAAAATTCCCTGATTTGCCCCCATTACGAAGACATATTTAGGTCTATAAGGTCTTATTCTATCGGCTGAGCCGAAGGTAACCTCATCAAGAGTTTGGGGGGTAACACCAATACTTGTAAGCGATACCGCAGTTTTTATCGCATCCTCAAATTCCTTGCGGGTTATTTCTGTCTCCCCAAAGCATAAAACAAGGCTATCAAGCAGGGACATAAACGCATCCCACGACTGCATTACGGCATCATAGTAAGCCCTATTATTTTCCGCCTTGTATTTTTCACTTAAATTCTTAAAGCTTTCATCGGCTTTAACACTTAAAATAAGCTTTACAAGCGCCTCTGCCATATCCTTTGCAGTTGAGCTGAACGCTTTTTTAAAGGTTATTATGGGGGCTATCATTTTTTCGCGAAGACCGTTTATTTCTTCTAGTTTTTCTTTTATTTCTTCGCCACTGCTTTCTTTAAAGCCCTCGGGATTCATATCCCATTGCTTTAGCCAATCTTCCCCATCTATACTCCATAAATATGTATAGTTTTCAATTAAGGAAAGCTCGTCCAGACTCAAAAATTCAAGTCCTGATTTATAAAAACGCAATATTTTCTCGGTGCTTATTTTGTTTCCAAGAGCAATAGCGTTAAGGCTTACTACCGAAACAGGAAGCGATGAAAGTGAAATTCTGCTATCAATAAAACAGCTTACCTTATTTCGTTTACAGGCGGCTTCAAATTCTTCTTCATATATTGCGCTATCTCTTACTATAACTGCAAAATCATCAAAGACAGCGTTCTCTTCTCTTACTATTTTTCTTATGGTTCTGGCTACAAATTCGGCTTCTTCGGATATATCCAATGCGTTACAAACGGTTATATCCCTACACTCATCTCCCTTGCAATCCCCGAAACCTGCCATAAATCTTTCAAGGGAAACCATAGATTTATTTTCATATCGCGGAAACTCAAGTCTTATATCGTCAGCAATTTCAATATTATGATTTTTAGCAATGTTTATTAGTTTTTCCTTAGTTTTGATAATCCCCGAAAAAACTCCGTTTTTACGAATCGCTTTGGAATCCATTGTAAGAGCTACAGTAACGGAATCTGCCGAGGCAATAATTCTGCTCAGTATCTTAAACTGTTGTCCTGTGAAGCCCTTAAAGGAATCTACAAACACCTTTTTACCCTTAAAGAAATTATTATTTCTTAAAGCCTCATAAAGTCGGTTAAGCTTATCATTAGAGTCAATAAATTTTTCTGATAAAAGAATATTAAAATTGCTATAAATAGCGGCGGTATCCTTAAGCTTAGCCACAAGGGAGGAATCTTTAATATTTTCCGCTGCTGCTAAAAGGTCATCGGGAGAAATTGCGTGAATTTTAAATTCAGATACTGTGTTGAGCATCTTTTCGGTAAAGCCTACAGAGCTTACATAGGATTTCCAAACCTTAAGCTCATCCTTTGCGGCGCGCAAGGCTCTGCCCATAAGAACAATCTTATCGGCATCGCTAAGCTCTCTTCCGGCGGCTCCTCCGTAAATTCTTGCTACCTCATCGCAAAGCCTTGTAAAGCTCATAACCTTTACTTCGGATGCCTTCATTTCGCCAAAACGGGAAAGAAGCGCCCTTTCGCTTTCAAAAGAAAACTGTTCAGGCACCAAAAGGATAGGGCTTTCACCCTTATTTAAGCACTCACCAATTTTTTCGATTATGGTATAGCTTTTGCCCGATGCGGCTCTGCCTACGATAAACTGAAGCATTTTATTCCTCCAATTAAACTTTATCAGTTTTATTCTAACACATATATTTAAAAAAATAAAGAGTTGTATTATCATAATACAACTCTTTATGTGACCTTTTCGGGACACTCAATTTATTTTTTATAAGTATAAACAAAATCGCCGAGCCAAACCCTTATTCCCCCGCCCTTATAATAGCGGTTATAATGCTTTAAACCAAATAAGAGTCCTAAAAATCTGAATATATTTTTGGTTTTAAGAAACTCAAGTCTTCGTTTTTCAAATTTTATAAATTTATCAAGCTTTTCAATTAGTCCTTTATCCTTTGAAAGCGATAACAGATAGGTATGTCCGTTAACGGATTCCTCTAAACCCGTAATTCTTTTTAAAAGTCTTCGCTCTTTTCTTTTTCTCTCCCCTGCTAAAAGGGAAACATTATCCGAATGATATCGGTAATCGGTTAACACGGTATTTAAAAAAGCCGTGTTTGAGGTGATTGAGCCTATCATACAGATAAGCCAATCGTGTGAAAGCAAGGATTTTAAATCAATAGGCTTTATAAGCGGCTTTATTTCCTTTTTGAAGCAAAGGCTAAAGCCTCTTATATAGGAGCAGCCTATCTGACTTTCGGCAGTTACATACTCAATACTGTCATCATACTTATCTCCTAAATATGTAACACCCGAATTTTCTATGATTTTTGAGTTTTCATCAATAACGTTATATCTTGAAGAAAGCACCGAAATATCAGGATTTTCCTTAAGGCACTTAATCATTTTTTCGGTTTTATCGGTATGCCATTCATCATCCTGATCAGCAAGAAATATAACATCACCCGAGCATTTTTCAATAGCGCCGTAGAAATTAAGACAATAGCCTACGTTCTTTTCATTTTGGTAAAAATGCCAATTCGCAAGGCCGTTTTCTTCTATGAATCTACGACAAATATGGGCAGTTTTATCGGTGGAAACATCATCACAGATGATTACCTCATCAACTGCTTTAGTTTGATTAAGTATGCTTCTTAGCTGTTTTTCTACATATTTTTCGCCGTTATAGGTGGCGATAGCTACAGAAATCATTATCTCACCTTTAAAAAGAGTTTTCTTGTTTTATATTTAAGAATAAAACACATTTTGCAGAAATTATAAACCTTTTTATAGCTTCCGCTTTTAGCAATCTTAATTATAATAGCGTTAAGCTTACCCTCAAAGTATGCATTTTTTGCCGCATTTATAAAATCGTTCTCATTTATTTCCATTTTTATAAGCTCACTTATTTCCTTTTTATCACAGGAAAGGAACATATCTATAAAGGAGGAGAACACGGATTTTATATAATAAAAATCGCAATATTGCTCTATGCCCGTGGTTACATCCTTTAGCTGCAAGGCCCTTTTCTTTAAAAGGCGCAATTTCTCAGGATTATATTTCTTTGTTATACTTCCCAAATTCTGAACATAGTGATAAAAGCACTGGCTGTAAACCGAGATTTTAGGCGAGTGTTTTAAAAGCTCAAGATGAAAAGCCGTATCCTCAAAGATTTCACCCTCGGGCATTAAAACTTTTGTTTTTCTTAAAAACTCGGTCTTATAAAGCTTATTCCAAGGGGCATCCAAAAGGTCCTTAGATTTAAGGGGGATTATCTTTTTGCCATACTCACCGATAAGCTCCATTTCTTCACAAAAGTTTTTTTGCACAGCCTTACCAAGCTCAATAAAGCATCCGCAAATAACCATATCGGCATCAGTTTCCAAAGCCTTTTGGTGCATAAAAGAAAAGGCTTCGGTATCCATATAGTCATCACTATCCGCAAAGGCTATATAATCGCCCTTAGCTTCCCTGATGCCTAAATTGCGCACTGAAGCAGGGCCGCCGTTTTCTTTTTTTATATAGCGTACCCTTTTATCTGCCTTTACATATTCTTCGCATATTGTACCGCTGTTATCGGTGGAGCCATCATCTATAAGGAGAAGCTCAAAGTCACTAAGACTTTGAGCCAGTATAGATTCCACACAGCGTTTTAAGGTCCTTTCCCCGTTAAAAACGGGAATAATAACGCTGATTTTCATATTAACCTAATAACTTTCCTTCGGCAACCTTTTTAAGATGCTCACCGTAGGGTGATTTGCCGTATTTCTGAGCAGATTCGAGAAGCTTCTCCTTGGTTATCCAACCGTTTCTGTAAGCGATTTCTTCAACTGCCGAAATCTTAATGCCCTGACGGTTTTCGATAACCTTAACAAACTCGGTAGCCTCTGCTAAGGCATCCATTGTACCTGTATCGAGCCAAGCATAGCCCTGACCTAAGGTTACAACGTTAAGGGTTCCCTCATCCAAGTACATACGGTTAAGGTCGGTTATTTCAAGCTCGCCTCTTGCAGAGGGCTTAACCTTTTTAGCAAGCTCTACTACACGGTTATCATAGAAATAAAGACCTGTTACACAGTAGTTAGACTTAGGCTTCTGAGGCTTTTCTTCTATAGAAATAGCCTTGCCGTTTTCATCAAATTCAACTATACCGAAACGCTCGGGGTCTTCAACATAATATCCAAATACGGTGGCGCCGCTCTCTCTTGAGGCTGCTTCCTGTAAATGCTTTTTAAGACCACTTCCGTAGAAGATATTATCACCAAGTACCATAGCGCAGCTATCCCCTGCGATAAATTCTTCACCGATAATAAATGCCTGAGCAAGACCATCGGGAGAGGGCTGAACTGCATAGGAAAGGTTAATTCCGTAATCGGAGCCATCACCTAAAAGGCGTTCAAAGTTAGGAAGATCGGTTGGGGTAGAAATGATAAGTATATCCTTAATTCCCGCAAGCATAAGGGTAGATAAAGGATAATAAATCATAGGCTTATCATAAATAGGTAAGAGCTGCTTTGAGGTTACCATAGTAAGCGGATAAAGACGTGTTCCGCTACCGCCTGCCAAAATAATACCTTTCATTTTAAAAACTCCTTTAAATAATATTTATTTCAATGGAATTGATAACTACATCCTCTTCAGGCTTGTCCGCGCCAACAGTTTTAACATTTGCTATGGCGTCTACTATCTCTAAGCCCTCAGTAACCTGACCGAATACGCTATGACGGAAATCGAGCCAAGGTGTGCCGCCCATACTACTGTAAGCATCAACAATTTCCTTAGGAAATGCCTGTTCTAAATCCTCCATCTGAGAAAGCATATTGGATGGAACAGAGTTTGCCTGAACAATAAAGAACTGACTGCCGTTGGTATTAGGACCTGCATTTGCCATAGAGAGCGCACCGCGAAGATTGTGAAGCTCAGGGGTGAATTCATCCTCAAAGCTACTGCCCCATATAGACTCACCGCCCATACCGGTACCCGTAGGGTCGCCGCCCTGAATCATAAAATCTTTTATTACACGGTGAAAAATAAGACCGTTATAATATCCGTTCTTTGCGTGGGTTGTAAAGTTTTCTACCGTTTTAGGAGCCTGCTTTGGAAAGAGCTTTATTGTGATATCTCCCATAGAGGTGTGCATCACTGCAACGGTATCGCCGCTTTTTACGGCTTCAAGCTGTAAACAAGACATTTTACTGCCTCCCTTTATCATTTTATTTTATTTTACCACATTTTTGAAATTTATCAATACTTTTGTTGATATACATACAGCTTTTATGTTATAATTTTAAAAAAGGCAGGTGAGAAAAGTGGACTTACGACTTACTGAGTTAAAGTCAAAAGCCAACCGATTACCCAAAAGTCCAGGCGTTTATATTATGAAGGATAAATCGGGCAAGATTATATATATCGGCAAGGCAAAGGCTCTTAAAAACAGGGTTACTCAATATTTTGGTTCAGGCAGCGGTCATACCGAAAAGGTAAGGCAGATGGTATCCTTAGTTGCCGATTTTGAATATATAATCTGTGACAGCGAGTTTGAAGCCCTTATTCTCGAAAACTCCCTTATCAAACAAAATCAACCTAAGTATAATATTCTCTTAAAGGATGACAAGGGCTATCACTATATAAAAATCACCGATGAAAAATGGCCTCGCATCAAAACCTCTAATCAGGTTGACGGCGGCGGTGAATTTATCGGTCCTTACTATTCTTCCCTTGTGGTTAAGGATACTGTGGAGCAGGTGCGAAGAATTTTTAAGCTGCCAGATTGTCAGCGAAGCTTTGATAAGCCATCAAAGCCCTGCCTTAATTTCCATATTGGTCTTTGTGATGCCCCATGCAGATGCAAAATTTTAAACAGCGAATATCTTGAAACGGTTAAATCAGCTAAAGAGTTTATCAAGAAGGGCAATACCCATGATATGCTTTCGCTTTTAAAAGAAAGAATGGAAGCTGCATCCGAACGCCTTGATTTTGAGTATGCGGCAAAGCTAAGGGACCGCATAAACGCTATAAATAAGCTGAGTGATAAGCAAAAGGTTTATATGTGCTCCCACGCTTCACAGGATGTTTTCGCCACCGCTTCGTTGGGTGATATTATTTGCGTGAGCGTGCTTATTTTTAGAAACAACAAGCTCACCGATAAAAAGCATTTTATTTTTGAGGGTGAAAACGATAAAGCCCACTTCTATAATGAATTTTTATCCCGTTTTTACGGGGAAAATGATGATATTCCGCCAAGAATTCTTATAGATACTCTGCCTGAGGACTTTGAGCTTTTAGAAAAATGGCTAAGTGAACGTATAGGTAAAAAGGTCTCCTTTACCGTGCCTAAGGCGGCAGAGCCGCTTGAAATTATGCAGATGTGCCGTAATAATGCGGCGGATAATCTTTCTCACAGAACAGAGCAAAGCGGAAGAGAAATGTCTGCTCTTAATGAACTTGCCTTGCTTTTAGGTCTTGAAAGTGCGCCACGATATATAGAAGCCTACGATATATCTAACACCGCAGGTGATGAAAATGTGGCAGGTATGATAGTTTACCGTGACGGTAAGCCTTATAAAAAGGCATATAAAAAGTTTAAGATAAAAGGCTTTATCGGTCAGGATGACTATCGCTCCTTAGCCGAGGTTTTAGACCGCCGCTTTACCGAATATAAAAAGGGTGAGGATGAGGGCTTTAAGACGCTTCCCGACCTGATACTTCTTGACGGAGGTCAGGGGCAGATTTCTGCAGTTGCTCCCATTTTAGCAAAGCACGGTCTTAACATTGCGCTTTTCGGTATGGTTAAGGACTCAAAGCACCGCACCCGCGCCATAGCAAGCGAGGGCGGAGATATCGCTATTAAAGCCAACCGCAGAGCATTTACCCTTATAACCGAAATTCAGGATGAGGTCCACCGCTTTGCCATAGGCTATCACAGACTCAGCAAATCAAAAAAGATGCTAAGCTCCTCCCTACTTCAAATCGAGGGAATTGGCCCTAAAAAAGCAAAGCTTTTAATGGATAAATTTAAGACTATAGAAAAAATTAAAGGCGCTTCTTTAGAAGAATTAAAAGCCGTTAACGGCTTTGGCGAAGCTTATGCTCAAAAGGTTTATGAGTATTTTAGAAATAATTAAAAAAGCTCCCTCTGACGAGGGAGCTGTGTTTTTGCGCAGCAAAAAGACTGAGGGAAAGATTTTTATTTTCTCTCCTTCCACCGCAAGCGGTCCCCCTCCCTCATCAGAGGGAGGCAAGACAAATTTAAAAAATATCTTTTAAGAAAATATTATACATAATCTGTGCGACTTCGCATCTTTGTGCATTACCCTGAGGTGCAATATAGCCTTGCTTTCCTCCGATAACACCCTTATCAATTGCCCAGACTATTGCTTCTTTAGAAAAATCGCTAACCATATTAAAGTCAGGATAGTTCTTGGCTTTTGTATCCGTTACGTTCTCTACATCTATGTTTTTATATTTTGCATATCTGTAAAGGAAGGTTACTATCTGTTCACGGGTTATCTTATCTCCTACGCCAAAAGTACCATTCGTATAGCCTGTGGTTATTCCATTTTGTACGCCCCAGTTTACTGCGGCTTCATAGTAACTTCCACGAGTTACATCAGACATATCGCAATCATAACTGTACTGTGTTAAATCAACACCATCGTACCTTGCTAACATTAGTAAGAAATTCTGACGCTGAATGCCGTCTGATACACCGAATTCGCCACTCTGATAGCCCATCAAGATTCCTCTGCTATAAGCATATGCTACAGCATCACTATACCAGGCATCGTTTTGGGTATCGGGGAAAATTTCAGCTATATTTACATTACCAAAATCGCATTCATCACAAATATGGTCGCCGTTGTAGATATGACCTGCAACATCTGCTCTATCATCGCAAACTGAGCAGATATGCCAATGCTCGTTATTATCCTTATACCACACAGCTTCGCAATTATGACCAAGTGCAGACAACTCTACGTAAGTAGTATAGTCACATCTTGAGCAAGAGTCATAAGCATCCCAGCCAATTTCGGTACAGGTAGGAGCCTTTGCTTCATGAGCTACTAAATCATGACCTAGCGCAGCTAACTCTACGTAAGTGGTGTAATCACATCTAGAGCAAGTGTTGTAAGTTTCCCAACCGATTTCGGTACAAGTGGGCGCCTTGGAATCATGAGGTATTGTATCATGGCCAAGGGCATCGATAATAAAGGTTTCTCGTGAAAGCTCTGCATCGCAGATGTCGCAGTATACTACCATGTCGTATGAGCCCTTGTTTATACAATCAGGAGCAACATAATTCTCTTCAACTGCATCTAAAGGAGAATGTCCATGAGCATCAATAACGAAACCTTCTCTTGAAAGCTCTGCATCACAAAGTTCACAGTATACTACCATATCATAAGAACCATTGTTAGTACAATCAGCCTCAACACGGTTTTCTTCAACTGCTTCTAAATGCTTGTGACCAAGAGCGTCGATAGTGAAGTTCTCTCTTGAAAGTTCCTCATCGCAAACAGAACAGTATACAACCTTATCATAAGAACCATTGTTAGTACAATCGGCATCAACATGGTTTTCTTCAACTGCTTCTAAATGCTTGTGACCAAGAGCGTCGATAGTGAAGTTTTCTCTTGAAAGTTCCTCATCGCAAAC
This sequence comes from Acutalibacteraceae bacterium, assembly GCA_045605605.1. Taxonomy (GTDB): domain Bacteria; phylum Bacillota; class Clostridia; order Oscillospirales; family Acutalibacteraceae; genus UBA737. The sequence continues at coordinate 6,827 of JAZUQH010000005.1, read as the reverse complement.
AGAACAGTATACAACCTTATCATAAGAACCATTGTTAGTACAATCGGCCTCAACACGGTTTTCTTCAACTGCTTCAGCTTCAGTATGACCATTTGCAGCAACATAGTTACCAATAACTACATCACAATTTGCACAAGAATAGGTTGTGTAACCCTCTTCTGTACATGTTGGAGCAGTTACTACACCTGCAGCAGCATCCATATTGTGAAGCTCAAAACTATCAGAACCACCGACAAAAGGAACCACTGTTTTTGCATTGGGATTGGTAATCATACAGTTATTTTCTTTATTGTCTGATAACTGAGTAACAATTTCTACTTCACCGCAGAAATCTGCCTTTGTTTTAAATTTCAATGTGAACATATCACCGGTAACGGTGGAAACGCTATTTAAAATAGCTGTAAAGAGTACATAACCATTTTGAGGGTTAATAGCTTCAAGGGTATCCTTACCAAAAAGATGATTTGTAGTATAGTTCACAAATTCTAGAGCTTCGGGATCATAAATAACCTTGAATTTAAGTAAGTCAAATCCGGTATTTTGGTCTGCACTGATCGTTACTGTAACTTCTTCATTAGCGTTATAAATTACGGGCGAAGAAGAAACAGGAGTGGTGGTCTCTGCCGCCACTCCCACCTCAAATACTTTAAGGGGCTCAGCTCCGACTGAAACAGTGAAAGCTGAGAAGATCAGAGCAGCAGCCAAAAAAATCGCTAAGATTCTTTTGAGTTGCATCTCTATACCTCCGAATTATTCTTCATCATCAAGATAGCTGGTGTCGCCAACTGCTGCACCACGAAGGAGAGCAAAGTCTTCACCATCAATAGCGCCATCCTTATTTAAATCGTAAATTGTATTGTAGTCGCCTTCATCAGCATTAGCAAACCATTTAGCGAATGCTAAAACGTCCTTAGCATCGATTTCACTATCAACATCAGAGTTAGCATTACCAAGCTTTACAACTTCGATTTGGACATCTGCATCGCAAGTTAATACTACTTCGTTCTTAAGAACTTCATCATCGCGGGTGAAGCTATAAGATGTGGTGTTAGCACCTACAGTGCCGATGAAACCTGAATCAACCTTAAAGGTAAGAGTTGCTACGAGATACTTACCCTCAAATACCTTACCTGCATAAGTCATACCCATGTTTGGCATAAGTTTAACAGTAGTATCGCTTGTGAGGTTGTAGTCAACCATAGCAAATGCATCGCCATTTTTAACGCTATCTAATTTTAGAACAGAATCAAATGCATATTCGAAATTGAAAGCATAAAGTCTTGCATACTTGGTGTTCATGTAAACATTAAGTGTTACAAAACCAGAGTTAACAGCAACATCTGTGCCGTTGATACCAGTCATTTCGTAGGTAATTTCAATTTCTTCTTTAAGCATGTCTACAACTGTCTGAGTCTCGCAAATTTCACCGCAAACTCCACAGTGTGAACCTTCGGTAAGACCTGTAGTGTCGTAAGTAGGAGCAACAGCTTCATCGATAATTTCGGTGTGGCCAAGTGCAGCCAACTCATTATAAGTAGTATGATCGCATCTGGAGCAATCTTCATATGCATCCCAACCAATATTAGTACAATCAGGTGCCTGTGCGTCATGCTGAGTTAAATCATGACCAAGAGCTGCTAATTCATTATAAGTAGTGTGATCACATCTAGAGCAGTCTTCATAAGCATCCCAACCAATTTCAGTACAGGTAGGATCCTGTGCGTCATAGTGGGTTAAATCGTGGCCAAGAGGAGCGATATTGAAGAAGAGTGTAGTGTAATCGCAGAATGCACACTCGAGGTGATCGGTGTAACCGGGCTCAGTACAGGTAGCGGGCTTCTCAAGATATCTCTCGAGTCTATGACCGAGAGCAGCCTTCTCTACATAAGTAGTATAGTCACATCTCGAGCAATCCTCATATGCTTCCCAACCAATATTGGTGCAATCGGGAGCCACTGCATCATGCTGAGTTAAATCATGTCCAAGAGCATCAACAAAGTTATCCTTGAAGACTTCATCACAAATGAGGCATTTTTTAACGGTATAACCCTCTTCAGTACATTTGGGCTCTACGATACCTAAAGTTAAACAGTCATAATGACCTGTTGCAGGAACAGTAGAATCTACATACTCGTTATCACAACGTGAGCAAGTGTGAGTGGTATAACCTTCCTCGGTACAAGTAGGATCGGTTACTACTGAAGCATAGTCGTGACCAAGAGCTGCCAACTCATTGTAGGTGGTGTAGGTACATCTTGAGCAGGTAACATAAGCATCCCAACCAATTTCAGTACAAGTTGCAGCCTTAGCTTCGTGTGCAACTTCATCATGACCTAAAGCATCTACAAAAGCATCCTTATATGTATCATCACAACGCGAACAAGTGTGAGTAGTAAAGCCAGCATCTAAACAAGTAGCTTCGGTAACTACATCTATATAATTATGATTATCAGGATCAATCGGAGTTGTCTTTTGTGCTGCTAAAACGATGTGGCAATCGCCACACTCAATCTGGAAAGTAAGACCGGTTTCAGTACAGGTTGCCTTAACTTCGTTTTTAGTAACTACGCCTCTATGAGAAAGCGGATCGGGGTCAACGTAGGTGTCAACATATGACTCATCACAACGTGAGCAATCGTGAGTAGTATAACCTTGCGCGGAGCAAGTAGGAGCAGTTACGGTAGCAATATAATCATGTCCGAGAGCGTCAACAACTTCTTGAGCAACGATAACTGCATCACAAACGGAGCAATGCTTTCCTTCAGTAAGACCTGTTTCGGTACAAGTAGAAGCAACTGCATCATCAATTACTTCGGTGTGGCCAAGAGGATCAACAACGATATTTTCTCGGCTTAGTTCTGCATCACATACGTCACAGTAAATAACGGAATCATAAGAACCGGAGTTTACGCAATCGGGAAGAACTTCGTTCTCCTTAACAGCTTCACCAGGAACATGCTGGAGAGGTTCACCAACAGGATCATCAAAAGTGAAGGAACATACCTTACAAGTATATCTTACAATTTCAGCATCTTCACAAGTAGCGCCGATTACCTGCTTATCATAATCGTGATGTCCAACACACGCAATAGTTTCTCTCTTGGTTTCGTGACATACAGTGCACTCGTAATCGATGTAGCCGTCTACAACACAAGTAGCATCCTGTCTGCCGGTCTCAACCCAGTCGTGGCCGGTAGCATCAATTACATGGTTAGTACGAACAAATTCCTCTCCACATACAGCGCAGTATATAACAGTGTCGTATGAGCCGTTGTTTTCACAATCGGCCTCAACACGATTTTCTTCAACCTCACTGCTTGCAGTATGACCTAATGCATCTACATATGTATCAACATAAGTGTCAGTACAATCGGGGCAAGTGTGGGTGGTATAACCCTTCTCTGTACAAGTAGGATCGGTTACTACGGAACTGTGAGAGTGACCGGTAGCAGGAATTTCTACATACTCGTTTAAATTGCATGTGTTACAGGTTCTGTAAGCATCCCAACCAATTTCAGTACAGGTGGGAGCCTGAGCATCATGATTTACGTAATCATGTGCACCTGTAGGCTCAGCGGTAAGTATTGCATATATCCCGTGACATTCGTCACATTCATATACTTTGTATCCATAGTTTGCACAGGTAGGAGCAACTTCACTTGTTACTGTGCCTGTGCGTGTTTCAGGGTCACATTCACATTTTGTTGTTTCTAATGCAGATGCAGGTATTATAAGCTGTGTGAAGAGCATTGATAATACTAAAAGCATTGCAAAGATTTTAGAAAAATGTTTCTTCATAATTTTTTCTCCTTATTAGTTTTTGTTTTTACATTTGCTATAAGCTTTAGGATGTCCGCGTGGTAACACAATAAAAAAGCACAAAATTCAACAACTCCTGATTTCCCGTTAATATAGGGCTATTTTTGATACAAAACGACTATTATCAAATGGTGTACCTTTTGATAATGGTCGTTTTTACCCAGTAAGGAATTGCTTTTTCAGTTATCATTAAATAAATATCTTCAAAAATTCGATTTTTTCTTAAAAACACTTGCATTTTCTTTTCTTTTATGATAAAATATCATAGAATGAAATGACTCTCAAAAGGTACACCTTTTGAGAGTCATTTTATTTATTTCTCTGTATTCTATGCTCACGCAAGCGACGATAAAATGTAGCTTCACTCATATTACAGATGGCTAATACTTGTTCTAGAGATAATTGCTTTTTCTCCCAATTTTTTATTACTTCGTCAAATTCAATCGGAACTGGAGTTTCCGGTCTACCAAACTTAACTCCTCTTGCTTTTGCGGCAGCAATTCCTTGCGCCTGCCGTTTCTTTATATTTTCACGCTCGTTTTGTGCCACAAAAGAAAGTATCTGCAAAACAAGGTCAGCAATAAAGGTTCCCATCAGATCCTTACCATTTCGAGTATCAAGCAAGGGCATATCAATCACACAAATATCAATACCGATATCCTTAGTGAGTATCCGCCACTGCTTTTGAATATCCTCGTAATTGCGCCCCAATCTATCAATACTAAGTATGTAGAGCAAATCTCCCGCCTTTAATTTCTTGACAAGTTTCTTATATTGCGGACGATCAAAATCCTTGCCCGACTGCTTATCAATATAAATATTATTAGTCGGCACATTGTTTTCTTCCATAATAATAAGCTGCCTGTCCTCGTTCTGATCGATACTCGATACTCTCACATAACCATAAATATTTCCCATAATATTACCTCCTGTGCCCAACATTATTTTACAATATTTGGGCGATTTTTGCTTTGAGATAATATAAAGAACAAAAGTACTACCCTCAAGAAAACGCAAATTACGTATTTCAAATCAAAATCGTATTGCATTTTATAAAAGTATAAAGAAGTAAACTCACCGAAATAGAAAAGACGCCGATGGAAATCCATCGGCGTTATATTATTCTTTGCAAAAAATAATAAAATTACTGAGCGTTAAGCTTATTTACAAGAGCAGACTTCTTTCTTGCTGCATTATTCTTATGAATAATACCCTTGCCGGCAGCCTGATCAAGCTTGGAAACAGCAACCTTTACAGTTTCAGCAGCTTCAGGAGCCTTAGTCTCTAAAGCGGTATCAGCCTTCTTTAAAGCAGTTCTGAGTGCAGAACGGAAAGCCTTATTGCGCTCGTTGTTTGCCTGGCTTACAGCTACTCTTTTCTTAGCAGATTTAATATTGGGCATGGTGCCACCTCCTCATATTTACTCACAGTAATTGATATAATAACACATCAAGTTGAAAAAAGCAAGATATTTTTTATAAAAAACCTTTATTCTTCATCATTTTCTTGCTTTTTCAAATCCCCCACGATTCCCTTTATCATAATAATTATAACTCCGCCTAAAATTATGGAGGCTAAAATTATCATAGTATAAAGCCAAGTGAAATTATCGCTTTTGGAAAAGCGAAGAGAAGAAAACACATTATCTATTTCCTCGCTTACCTTATCCCCTTTATTGTAACAGGAAAGCTGATAAATATTTCCGTTTTTAACGGTTATATACTGGGTGGATACATATTCTCCTCCGCTATCGCTAAGCTTTTCGCTTATTGCGATAAAGGGCTGTTCGCCTGACCTTTTAGAGGAATAGCTTTTACCCTTTGAAAGCATTTCGGCTATCTCTCCAAATTCCTGCTCATTTAAATTAGAAAGGTTTCCAAGCTTTTCGGAAAACTCATTTCTATATCTTGAAAAGCGAATCTGGGCAGAATTATCCTCCTTAACGGCTATAAACAAAATGCCGTTTGCAATAAAATAATTATTATATTTTTCTTGGTCCATACCGATGATTTTAGCAACCATATCATCCTTACTGTTTCCATAGGATACATAAAATTCCTCAGGAATTTCCACAGTATAGCCCTTGCTCTCGGCAGAAACGGGACAGCTAAAAAGAAAGATAAAGCACAGGGTTAAAATTAAAACTCTAATCTTCATATCATACTTCCGAATTTTGTTTTTTTGCGGCTGTTAAGGTGTTTTTCATAAGCATTGCAATAGTCATGGGTCCAACTCCGCCGGGAACGGGGGTTATATAAGAAGCCTTTTCTTTAACCGCTTCAAAATCCACATCTCCGCAAAGCTTACCCTCACTTCTGTTCATACCAACATCTATAACAACTGCGCCCTCTTTAACCATATCGGCAGTAACAAAATTTGCTCTGCCAACGGCGGCAACTAAAATATCCGCCCTCCTGCAAACCTCTTTTAAATCCGCAGTTTTAGAGTGGCAGGTGGTAACCGTGCCGTTTTTATGAAGAAGCAAAAGTGACATAGGCTTGCCTACGATATTTGACCTTCCTATTACAACACAGGTTTTACCCTCAACCGAAATATCATAATATTTAAGCATTTCCATAATACCTGCAGGAGTGCAAGGTAAGAATGTAAAATCACCTATCATAATATGACCGACATTTACAGGATGGAAAGCGTCAACATCCTTTGCAGGGTCAATAGAATTAAGTATAACCTTTTCATCAATATGCTTTGGCAACGGAAGCTGACAAAGAATGCCATCTACCCTATTATCATTATTCAATTCATTAATAAGAGAAAAAAGCTCTGCTTCGGTTGTTTCCTCGGGTAAAGCAAATTCAAATGAGGTTACACCGATTTCCTCGCAGCCTTTTTTCTTATTATTAACATAAACTCTTGAAGCACTGTTATTACCTACAATAATAACTGCAAGACCTGCGCTGATTCCTTTTTCATTCAATGCTTTAACGCGTTCTTTAAGCTCTTCTCTTTTTGCCGCAGAAACAACCTTACCGCTTATAATTTCAGCC
>JAZUQH010000004.1:0-5408 GCA_045605605.1 Acutalibacteraceae bacterium | reverse complement strand
CTCCGGCGGCCACATTTATAGCAGCACTATTAAAATAACAGATTAGGAGAAATAAAAATGTTAACAGAAATTAAAATCAACGAATTATATCCTCACCCAGATAATCCAAGAAAAGATATAGGAGACGTTTCAGAGCTTGCAGAGAGCATCAAAAATCAAGGCATTTTCCAAAACCTTACCGTTATCAAAGGCGGCGCAGGTGTTCCCAAAGGTAAAGAAGGCTATACCGTTATAATCGGCCACCGTCGTCTTGCGGCATCAAAACTTGCAGGCCTTGAAACCTTGCCCTGCAGTGTTGCACAGATGGATGAAAGAGAGCAGATAGCTACAATGCTTCTCGAGAATATGCAGCGTAGTGACCTTACATATTATGAGCAAGCACAGGGCTTTCAGATGATGCTTGACCTTGGTGAAACGCAGACAACCATTGCCGAAAAGACCGGTTTTTCACCTGCCACTGTAAGCCGACGTCTGCAGCTTACCAAACTTAACCAAGAGAAATTAAAAGAGGTAAGTGAAAGCAAACAGATTTCCCTTAACGACCTCGAAAAACTTAACAAAATAGAAGATATTGAAAAAAGGGATGAGCTTCTTGACAAAATCGGCACATCAAGTTTTGAGTGGGCAGTCAAGAGTGCTATCGATGCCGAAAAACGAAAGAAGCAGGAAGATGCCTGGCGAAAGGTTTTACTTGATGCAGGTCTTATTGAAATAGATAACCGTTACGACTCCAAATATGCTAATTGTGATAGAAGCTGGATATACGTAAGCGAAAAACCAAAGGAATATGTTAAAGCCGAAGATGAAAAGTATTTCGAAATATCCTACGATACTATATATTTCAGAATGGACCGCACCGACGTTGCCCAAAATACCGCAGCTGCCGATGAAGCGCGTAGAAAACAGGAACGTTTAAATCAGAAGAGAGCGGAACTTAAAGATGCGACAATAAGGGCTTATGAAATGCGCAGAGAGTTCGTGAATAGTCTCAGCAATTCAGATGTAAAGTCAAATATATTTGACATTTTTACCTTCCATTGCTATAGCTGCGCTATGTGGGGAAGCGCATACGTGGAAGATGATGATATGATGCGCATCCTTAATCTTGACTGGCAGTATGATGAAGAGGAAAACAGCTTTGTTGACTATGCAGATGTTGAAGCAGCCGTTAAGAAAGAACCTGAAAAGATTCTTCTGCATATAGTTTATGAAGCCACAGGTGATAGCAATAGTGAAGCATATTATAACTGGTTAACCGGTAAACACACACCAAATACCGAGCTCAGTGCCATTTATGATTTTCTTATAAAGCTCGGCTATGAAATGTCTGATGAAGAAAAGCAGCTGCGCGACGGTACCCATCCACTCTTTACAACGGAGGATGAGTAAATGGCAGAAACTAATTACGACCGTATAAAAAACCGTAGCATTGATGAAATGGCCGATTATATTTATCATCGTGATGATGAGCTTAACGACCAGATTTGCAAAACCATGCAAATAGATAACGAGTGTCCCCACGGTGACGATGTAACCAGTGAAGACTGCATTGCTTGTATAAAACGTTGGCTTGAAAGCGAGGCAACGGAATAATGCGAGAAATATTATTTAGAGGTAAAACAACCGATAGGGGTGAATGGGTGCAAGGTTGTTACACCGAAACATTAAGATATAATAATTTGCATTGGATATGGAACGGCAAAAATCACTTTACAGTAAACCCCGAAACTGTAGGACAATACACGGGCTTAACCGATAAGAACGGCACAAAGATTTTTGAGGGGGATATTATCGAAACAAAAAATGGAGTTTATGCTTGTTTTTGGGATAGTTGCAATTTTGAATTTGGAGTTGACAACAAAAAAGAAAGTTTTGGCATAGCGTATGTACCTATAAAAGGTTTGAAAGTCATCGGCAACATACACGATAATCCTGAATTGTTAAAGGAGTTGGGGAAATGAAAATACCAGAACAGTTTGAAATCGAGGATAAGAAATATTCAATAATAGGGGTATATTCGCTAATAGAGTTCCTTCACAAGTTTATAGATGGTGAATTCCCGGGAATGTCAGCATATATCATAATAGACAAAGACAAACCCGACCAACCTCTTCTACCTGAATTTTTCAATAAAGTTCTTGATAACATAGGTAATTTACTTAACTATTACAGTGAAGATAAAGTCGCAGTATATGAGCGTATGCCTATAATTAAATATCCTGAACGTGTATGTGGTAATTGTAAAGAATATGTTAAACACTATGTCAGCTGTGATTCCCTTTTGGGAATATCCGAATCCCGACAAGGACATTGTAAAGGCAGGCATCACGTGTTTAATAGAAATAGGGACGATATGCCCAAAGATGATAAATGCTTCTGCTGGAACGCAGAATGTTTAGCCATATTAGAACATTTGAAACAAGGCGGTGACCAAAATGACCGATAAAAAACTAACAGATAACGAGTTGGAGTGATACCAAATGACTACAACTCAATCATTTTATGCGAAGGTTAGTAGATTTTTTGAGAGTTATTTAAACATTCCAAAAAACAGTTTCTTTTACGAACAGGACGGAAACCTCACAGGGCAAGGTATTAAATACTGTGTTAATTACCTTATTAGTCAAGGTGTTTTTGTAAATGCAAACGATATGAAAACACAAGCATTTAAAGATTTTAATATTATTTTGCCGGATTGGTTTTTTGAAGATAAAAAGGAGTGATACCGAATGACCGATAAATTTTATTACAAAATAATAAACGAAACCACAAACGAGGTTGATTTTTATGTTTCGGTTGATTTACCTATCAAACCCGAAAAACTATGCGAAACACTATGTTTAAAAGGGTATCGTGCCGAGCCTACAACCAAAGAAGATTATGAAGAAAATTCAGAAGGAGGTGAAGACAATGCCTGATAAAAAACTAACCGATAGCGAGATTGTAAGTAATAATCCTATGGACTATGTCGAGTGTGCATTGGCAATCGAAACATTAGCATATCACAACAAAGGATTTTTATATTATCAGGACAACAAACGTATCAGCGAACAGATTCAAGTACTTTTAAAAGAAGCAATTAAAAGAAGTGAGGGAATGCCTAATGAAAGATAAAGACATCGTTAGAGAACAGAACTATATAAACAGAATAGAGGTTTTTAAAGAAAGAACAGACGAGTTCTTTGCTAATTATGAAAATTTAAGTGGTGGTGAAGAATGTCTTGAAGTATGTTTAATCCGTGATGGTTGTAGAGCGGTATCACAAGCTGAAGAAACTATCAACCGCCTACAAGCAGAAAATAAGAAAAATGAAAATATTATAAGACTTGCTGACAAGACCATTGAAACCGCAAATGCAGAAATTGAGAGGTTGAAAGAGGAAAACGAAAATTTAAGAGATAGTCTTGCTAAGAAAAAATTTAAAGACGAAATGTTTGAAATGACACTTGGCGAATACAAAGCCGAAGCATACAAAGAGTGTATTGAAAAGGTTATGGAAACGGCATTAGTAATTAAAGAAAATGCTTTTCAAGGTTGCTATGTTATAAGTAAAGGAAATCTTGACAACCTCTTAAAAGAATTGGTGGGTGATAAATAGTGTCAATGCAGGTTAATATTATACACCGAGAAAAAAGTGAGAATTATTCCGATGAGCCTATTATGGTGACTATTACGCTTGAGGAATATAGGTCACTTGTAGAAGAAAACGCAAGGCTTATCAATGATAACCAAAGAGCAACCGAAGAAATTGCTCGAGTATATGCCGAAAAGGAAAAAATTGAAACGCAGTGGGAAAACGAACGAAGATGGAGGGAAACACATAATGTTACATCAAAACAATCCAGTTATTAAAGATAGCGGAGAGCGGACCGAATTTAATACAGGAGCTGTAAGAGATATGCACGAAGGGAAGGGCAGATTCGACCTGCTTCCTATGTGTGTGCTGCTAAGACTTGCCCGTCACTATGAAAACGGATGCAAAAAATACGGAGACAGAAACTGGGAAAAAGGCATCCCTTGTCACAGCTTCGCCGATAGCGCTATGCGGCATCTGGTTAAATACTTAGACGGGTGGACCGATGAGGACCATCTGATAGCGGCAATATGGAATCTATGCGGTCTTGCCTGGAACGAAGAGAAGAAGCCTGAGCTTATGGATATTCCCGCAAGGTTGGCCGCAGGCTTTTTAAACGGAATACCGAAGAGGGAGGATACCTCAGATGAAATTTGATTTTGATAAATGCATAAAAGACGGTGTTGAACAGGCAATGAAAGAGTGCGAACTGACTATTGGTATGACCTTAAAAGAAGCGGTTGAAAAGCAGATACCGAAAAAGCCGATTGAGAAAGAATTTGTTGAAGATGTAAACCTAAACTATTGTCCTTGTTGTAATGTGCGTTTCATAGGTTGGGGTATGAAATTTTGTGGTGAATGCGGTCAAGCATTAGATTGGAGTGATACCGAATGACCGATAGCGAGATTACTATTAAGGCTTTGAAAGAAATTCTTGAATTGATGTTATGTGAGGGTGACTTACAAAGAACATCTACCATTAGCCACGCAATAGACCTTATCGACCGCCTACAAGCAGAGAATGAGAGGTTGAAAGGTCATCAAAAAGATGGTTTTTTCAATTTGCTTGGAAATTGTCTTGTGTTCAGTAAAACTCTTAAAGACTATAACGATATGAGAAAAGGGTTAAAAGCCGAAGCATACAAAGAGTGTATTGAAAAGGTCAAAGAATTGTTTCCAAAAGAAGATTGGTTTACAAGAGAAGCACTTGACAGCCTCTTAAAAGAATTGGTGGGTGATAAGTAATGGCATATATTGTACCGAGTGAATTACCGAAATCTTGTATCGAGTGCTTTTTTGGTTATTGTTGTTATTCGCACCCGTGGGGAACAAGGCAAAATAAGAAAGCGACAAAAGGTTATCGGTGTCAATTAGACCCACAAAAAAGGGTGTTAGATATGGAATATAACGATAGTACAAGTAAAGCGGAATGGTGTCCGTTGAAAGAATTGGTGGGTGACAATGAAAAATCGTGACTTTAAAATGCGTGAACGCTACGAACAAAAAGAGTATTACCCCGACAAAAGCGGAATGACAAGGGCTGAAAAAATACTTGAACGCAAAGCAATTAAACAAATCGAAAAAGAAAAAACCGAACGGCTAAAAGAAATGGTGGGAAAGTAAATTATGAAGTTATTTAAAACAGTAGATGAAAAGTTTGCCGAAATTATGAACGTCTTGCATCTGCCGAAGATTGATTCCGTAAAAAACGGAGGATGATTATGGAAAAGTTCAGACTGATGAATGATATTAAAAAATCGGAGGCTATGAGAAGTGTTCTCACAGTGGTTTCGGAAGAACAGTTTTTATCAGAGCTTGCCGATGAGCTTATCCG
>JAZUQH010000003.1:0-6920 GCA_045605605.1 Acutalibacteraceae bacterium | reverse complement strand
TATAGTCCTTTTTTTCGCCTGTTTCTTCAGCTTTTTTCTTATCTTCCTCTTCTTCAAGGTCTGTAAAGCCTGAAATTTCAGCCGACTGCATCATTGCTTTATAGCCCTGCACCATAGACTCAATAAAGCCTACAACACCTCTTATTATCGGAAGCTTTAAAATTTTATATTTTTCGCGGATACTTTTGCCCACAGGATACGAGATATCAATATCTCCGTCCTTTTTTCTGACAGCCATTGCAGTTTTTTCGGGACTTTTCATCATAATTCCCTCGATAAGTGCCTGACCGCCTATTGATGTATATTTAGCCATTCTGTTCTCCTTGATCGTTTTCATTTTCAACTTCTGTTACAACCTCTTCCTCAGGCGGCTCATACAGCGGCAAAACTATAGTAGCCGTTGTTCCGACACCCTCGGTACTTTCAATAAACAAAAGTCCCTGATGCTGTTTTATAATTTCATCGGCTACGGCAAGACCTATTCCGCTGCCTCGCACCGTTTTATTGGATTTGAAGAACTTTTCTTTAACCCTATCAATATCGGCGGCGGGAATGCCCACACCCGTATCCTTAACAACAATTCTTACGCAGCCTTCCTCTCTCGTTTCGGTAACAAGAACAAGACCGCCCTTTTCGGTATATTTAACAGCATTATCGATAATATTTATAAATACCTGTTTTAATCGGTCGCCGTCACCCAAAACTATGGATGACTCATTGGGCGCCGCATAGGATAGCTCTATTCCCTGCTGACGAGCAAGCTCGGTATACATATCGGCGGCAGAGCCTAAAAGATATGTGGCATCAACAGGCATAGAGTTGACGGTAAGTCTGCCCGACTGCATTCTTGAAAAATCAAGAAGCTCTTCTACGAGGCTCGAAAGTCTATCGGCTTCGCTTAGCACCACATCGATACCCTTTGCCACCAATTCTTCATCGGTGCCTATGGACATTTTAGCCGTTTCGCCCCAACCTCTTATGGCGGTCAGGGGGGTGCGAAGCTCGTGAGAAACCGAAGAAATAAAATCGTTCTTTATGGTTTCCGCTTCGTGAAGCTCGGTTGCCATATAGTTGATGGTATCGCAAAGCTCACCGATTTCATCATTGCGCTCTATTTCTATCTTATTTTCAAAATCGCCCATAGCAATTTTTCTTGCCATATTACTTACATCTCTTATGGGGCGGACAATAGATTTTATAAAATAGGCTCCCGAAAATCCGCAGAAGCCAATAACTCCTAAGCCAATCAGCGCCAATACCAGCACCGTGTTACCGATATACTTATCGGTAGCGGTCATTGAGGTTATCCAACGGTAAGCACCTAAAATCTCGCCCTCACCGTTTCTGATAACGGTGGTCTGAGCAAGGATGCTCTCCCCTGCAGAATTTTTGCCTCGGTAGGAGGCTACTCCGCTTTGGGAAGCAAGAGCCTTTTCGTAATCGGGGATATTTTCATCTGTAGGCTGAAAGCCTGTTGTGGAGACAAGTACCTTTCCGTTTCCGTCAATCACCTGCACCTCAATCTTTGATTTATACTCAAAGGAATCGGAAAGGTTAACCGCCGCATCCTCAAAGGATTCGTGGTTGGTGGAGGCAAGGGTTTCAAATTCAACGGTATAATCTTCGGCAAGTGTTGTTATTCGTTCAACATAAACGGTGGCAAAAAAGAAGGAGAAGGCAATAATTGCAAGTATAACCGTTGCCGCAACTATTGCAAAAACATTAAAAAGCCAACGCACCGTTATGCTTTTAAAACGGATTTCAAAATTCACTTGTGCCACCTCTTTCTCTTAATTTAATGAATAATTAAGGTGTCGGCAGAGCCGACAATATATATCGTGCCTTCGGCACACCTAAACTCTTCACTCTTCGCTCTTCACTTTTCACTCTTCACTCTTCCACTTATATCCCATACCCCAGACGGTAACGAGATATTTGGGATCTGATGAATTATCCTCTATCTTCATACGAAGTCTTCTTATGTTAACATCGACTATCTTTTCTTCGCCATAGTAATCGGTGCCCCACACCGTATGCAAAATATCGGTACGGCTTATGGGCGAATCGGGGGAAGTGAAGAACATCTCAATTATCTGAAACTCAACCTGAGTAAGCTCTATATTTCTGCCGTTCTTTGTAAGGGTGCGGCGGCGAAGATTTAGGGTAAAGCTACCGAGTGTGATTTCATCCGAAAAAGCAACAGATTTTTCACTTGCAATCCCTACCCTGCGATAAAGGGAATCAACTCGTGCTAAGAGCTCAGTAGGACTAAAGGGCTTAGTAATATAATCATCTGCCCCTATCATAAGACCGCTTATTTTATCCATCTCCTGCGATTTGGCGGTAAGCATTATAATACCGATGGTCTGACTTCGGCTTCGCAGCTCCTTACAGAGCGAAAAGCCATCCATCCCCGGCATCATAACATCAAGAAGGGCTATATCGAACCCTGATAAATCGTTATCGTAAATATCAAGAGCCTCTTCGGCGCTGCCTGCCTCTACTATATCGTAACCCGCTCTCCTAAGGTTAATTGCCTCAAACTCTCGGATAGCAGCTTCATCTTCAACAATAAGTATTCGCTTCAATTTTATTCCTCCGTTTACATTACTGGAAGAGCTTAAACATATCTTTAAGCTCTTCTGCGGAAATAGTAAGCTCTCCCACAGTATCAACTATCATACCGAGATAAACATTATCCTCGTTTTCACCAAGCACTACCGCGCCCTCATATTCATCAGCCTTATAGCTTTTTTGCGGTACTACTTTGATATAACCTATCTTATCCCCTACCGTTTCGGTTTCAGAATCGTAATAATAAAAGGTGCGAAGATTATATTCGGTTTCTTTAGCAACGGCTATTTTGCCCCACCATTTTTCAGGCACTGCAACATAATATCCATCAACAGAATTAACTATGGTATTAAGCTTTGAGGTAAGCGCCTCGCCGTTGAAGGAGCACCAGCTTGTATAGTAAAGAACCTCATTGCTTGAGGTAAGGGCGCTTGGCAGCACTGAGGCTACGGGTATTTCTAAAATTCCGTCACCGTTAATATCGGTAGCCGAAAGGGTATAAGCCCTCACCGTTTTGGTGTTTTCTATGGTTTCCTCGCTATCAAGCAGAGGATTTACAAGCTCACCCTTTGAGAAGAAAATAACCTCCGTAATATTCCCGATGCCCTTTACCTCATCGATATACACTGCCGTCTGACCTGTGGAAAGGGTTGAAACAATAGGCTCGCTTGCTGCCTTTGCGGTGCCATCCATAAGACATCCGCCCGTTTGAGATACTCCCATATCGGTAAGCTCGAAAAGCATAGCTCTGTTTAACTGCTCAGAGGAATTAAGATGCTGAATAAATAATTCAAAGCCCTCATCTTCATCAAGGTCACAGCAGATAAAATTGGTATAGGACTGAAGCATCCTCTGCGCTAAGGCTTCTTCGGTGGGGGAGTAAACCGCCACCTGCCTATCGGAAGTTCCGTGCACTTCCCAGCCTACTAAAATTTCCTCGTTGCCGTCACCGTCAAGGTCGCAGAAGTCAACCCTCTCAACACCGCCTGCGGCAATGGACTGAACTGCAACCGAGGACCACTTGCCGCCGCTGTTTTTAATATAATTTACGGTCATTGTGGTAATGCCATCCTCGATGGTGCTATAGAATGCAAAGGCTTCCATTTTTCCGTCCCCGTTAATATCCTCAAGGACCACGGCGCTGCGTCTATCCCCGGCAGATGGGTATTTAAGAACATATTCTTCGGGGGCGCTCAGACTCAGGGCATCCTTTATAGGTGACATATCGCCCGTAAGCTCAGGGGGGGATATGAGAGCATCTGTTTCGGTTTTAAACATATCGCAACCGCAAAAGCTCAGCAGCATACATACCGAAAGACATAACCCGATAATATTCTTCATCTTCATAACCTCTGCCTCCTTTTTGAGCCTAATTTTTTCCAACATAGTTATACATAATAGATTATATCACAAACTTATTAAAAAATAAAGTATAAATATAATATATTTATAAACACATTGTCAAACAAAAAAAGTGCCGCAGATTCAAAAATGAATCTGCGGCGCTTTAAGCATTTATTATTAGTTTATTTTACCGTAAAGAGGAATATCGGAATCCTTCTTAGGCTCCCTTGTAGGAGTAGAAACTACGGTATTTGAAGGTCTGCTTCTTCTATCGTTTCTGCGGTCGTTTCGAGGCGCCTCGCCGCCTTCAGGTGAAATAACCACTCTTCTGCCTGCGCCCTCGCCTACAGAGGCTGAGGTAACGCCCTTAATTTCTTGAACGGCAGTATGAATAATTCTCCGCTCGTAAGGATTCATAGGCTCAAGTCTACGGCTTCTGCCTGTGCGGATAACCTGTTCGGAAATGCGCTTTGCAAGGGAGGTTAAGGTCTGCTCTCTCTTCTGTCTGTAATTTCCGATATTAACAGAAATCTTATAATATCCGCCGCCGTTATTTGCGGCAAGATTTGAAAGATACTGAATTGCATCAAGGGTTTCGCCTCTATGACCGATTACGGCTCCAAGTCCCTCGCCGTCAAGCACGATAAATGCGCCGTCATCTTTAACTGCGGCTTTAATACTTACCTCTTCACAGCCAAGACCTGCCAGTACGGTTTTAATATAAGCAATAGCCTTGCCTGCCTTGGTATCGGCGGGAATTTCGGATGCATCCACTGCATCTCCGAAATCCTCTTCAACAGAGCTTTTTTTAGGCTCTGCCTTCTTTTCCTTTTTGGGCGCTTCTTTTTTGGGAAGCGGGGGTTTGTTTTCGGTTTTCGCAGGCTTTTCTGCCTTCTTTACATTCTTCTTTGCCTTTGCGGGCTTGGGGTCGGGAAGCTCTATATAGGCTCTTACCTGAGCCTTGCTTCCGCCGAATAGACCTAAGATTTTTTTCTTAGGAGTTTCAAGGATTTCAAACTGAACCTCTTCCTCTATATCGGCACCCAAAGCAGCAATGGCATTTTCTCTGGCTTCGTTGACGGTATCGCCATAGCCTGTTGCTTCTCTAATCAAGGGTAATCCTCCTTACATATTATTCCTCAACAGTTGGATTATCAAACTTTTCCAACTGCTTCTTTTCAAAATTATAACGTTCACGAAGCTCCTTGCCTCTGTTCTTAGCAAGTAGCTTATTAGGACCGTAAAATACCTGAACAGCCGACTGAATAAGACCGCCTATAAGGGATGAGCATATCCAGTAGAAGCCAACGCCTCCGGGGAAGGAGAAGCCCAAAAACAGTGAAATCAAGGGCATTGTGAGCATCATTCCTGCCATACTGGGAGCTTCAGGATTGTTCTTTTTATTGATAAACATAGATATAACCGAAGTAAGCATCTGAGCTAAGAAAGCAAAGATGGGAATCAGCCATATTTTTTCAAAATACTTAAAGATGTTTATGTTGAATTTAGGAGTTTGAGTAAGGTCAATACCTAAGAAGGTATAGTCAATTCCTGACTCCTTGGTCGCCTTGATAAGATAATCTACATCCTTCTTCATCTCGTCGTACTTTTCTTCGCCCATAACATCCTCAAAAACCTCAGGGTTGTTATTGATAAGACGGATAAGAGATAATTCATTACGGGCATTCTTCTCATTCCAAGAGGTAGCCTCGATTATCTTATTATACTTGCTTTCATCCTCTTTTTTAAGCTCAGTAAGACTCTCGGAAAAAGCGGTAGTAACGCTTTTTACCTTAGCTTCATCCACTTTAGACATATAGGTAAGAGGTGAAAGAATAAGGGAGTAAATGCACATCATAAGACCAAGACGGATAAGCATAGGCAAGCATCCGCCTGACATTGATACGCTTTCTTCCTGATAAAGCTTCTGCTGAGCTTCGGCGAGCTTCTGACGGTCATCCCCGTAACGCTTTTTGATATCATCCATCTTGGGCTTTATTCTCAACTGGTCAACAGCCGACTTCTGACTCTTTATACTAAGAGGTATAAGCACAAGATTTATAACAAGCGTAAAGAGGAAAACGCCGCCTGCAAAATTTCCGCCGAAAATACCTGCAAAAAATCTTAAAACATAACTTAAGGGTTCGTTAATAAAATTCATTTCCGCACTCCTATTACTTTTTTCTTGGGGGAACGGGATCTACTCCGCCCTTACAAAAAGGATTGCACCGCAAAATTCTCCATACGGCAAGCGCCGTACCCTTTATGCAACCGTGAATTTTTATGGCTTCTATGGCATAAGCCGAGCAGGTGGGCGTAAAGCGGCAGCAGGAGATTTTACGGGGTGAAATATTACGCTGATAAAATCTTATAAGAGCAATAAGCCCCTTACTTATCACGTTCATTTTCACACCAGACTCCCGCTTTATTTAAATGCCCTGCAAGCTGCTCTGCCACAGCATTACTCTTAACTTCGAGGATTCTCGTTCGGGCGACTATAACAAAATCATAGCCCGATAAAATGTTACCTGCGCACTCTCTGAAAGCGGCGGTAATCACCCTTTTTGCCCGATTGCGTTTAACTGCCGTACCAAGCTTTTTGGTAACGGTAATACCAAGGCGCACCCTTCCCTTTCTGCCCTTTGCCACATAAAGAACAAAGGCGGAGGAAACAAAGGGACTGCCCTTATAATATAAACGCTTGAAATCACGGTTAAGCTTTAATTTTTCAAATTGCTGCATTCAAAAAACTCCTTTTATACATTATAAAAGGAAAAGCCACATGGAAGTGGCTTTTTAGTAAGTCAACTGCTTTCTTCCTTTTGCTCTGCGACGGGCTAACACCTTGCGGCCGTTAGCGGTTGCCATTCTCTTTAAGAAACCGTGCTCTTTCTTACGATGAAGTTTTTTAGGCTGATATGTTCTTTTCACTTTAAACCCTCCTTAATAGTATCTCATTAAATTGGTATGCTCTTCTTGGGGGGATATTTTCCCTTATACAT
>JAZUQH010000002.1:0-14316 GCA_045605605.1 Acutalibacteraceae bacterium | reverse complement strand
GTCAAAGTCCGTATAATTGGACAGCATCACTGCACGCATACTATTCGAAATACTGTACGATTAATTGTACAGTAAAGAAGGGCAGCAAAAGACCCGGACGACGCCGGGCCTTGTGCTTGGCTATGGGAAAGGAGAGTATGAGTTAGAAGTAATATTGTATACAGTATACTGTATACTGTATACGGTATACTTTTTCAATCATCTTTTTTTCATCCTGAGCCTGTGATATGATTAATAACTACGGAGGTTGAAAGATGGCAAGAGCAAAACGAAACGCAGAATATATGAAGCTGCAGAAGGAATATAAAAAACTTGCAAAACGGGCGGATCAAAGATTGAACCGCCTTGAATCCTTGAGCAAACAAAAAGGTTATGAGAACGTGTTATCATGGGGCTATCGGAAAGCAATGAAAGATATCAAGTATTGGGCCGGAGAAAAGGCAAAACGATTTAACACAAAGGCTCCGAATAATATGAACCTTTTAAAAGCAAAGATCCGGGATATTCAGGAGTTTTTATCTTCAGCAACAAGTACGAAAAGAGGAATCACGCAGGTCTATAAAAAGCGTGCGGAAACGATCAATGAAAAATATGGGACTAATTTCAAATGGCAAGATCTTGCGAATTATTTTGATAGAAAAACAAATGAGAAATTAGATATGGAATACGGTTCAAAAACAATGCTTATGGCTGTAGGAGAGATTCAAAGTAATGAAAAACAAATTATAAAATCAATCAGATCCGGCGCGGATATTGATCTGAACATTGAAAATAGACGTGTTGCAAATGTAGTTGGAGAGTTAATTAATAAATATGGTTTAGGTGTGGTCGACCTGTACTGATGAAATATAAAGAATTATTAGAATTAAGGAAAAATTATTTTACTCAAATTAAATATGAAATGGTTCATTTTCAGGATTTTAATTATAAGATCTTGAATAAGATCATGTATGTGAAAAAGCCCATGAAAGATCCTGAACTGGTGAATGACTGTATCATCATGCTTGATACCGAAACGAGCAAAAGCAAAGCCGGGGAAGTGTGTGAGAATTATCTTGTGGCTTTTTCGTTATCTATAAGGGCATATCACAAAAACATAGTGACATTGTATGGAAATAAACCTTCAGAATGTATTTCCTGCATAGATAAAGTGCTTTCAAATCTTCCGGGCGATAAAACGTTTATCTATGTTTATAATCTGTCTTATGATTGGGTATTTTTGAGGAAGTTTCTGATTGAGGAATTCGGGATCCCGGTAAAGCAGCTTAACACAAAATCCCATTACCCGATCTATATTGAATTTGAAAACGGTCTTGTTTTCCGTGATGCGTTATGTTTGGCGCAGCGGAAGCTTGAAAAATGGGCAAAGGATCTGAATGTTGAACATCAAAAAGCGGTTGGATCATGGGACTATGATCAGATCCGGGATCAGGATCATAAATTTACAGAAGAAGAATTGCACTATATCGAAAATGATACGCTTGCAGGCGTTGAATGTTTGGACGCTTTAAAAACAATGCTGCATAAACAAATTTATAATATGCCGTGGACAGCAACGGGTATTCCTCGTGAAGAAGTGCAAAAAAGAGGAAAAGAAGAAAACGCGCATGATGCGTTTTCACGTCAGGCCCTCGAATGGGATCAACAACAGGTGATGCAAAAGGTTTATCATGGAGGATATACGCATGGAAACCGGTATTATTATAATGAAACAGTAAAAGGAACCATTGACTGTTATGACTTTGCATCTAGTTATCCCTTTGTGTTATTATCTGAAAAATACCCTTGTGAAAAATTCACAAGCTGTTCTAACTGTTCGATTACGGATATATTAGAAGATTCAAAATATAATGCGTATTATTTCAAGCTGATCGGAATTGATGTAAATCTGAAGGATCATCTGCAGCCTATGCCGGCCTTGCAATATAGCAAATGCGTGAAAACGATCAATGCCATCGTTGATAATGGACGTATTTTATCCGCTGATTATATCGAGATTTATTTAACGGAAATAGATCTTGAAGTGATTCAGGCGCAATATACATTTAAAAACCATATCTGCATTGATGTGTATTCCGCCTATAAGGATTATCTTCCTAGATGGTTTACGGATTATACATTTCAATTATTTGAGGATAAAACGTGCCTTAAAGGCTCGGATCCGGTCGAATATGCGATTGCAAAAGCAAAATTAAATAGCCTGTATGGTATGACGGTACAACGCCCGGTTCCTGAAACACTTCTTGAGGATTATATCACCGGGGAATATTATCCGGAAATCAATGATCCGGAAGATCTGTATAAACGATTCTGTGCAAGAAAAAAGAATGTCTTAAATTATCAGATCGGGGTCTGGGTAACGGCGTATGCTTTCCGGAACCTGTTTGAACTTGGATCCAACGCTGGAACATGGCTTTATTCAGATACCGATTCCTGCTATGGGATGGATTGGAACCTTGAAGGTCTTGAAGAATATAACCGGAAATGTAAAGAGAAATTAAATAAAAACGGTTACGGGGGTGTGATTCATGATGGCCGGGAATACTGGTTAGGTGTTGCAGAACATGACGGAAGCTATACAGAATTCCGCGTTGTAGGTGCAAAACGGTATTGCGTCCGGGCGGAGGATGGACTACATATCACCGTGGCCGGAGTTCCTAAGATCGGAGCTGCTGCCCTGAATGATGATATCAACCATTTTAAACCCGGAATGATCTTTTCCGGATCCATAACCGGAAAGAAAACACACACTTATTTTTATAAAGAAGAAATAGAAATAAAAGATGGAATTGAATATGGAGATTCCATTGATCTATCGCCGTGTGATTATCTATTGTCAAGCGTTTTTACATGGAACGAATTACATACTGATACTGTGGAGGTGAATTATTTTGAATAACTGGAGAGAAAACCCGCAATACTATCATTTTCATGATGACCTTGAAAAATATCCGCGTGCGTGGTGTTTTGTTGTGTGGTCCCGGAGGGGACCCGGCAAAACGTATTCTGCGCTGCGTTATGCTTACGAAGAAGATATACCTATCTGCTATATGAAAAGGACCATTGATGATGTAAATACCGTGTGTGGGAATCGTGGCGGTATCGATCTATCGCCATATGTACCGATCAACCGTGACGGTAAATATCATATTCAATCGCAGCTGATCCATAAAGGAATCGGCGGATTTTATGATCAGGTTGATGATGACGGAAAAATAACCGGCTCTCCCTTTAGTTATATCTGCGCCCTGAATGCGCTGAAAACGATCAAGGGTTTTGATCTTTCCGTCTGTGATTGGATGCTGATTGATGAATTTATCCCGCAGGCCGGGGAGATCGTCAGACAAAAAGAGGGCGAAATGTTGCTTGACTGTTATATGACCATTTCAAGGGACCGGTTAAAACGTGGCCGCGACGATCTGAAACTGATCATGTTTGCAAATGCGGAAAACATTTCTACGCCGATCACATATGAACTTGATATCGTGGATGAAATGATCAATCTGCAAGCGTCCGGAGAAAGTCATTATTATATAGAAGAACGGGGGATCGTTTTGCATCATATCACAGAAGAAGAAATTCCGCTGCAGGAAACAGAGAAAAGCGGGATCTATAAAGCGATGGCCGGTACTGCATGGGGCAACAAGGCTTTTGGGGGATCCTTTTCTAATAATGACTTCTCAAATGTACAGAGGGTCAACCTTAAAAATTATATCCCTGTCGTCGCATTTACATATAAAGATAAAACTACTTACGTATACCGGAAAGAGGAAATGTTATATTTTACATCCAGTAGAAACGATCAATGTGAGGTTTACGACCTGAAAAGAGAAAACGAACAGAGCCGGTTTTATTATGATCATGTTTTGGATCTGCAGCAGGAATTGATCGAAGACCGGTGCAGGTTCCAGTCTTATACAAGCTATGACCTGATCGCTAACTACAGGAAGTTTTTCAAGATCATATAATTGTTATAAAACATTGAAATATTTTACAAGAATCGTTTGCAGTATGATGATAGAATACGCACGTAGCCGGAAAGTTATATTTGTATTGGATAAGGAGGTTAAACGATATGGGCATGGTGTGTTTAACAAAAGCGGAAAAGCATTTACTATATGAGGGTTTAAATAGCCTCATGGTTGACAAAATGAAAGTATTAAATCAGACAAAATCAACGCCCTGGATCTTTTCAGATCCGGAAGAAGCAAGGGAAAAAATTTATGAATCCATGGATGATATTGAAATTTTGCTTGATAAACTGGAGGTGTTTTCATGACAGGAGAACAGATGATTGAGGATGGAGTGAAAGAAGATTCTACTGGTGATATGTGGTCGATTGATCCAAGAGAAGTTGAAGCCTATGACATGGCAATCGAAGCCAAAAAGATTGCATATGAAAAGTATAAAGCATTTTTAGTTAACTTGGTGCAATCTACTTGGATTGATAACGATGGGAATTATGTGACCCTGGAAAGTAATTATGCAGAAAAATTTCAAAGAGCCAAAGAAGAATTTATTCGTGCAAGTATCGAGGTGGAGCATTACAAGGAGCGATTATAAACGAATGGACAGAGTTCTGTTTGAAATGCCGACAGCCGATGTTCCGCAATGGATTCCGTGTAGTGAACGATTGCCGAAAGCACCAACCTTTTGTCTTGTGACAACAGATGGAAGTCACAACGATGTAATTGATATTGCGATGTATATGTCTGATGGATGGCATAAAGCGAGCAAAGTTCTTGCATGGATGCCGTTGCCTAAGCCGTGGAAAGGAGAGAAGATGACAAACGATGAAGCGAAAGAAGGATTATACAGAATCCTTGAAAACTATTATCGAGTATGCAATGAGCATCTGCTAAAAGAGATAGATGTGGCAGAAGAAATAAACTCGTTGAACATGGCAATCGAAGCACTTGAGAAGTACGAAGAAGCATACGAACATGGTTGGACGGATGCCGAGTGCAAATATCGAGAAATCCTTAGACGTAAGCATGGGGAGATGGAGGAGAGTAATGAAATCTAATGTAATCACATTTGAACGTTTTCAGAAGATCTATGAAATGATCCGGAAAACGGTAACGATCACAAATACACTATTTAAGCTGAATGATGCTATGGAAGAAATTCCGGAAAGCTTATATGTTGAGATCATCAGGCTGCATAATGCAGCAGTTGATTATATGGAAGCCTATAAAAAATATGTTGAATTTAAGGAGGTTATTTAATGGCTTACACAAGAAAAAAGAAAGCAAGTAATGAATGGAAAGCAGTCAAGGATATGACCGGATTTAGTGTGATCGGCACAAGAGAGAGATTTTCCATCAGCTTTGAGCCGTTTGATGGTATGTTGATAGCGGTCCATGGCTGCAGGGTAGTATCAGGCGCAAAGGGTGAGTTTATTTCATTCCCTGCATGGCGGGATAAAGACGGAGACTATCATGATTACGCTTATTTTACGTTTTCTGAGGATGAAAAGCAGCTTATCATTGATACTCTTGAATAACTAACTATCTGCATGATATAATAACTCCGGGTATATCCCGGAGTTATTTTTTATATTGAGGTGGATAAAAATGAAATTTTTTAAATCAAATGAATTAAAATATAGATTGCTGCGCACGATTGTGCAAGGCGTGATCGGCGTTTTAATTGCAAATTTGGATCTTCTGATTGGGTTTATTCCAATCATACCGGAGGGGTTACGGCCGGTGATCGTGGCCGTATTTATGGCGCTGCTTTCCCCTATCATGGCAGAGATTGGGAAGCGTGGCGATGATGAGTGATGCTGTTATTGTCGCTTTAATAACCGGCGGTGTGATGCTGCTTGGAAATATTTTGACTGCGTATTATCAAAATCAGAAAACGCTTTACAGGATCGAGCAGTTAGAAAAGAAGCAGGACCGGTATAACAATATGCAGGAGCGGATCCTTGTATTAGAAAAAGATGTGAAACATATTTATTATGAATTGGATGAGGTAAAGGAGGGTACTAAATGAGTTATGTGAAATTACCGGCGAACAAATTACGCGAATTCTGCCTTGACGGGTTCA
The DNA here is from genome assembly GCA_045605605.1 of Acutalibacteraceae bacterium. Classification (GTDB taxonomy): domain Bacteria; phylum Bacillota; class Clostridia; order Oscillospirales; family Acutalibacteraceae; genus UBA737. Next base: position 8,262 of record JAZUQH010000002.1, on the reverse strand, counting down.
AGGTCTATACACTTTACCGGAACAGTTTTCCGAAAAACTGCTTATATAAAGATTCGGCCGGTACGATATGGGGCGATTGTGTGTGTTTCATTAAATCCATGATCTGGGCGTGGGCCTGCGGAATGAATCCGTTTCTGAACCGTAAGATCAATACTTATTTCTATAACGGCGCAAATGGGTCCTATGATGGTATTGGAAAATCAGGACTGCCGGATCTTTCGATCAATCAGATGATGCTGCGTTGTGCTATCGTACCGTTTAACCGGATGCAGACCGGTACACTGATCGCTTATCAGGGGGATCATATCGCAGTCTATATTGATCTGTTTTCTATGGATGGAAAGAAATATAACGCGGTTGAATTCAATTATTATAATGATTCGGTTCAGGGCCTGATCCCATTATGGGTAGATCATAACGGCGCAAAATTTGACCGGTATGGCGGTAACTATATCGGAAGTTTTACAACTGCAGGGAACCTGCTTGAATTCATTGATTATCAGAGTTTTAAGACTGTGACATATAGATCCGAAACACTTAACGGATGGCTTCCGGAAGTGATCTCAACAACTGCGATTGCGGACACTGCCGGACTTCCGCATGATACCATGATCGGTTTTATGGTCAAATCCCCAACGTTAAAAGGGTATTGCTGCCGCCTGTTGGGTGATCGGAAATTTCTTCCGGTCGTTACCGGCTATGATGAAAATGAACCGGAAAACGGTTATGCAGGGGATAACAGAGCGATCACGGATATTGCTATCAATGATCCTGGGATTGCTTACAGGGTGAAAACGCTGCATAATCAGGAATGGCTTCCGGTTGTTTATGGAAAGAATTATGATCTTGAAGATTATGATCACGGCTTTGCCGGGGATATGGATCCAATAGATGAGATCGAGATTTGGAGGATCGATTAATGGGATGGAGTGAACCAACAAATCCGGTTGGGACTTATGACCCTGCGTATATGACGAATTTATACGGCGCGTCATGGAATAGTGCATGGAATACGTCAATCTATGGAATCCCTACGCAAGTAGGAGCGGATGTTTTATGCAACTGTGTGGGGTATGCACAGGGGCGTATGCTTCGCATATGGATGCAGAATCATATCGGATATGATCCGGCTATTATGAGAACACATCCTTTTATCGCTTTTAATGTTGATGCTGGAAATTGGCTTGATGTTGCAAGAAATCAGGGATTTGATATTTATTCCGATCCTGCTCCGGGAATGATCCTTGTAACAGGATCTCACGTTGCAGTGATCGAAAAATATGAAAATGGTCAGTATTGGATTTCAGAATCGGGTTATGATTCGCTTCCGCCCTGGGTTTATCATACATCATTATACCAATCCGGCGGAAGATGGTATAGCTCATATGCATCGGATCCGCTTGTGATAGGATTCTTTGCGATCCCTGATGTGACACCCGGACCCATTGGAGGCCGTTCCGGTTATGACCGTCGAAGGAGGTATAGAACATATTATGAATATTAAAGTGTGGACAAATTTTGTGAAAAGGGAGAATTCAACAAAGCAGCCGGATGCAAATTCCGGTACTACGATTTCATGCTACTTAAAAGAAAATACTTCTGTAGAAGCTCCCGTTTTCGTTTTATCGGCACCATTAACAAATTATACATATGTGCAGGCGTTAGGGCATTATTATTTTGTTGCGGATATCGTTAATATTGATGATCATATGTCCGAAATCCACTGCCGGGAAGATGTGTTGGCCTCCAATAAATCAGCTATTTTAGGGTATACTGCTTTTGTGGAACGTTCAGCCTCTTCTTATGATGTTTATCTTAGAGATCCTGCACTCTCAAGCCGTCAAATATTTTCTGTTAATGATGTTACAAATACAGATATATCAGATGTTTTTAGTCCAACAGGTTTATATGTAACTACGGTACTTAATAGAGAATATGGACTTGTCTTATATATAACTAATAATTTAGGAATGTATAAGGTGATATTAGATAGTGGCGTTTATCCTGCTGAAAGCATAAGAGATTGGATCAACTCCGGAATTGCTGCAGCTTACGATCTTGATGTTTATATAGGTTCTGTTCAATGGATGCCTTTAAACATTTCAAACACGGGAGTAACTGCAAATAAGTTTTGTGTAGGGCCTTTAGAGGTCGGATCCGGACTTATTCCGTCTGGATCTGTGATTAAAATAGCAACTCCAAATTATAGAGTTGGAAGCTTTAAAGCTATTTCTTTACCCTCAACGAATTTATTTAATGATTTTCGTGATTGTGACCCTCGTTTTGTTCAATATAGTATCACATTACCGGGTGTTGGTACCGTTCAGTTAGATTCTGCTTTTGTCGGTTCTTGTATTCATAATAATCGCACTTTATATGATTATATTATGGTTGATATTTCAACTGGACAGATTACACATCAGATTGAAACTACAATAAATAATCAGGCTGTTGTTTTTTGTGAATTAAAAGGGCAGATAGGTGTAAACGTTCCTTTAGGAAAATCGAAAGCAAATGTTATTGAAACTATTTCAACTTTTATAGGCGGCACAAGTTCAGCCGTGAGCGGTTTATTAGGTGGCGGAGGTAGTGCCGGAAGTATTTCCGGGGCTGTTGGAACATCCATTTTAACCGGAATTAACACTATAGATTCTGCGATCAGTCCTCAAACGTCCATGATCGGAGGGTCCGGTAATCATACAGATCTTTATGTTAATAGTCAGACAATAAAGATCAATAGGAGAATTTTAGGTTCAAAAGATTTCGCATTAAGCGTGTCCGGTAGACCTTTAATGCAAAATGTCACATTATCCAGTTTATCCGGATTCTGCAAATGCGGAAACGCATCTGTGCCGATTAACGGAAGGGAATCCGAACGGACGGAAATCAATAATTTCCTTAATTCGGGATTTTACATTGAATAATATAAATGCTATAATATATAGAACAGAATCCCCGGCATAAACCGGAGGTCAAGCGCATAGGCGCACCGGGTTGCCTGACCAGCAATCAAGCCGGGGATCTATTTTTTAAAAGGAGGTATCTATGAATTTACTTGATATTATTTCTTTAGCGAAAGCAGGTTACAAAAAATCTGATATTGATGAATTGTTAAAAATTCCGGATGACGATCCGGGACCTGATAACGATCCGGAAAGTACGGAACCGGAAAACGGCCCTGAAGGTGGGCCGGAGGATGTTCCCGAAGATCAGAAAAATGAACCTGATTATAAAGAATTATATACAAATTTGGAAAAAGAAATGGAAGATTTAAAGAAGCAGCTTCAATCTGCACAGGATAAAAATCGCAGACAGAATAATGATGATCCGAAACCTGAAGATGCTGAAGCGATCAATGATATCTTCCGCAACTTTATGTAGGAGGTTAAAAAATGGCTCGTTTATTAACTACGAAAGATGCTTATCAGCTCATTAATTTACTTGTAAAAGAAGCAACCGGGCAGGATGCAACGATTCAGGCAGTTGACAGCTCCAGCTTTGTTTCTGTCGGTGAAACGATCCTTGCATCCGGTGTTGAAAACACACTGAACGCATTATCGATGGTTTTAGGCAGAACTTTTGTTGCTGTCCGTCCATATAATGCAAAATTCGGAACCGTGAACGCGATCAATTCCGGATTATATGCAAACAGATTACGCAAAATCTCATTTTACAGCCGTGGGGCGGTAATTGATGGAGCATCAAATACCGATCTCAGAACAAACTTTGCGACTGGATATGACAATGGAACAAACGGAACAGACCTTTCCGGAAATCCGGTATCAGCTCCGTCCATGTGGGAGCAGAATCAGCCTGTTCCGCTTGAGTTGAATTTTGGTGGTTCTTCCGAATGGCAGACCGTGACAACGATCTATGAAAAGCAGCTTCAGGTAGCGTTCAGATCTGAAAATGATTTCATTGATTTCATTTCCGGTATCATGACAGAAAAGGGAAATGATATTGAATCCATGAAAGAAGCGTTCAACAGAATGACAATATTAAACGCGATTGCAGGCGTTGTAGATCTTGATCAGGGCGGTTCTGCGATCAACCTGACTGCTGCCTTTAATGAAGCAAAAGGGACCGCTTATACAACCGCGCAGCTTCAGACAACCTATTTCACGGAATTCCTTGAATTCTTTGTAGCAACGATTAAAACATTATCTGACCGCATGACACACAGAAGCGCGTTATATCACTGGTCCCCGGCGAAAACTATCGGCAGTGAATCATATACACTTTTACGTCATACGCCGAAAGACAGACAGAAGCTCATGATCTATAATCCGTTCTGGATCAATGCGGAGGCAATGGTCAAGCCTGCAGTATTCAATGATCGTTATCTTGATTTCGGTAACTTTGAAGGCGTTGATTACTGGCAGAATATCAATGATCCTGCTGCGATCAAATTAACTCCGGCGATCCCGAATACATCAAACCCAACTGCACAGACTACAGGAGAACAGGTTGATCTGTCTTATGTCCTCGGATTTATGTTTGATGAGGATGCGGTTATGGTTGATTATCAGTTTGATTCTGCAACTGTAACACCACTTGAGGCCCGGAAGCGGTACCGAAATATGTGGTGGGTGATCAGAAGAAACGCCATCAACGACTTTACTGAAAACATGATCGTTTTCTATATGAAAGATGCAGAAAGTGAGGGCGGCAGCGAAGAGCCTGGCGGCAGCGAAGAGCCTGGCGGTGGCGAGGTAACTCCGTAATGTTACAATTATTAATAAATGCAGGGGATTCAATTCCCCTGCATATATTAAATAGAGGTGATTAAATGTATATCCCAATGAATTATGAAAAACTGAATAATATCAATTCATTATTCATTCCATCCAATACAAAATATTTAAACACGATAGTGTTTAATTATTGGGAGCGTTCATTATTTCAGCGCGCAATGTCAGTTATTGATTTGGATGTTCCTGAATCATGGGACGGGAATGTTAAAGACTTTTTATATTACTGCTTATTCCGTTTTGGTTATGTCGGGGTTTTTTCTGATTCTGAACTTGGAACTGTATTCAATCCCGGCACGTTAAAAGGGTTTGATTTTTATTATCAACCCACTGATTTTTTATGCGCAAATCCCTATTATAAAAAGTCACTGGAACTAAAGATTGGTGAGCAATGCGAGATCATCAAATTAACGCCGGACTTCCGTGGTATATGGGATATTATTTCTTATCATGCGGAAAAGCTGGCCTTGATGGATTCAGCTGTTAATATGTCCATCCAAAATTCAAAGCTTGGTTGGATCCTTGGCGCACGTAATAAATCCATCGCACAGACGATCAAAAAGATCTTTGATAAAGTGCAGCGCGGTGATCCTCTTGTGGTGTACGACGCGAAAATGCAGGATGATCCGGCGACAAAAAAAGAACCGTGGCAATTCCTTGACCGGCAGAATATTAAAAATAGTTACATTACAACTGAACAGTTAATGGATATGCAGACGATCCTTAATAACTTTGATTCTGAAATCGGTATTCCTGTAATTCCATATCATAAAAAGGAGCGCATGGTTACCAGTGAGGCGGAAAGCCGGATCGTAGATTCAACGAGTCGTTCAATCGTATGGTTTAATACGCTGCAAAACAGTTTTAAAGAAGTCAATAAAATGTTCCCTGAATTGAATCTTGATTGCAAATTGAGATTTGAACAAGGGCCTGTTTCCGGAGGTGATAAAGATGAGCAGCTTTAAATCGACGATCTGGGCCTATGATTATTATCTGGAGGGTGGACTGTTCAAAAATGCGGTATTTCCTACCGGTATAGATCCCGATATCGCGCATGATGTGATTATAGCAGAATGTGGTGAAATGCAGCCGTTATTTACAGATGCGGATTTCATGCAGCAAATGATCGGTATATGGTCCAGTAAATGGAACAAAACATTTGAACGATGGCTTACCGCTTATAATTCCGAATATGATCCTATTTATAACTATGACCGGCATGAAGAAATTGAAGATGTAACAACAAATGATATTACAGGAACAGATTCATCTACTGTAACTAATAGTCGTTCCGCTTATGATTCATCTGCTTATCAACCACATGATCAAAGCACAGCAACAGGATCATCCGGATCCAATGCAGACGGAACATATACAAGGACCGCGCATATGTACGGTAATATTGGAGTCACAACAACTCAGCAGATGTTAGAAGCAGAATATAAAATTGCAGGATGGAATATTTACGAAGCAATCAAAGATTTATTTATGCAGGAATTCTGCGTAATGATCTATTAAGGAGGTAACACAAATGATCAATAAATACCCATATACGGATTTTAATGAATATAACATGGACTGGATTATCAAAACCATGAAAGAACTTTCTGTTCAATGGGCAGAAACACATCAGGAATGGCAAGATGTGCAGACCGAGTGGGAAAGTTATAAAAATTATATTGATAATTATTTTGAACAGCTGGATGTGTCGCAGTATGTATCTGACAAGCTCAATGAAATGGCTGCAGATGGATCATTAACAGAATTGATGGAACCATTTTTTTCTGAACTTATAAATGATGTTTCCGTATTATCGGCCAGAGTCGATAATATTATTGCATTGCCGGATGGCAGCACAACTGCGGATGCTGAATTACTTGATATTAGAATTGGTGCAGATGGTACCACTTATCCAAGTGCGGGAGATGCTGTACGTGGTCAAATCTCTGACTTACAGAGCGAGTTAGATTACACAACAGGTCTTTTAGGTACTACAAGAAAAATAATCAAAAACGCATATATCGCACAGAACGGTGTTGTTACATCGGGCGGCGCATATGATCTGTTTTGTTTTCAGGTTACACCTGGTGACGTTCTTGATATTGCAGTCTCGGCAACGTCTATGGCAATCGGTTTTTATGTTAGTAAGCCATCTGTTGGCAGCACATCATATAATTCAAACAGACTGGTGTATAATATGTCTAATATGTCAACACTGATCGTGCCAGATGGTGTTGCATGGATCGCTATCCGTACTGATTCGAATGGAAGTGTGACCATTAAGCCAAATTCAGGCGCACTTTCTGATATTGATGTTTTAAAGAGCAAAGTTTCAAACATCAAAGATGGTTTTATTCATAAGTTTAGTTTCTCATTATATGGCTATACGGCTGTAGCAGGAAGTCTGCCAACTATCACACAGGCGGTATCAAGATTCAGAACCTCAACATATTATCGTTTTTATAAAGGTGAGACTGTATCTGTAAAATGGAGTGGCTTATCCATGTTCCCGATATACTGCAATAAAGATGGCGTGTGTTTAAACATTGCTACAAACTGGGTGGATTCTATAACATTTGATCGGGACTGCTATTGCTATTTCAACTTCAAGCATAATACCATATCAAACTTTACAAACATATATGAAGAATACGGATATTTTATGCATATGGTCAATGCGGATAAAAGCGCATGGAATGGTAAAATCTGGTACTGCTTCGGATCTTCCATGAGTGATATCAATCCGGATGGCGTAAGCGGGAATCATGGAACTAATGGAAAATACCCTCTTGTTGTAGATGAGTTGAGCGGGCTTATAAGAACAAATAAAGCCATCGGTAGTGGTGGTATTGTTCCAAGCGCGCCACACGGAGGCAATGTGAAGAATAATATTATGAATTGCCCTTATGATGTTGATCTTGTAACTCTTGAATGTGGTTTGAACGATTGGGGTACAATTACACTTGGAAACATTGGCGACGTTAGCAATGACTCGTTTATTGGCAATTTTACACAGTGCATCCAATATCTCACATATAACACAAGAGCAAAGATCGTGCTGATTACAATGGTCGGAACGACATACACGGACGGAACACAGACAACAAGAAGATCTCCGTTTTTTAAAAACAGCTTCGGGTATTATTACCGTGATTATATTGATGCTATGATAAAAATATGTGAAATGTATGGAGTTGAAGTGATAGACGCAGAAGCAAACGCAATGTCAAACGGCAGGCTGAATAAGCAAACAGTAAAAGATTCAATACATTTCACGGACTTAGGCGGTCAAGTGTATGGCCGGTATGTATGGGAAAAGCTGAAAGGCATTAAGCCTATGCCAAACATCCCGGCATCATCAACCTAAGATTCATACTCTCCTTTCCCATAGCCAAGCACAAGGCCCGGCGTCGTCCGGGTCTTTTGCTGCCCTTCTTTACTGTACAATTAATCGTACAGTATTTCGAATAGTATGCGTGCAGTGATGCTGTCCAATTATACGGACTTTGAC
>JAZUQH010000001.1:0-3726 GCA_045605605.1 Acutalibacteraceae bacterium | reverse complement strand
ACATCAAAATATGCAGATGTTGATATCGTTATTATTGCTGCCTGCGGTGAACGTGCAGGTGAGGTCGTTGAAACGCTGACAGAGTTTCCTGAGCTTACTGACCCTAAAACAGGGCGTTCGCTTATGGAGCGTACCATTATTATATGTAACACATCCTCAATGCCGGTTGCATCCCGTGAAGCTTCGGTTTACACATCGGTAACTCTGGCTGAATATTACCGCCAGATGGGACTTAATGTTTTGCTTTTAGCAGACTCAACATCACGTTGGGCACAGGCTCTTCGTGAAATGTCAGGCAGACTTGAAGAGATTCCGGGTGAAGAGGCTTTCCCTGCTTATCTTGAATCGTATATAGCAGCATTTTACGAAAGAGCAGGTTATGTCCGCTTGCCTGACGGAAGCACAGGCTCTGTTACTATTGGAGGTACGGTTTCTCCGGCAGGCGGTAACTTTGAAGAACCTGTAACTCAGGCAACACTGAAGGTTGTGGGAGCTTTTCATGGCCTTTCCCGTGAGCGTTCGGATGCAAGAAAATATCCGGCCATTGATCCTCTTATTTCCTGGTCAAAGTACAAAAGCGTTATTGACAATAATAAATTGGAATTTTGCAAAGGGATTCTTCAACATGGTGACGAGATTGGCTCTATGATGAAGGTTATCGGCGAAGAAGGTACAACTCTTTCGGATTATATTACCTACTTAAAGTCGGAAATGCTTGATGCCGTTTATCTGCAGCAGAACTCATTTGATTTGATTGAGGCAAACTGCACAACATTGCGTCAGCGCTATGTTACCGATAAGCTGGTATATATTTTGGGAAGTAATTATGCTATCGAGAGCAAAGACGATGCACGTAGTTTCTTTAATCGTATGCGTCAAAAATTCATTGACTGGAATTACACAGAGTTTGAGAGTGAGTCGTTTAAAAAAGCAGAATCCGAAATTGACAAATTATATGCTAAGGGTGGCGGAAAATTATCTGCACCGGCTGAAAAAATATTAAAGGACGGTGAATGAGAATGAACAAAGTATATAATCGAATAGAATCCATTACAGGAAACGTCATTACCGTTCGTGCAAAAGATGTTCAATATAAGGAATTGGCACAGATCAACACGCGATTCGGCAAATCCTTGGCTCAGGTTAACAAAATTGATGGAGATATTGTATCATTGCAGGTCTTTGCCGGTGGTCAGGGTGTTTCTACCGGAGATGAAGTGTGTTTTCTCGGTCATGAAATGAGAATATCATTCAGCGATGACTTGTTAGGACGTATATTCAACGGTTCGGGTGAACCAAGAGATAAGGGTCCGGCTCTTACAGAAAACATGAAGCCTATCGGAGGTCCCTCTGTTAACCCTACCAAACGTATTCTTGCCAACCGAATGATGAGAACCAACATTCCTATGATTGATATGTTTAACACATTGGTTGTTTCTCAAAAACTGCCTATTTTCTCTATTTCCGGTGAGCCGTACAATCAACTTCTTGCACGTATTGCAATGCAGGCTGAAGCTGATGTAATCGTGCTCGGAGGAATGGGACTTAAATATGACGATTTTTTATATTTTAAGGACGCACTTTCCAAAGGCGGCGCTTTGAGTAAAACTGTAATGTTTATTCATACTGCTTCCGATCCTACGGTAGAATGTATGATGATACCGGATATGGTACTGGCGACAGCAGAACAATTCGCATTGCAAAACAAGGATGTATTGGTGCTTCTTACCGATATGACCAACTTTGCTGATGCAATGAAAGAAATTGCTATTACTCAAGAACAGGTGCCATCAAATCGTGGATATCCCGGAGACCTTTATTCTCAGCTTGCAGCACGTTATGAAAAAGCGGTTGACTTTGCTGATTCAGGTTCAGTTACCGTTTTAGCAGTTACCACAATGCCGGGCGATGATGTAACACATCCTGTTCCCGACAATACCGGATATATTACAGAAGGACAATATTACCTTAAAGGCGGCCGCATAGAGCCTTTTGGTTCACTTTCCCGATTGAAACAAAATGTAAATGGCAAAACACGAAAAGACCATCGTGCATTAATGGATGCAATGATTCGCTTATATTCTTCGTATAAAGAAACACTCGAAAAGAAGAATATGGGCTTCTCTATGAGCCGTTGGGACGAAAAATTGCTTAAATATGGTGAACTGTTTGAATGCAAGATGATGTCACTGTCTGTTAATCTTTCACTTGAAGAAGCACTTGATTTGGGCTGGGAAATTTTAGCGGATTGCTTTGATAAGGATGAAACCGGAATAAAATCAGACCTTACTGATGAATTTTGGCCTAAGAAGTAAGGAGGGATGCGGTTTTGGCAAAAATCAAGCTAACAAAAAATGAATTAAAAGTGCAAAAGGACGCACTCAAAATGTACCGCAGATATTTGCCTACTCTGACACTGAAAAAACAACAACTCCATGCAGAAATTCGCACGATTGCCCAAAGAGCAAAAGCAGTAAGAAAAGAAAGAGAAATTCTTGAACTTGGGTTTAAAGAATGGATAGCTGTTTTTAGCGAAAAGGATGCCTTCCCCGAAGGAATCATAACTGTAAGCAATGTTCGTAAAGGAATGGGGAATATTGCAGGTGTTGATATTCCTATATTTGAAGGCGCAGATTTTCAAAGAGGAGATTACGATTTATATGAAACTCCTCTTTGGGTAGATATAGCTGCAAATCATATGGAAAAAGCAATGTCTCTTGACTTGGAAGCAGAAGTGTTGGACGAACAGGTTAGGCTGTTGGAGAAAGAGCTTCTTTCCACATCTCAAAGGGTTAACCTGTTTGAAAAGGTTAAAATTCCTGAAACAGAGGAAAACATAAAAAAAATATCTATTTATATGGCAGACCAACAGGTTAGTGCTGTTGTGCGTTCCAAAATTTCAAAACGCAAGATAGCTCTTCGTAATGTTGTCGCTTCCGAAACGGAGGTGTATTCATTATGATAGTGCCTATGAAAAAAGTGTCTCTTATTATAAGAGAAAGTGAAAAGGATAAAACCCTGAAAAAGCTTCGCAGCTTGGGTATTCTCCATATCGAGATAACCGAAGGAACAGGCGAACGACTTGCAAATCTCAAAGAACAGGTAGCTTTACTTGAAAGTGCAATTTTTACCATCGGAAAGATTAAAAACACAGAACAAAAGAATGCAAATGCTGCAGATGCATTGACTATCGCAACCGAGGTTAATTCCCTTGATGAAGAGAAAAAACGATGTCAAGCGGAAAAAATTGCTCTTGATGCAGAACTGGATCGTTTAAAAAGCTGGGGCGACATTGATCCAAGTGTTTTAAGTGATTTGGAATCAAAAGGTATTGAAATACTCTTTTATGAGATGCCGAAGGCCGAATATGAAAACCTTTCTGACAATTTTAAAACTGTTAGAATTGATACTACTAAATCTACAGTTAAATTTATGTTGTTTAAGTCTAATGATGAGGAAGATGAAAAATTTATTTCGTCATTAAATGTTTATCGCTTGGCTTTGCCTCAGATGTCTACTGACGAAATGAAACAAAGGATTTCTGATCTATATAACCGTATTGCTGAAATAGATGAAATCATTGTTTCCCATGCTTGTTATATTAAGAGTATAAAGCAAGCAATTAAAAATGTTGAAAAGGAAATTGAATTTGAGACTTATACTACGGGTATGTCGGATGAAATTTTATCACCTGATAACAAGAAATCCGTCACCGTTGCATATTTC